>JBFXGX010000005.1:0-86046 GCA_050177605.1 Candidatus Izemoplasmatales bacterium | reverse complement strand
CAATTCAATAATTGTTTGAAAAAAATTTGAAATTGGTTTGGGTGTCATCTTGGCAATAAATAGTGCTGTCACAATGCTAATCGGAACCGCAATCAGTCCTGCAAGTATAACAATATATAACGTATTGATCACAACAAAGAATATTCCATACGTTATCGGAGGTTGAAACCACGTTGTTCCAGAGATAAAACGCCACAAATTTACCGGTGTTTCAAGCGTGTCACTTGCGATAAAGGGTGAGATTCCTCTTTTTGCGATGAAAAAGAGGATTAATATGACAAATGACGCACTCAAAATCGTTGGAATAAGGAGGAAAGACTTAACGGTTTGATCCACGATTTTGTTGTGCGCACTTTTGTTTTTAGATAAAGGTAGTGTCAGTTTGTTTTCCATGTAAACTCCTTAAACAGCAAAGACTAGACACCCACTTAGGTGTCTAGCACTAAACTTTTGAATAATTATTCTACTTCACTCCAAGTGGTTAATTCACCTGCATAAATCTTTTTGATTTCATCAGCTGTAATGTTGGTAATTAATGGGTTGTCACCATTGAGTACGATAACAACTGCATCTAAACAGATTAATCCTGTTGTATTTGCGGCAGCTGGTTCAGTTGTCGTTAAACTGAAAGCACGTGAAGCAAATCCGATATGTAGTTTGTTTGCGCCATCAGCTTCGCTTCCTTGGGTACGAATATAAGCATCTCCCGAACCTGTATGGTTGTGTTCTGCAATGAAGTTACCACATTTTGCGCTGAATTCAGCGGATAATGCTTTTGCGATAGATTCTACCGATGTTGACCCACCAAAGTAGATTGTTACGTTTGAATTATCTAAACTACATACTTCATAATTTGATTTAATGCTATCCCATAATACATCATTTGAAGAAGATTCTAAAATACCATGTTTAGCGGCAATTGTAGCTTTTCCATCTACTGTAGACATATAAGCCACAAACGCTTCAACGATTTGATGTTCTGTATCCATTCCTGACCAATCAGATCTTACAATATAATTAAATGGTCGTTGTAATCCGTAAGTTCCATTTAACACATTGTCTTTTGTTGCTTCAACGCCTTCAAAGTTTAATCCAACGAGTCCAGTACCTTCTAAAGAGGATAAACTGATATATCCAATACCGAATGTATCATTTTGAACGCTGGTAATCATTGAACCGTTTCCGTCAACTTCAACATAAGTGCTGACTAATTTTGTGTTATCTTTCACTGCTTCATCATAGCCAATGCCTTTGAAGAACGCTTCTCTTGTTCCAGAGGTTGTATCTCTAGTATAAACTGTGATGTTGCTAGTAGAATCAAAGGTTGCTTCTGTAGTTGTATCGCCGCTACATCCATAGAAAGCAACTGCCGCGAATAAAAAGCTTAAGGTTAATAATATTTTTCTCATTTGTATAAAAACTCTCCCTTTTTTATATTTGATTACGACTCTATTGTACAAAACAATGTAAAATCAAAATATCAAAGGTTCGTAAACCTTATGTAAAAGAAATGTAAAGAAAAAAGGCACCGATGACACGGTGCCTTTAAATTGATTATTTATCGTATTTTGCGAATGGATCGTCGTTATCCACTACAGTCTTCTTTTTTTCTTCTTGATAAGCTTTGGCCATAACTACATCTTTTGGATCAACCACTAAGGCCATAATGATATAAGCTAAGATTCCTGTCCCTGCACAGAAAACTAAGACTAGCCAAATAACTCTAACCACAGTTACATCTAGGTCTAAATAATCTGCTAATCCTTTCGCGACACCAAATATTTTTTGGTTTTCAGTATCTCGATATAAATACCTTTTTGTCGACATTTTATCACTCCCCAAAGTCATTATATGTAAAACGAGTTCATTAATCAAGAATTATTTATATGTTTAATAAATTCTTGCAATAAAGTAGATAAGTTTTTTGATACTCTACTCGATACTTCAATCACCTCATCATGAGATAATTGTTTCTCACTTAAGCCAGTGGACATATTGGTAATAACGCTGAGTCCGAGAACTCGCATTCCGGCGTGCCTTGCAACCAAAACTTCGGGAACTGTGGACATTCCAACAGCATCTCCTCCCAGTTGACGAAAGGCTTTGATTTCGGCTTTCGTTTCATAGTTTGGACCAAAATAACTAACATAAACACCTTTTTGAAGTAGGATCTTATGATTCACCGCAATTTTCTGCACCATCTGAATCCATTTTTGATCATAGGGTTCACTCATATCAAAAAAGCGAGGGCCAATCGAATCTAGATTGTCTCCATTCAGAGGATTTCTTCCCATCATATTAATATGGTCTTCTATCAACATAATATCTCCTGGTTGGAATGTTGGATTCATGCCACCACAAGCGTTGGTGTTGATTAGTTTGTTAACCCCTAACAATGCAAAAAGCTGAAGAGGAAGTCTCATTTCTTCATCGGTAAACCCTTGATAGTAATGATTCCTTCCTTTCATAATTAATAAAGGTGTTTCAAGATACTTCGCAAGGACAAGTGTTGATTGATGTCCAACGACTTGAGTCGTTGGAAAATAAGGGATAGCGGAAAATGGAACGGTTTGAATGATAGATAAATGATCCGTAAATCCACCCAGTCCGGATCCTAAAATAAGTAGTATTTCTGGTTTCAATAACAATGTTTTCTGAAGGTATTGAAAAGCGGTATTCAATTTTTCTTGATAACTTATTTCTTGATTTTTTTCCATAATCGATTTACTCCAAGCTTAAAAGCTTCTGGTTTAAAGTATAATGTCATCGCGGCCAAACCACTCGCAAGTACAGGAACTAAAATAGCAAGCGACAAAGTTAATGTAGATACATTTTCTTTCACTAATACTTGAATTGTTTCTGTAATTCCACTGGACAAATAAACGGTCACAACACTTTCACCAAATTTAATACCGTGTGTGTTTCCAAATCCATCTACAGATAGGACACTACTATTACTTGAAGTGATTCCTTGAATAGACGCTTCTCCCATCGTTACATAGTCTAAAATATTAAATTCATCCCCAGCATGGATTGTGATTAATCCAATTGGTTTTTTTAACTGATCTATAGCGGTATGCAGGGAGGCAACCATTGTATTAACAGACGTTTGATCTATGTTTGGATTGGTGATGATTGCTTCGCTTTCATCAATCATCCGTTGTAAATATAAATAGGACGAATTCGAATAATCTTCTTTGTCATAGGTAAGCGCAGTATTATATAACGCAACTAATAGGCTGTAATCTGCTTTTAAAACTAATAATTGGCTAACATTATTTAGTGCTAATAATGTTTCGTTATAAAGAGATTCATTTAAATTTTTGCTTTCGATTAATACGGATATTCGCGCAAGTTCATCATTATATAAAATAACCGAGTTTGGTGTATATATTGTATCGTCTGATAAAATCCGTTCTTGATAAATTTCAAGTAATACAGTATTGTCTTGTTGGCGTTCTAGAAGATCTAACGCGTTTTGAATCTCCGCAGATAAGGCATCCACCTCAGCTTGCGTTATATTCGCGTCATTCATTTTGGCGTTAATCGATAGATAACTTCCATAAGCTAAAACAGCTGTTTTAAATAATTGATAACTATCTTCTGTATAAAGTGATTTTTCTTCATAATATCCAATAATTGCTTGATTGTTTAATTCTTCCAGAATCGATGTATCTGCGCGAAGAACCAAAAGATTATTTGCATTGACTAGGTCTGCTAGATACCCCTCTAATTCCGCTGATGTCGTTTCATCTTTCAGTGCTTCTTGGTTGATTGATTCTATTTCTGATTTGTAATTAGAAACAGAATCTGGTGTATACAATTCTTCATCTAAAGAAATTAGAAGATTATCATAATAGGTAGTAAAATCTGTTTTATCTGGTTTCATTACTAAGAGACTGAGTGCATGATTGATTTCAACCAAAGTCTCATTCACTTCGTTAACTGAAGCGTCAGCGCTAGCAATCACTTGTTCTTTGGTAAACCCGATGGATACCGATAGTATTCCGTTAATTGCATCATATGCCTGAACAAATAATATGTAGGTTTGTGGCAAATATAAATCACCATCTAGATAAATAGCCTCCGCCTCAGCTGAAGCGCTTAACAAATCGGTTTTGTCTCCTAATAATACTAGAAGACTAGACGAAGCAGTAATATCTGTATTGAGCGTCGCAAACATTGCTTCTCCAGTTGTTGGATCATCTAGTAAATTCTTAATTCTAGATAGTTCGGCTTCATAGATTGCGATGGATCTTGCGGTATAAGTAGTCAGTACTCGTGATTTCTCAGTATAATAATGATTCATCACTGCGATATAAGTTGAGTCTATTGTAAGATAGGATAAGATTCGTTCTAAATCAGCGCTCATTTGATCGATCGTCGTTTGTAAAGATAATGGATCTGAAATGATTGCATCCACTGCCGCTAAACCACCAAGTGATGTGAGTTCATTATAGAATGCATTATATGAATTCTCTTCATAATGCGCCGATGCATTTTGAACATTAATACAATCCGATACTTGATTTCTTAAGGTTGTTAAGGATGAGGTGTCGGCATCGGCCATTACCAAAGAAGGTGTTAGAAACACCATAAATAGGATAATAACGAGTCCGAGTTTTTTCAAACGAATCCCTCCTAGGAAGAAAATACTTTTTGATATATTTCATGAACATGTAACTTATAAAATTCTAATGTGAAACAATCTTTGATTTCATCCGTAGTTAATTTTGATTGGATAGCTGAATTTTCTAGTAATAGTTGTTGGAAAGGCGTGGATGAAAGATAAGCTTGTTTCGTTAAGCCTTGAACAAGATCATAGGCTTCTTCTCTGGATGCACCTTTTTCAATGAGTTTTGTAAGAATTCTTTGAGAAAAGATAACGCCATGGGTTTTTTGAATATTTTGAAGCATTTGATCTTCATTCACAATCAAAGTAGACAGAACACCTTGATAACGATTCAACATATAGTCAATCAAAGTCGTCGCATCAGGTAAGATAATTCTTTCCACAGAGGAATGAGAGATATCGCGCTCGTGCCATAATGGGATATCTTCAAATGCAGGAATCATATACCCTCTTATCACTCTCGCTAATCCTGTAATATTTTCACTAGATATTGGATTTTTTTTATGTGGCATAGCAGAAGAGCCTTTTTGGCTAGAAGAAAATGATTCCATGACTTCACCAACTTCTGTTCTTTGTAAATGCCTTATCTCCAAAGCAATCTTCTCAAGAGAGGTCGCAATCAACGAAATAACGGATAAATAGGAGGCAATACGATCTCGTTGTAAAGTTTGTGTTGAAATATGAGCTTGTTGTAATCCAGCTTTTTGACAGATGTAGGTTTCAACAAAAGGATCTACAAACGCATAATTTCCTACGGCTCCACTAATTTTGCCAACTTCTACTTCTTTTCTAACGTTTCTAAAACGTGATAGGTGACGATTAAATTCATCATACCATAACGCCCATTTTAAACCAAAAACAGTGATATCCGCATGAATTCCATGAGTTCTACCAATGCAATAGGTGTTTTGATAAAGATAGGCCTTTTCTTTTAATACGTTTTGAAACTCTAATAAATCTTCTTCGATAATATCATTTGCTTGTTTAAATCTGATGCCAAGTGCTGTATCAACAACATCTGTAGAAGTGAGACCGTAATGAATCCATCTTTTTTCATTTCCCAAATAGGAGGATACATTACGAGTAAAAGCGATGACATCATGTTTATGTATTTGTTCAAGAGATTCAATTTCTGAAATATCAAACTTAGCGTTTTTTCTAGCTAATAATACTTCTTCGGACGTGACTAAACCAAGCTTATTTAAAGCTTCCATATTGAGTAATTCGATTTCTAAAAAAGCTTTGAATTTTGACTCGTCAGACCAAACCGAAACCATTTTTTCTCTTGAATAACGTTCTATCATATGTTTTCTCCAACAATCAATTTATAACACTCTAAGGTGTTTTCTAGTAAAGTTGCAATGGTCATTGGCCCCACGCCTTTTGGAACAGGGGTTAGATAAGCCGCAACCGATGAAACACTTTCAAAATCAACGTCGCCTACAATGACGCCATCGACTCTGTTAATTCCTACATCAATGACAGTTGCGCCTTCTTTAACGAACGATTTGTCAACCATTTTTGGTTTTCCTACCGCAACGACTAGAATATCGGCGTTTTTACATACTGTAGCTAGATCTTTGGTTCTAGAATGACAAATTGTTACTGTTCCGTTCCTGTTTAGTAGTAGGTTGGCCATCGGTTTTCCGACGATTTGACTTCTTCCTAAAACAGTACATTGTTTTGATTCGATATCAATATTGTAGTAATCGAGAAGCGTCATAATACCTTTTGGCGTACAAGGAACCATTCCTTTTTTTCCGGCATATAATTTAGAGATGTTTTTTGAAGTAAATCCGTCGACATCTTTCTTGTCACGAATGGCATCAATCAAGAACTCGCTATCTAGGTGTTGAGGAATGGGTAATTGTAGTAAAATTCCATGAACCAAAGGATCTTGGTTCAAGTTTTCAATTACTTCGAATACTTCTTTTGTAGTCACATCGGTATTGAGCCTGATCACCGTGCTTTGAATCCCTGTTTTTTCACATGCTTTTTCTTTCCCGCTAACATAGGATTCACTTGCGGGGTTATTTCCAATTAAAATGACGGCTAAATGTGGCACGACTTGATATTTTTCCACAAGGGACGCTACTTCTTTTTTTACTTTTATTCTGATTTGCTTTGCTACTTCGCTTCCATCAATTACTATCATATTATCATTCCTTATCGTATAAATATTGATCGATGATTTCTCCATAATAAACTGTATGAATCGCATTATTATTATAATATCTTGAGGTGATATATCCAGGGATTGCACTTGCATTTAATGTTTGTTTATAGACAACCTTACATTCATAGTGAAGATTACATTCACCAATGATTGGTGTATTCACTTTTCTACCTTTTACTTTAGTAAGATTACAGACATCAAATTTGTCCATATCTCTTAGCGATTTAGTCCCACAAATTCCAATTTCACGTAACAATTTATTTTTCATTGGGACACTAACGGTAAATTCACCTGATTTTTCAATCAAATCATAGGTAGCTCTAGAGTCTCTTACAAGTACAATAAAAATAGGTCTTCCCCATTCTACATTGATTCCACCCCAACCGATAATCATTGTATTATCTATTCCTTCAAAAGAGGTGTTTAGAAACAACCCAGGACTCATCTTTTTTAAGACTTCATTTGCATAATCAAATACATTAATTTCTGTATACACTAGCTTCACCTTCTTAACAATTAATTATATCATAGTTTAGATTTGATATAAATCAAATTCTAAAAGACGAAATCATTGATTTTTTTGTTTTTCGATGTATTTCTCTATATTTATGATAAAATAGATACAAATAAGAACGAGGTAAATTATGAAAATCGGAATTGTTGGATTAGGGCTCATGGGGGGCTCAATCGCGTTGTCTTTAAATCAAAATAACGAAATCATTGCGTTTGATATCAATTCAGATGCTTTATCGTATGCAAAAACAAATAAAATCATTCAAGAAGGTACGCTGAATCTTGAACTTTTTTTTCATAATACCAAGGTTGTATTCATTTGCTTATACCCCCACTCCATCAAAGAATTCTTAATAAAAGCGAATCCGTATATAGAACCAGGCACAATCATTGTGGAAATTTCAGGGGTAAAATCGGCTTTGATTTCTGAACTTGAACAAGTCCAAATGCCTCATTATGAGCTTGTGTATACTCATCCAATTGCTGGTAGAGAAAAAAAGGGAGTTGAATTCGCGAATCCTTCGATTTTTCTAAAGGCTAATTTTGTCATCGTTCCCGTATCAAGAAACACGAAGGAGACGCTAGCTGTTGTCGAAATGCTTGCGACAACAATGGGATTTAAAAATATATCCTATTTATCTCCACTAGAACATGATAATATCATTGCTTATACTTCTCAATTAACGCATGTAATCTCTTTAGCGCTAGTCAATAGTGAATCAAATGCATTTGATACCTCCAAATTTATCGGAGATTCTTACCGCGATTTAACTAGAATATCGATGATTAATGAAGGATTATGGAGTGAACTCTTTTTATCAAACAAAGAGTTTTTGTTAGAAAAAATCGAAGCGTTTGAAAATTATCTAGATCAATATAAAAATGCAATGTTAACCGAAAACAGGGAAGAATTAAAACGATTGATGGTCGATTCGAGAGAAAAACGTCTTAAAATTGAAAAGAAGAATAACTCATGAATGTGATTATTAGACCTAAACCTTTAAAAGGTAGCGTAGTCATTCCACCATCAAAAAGTCAATCTCATCGTGCGATTATCGCAGCTTCTTTATCTAGGGGAAAATCTGTAATATCCAATATCGCCTATAGCGAAGATGTTCTCGCAACGATTGGCGCTATGGAAAAACTTGGCGCAAAATTCACGAAAAGCGAGCACGAATTAGTTGTCACAGGTATAAAAAAAATAAGTGTAAGTGATGATAACTTTGTTGAATGCAATGAATCAGGTTCGACTCTCCGTTTCATTATTCCAATATTTGCACTTGCAAAGGAAAAAGTTGTTTTTACCGGTAAAAGAAGTCTTTTTAAAAGACCAATGAGTGTTTATGAAGATTTATTCGATCAAAATAGAATGTCATTTCAAAAAAACGATGAATCCATCATTATTTCTGGAGGATTAACAAATGGAACTTTCCGTGTTCCTGGAAATATTTCGTCCCAATTCATCTCCGGATTACTATTTGCTTTGCCTTTAACAAAGGGTGATTCAACGATTATTATTGAGGGTAATTTGGAATCCAAGCAATATATTGATATGACAATTGATACATTAAGAGAATTCCAAGTTCGAATCATTGAAACCAACGAAGGATATTTGATTCCTGGAAATCAAACATATCATAGTAACAATATAACGGTTGAAGGAGATTATTCTCAACTAGCGTTTTTCGCAGTACTTGGTTCGATTAGTGATGATATTTATTGTAAAAATATACCTTTTAACTCAAAACAACCTGATAAGGCTATCCTCGACTATGTATCACAAATGGGGGGTAAATTCGAATATACCAAAAACGGAATCAATTTCTATCGTTCCGAGACCAATGGTATCGATATTGATGTTTCGCAGTGTCCAGATATCGCTCCAATACTGGGTATATTAGGTGCATTAAGTTCAGGCACAACCAGAATTATCAATGCTTCAAGGCTAAAAATGAAAGAATCGAATCGACTCTTATCTACTTATGAAACCTTGGTTAAACTTGGGGTGAATGTGACAATGGGCGAAGATTATCTCGTGATTGAAGGTAAAGACACACTTGAAGGCGGAGTTTTTGATAGTTACCAAGACCATCGTATTGTTATGAGTGTCGCAGTCGCGGCTTCTAGAGCTTCAAGTAATGTCTATATTAGACACGCAGAAGCGATAAACAAATCCTATCCTGACTTTTTTAAAGATTTAGAAAAATTAGGTGCTGAAATTACTTATGTAGAGGAGTGAAATAAATGAAAAAAATAGATGTTACTTCTTCGAAAGGCATATATACTGTCTATATTCAAAACCATCTTCTTGGACATTTAAAAGAATATTTAGATCCGACAAAACAATATGTAATCATCTCAGATAACTGCATACCAGAAGTCTATATTACAAAAGTGAAAAACGCATGTAAAAACCCTATTTTCCTTTCTTTTCCTGCTGGTGAATCTTCAAAATCCTTAGCGGTTTTCGAAGAAATAACTGAAAAGTTACTGGAATTAAATATTAAAAAAGATGCGTGTTTAATCGCTCTTGGTGGCGGGGTTACAGGAGACTTAGTCGGCTTTGTAGCCAGTGTTTATTTACGTGGAATTGACTTTATTCAAATCCCCACGACTTTACTCTCTCAAATTGACTCAAGCGTTGGTGGAAAAGTGGCGATTAATTCTTCGAAGGGGAAGAATGTAATTGGTAGTTTCTATCCACCTGTTGCCGTCTTTATTGATCCTACCACATTAGATACTTTATCTGACAGACAAAAATCAAATGGTATGGCAGAAATGATTAAGTATGGAATGATTGCGGATAAAGAACTCTTTTATAAAATTAAGAATGAAGATGTTTATAAAAATTTCGTCGATTTTATTTATCGTTCTTTATTAATTAAAAAGAGTTATGTTGAAAAGGATGAATTCGATAATGGACTTCGTCAATCACTGAACTTTGGACATACGTTTGGACATGCAATTGAATCCTATTATGCCTACCAAAAATACTTGCACGGTGAGGCAGTTGCGATTGGTATGGTGATGGTTTTATCGAAGAATGATGTACGTAAGGAACTTGTCGAAGTACTTAAAAAATATCATCTTCCAACCGATGACGCGGTGGAATTACCAAAACTAAAAGAATATATTAATCGCGATAAAAAAAATCGTGGTGAATTACTGAATATTGTTGATGTACTCACAATCGGTGAGAGTGTTATTACCAAATCAACATTTCAATTATAAAGAGGTGAAAAAATGAATACCTTTGGACTAAGCGTAAAAATGACTCTTTTTGGCGAGTCCCATGGTGACGCTATGGGTATCACTATTGATGGTCTTGCGCCAGGAATCTTACTCAATGAAGAATTAATTCAAAACGCACTTACAAAAAGAAGACCAAAATCAATCTATTCTACTTCACGCAGTGAGAGCGATCATTATAAAATAATCACTGGTTTATATGAAGGATATACAACCGGGGCTCCATTAACTTTTATCATTGAAAATGAAAATAAAATTTCCAGTGATTATTCGTCTTTGAAACAACGTCCTCGTCCATCTCACGCAGATTATCCTGCTCAAGTGAAATACAACGGTTTCCAAGACCCTCGTGGCGGAGGTATTTTTTCAGGTAGACTAACGGCTTTGATGGTTATTGCAGGGGCAATTGCCAAACAAGTCTTAAATGATTCAGGAATATTTGTTGGATCTCATATCCTTTCGTTAAATGATATTTTTGATTCTTCTTTTGATTTAGTAACTGTTTCACAAAATTTGATTCAAAAATTAGAAACTGAAGATTTTCCTTTGATTGATCACCAAAAAGAAGAAGCAATGAAAGAGCGAATTGCTTCTGCCAAAGAAAGCCTTAATTCTGTCGGTGGAAGAGTAGAATCCGCCATTGTTGGATTACCAGCTGGGCTGGGAGATCCTTTGTTTTTATCTCTAGAAAGTTACTTATCTTCTTTACTTTTCAGTGTGCCTTCTATTAAGGGGGTTGAATTTGGTCTTGGTTTTGATATTACAAAACTAACCGGAAAAGAAGCAAATGATGAATATCAAATTATTGATGGAAAAGTCGTCACAAAATCCAACAATAATGGAGGAATTTTAGGTGGAATCACGACAGGTATGCCTGTGGTTGTCCGCGTCGCGGTTAAACCAACCCCTTCTATTGCGCTTCCTCAACAAACCGTTAATTTAGAAACGATGAAAGAGGAAATGTTAGAAATTAAAGGTAGACACGATCCAGCGATTGTTAACCGTGTAGTACATGTCATAAATAGTGTTCTCTATTTTGGAATCTTAGATTTTATGACCTTTTCAAAAAATAAAGATTGGATGAAATAACATGTTTGGATTACTAGGAAAAACATTAAAACACTCCCTTTCCAAAGAAATTCATGCGTCCTTTGGAAACAAGGCCTATCATTTAGTAGAAACAGATGATGTTTCTTCGTTTTTAACAATGAAAGATTTTACTGGTTTTAATGTAACTATTCCTTATAAAGAACAAATCATCCCTTATTTAGATCATTTGGAAGGCTATGCAAGTTTCGCTGGCGCAGTAAATACAATCGTTCAAAAAAACGGAAGTTGGATAGGCTATAATACAGACTACGACGGTTTTAAACAGTTACTCAACCATTATCATATCAATTTGATGTATAAAAAAGTACTTATTATTGGTAACGGAGGATCCTCAAAAACAATTGAAGCTGTTTGCGTAAACGAGCACGTTTCTAGTGTTAAAAAAATATGTCGTCACCCAAAAAACGAGGGTGAGATTAGTCTTCAAGACTTACCTTTAGTGAAAGATTATGATATTTTAATCAATACAACACCGATTGGAATGTATCCTCATAATGAAGATGAACTTTTCTTTCCTTTAGAAGAAATACCTACGCTTACCGAAGTAATTGACTTAGTTTATCAACCATTACAAACTAATCTTGTCTTAAAAGCCAAACTTTTAGGCATCAAAGCAGTTGGTGGTTTGTATATGCTCGTTGCTCAAGCAGCCACAGCGCATGAACTTTTTTTCAATTTATCAATATCCTCGTTACAAATCGAGCAAACTTATCGTCAAATCAAAAAAATGATGTATAATATAGTATTAATTGGATTGCCATTAAGTGGCAAATCAAAGTATGCTAAAATCTTTGGAGAAATCACTGACAAAATTGTTGTTGATACCGATGCTTTGATTGAAAAACAACAAGAAAAAAAAGTTTCTGAAATTTTCGAGGAATTTGGTGAAAAACCATTCCGACAAATGGAATCTGATCTTGTTGATAGTATCTATAAATCGCTGAATCAAGTCATTTCAACTGGTGGGGGAATGGTCCTAAACGATTCGTTGATGATGAAACTAAAACAAAATGGTCTTGTCTTCTTTTTGGATAAAAGCCCAGATCGTATCGCAAATTTATCAATTCAAAACAGACCTTTAATCAAAGGTTCGGATGATGTATATCGTCTAGCAAAAGAACGATATCCACTCTATAAGAAATACGCTGATTATATCATTCATATTGAACACGATACAGTGTATCATTCAAAAGAAATGGAAGGTATCATTGATGAATATCTTAGTTATTAATGGACCAAATTTAAATATGTTAGGCGTTCGTGAACCAGGAATTTATGGAACTGCCTCTTATAACGATCTTGTGAATATGATTCTTGACTACACAACGAAGGAAAAAATTCATTGTGAAATATACCAGTCAAATCATGAGGGAGAACTAATCGATTTATTACAAGAAAAAATGGATGCATTTCATCGTCTTGTCATCAACCCTGGTGCTCTCACACATTATTCTTATGCACTTTATGATGCTATCAAAGCATGCAAATACGAAGCGATTGAGGTTCATATCTCTGATATTTATAGTCGTGAACCATTTCGTGCTGTATCCGTCATCAAAGATGCATGTATCAAACAAATTTCAGGAAAAGGCTTCGATGGATATATTGAAGCTATTGCTTACTTTAGAAAGGGACAACAATCATGATTATTAAGTTAAAAGAAGGAACCAAACAAGCACAGATTGAGCAGTTACGCTCCAATCTAAAAAGCCAAGGGTTTGATATCCACGAAAGTATTGGTTCTACCATTACTATTTTTGGGGTCATTGGCGATACCTCGAAAATAGACATACAATCTTTTTATGTCTATGATTTCGTTGACTCAGTTCTCAGAGTTCAAGAACCATTTAAAAAGGTCAATCGTAAATTTAAACCAGATGACACAATTGTCGATGTCGACGGTATAAAAATTGGCGGAAAAAATGTCGTCATTATTGGTGGTCCCTGTGCTGTCGAAACAGAAGAACAAATGAACATTATCACTCCTCTAGTAAAAGAGTATGGCGCTTCTATGCTACGAGCTGGCGCATATAAACCAAGAACTAGCCCTTATTCATTCCAAGGTTTAGGAATCCCTGGTTTAGATATTTTGCAGGAAATGAAAAGAAAATATAATATGCCAATTGTCAGCGAAGTAATGAGTATTGAAGATGTTCCATTATTCGTTGAAAAAGTAGATATTATCCAAGTTGGCGCTAGAAATATGCAAAACTTCTCTTTGCTAAAAGAACTTGGTAAAACAAACAAACCAATTCTACTCAAAAGAGGTTTAGCAAATACCATTGAAGAATGGTTAATGTCAGCTGAATACATCATGGCTGGTGGAAACCCAAATGTTATTCTTTGTGAAAGAGGAATTCGTACCTATGAAACTTCCACAAGAAACACCTTGGATATCAGCGCAGTTGCGGTGGTAAAAAAATTAAGTCATTTACCAATTATTATTGATCCGTCACATGCTGCAGGTAGATGGGAATACATTGAATCATTATCCAAAGCAGCCATCGCTGCTGGTGCAGATGGGTTGATTATTGAAGTTCATCATGAACCTGAAAAAGCATTATCAGATGGCCAACAATCACTGAAACCAGAGCGTTTTAAAGAATTAGTAGATAAATGTGAGAAAATAGCACTCGCTGTTGATCGTACCTTAACACACTAAACAATGAGTAAAATCATTGTTTTTTTATTATTAATAGTTGTGATATAATAGATAATGAATTGAGGAGGAATAGAAATGATAGATATTATTGAACAAAGCACGTTTGATGTGCTAACAGAGGAAAAAACAATTGTACTAACCAATAAACAAAATCGAACCTATGTCAAAGATTTAAATGTTGCTTTAAATGGATTGCTTGATGAAGCAATGTCTGATGATGTCGTTGTACTTAGACCATCATCAAACATAAAAACCAAAAAAATTGTTCTTGTAAAAAGCGATGTTTTATCCTGCCGAGAAAAAAGAAAAGAATTATTCAAAAAACTCTCTGATATCAAAGAGGATTCTGTTTATTTGTTAGATACTTTTGAAAATGATTCTACCGAAGAGACAATTTATGACTTAACGGAAGCTTTACTTGATCGTCAAGAAGACTTAATCTTGTTTCAATCAAAGAAAAAAGATGTTAACCGTCTAATTTCATTTTATGGTGATTTAGATGTTGAAAAAGTAATCACTAAAGCATTCCATACAACTAAAGCTGTTCTTGTTACTAAAAACTTGGTGAACGCTCCCTATAATTATCTAAACGCTGCAAAATTAGCTGCACACGCAAAGGGATTGGAAAAATACGACGCTATTTCTGTAAAAATTATAGAAAAGAAAGAAATCGAATCAATGAACATGGGATTATTTCTAGGTGTTAATAAAGGAAGTTATGACGATCCAAAATTAATTTATATTCAATACAAAGGTCTAGATACTTTTGAAAACCCAACTGCCCTTGTCGGAAAAGGTGTAATGTATGATACTGGTGGATATTCATTAAAAACACCTACTTCAATGCCTGGAATGAAAGGTGATATGGCTGGTGCAGCAGCGGTTCTTGGAGCAATTGAAGCAATCGCCAAATTAAAATTAAAAGTCAATTTAATTGGTATCGTTGCCGCAACAGATAACCGCATGGGGGAATATGCAATTGTTCCGGATGATATTTTAACCAGCGCTAAGGGATTAACAGTGGAAATCATATCAACGGATGCCGAAGGAAGACTAACACTCGGAGATGCTATCTGGTTTGCTCAAAAAGAAGGCGCTAAGAAGGTCATCGATGTAGCCACACTAACTGGCGCAATGGTCGCTGCTTTGGGTGGAGATTTTACTGGTGCCTTTACAAACGACAAAGAATTCTTAGAATCATTCAAAAACGCGACAGTAAATGTTGATGAATCAATTTGGGAAATGCCTGTATCTAGAGCTCATCACAAAGATATTAAGAGTGATGTCGCAGATATTAAGAATAAAGGCGGAAAGAATGCAGGAGCTTCTACAGCCGCTGCGTTCCTTGAAGAATTTGTTGAAAAAGGTACGTCTTGGATTCATCTAGATATTGCTGGAACAAGTTCTACTTCCAACGGATTAGCCACTGGTGTTATGGTCAAAAGTTTTGTAGAATACTTCTATTTGAATCAACAATAAAGCAAAAGAAAAGCGTTCGATTGAACGCTTTTTTTATATGTGTTTTTTTAATATTTTAACTAATCTAGGAATGTCTGGAAGTTTCAAGGAACTGATCGCAATCCGAATTAGGTTATCCATCTTAATAACAAATACTCTTTCGTTTTTCAAATCTGTGAAGATATTTGGGTTATCTGTTCTAACACCAATAAAGAATCCTCCACTATAAGGCAATATTTGTAAATCGTTTTTCTTTGCCTCTTCTAAAAATAAGGTAGCGCGATCAAGAAGTAATTTGCGGGATACTTTTAAATCCGATTCAAACTCATCTAAATAATGTTGATCATTAAATATTTTACCAATTATACTCATTGCAGGTTGGCTAACACTTGAAAATCTTCCTCTAACTGAATAATCGCCAACTCTTGTAAAATCATCAATGTTCTCTTTAGATTTCGATAAACCTATCTGAGCACCAACTCTAAAACCATACATTGAGAATGTTTTTGACCCTGAAAATATAACAACAACCATAATATCTTTATTCAAATTAAGATAAGATAAAAAATTATCTCTAGAAAGTTCTGTTGGTTTCATTTGATAATCGATATAAGCAATATCTTGTATTAAAACCACAGGAATACCTTGGTTTGAAATATCGTTCAATACTTCAACAACAAAGTCCCAATCTGTACGTCCAAGACATAGTCCTGTAGGATTATTGCATGGATCATTTAATAGTAATGTTAATCGTTGTTGAGAAGTTGCTAATGCAAGTGCTTTTTCTTTGAAATCTTGACGATTAAATGCAAGATTGTCATCATACATTAAAAAGGTAGTTAATCCGACATTTGCTTCAAAAGCAAAATTTTCATAAGGAGTCCAATAATGATTTGGAACCAATATTTTTTGTCCAAAATCATTGAAATTAAAAAATGTGTTTGATATTGCTCCACTTCCGCCTGTGGTCGGCATTACACTATAAAAAAATTCTTTTTTAAGTGTTTCGCTGTGCGGTCCAAAAACCCAATTAAATACACCTTCTTGAAATGCTTTTGTTCCTCTCACAGGTGCATAATGATAAATTTCCGCATCCGTTAATCCGTGAAGTAATTCTTCTACTGAAGGAAACTTAAATACAGTTCCATCTTCATGAAAAAGCATCCCAACAGTTCCGTCAATTACATCATCATACTCTTTCTTTAAATTTTTTGCATCTTGAGAAATTTGGAGAATGTTTGATTCTAATTTTTTCGTCTTTGCATGTTCTCCAACGATAAATCTACTCATGACTCAACCTCTTTTCTTGTCTTTTATCTATTATTCAAAATAATGCTTAAGCGTAATGGTTTGATTTCGATCTGGTCCAACAGAAATTATTGTAACTTTTGTTCCTGTTAATTCTTCAATTGTTTGTAAGTATTTTTGGCAATTACGAGGTAATTCTTCATAACTTTCAACATTTGAGATATCTTCTTTCCAACCAGGTAAGGTGATATAAATTGGTTTACAATTCATAAAATCATCATAATTTCCTGGAACGTGGTGAATGATTTCGCCATTTAACTCATAACTTGTACATATTTTAACTTCATTTAATCCAGACAGTACATCAAGTAACATAATACTAAGCCCAGTGATTCCATTAATACGTCTTGCGTGTCTTAAAATCACAGAGTCTAGCCATCCAATTCTTCTTGGACGACCTGTTGTTGTTCCATATTCATGACCAATCTCACGGATTTGTTTTGCTATTTCATCTTCAAACTCAGTTGGAAAAGCTCCTTCTCCAACCCTTGTTGTGTATGCTTTTGTAATACCTACTACCTCATTGATCGAGTGTGGCGCGATTCCACAAGATAATGGAACGCTTGCGGCTGTAGGTGAACTACTTGTAACATAAGGATAAGTACCGTGTTCGATGCATAGCATCGTTCCTTGAGCCCCTTCAAAAAGAATCTTTTGATGATAATCAAGGGCATCTTGTATTAATAAAGAGGTATCCGTAATAAATGGTTTAATTTTTTCAGCATAAACCAAATACTCTTTTTGCAGTTCTTCCGCAAGAAACTCGGTTTTACCAAACGTTTTAAGAATTGGATTGATATAACGAAGAGATAACTCAATGTTTTTCAATAAACTTTCGGGCTTTAATAAGTCACCAACACGAATTCCAAATCTAGAAACTTTATCTGTATAGGCAGGTCCAATACCTTTTTTTGTTGTACCAACAGCTTGGTCGCCTTTAACTTCTTCTAGTAAAGCATCAAATTCAAGGTGATAAGGCATAACTAATTGTGCTCTATCTGAAATATAGAGTTGAAAATCAGTAATTCCTTGATTTTTTAAGGTGTTAATTTCTTCGATTAAAGCTTTAGGATTGATAACCATCCCATTCGCCATAACATTTTTAATTTGAGGATTGAAAACACCAGAAGGAATCAAATGTAGTGCAAATTTTTGGTTATTAAAACGAATGGTATGTCCAGCATTGTTTCCACCTTGACTACGAACGACCATATTCGCTTTATTTGCAAGATAATCAGTAATTTTTCCTTTACCTTCGTCACCCCATTGGGTTCCGACAATGACGATAGTTTGATCCATGTTTTATCCCCTTTCAAAACACCTATCATTATATCATAGGTAACATTAATTGAGAAGATAACTTTCTATGAAAGAAAAAAGACTGAACCGTGTCAGTCTTCGTTTTATTTCACTATATCTCTTGCGATTGAAACGCCGTTTGCACCAGCTTGCGCTAGCCCTCTTGTGATTCCTGCACCGTCTCCACCGAAGTACAACCCTTTGATTTTAGATTCAAAATGTTCGTTAACTTCTGGTCTTGCCGAATAGAACTTCGCTTCAACACCATATAATAATGTATGTTCTGATGCTACACCAGGACTTACATGATCGAGCGCTTCAATCATTTCGATAATTGATTTCATCGTCTTAAACGGTAAAACTAAGGATAAATCTCCAGGAACAGCTTCTTTTAAAGTAGGTGTAACGAATCCTTCTTTAATTCTTTTTTCTGTTGATCTTCTGCCTTTTAATATATCCCCATAACGCTGAATAATCACAGAACCGTTACTAAGCATATTAGCGAGTTTTGAAACGCTTTGTGCATATTCATTTGGTTGATTAAATGGTTCTGTAAAATTATGTGATACTAATAGTGCAAAATTTGTATTTTTAGATCCTAAAGCTGAATCAGCGTAAGCGTGACCGTTGGCTAATATCGTACCTGAATGATTTTCGATAACAACATGTCCTGATGGGTTAGAACAGAATGTTCTTACTCTTGATCCTGAACTTGTACGGAAAATAAATTTTCCTTCATATAAATGAGTATTAATTTCTTCCATAATTTCGTTGTTTGTCTCAACGCGTACTCCAACATCTACATGGTTTGCGGTCATCGGAATTTTATGAGTATTACAAATCGATGTTAACCAACTTGACCCATCTCTTCCTGGGGTGATAACTACGTGTCTAGCGTCGATTCTTTCGCCAGTTTCTAACAAAATACCCTTAATTTGATCGTCTTCGACATATATATTACTGACTTCTGTTTTGTAAATCATTGTTATTTTTTCTTGAAGATATTCAAAGATGTTCTTTAATATTTGTAAGTTGATTTCGGTACCTAAATGGCGGACTTGTCCTCGTAGTAATTTTAATCCTACCGCAAGACCTCTTCTTTCAATTTCTTTCACTTTATCTGTTGTAGG
This sequence comes from Candidatus Izemoplasmatales bacterium, assembly GCA_050177605.1. GTDB lineage: Bacteria > Bacillota_I > Bacilli_A > Izemoplasmatales > Hujiaoplasmataceae > JAHIVB01. Next base: position 66,508 of record JBFXGX010000005.1, on the reverse strand, counting down.
ATCGGTAATTTCGAGCGGTGCACCAAATTCAAGATTGATTTGATCAACATATTTAATCAAACTTTCTAATTCATCCGCATCCATATATTCATCCATCCAGCCGCCGTATTCACTAGTAATGTTAAATTTACCGTCTGAATAAGCCCCTGCACCACCAAATCCATTGGTGATTGAACAATGAGGTAAACATCCTACAAATCCGTTTTTTTGAACCGGACATTTCGCAATTTTCTTTTCTAAAATAGGACAACGACGATGATAAATATCATTTCCTTTGTCTACAAGTAGAATTTTTAATGCTGGATTTTGTTTTGTAAGTTCATAAGCGCACATCGTTCCCGCAGGACCAGCACCAACAATGACAACATCATAAAATTTATTCATAGTCTTCTCCTTCTTTGAAACCGTAATGATAATATCATTAAAGGATTGAAAATGCAATAAATGTTTAAAAAAAGAAGATGATTTTTTCATCTTCTCTTGTTTTTAAATTTATTCTGTACGAACAGGTAAAATTAATTGAATAAGCCCTGGATCCTCGTCTCCTTCAATAACGAATGGACGAATTTCTCCAGTAAATTTAACATAAATTTCATTAGAATTAAATGTTTTTAATGCATCCAAGAAATATTTAGAACTAAATGCAATTTTAATTGGAACGCCAACGGCTTTTTCTAACGGATAAACTTCTTCAGTAACTTTACCAATTTCAGGAGAGTTTGAAGTGATTTCTACTTGATTGTCATTACGTAAATGTAACTTAACAATGCTTGTAGATCCATCTTTTTGAGATAATAATGACGCACGATCAATTGCGACAAATAAATCATCTTTTTTAAATTTAATAATAATTGGAAAATCTGCAGGTATTAGTCTTGAAGTTTCTGGGAAGTTTCCATCCAGTAAACGAGATTGGAATAAAACATTTCCGTATTCAAATAAAATTGATTTATGATCTAAATGAATTAAAATTTCATCTAAATTAAGTTCTAGCACCTTAAATAGTTCGTCTAAACTCTTTCCAGGAATAACAACATTCATGTTTTCAAAATTAGAAGGAACATCAATTATTTTTTGACTCAAACGGAATGAATCTGTCGCAATCGCCACTAATCTTTCACCGTCTACACGGATATTAACCCCAGTTAAAATTGGACGGTTCTCAATCGCTGAAGTCGCGAATGTTGTTTGACGAATAATAGCTTTCATCACTTTAGAATCTAAACGAATTGGTGTGTCGTTTAAAACGAAATCAAGTTCTGGATAATCTTCAACATTCAATAAATTTAAAGTAACATCACTGTTTCCAGCTTCTATTCTTAAAATATTATTCTCTATGGTTGATAATTTCGTTGTTTCACCACTTAACTTACGAATGATATCTACAAAGAATTTCCCAGGGATTAAAACTTCTCCTGTAGTATTCACTTCTAAGCTTTCATCTTTAATTGATAATTTAATAGAAATATCCGCATTACTTGTGATCATCACAATTTCTTTAGGATATACTTCTAACTTAATACCTTGTAAATAAGGAGCTGGTGTTCTTGTAGATAAAGCTTTTTGTGCAATCAATAAATTATTCAGTAAGACTTCCGTTAAAATAGAAAAATTCATAAAACGACCTCCTGTATATTTTATACATTCTTTTAAGTTTTTTAATTATTGTTATTATTAAGGCTGTGGAAAACACGGAAAACGAACCTTAAACATTACTTATATTATACCATATTTCGCGATATAAGTATACTTTTTTTGATGTTAATAAGTCTATTTATGACGCTTTTTTTCCACATTTCAATAACAATTTTTCCACATCGTTTTTCTTGATTTTATCTGTCTCCAAATCGTTAGAAATCTGTTCGATACTATAAATAACTGTAGAGTGATCTCTTCCGTTAAATATTTGACCGATTTTCTTATAAGTTAAATCAAACAATTCTTTTAAAATATACATCGATACTTGCCTAGGAAAGACGTATTGCTTTTTTCTTTTGCTCGATAACAAATCAGAAGTAGTTATATTATAATAAGAAGACACGATATCTAAAATATTATTATAATTGCTTATCTCAATCGATTTATTAGATATATTTTTAGAATTTACTAAATTTTTTAGCGCTTCTTCAGCGTTAGAAATTGTAAATTTATAATCGAAAGCGGTACAATAGAATAATACACGTTTTAAAGCACCTTCTAATTCTCTAACATTATTATCAAAGATACTTGCAATATATTCTAGTATTTCATCAGGAATTAAATCAGGATCAGCGGTTTCTGCATGAAGTTTCTTTTTAAGAATGAGAATACGATGTTCTAAATTTGGACGATTAATATCAACAGACAATCCCCATTCAAATCGAGAGGTTAATCTGGACATGATATCGTATAATTCTGATGCAGGGCGATCTGAAGTAATAACAATTTGTTTGTTCGATTCTTTTAATTTTTCGAATATTTTGAAAAATTCTAATTGAGATTGTGTCTTCCCTGAAAGAAATTGAATATCATCCACAAGTAAAATATCAACATTTTCATATTTTTTTGAAAAATCATCGAAGGATTTCTTTTGAGCAGCTTTTGCATAATCTTCAATGAATTGATCTGTTTTTACGTAGAGTACTTTTTTGTTTATATCGTTTTCTAAAATAAAATTACCAACACATTGCATTAGATGAGTTTTTCCTAGACCAACATCACCAAAAACATAAAGAGGATTTGCAAAAACTCCTGGTTGATCCGCTACTTTCATCGCACTAGTGTAGGCAAGACGGTTGGATGCTCCAACAACAAAATTTTCAAAGGTATAGATATTATTTAATCCAGTTTTGTATTTGTTTTCCAAATCTTTTTCTGGCGTATTAATCTCATATACATTGGCTTTTGCTAATTCTTCTGCAGCTTGATCTTTTGTCATAATACGAAACATATGCTTTTCAGAAGTATATTCATTCAACATTCCATTGAGTCGATTCAAATAAAAAGATTCAATTTTACCTTTGATGAAGGAGTTCGGTACGATCAAATAAACCGTATTATTGACAACCTTAAAAACAGTTGTAATATTAGCAAATTGCTCATTATATACATCTTCATCTAGAGAAATTTGAAGTTGATTTTTTATTTTGTTCCAGATTAATTCGAATTGTTCCATTTTCGTTACCCCTATATCTTATAAATAATATATCACAACTTCAAAAAAATGAAGAAAATACTTTTCCACAAATTATGTGGATAACTTTTACTAAAAAAATCTTATCAACCATCAAAATGTGGAAAAAATATATCTAAATATGGCGCTTAAACACAGTTTTCCACATTGTGTTGAAATCGTTCCATCAACACGAAATGTGTAAAGGTTTATAAGATAAAATGAGGCCCTAATTGAGCGATTTTGAATTGTGGATAATTATCAAAAAAATTATGTAATTAAAGAGAATAATTGTTGACATAGAGATATAAATAAATTATAATGATATAGCATGGTTTTTGGATAAAATTGTTAGGAGGTGCCAATATGCCAACATATCAACCTAGTAAAATCAAAAGAGCACGTACACATGGTTTTAGAGCAAGAATGGAAACTGCAAACGGCCGTAAAGTATTAGCAAGAAGAAGAGCAAGAGGCCGCAAGTCATTAACTGTATCCGACCGTTAAAAACAAAATATCATTTCACACCTAATATATAATGATACCTGTAATCACCTGAATATTATATTTTTGGTGGTTTTTTTGTTTTTTTAGGAGGTAAAAATGGAAAAAGCTTATCGTGTAAAAAAAAGCGCTGAAATTGAAATCATAATGAACCAAAAGGATAGCGTCGGCGATGGCTATTTTGTAATTTACAAAAAAAGAGGATCCGAGTTACCTCATTTTCGTTTTGCAGTTAGCGTTCCAAAAAAGTACGGAATTGCTGTTTCAAGAAATTTAATGAAACGAAGGATTCGTGAAATTGTAAGAAAATACAAATTTCAACAAAATTTAGAATTCTTTATCATTGTAAAACCAAAGGCAAACAGTCTTTCGTTTCAGGAAATTGAAGAAAAATTAACAAAACTATTCGCGCGTGCGAAAATATTAGAAGGATAAAAATTTATGATGAAAAAAAACAAACTATTAATGATTGCACTAAGCATTTTCTTATTGTTTGGTGTCGTATCGTGTGGAACGAAAACAGGAGAAGTATCGTATAACAACTATACATCTATTGTTGTTCCTGCTTCAGGGGTTGACATTGCTAATGTTAGTTCAACCAACCAAGTAATCGTTTTACTTGGCGATGCTACAGATGATTCACAATACAATTACTCAACAGGAACTGGTTCTTTAGAGTGGACCTCATCCGATTATGATGTTAAAGTTTATTTTGTAGATTTTGATGCTGTCAACAAAACACAAACAGGACTTTATCAATCGATTTATAAAACTCCTATTGTTGAAAACGGAGGGGTTTGGGATTGGATTATATTACAACTAGGCTCTTTTACTTTCCACGCGAGTAACCTTTTCGGTTTATTAGGCGATAGTTATTATTATTGGATTGGATTATTAATTATGACTTTAGTTGTAAGAACTGCAGCTTGGCCAGTTTATGCTAAAAGTAATGATATGACATTAAAAATGCAATTAGCTCAACCTGAACTAGATAAATTAAACGAAAAATACGAAGGTAGAACAGATCAAGCTTCTCAACAAAGAAAACAAATGGAAATGATGGATATCTATAAAAGATATAAGATCAATTTTGCTGGATGTCTGATGCCTTTATTACAAATGCCTATCTTTATCGCGATGTATCAAGTAGTTCAAAGATTCCCTGTAACTGAAACATCGGTATTCGGTGGATCTGGAATTGATATGAACACTGTATTCTTGTGGACAAACCTAGGAAACACAGGTTGGTTAGCTAACTTACCTTTAGCTTTAGTCGTTGTGGGGACAATGTACTTAAGTCAAAAATTAATGCAAGTTCGTCAAAAGAAAAATCAACGTAGAAGATATCAATCACCTCAACAACAAAAAACTCAAAACCAAATGCAAATTTTTATGTATGGTATGATTGTGATGATGGGATCCATTGCGTTACAAAACGCAGGTATCGCCTTCTATTGGATTATTGGTAATACCTACCAATTATTCCAAAGTTATATTTCTCATAGACAGTCCGATAAAAGACAAGAAGAATTAAGAAAGCAGTTCTAGGGGGAGAAAAATGAAATCAATTCAATTTGAAGCAAAAGCAATGAACGAAGCAACCCTAAAATATGCAGCGGGAGAACTTCGTGTAAATAAAGATTATGTCAATTTAGAAATTGTAGAAGAAAAGAAAAGTATTCTAGGGTTAAATAAAACATACATCGTTGAAGCTAGCGTAAAATTTGATGTTGTTAAAGACTCCATTATGTATTTAAAAGCAGTTCTTGCAGATATGGAAATTGAAGCTGTTGTTGAAGCAAGACCAGGAGATAACAAACAAATCACTTTCCTTGTTGATGCAAACGAAAACCCAATTTTAATTGGCAAGAACGGAAAAACATTGGACGCTATCCAAGTTCTTCTAAAAAACTATATTAATATTTTTACTGACGAACACTATATGGTTCTTGTGGATGTTGGTGGATATAAAGCACAAAGAAAGAAACAACTTGAAATTTTGGCGACAAAAACCGCAAAAGAAGTTGCTCATTCTAGATTTGCTGTTCGTTTAAGCAAAATGAATGCCTACGAACGTAGAGTTATCCATACAAAATTAGCAGATTGGCGTGATGTCACGACGGAATCAGAAGGCGAAGAACCAAATCGTTACGTTGTGATTAAACCTAGAAACAAATAAATATGGCTCGCTTAGTTGTTGGACTTGGTAATCCTGGCAAGGCTTATGAAAAGTCTAAACACAACATTGGTTTTATCTGTTTAGACCAATATGCTAAAGCAAACAAGCTCCATTTTAAAAAGGAACCTAAGTTTCAAGGTGAAGTATTACAAATCGGGAAAGATTATCTTTTGAAGCCGAAAACGTATATGAACTTATCAGGAAATTCTGTTAGAGCTCTTACGGAGTATTATAATATTGCTCCAGAGGATGTTTTGGTGATTTCTGATGATTTAGATTTACCATTTTCTAAACTTAGATTAAGAGAAAAGGGCGGCGCCGGAGGGCATAATGGATTAAAATCGATTATTTCTTCTTTAGGTTCTGAAAACTTTAAACGTTGTCGTGTTGGCATCGATAGAGATCAATTTGCAGATGCTGCAGAACAAGTTTTAAGTAATTTTTCTAAGCAAGAGTTGAAAGAATTATCAGACCTAGCAATCTCTGTTGACCAAATGATTGATGATTTCTTTCGTGAAGTACCATTTTCTAATATTATGACTAAATATAATTCGTTATAAGTAAAATAGCAGACCAAAAGTCTGCTATTTTTTTAGTTGAAAATTTATTCCGATTATAAATAATCAAGAAAGAAATGTTTATGATATAATCTTTATTAAGGAGGGGAAGACATGTACCCATTTTTATTACCAGATATTTTAGGCTATAATGTACCACTTTACAATGTAATGATTGCCATCGGTATCTTTTTTATGCTTCTTTATGTTGGTGATCGTTTCGAAAAAGTAGATGGATTTACAAGACAAGAAGCGAACACGTTACTCATTTATATTGCAATAAGTTTAGCAGGAGCTTTAGGGTTTAGTTGGCTGTCTGATGGAATTTTTCACAGTTTACATGAAGGCGAAGCCGCATTTGGATCGATTACCTTTTTAGGGGGATTAATTGGTGGCCTTGTTGCTTTTTTATTACTAATCACCTTAGGAAACAAGAAATTTAAACCAAAACTAAAACCGATTCTTAACACGCTAATTGTAGGTGTTGTGTTAGCACATGCTTTTGGCCGAATTGGATGTACTTTTGCAGGATGTTGTTATGGAATTCCAACCGATTCATTCCTCGGAGTTTCGTTTCCTTATGGAGAATCAGGAGGAATACCAGTCTATCCAACGCAATTATTTGAAGCAATTTTCTTATTTATCTTCTTCTTTGTTTTAAATAAAGCAAAAAAATTCAAAGGAATCGAATTTGAAGTCTATTTAATTGGATATGGGGCTTGGAGATTTTTAATTGAATTTATTCGTGGTGATGATCGTGGTGAATTTCTAACGATTATTCAGGGGACTTATTCCAATTTCCCAACACCTTCACAATATATTAGTATTATTATGTTTATTATCGCAGCATTTATGTTAATTAGAAGGAAAAAAAATCAAACGAATTAGAGATGAATCGAGGGATCATATGTACGCAGTAATCACAGGAGCTAGTAGCGGAATCGGAAGAGAAATTGCGAGATTATTAGCCGCAAAGAAAATAGATCTTATTTTAGTTGCACGAAGGAAAGAAAGACTTGAAGAACTAAAAACAGAGCTTTCAAAGCAATATGGAGTTGATGTTGTAGTAAATGTCAAAGATCTTTCAGTGCTAGAAAACTGTTATAAACTTCATGAAGAAACCAAAGAATATCCTATTGAGATATTTGTAAATAACGCAGGGTTTGGAAAGACCGGCCGATTTGAGAACATCCCTCTTGAAAGCGAAATTGAGATGTTATCGCTCAATATCATTGGACTTCATACGCTAACAAAGTTATATTCAAAATCAATGCAAAAAGGGATTATTTTAAACGTAGGAAGTATGGCCGCTTTCCTGCCTACACCGTTACTTGCGACTTATGCAGCTTCTAAAAGTTACGTTGTTTCATTTAGCCAAGCAGTAAACTACGAATTAAAAAAACAAAAGAAAGACTTACGATTAAGTGTATTATGTCCTGGACCAGTGAAAACAGAGTTTGGACAAGTTGCTGAAGCGGATAATTTTGGTCTTCCTGGTATTAGTGCCGAGTATTGCGCTAAAGTCGCGGTCAATGGAATGTTTAAGAGAAAACCAGTGATTATTCCAGGTGTACAGATGAAATTAATGCGGTTTGCATTACGTTTTATTCCGACCGGACTAATTCTAAAAGTCTCGTATAAAATACAAACAAAAAAGAAAAACTAGTGATATAATATAACCATAATTAAATAGCGATACCCCAGCGAGTCCACAAGACTCGCTAAAACGACGTGGAGGTAATGATGAAAAAACTACAAACATTCTTAGATGAAAATCAAGTTATTTCTTCTTTGAATCAATCAATTCATCAAAAGAAGGTCAACGTTCATATTAAAAACACCAATGAAGAAAATGCGCTTTTATACATCCTTCATTACTTTTTAACTTACCAAGAGAATGTTGTTTTAGTCTGTCCAAATCTGTATTCTGCACAGATGGTCTATGATAAGATTTCTACGATATTAAATGATAAACAAGTTTCTTTCTTTCCTCAAGATGAGTTCATCACAAGTGAATTATTAGTATCTTCCATGGAACTTAAAATGGAAAGAATGTCTACTATTGCAACGATATTTGATTCTGCTCCAAGAATTTTAGTTACACACCTTGCGGGTTTAATGAAACCGGAACTTGAACAAGACGCATGGAAAGAAGCAATATTCACCTTGAAAACAGGAGGAGAAATCAGCCGTGAAACTTTAATGTCAAAATTGTTTGACTTAGGTTACTCACAAGAATATACTGTCGAAAAACCTGGAGATTATTCTGTTCGAGGAGGAATTGTTGATATCTATTTAATTGGTGAAAAGCATCCATTTAGACTTGATTTTTTTGGGGATGAAATCGATACAATTAAACGATTTGATATTGAATCCCAACGCTCTTTTGAAAGTGTTGGCGAGATTAAAATCATACCCTTTACGGAATTCATCTATCAAGAAGACGATTACTTAAAATTGGAAAAATACATAAAAAACAGAATAAATGAAGTGGAATTTACAAAGGAGTCATTAGATAAAATCAATCAAGATTTAGCTCATCTTAAAGACCATACAGAACTTGATCGATTAACAAGATATATTCCTTTTATAACTCAAAAACGAACTACAATTTTAGATTATGTTGAAAAACCTACAGTCTTTTTTATGGATAATCACCGCATAAAAGAACAAGTAAAAATTATGATTGAAGAAATCAAAGATTGGTATTTATCCACGAGCGATTATCCGAAAATGGGCTTTGATTTAATCTATCCAATTGATGAGATGGAATTTCAAAAACGTGTAGATGTTGATTACTTTGATTATGCCGATAAGGGAGATTATGAAAACCAATTTTCACTCTTTGGAAAAGAAATCTTATCCTACCGATCGAATCTTGATTTGTTTGTTTCTGACATTCGAACTGAAATTGGTAGAAATACGCTAATTATAGCGGTTTCATCAAAAAAGAATTTTGTTGAAATTAAATCGATATTCGATGAAAACAAGATTCCTTATGTGTTAAGAAGTGATGAAACTTCGTTTCAAAAAAACGCCTTGAATTTAATTGAGTCTGACCATTATTTTGATTTGAACAGTGATGTTCTTAAGCTTCATATCATCACAGATTCGACGATTTTTCAACTTAAAAACATCAAGAAAAAAGGGAGATATGTTTCTGTTTTTGAGACAAGCAAGAGGCTGTCTTCAATCCATGATTTAAAGCCTGGCGATTATATTGTTCATTACGATTATGGTATTGGTAAATTTCTTGAAGTCAAGACGATGGATTTAGGAAATGTAATGAATGATTATATTCATCTTGAGTATCGAGATGGCGATAAACTATACATCCCTCTTGAGTCTATTCACCAGATTCAAAAGTACTCTGGAAGTGAGGGGTTCGTTCCAAGGCTTTCTAAACTTGGTGGAAGTGATTGGGCAAAAACTAAACAACGTGTTAGGGATAAAGCGAAAGATATTGCGGATCAATTAATCAAGTTGTATGCAGAACGAGAAAACTCTCCTGGTTTTGCTTTTCTTGAATATGCAGATATGGAACGTGAATTTGAGAATGATTTCCCATATTCTGAAACAATTGATCAAAAGAAAGCAATTCTTGAAGTTTTACAAGATATGAAACTATCTAAACCGATGGATCGATTATTATGTGGCGATGTCGGGTTTGGGAAAACCGAGGTTGCTTTACGAGCTGCTTTCCGCGCCGTCCTCAACAACAAGCAGGTTGCATATTTAGCACCCACAACTGTTTTATCAAAACAACACTTTCATACTTTTAGAGATCGTATGGAAAAATATGGCATTCAAGTTGCGTTATTAAATCGCTTTGTGACCAAAAAAGAACAAACTTTGATTTTAAAGAAAATAAAAGAAGGAACAATCGATGTGTTAATTGGAACACACCGTATTTTAAGCAAAGATATTTTGTTTAAAGATTTAGGATTGCTTGTGATTGATGAGGAACAAAGATTTGGTGTACTTCACAAAGAACGGATTAAAGAGATGAAAGTATCGATTGATGTTCTTTCTCTTTCCGCAACGCCGATTCCAAGAACCCTTCAAATGGCAATCATGGGTGTAAAAAATATGTCTTTACTCGAAACCGCTCCTGAAAATAGGTATCCTATTCAAACTTACGTCTTAGAACGCAATGAGATACTAGTCAAAGACGCAATTGAAAGAGAATTAATGCGGGGAGGTCAAGTCTTCTACCTTTATAACAAAATTGAAGATATTGATAATATTGCAGCGAAACTTCAAAAATTAGTACCAGAGGCAAGAATTCAAGTTGCTCACGGAAGAATGCACAAAGATACGCTTGAACGGGTTGTAGACGATTTTATTGAACAAGAGATTGATGTATTATTGTCGACGACAATAATTGAAACCGGAATTGACATTCCGAATGCAAACACACTTATTGTACACGATGCCGATAGACTCGGACTATCACAACTGTATCAAATCAGAGGCCGAGTAGGTAGAACAAACCGCATCGCTTATGCCTATTTAATGTACAAAAAAGAAAAAGTCCTTACTGAAGACGCCGTTAAGCGGCTTAAAGTAATAAAAGAATTCACAGAGTTGGGTAGTGGATTTAAAATCGCGATTAGAGATTTGTCAATACGAGGTGCTGGAGATGTGCTAGGAAGTGAACAATCGGGATTCATCGATTCAGTTGGGATTGACCTTTATATGCGGATTTTGGAAGAAGAAATTAAAGAAAAGCAAGGATTGTCTGAAAAACAAGAAACAGCAAAAGGCGTTAAGGCAAGAGTTTCAAAATATATTGATCAGGTATATATCGAAGATGACTTCATCAAAATCGAAATGCATAAAAAGATTCAAGCAATCACGAACATGGAAGATGTTCAAGATTTGCTTGATGAACTAAAAGATAGGTTTGGGAAAGTTGATGAAGAATTACATATTTATATGGTAGAACGTTTGTTCGAAGTGCAAACAAAATTCATCGATATTGAAAAAATTCATGAAACAAAAACAAACATTACATTCATTGTTAGCGTAGAGGGCAGTAAATTCCTCGCAGGAGATACTTTATTTGCATCTGGGTATAAAATATCCCCTTATATTCGTTTTTCGTACAAGGAAGAAAAAATACATATTACAATTGATACGATTGAACTGAAAAAACATTGGTTATTTACAGCAACAGAATTTTTTGACTTGGTTATTAAAAATATGAACAAAAACACGAAAATAAATTAGAGCATAAATTCAAATTATGCTCTTTTATTTTTGCTTTTTTAGAGCATTGTGATAAAATTCAAAAGCAAAAAAATATAAGTTGAAAATTATATAATAATATTATATAATATTATATATAATATATCGAGATTTCAGTTATGTTAGGAGGCCCCAATGCAAAGAGTTTATATCACAAGCCCTTATATCACTTTGGGCCAATTACTTAAATTTGCAAACGTTATTTCAAGCGGTGGAGAAACAAAATTTTTCTTGATGGAGAATGATATCACCTTTAATGGCGAAGCAGAAAACAGAAGAGGAAAGAAATGTTATCCTGGTGATCAAATTGTTATCAATAATGAAGTAGTACTTCAGATTGAGAGAAAACAAGGTGCTTAAAAAGATTACCCTTACCAACTTTCGAAACTATTCTAGTGAGACGATCGAATTTGGGAAGGGTATTCATTTTATTATCGGGTCAAACGGAGAGGGAAAAACAAACCTTTTAGAATCAATTTATTTTCTTGCGTTATCAAAGTCATATAAATCAAGCGATCAAATATTGATTAAACATCACGAAGACATGGCTCGAGTTGAAGGAAATATTTTATCACATTCAAGATTATATGATTTAAAAATGATTATCTCAAACGAAGGAAAAAGAGCGTCAATTAATAAAATTGAACAAAAAAGACTAAGCGACTATATTGGCACGTTAAAGATCATCTCCTTTTTACCAGAGGATATGAACTTAATTAAAGGGTCTCCAAAAGAAAGAAGATATTTTTTTGATATTTATCTCGGACAAATGGATAAAAATTACATTACAGAGCTTAGCAACTATAAATATCTGTTAAAACAAAGAAATGAACTTTTAAAAACATTAGCTACTTCTTCTCATCCAGATTATTTATTGCTGGATGTCATCACAGAACAACTAGCGGAAGCAATGAAACCGGTCGTTGAAAGAAGAAAAGAATTTGTTCAACAAGTGAATCAGTTTCTCGAAAAAGAATACTTACATTTTTCAAGCAAACAAGAAAAATTTGAAATTGTATATAAACCTTCAATTGAAGGGGATATAGATAGTTTTCTTAAATCAAAATATCGTTCAGATGTTTTTTCAAAGGCAACGACCTATGGCGCTCATCGTGATGATTATGAGTTTCGATTAAATAACCATTTGGCAGTTGATTATGCTTCAAATGGTGAGCAAAGAACATTGATTTTAACGCTCGATATGGCGATGTATGAAATGATGAACCAAGGATTTAAAGAATCACCTCTCATTTTACTTGATGATGTCTTTTCAGAGTTAGATGACGAGAAACAAAACAAGTTGATTGCTTATATCAATAAAATTGATGCTCAAGCAATCATTACAACAACAACGATTCAAGATATCCACCCGACCTATCTTAGCAATGCAAAGATATATCGCGTGAAAAATGGACACATCAAGGAGGAAACAAAAAGTGGCGAACAATGCAAAGTATGATGCTAGTAACATTCAAATTCTAGAAGGACTTGAAGCGGTTAAAAAAAGACCAGGGATGTACATTGGAACAACTGGGCCAAGAGGATTACATCACCTTGTATGGGAAATCATCGATAATGGTGTAGATGAAGCGTTAGCTGGATTTGCAAACAGAATCGATACAGAAATTCTTCCAGGAAATATTATTCGCGTCACAGACAACGGCCGCGGAATTCCGGTTGACATCCATCCAAAAACGAATAAACCTACGGTCGAGACCGTTTTTACTGTTTTACATGCCGGTGGAAAATTTGACCACAACTCTTATAAAGTATCTGGTGGATTACACGGTGTTGGTGCATCTGTTGTTAATGCGCTTAGTACTTACCTTAATGTCGAAATTCATAAAGACGGAAAAAAATACTTAATTGGATTTGATCATGGATTTGTGAAACATCCACTGGAGTGTATCGGCGACACAGAATTTACTGGTACGATCGTGACCTTTTTACCGGATGCGGAAATTTTTCAAGAATCACAAGAATTTGAATATGAAATCTTGAGAAATAGAATTCAACAATTAGCCTTCTTAAATAAGGGAATTCGTTTCTCCATTACGGATGCTCGTAAAGAAGATCAAATCGTTCATAAAGATTATTTATATGAAGGTGGCGTTCAAGAATACGTTGAATTTTTAAATGTCGGAAAAGACAAAATCCATCCGACTGTTGCGTATTTTGAAGGCGAACAAGAAGGAATCACCATTGAAATTGCTTTACAATACAATGACGGATATGCCTCCAACATTTATTCATTCACAAATAACATCAACACCCCTGAAGGCGGAACGCATGAAGAGGGGTTTAAGACGACTTTAACTAGAATTTTGAATAATTATGGAAAAAGCAGTAACATCTTCAAAAAAGATGAATCTCTCCTAGGAGAAGATACGAGAGAAGGTTTAGTTGCTATTGTATCGATAAAACATCCTGATCCACAATTTGAAGGGCAAACAAAATCAAAACTTGGTAGTAGCGATGCAAGAAGAGTTGTCATTAATATCATGAGTGAGGGGTTAGAACGTTTCTTACTTGAAAACCCTGCTTCCGCAAAGATTATCGTTGAAAAAGCACTAATGGCTCAACGAGCTCGTCTTGCAGCTAAAAAAGCTCGTGAAGCAACAAGAAGAAAATCTCCTCTTGATTCCCTCGGGTTTGCGTCTAAACTTGCAGATTGCCGCACAAAAGATGCGACAAAATCTGAAATCTATATCGTCGAAGGGGACAGTGCCGGCGGTAGTGCGAAACAAGGTAGAGACTCTGAATATCAAGCGATATTACCACTTCGTGGAAAGGTTTTAAATGTTGAAAAAGCGCGTTTAGATAAAGCCTTACAAAACAAAGAAATTTTATCGATGATTCAAGCTTTTGGAACTGGAATTGGCGAAGACTTCCTCATTGATAATGCAAGATATCATAAAATTATCATCATGACCGATGCCGACGTTGATGGTGCACACATTCGTACACTTTTATTAACCTTCTTCTTCCGTTATATGAAACAACTTATCGAAAAAGGATATGTTTATATTGCGCAACCACCTTTATTCAAGGTTCAACAAGGAAAAACAATCGAGTATTGTTATGATGAAAAAGAACTCGAAAAAATTATCCAAGAATTGGGTGGAAAACCAACGCTTCAACGTTATAAAGGTCTTGGTGAAATGAACCCAGAACAACTATGGGATACAACGATGGATCCTGAGACTAGAACGTTATTACAAGTATCACTCGAAGATGCAATGGATGCTGATAGAATCTTCTCGATGTTAATGGGAGACGATGTCGTTAGTCGTAAAGAATTTATTCAAGAAAACGCAGAATATGTGCGTAATCTTGATATTTAAGGGGGAGAACACATGGAAGATGTAAAAAATGTACTTAATCCTAGTAAAGTGATTGAAGTCAACATATCAAACGAAATGAAAAACTCCTTCTTAAGTTATGCAATGAGCGTTATTGTTGAACGCGCATTACCAGACGTAAGAGATGGACTTAAACCTGTTCATCGCCGTATCTTATATGGTATGGACGAACTAGGTGTTTATCCTGATAAACAATATAAAAAGAGCGCACGTATTGTCGGGGATGTCATGGGTAAGTATCACCCTCATGGTGACTCTGCAATTTATGAATCGATGGTTCGTATGGCGCAAGATTTTAGTTATCGATATCCACTTGTCAATGGGCATGGAAACTTTGGTTCAGTGGATGGTGATGGTGCTGCAGCGATGCGTTACACCGAAGCTAAAATGGAAAAAATCACGATGGAAATTCTTCGTGACTTAAAAAAAGATACAGTTGATTTTATGGATAACTACGATGGTTCAGAACAAGAACCAAAAGTGTTACCAACAAGAATACCAAACTTATTAATCAACGGTTCTACGGGGATTGCTGTAGGTATGGCAACCAATATTCCACCACATAACTTAACTGAGGTATTGGACGGGTATATTGCATACGTTCACAATCCTGAAATTACAACCGAAGAATTAATGGATTATATTAAAGGTCCTGATTTTCCTACGGGGGGTATTATTCTTGGCCAAAGCGGTATTCGAGAAGCCTATCAAACTGGAAAAGGAATTATTCGTGTTAAAGCAAAAACAGAAACGATTGAGTATGCTTCTGGGAAAAAACAAATCATTATCAAAGAAATTCCTTACCAAGTAAACAAAACGACTTTAATCGAACGTATTGCGGAACTTGCAAAAGATAAAAGAATTGATGGCATTACAGATTTAAGAGATGAATCTAATCGTAATGGTATGAGAGTTGTGATGGAACTTCGAAGAGATGTTAATCCAGAAGTTTTACTAAACAATCTATATAAAAACTCTCAACTTCAAGTTTCTTTCGGTATCAACATGCTGGCGCTTGTTGATATGAAACCTGAAATTTTACCTCTTGTTGATATGATTCGCCATTACTACAACCATCAAGTTGAAGTTTTAATTAGAAAAACGAATTTTGACCTAAATAAAGCATTACAAAGAGAACATTTGTTACAAGGATTTATCATTGCTCTTGATAATATCGATGAAGTGATCCAATTAATTCGCGATTCTTATGATGATACTGAATCAAGACTAATTGAACGATTTGGGTTATCTGATATTCAAGCAAAAGCTATTCTTGCAATGCAATTAAGACGTTTAAGCGGGCTTGAAAGAGATAAAATTCATCAAGAGTTAAAAGAAATCGAAGAATCAATTTCTTACTTCAACCAAATTTTATCGAGTGAAGAGTTAAGAAAAGAATTATTAATTCAAGATGCAAATGAAGTCAAAGAAAAATATGGCGACGCTCGTCGTACAGATATCGATTTAGATGGTGATTATGACATCGAAGACGAGGATTTAATTCCTGTTGAAGATGTAATTATCGCAGTCACAACCAATGGTTATGTTAAGAGAATGAACATTGATGTTTATAAATCTCAAAATCGTGGTGGACGAGGTAAATCCGGTATGAAGATGAATGAAGATGATGTAATTGATTCAATCATTTCTACTTCTACGCATGATTACTTGTTGTTCTTTACTTCTTTAGGACGTGTCTATAAGATTAAGGGATATCGTATACCAAGTTACGGAAGAAACTCCAAAGGATTACCTATTGTTAATCTACTTAATTTAGTAGAAAACGAAACTTTAGCGGCAGTCATGAGTGTTAAAGATTTTGAAAATGGCTATCTATTCTTTACTACATCTAAAGGTGTTGTAAAACGTACAAAAGTATCTGATTTCCAAAACATTCGTGTTAACGGTATTCGTGCATTGTCATTAAGAGAAGACGACACATTGCATTCAGTTAAATTAACCGACGGAACGAAAGACATTATCATTGGTGCTTCAAACGGTAAAGCAATCCGTTTCAACGAACAAGACGTTCGTGATATGGGTAGAAATGCTGCCGGTGTTCGTGGTATTTATTTAGAAAACAAAGAAGAAGTTGTCGGCGTTACGAGCGTGAGTGATGAGCAAGAAGAAGTTCTAGCAATTACAGCGTTTGGATATGGGAAACGTACAATTGTCGAAGAATATCGCCAACAATCCCGTGGTGGTAAAGGTGTAAAGACAATTAATGTTACGGAAAAGAATGGTAACCTTAAGAAATTAATATCTGTGACCGGTGAAGAAGATTTACTTGTTGTGACAGATAAAGGAATGATTATTCGTGTACCGATTGATCAAATTGCACAAACAAAACGTTCTACACAAGGCGTTAGAATTATTAATCTATTAGAAGGACACACTGTCGCAACCATCGCAATTGTTCCTAAAGATGAAGATTCTGAGATTACGCCAGTGGCTGAAACGGCAGAAAATTTAGAGTTAGAAGTAGAAAACGAAACAAAAGTTGTAGAAACTTCTGAAGTTGTGTCAACAAACGAAGAAGATAATGATACAATAGATGATATTTTAAGCGAAAGCTATTAGGAGGTTTCTCATGTTAGATCTTAAATTAATTCGTGAAGAAACAGATAAAGTAATTGAACTTTTAAATCGCAGAGGTGGAGATTTTAGTTATCTTCGCGATGTTGTTCAAAAAGATGAAGAAAGACGTTATGCAATTCAAAAAGCAGAAGCGTTAAAGCAAAAGAAAAATGAAGTTTCCAAGATGATTGGACAGTATAAAAGAGAAGGTAAAGATGTAACAACTATCTTAAATGATATGGATTCTTATAGTACTGATATTAAGACACTTGATGAATTTATCAGTAAAACTGAGGAAGAAATTAAATTCAGTTTAATGATGACGCCAAACCTTCCAAACGAATCCATAACCATTGGAAAAGACGATTCTGAAAACAAAGAACTAAAGAAGTATCTGACTCCGACAGAATTTAACTTTCCAATTTTAGGACACTACGAACTTGGTGAAAAACTTGATATTCTTGATTTTAATCGCGCGGGTAAAATTAGTGGATCTAGATTTGTTGTATACAAAGGGCTAGGCGCAAGACTGGAACGTTCATTAATTCAATGGATGATGGATCTTCATTCCAACGAACATGGATATCGTGAAATTATTCCTCCTTATATCGTTAATGAAGCATCAATGTATGCGACAGGGCAATTTCCTAAGTTTAAGGAAGATGCGTTTAAATTATATGACGAAAGAAATTTATATTTAAATCCTACAGCTGAAGTTCCAACGATTAATCTACATCGTGATGAAGTATTAAATGTACAAGAATTACCAATTAAATATGTATCTTATACAACGGCATTCCGCCAAGAAGCTGGTTCTGCTGGTAGAGATACTCGAGGAATTTTAAGACAACATCAATTTAACAAAGTAGAGCTTATTAAATTCACAAAGCCTGAAGATAGTTATGAAGAATTAGATAAGATGCTTGCAAATTCAGAAAAAGTATTACAACTCTTAGAACTACCTTACCGTGTCGTTGAGTTATGTACTGGAGATTTAGGTTTTGGTATGAGAAAAACATTCGATATTGAAGTTTGGTTACCATCCGAAAATAAGTATCGTGAGATAGGATCAATTTCTAATGCTGAAGATTACCAAGCAAGAAGAGCGAATATCAAATTTAGAAGAGATAACGATTCTAAACTTGAATATGTCCACACGTTAAACGGTTCTGGACTTGCGGTTGGTCGTACCGTTATTGCAATTATGGAAAACTACCAACAAGCAGATGGAACGATTGTTGTTCCTGAGGTACTCCGTAAATATATGGGGACAGACCTTATTAAATAATGATTGAATAGACATCCGGGAAGGGTGTCTTTCTTTTTTGAGGGTTTTGTGATGGATTTGTTAAATCCCAATAATTGATTTTTTCAAAGCGTATATCTTCCGAAAACAAAATTCAAGGAGGAATTTAACAATGAAAAAAAATATGATTAAAGTGGCAATCATTGCCGCGGTGGTTTTAACTTTTGGTCTTACATTTACATTATCAACTGTCAGCGCAGACGCTGTTTATGACACAGCAAGTATTAATTATGGTAGCGCAGATGCATTATCTGCAGATAGTTATACGCTAGAAGAAATGTTGGTTTACGCTCTTCAAGATGAATATATGGCGCAAGCAGAATACCAAGCAATCATTAGCACCTATGGAGAAATTCGCCCATTCACAAACGTTATTTTAGCAGAAGGAACTCATATTAGTCTTTTATTACCTTTATTTGAAGCCTATGGAATCAGCGTTCCAGAAAACACAGCAGCTGATTATGTAGTCGTTCCAGATTCAGTGACTAGCGCTTTAGCAACAGGTATTCAAGCAGAAGAAATGAATATCGCAATGTATGCAGCCTTCTTAGGTCAAGATTTACCTGATGATGTTAGAGACGTATTTACAGCACTTCAAAACGCATCTTATAGTCATTTAGCAGCTTTCTCAAAAGATCGTTATATTGGTGTTGGGACAGACCTTATGAGTCAAGTCAGAAATATGTTTAAAAAATCAGGAACAAGTACTACAAAAGTATATAACAATTATCAAACATGCATCAACGGATAAATTTATCGCATAAATAAAGAAAACACGAGGACCGATTTCCTCGTGTTTTTTCTTATTCTTGAATATGATCTTGAATTAATTTTGCCGTTTCAAGATAGGTTTCTTTGGTAGTAATCCCTTGATTGTTAATGAAATCAATATCAACACCATCCATGTGATATCGTGGAATTAAATGCACGTGAAAATGAAATACGGTTTGAAGTGGCTTTTCTGTGTTGATTAAAACATTAAGACCAATGGGATGAAAAGCGTCTCGGATTGCTCGCGCAATCTTTGGAATTGTTTTAAAAATGTTTCCTGCTAAATCTTCGTCGATGTCGTAAAGATTTTTGTAATGCTCTTTTGCAATAATTAATGTGTGACCCTTTGTTGCTTGAGAAATATCAAGAATCGCAAGAATATGTTCATCTTCATACACCTTATAGGAAGGTATTTCCCCGGCAACGATTCTACAAAATACACAATCCATTATGATTCCTCCTTATTATATTCTTCAATCTGTGTAATTAAATCCTTAAATGAGTGAATCCAGAAGGTTGGATTCGTTTGTAAAAGCGTGTCCTTTTTAAAAGACCATTCTAGGCCGCAAGTCAAAATACCGGCAGCTTTTCCAGATTCTAAATCCGTATAATTATCTCCAACCATCACGGCGTTCATAACGTTATCAAATCGATTTAATGCCGCAAGAACTGGTTCTGGATGTGGTTTATGGTTTTTTACATCGTCTAGAGAAATTACGACATCAATATAATCGTTAATATGAAACTCCTCGATGGAAGGAACTGCAGAAACTAAGAATTTAGTTGTTACTATTGCGAGATTATATCCTTTGTTTTTGAAATAAGAGAGCATCTCTAAAGTGTAAGGATATAGCCTAACATAATCAAACTCTATCTCAACATATATTTTACGATAATAATCAATCATTTCATGAATGACCGATTCTTCATCGGTCACTTCTCTAAATGTTTCGTAAAGAGGCGGCCCCATCATTTCTAGTAGCGCTGCTTTTGAATAATTTTTCGTAGGATCGAATTTGAGGAAAGTTCTTCGAAAAGATTCTAAGATTAATTCGTTGGAATCAACGAGTGTTCCGTCCAAATCGAATAGAATTGTATTTATCTTCATTTATATTCACCTCCTCTATTATAACAGAAATTGAGGTGTTTTTGTAAAGTAATTAAAGAAGGGCAAGTCTAAGTAGAAAATTTACTTTTGGTATGATATAATGTTGCTAGGTGATTTCGTGAAGAAAACATATTTGATTTATAATCCGATGAGCGGAAAACAAAATTTCACAGAAAGCTTACATTACGTCATAGACCGTTTAGCAGAGCGAGGACATGACGTTTTTCCTTTACCTACAAGTTATATGGGACATGCGACAGAATTAGCAAAACAAGCGTGTAAAGATGAAGTCGATATGATTGTTATTGTTGGTGGAGATGGCACTTTTAATGAGGTCGTTAACGGTTTAATGGACTTTGATAAAAGGCCTGTAATTGGCTATATTCCAGCTGGAACATGTTGCGACATAGGACATACATTAGGGCTTAAGAAAAACATCAAAAAAGCATTAGATGTCATGCTTAATAACCATCCTGTGAAGATGGATATTGTTAAGTCAAATGATAGGTATTTTTGTTATGTTTCTGGGAATGGTGCATTTATCGATATATCTTATGTAACGGATTCTAAATTGAAGAAGAAGATTGGATATTTTGCATATTTAATTAAAGGTGCGGAAGAGTTATTTACAATCCCAAAAATGAGAATGAAGATTAAGCATGATGGTGGAGAGTTTAGGGGTAAATTTAGTTTAATGTTGATTATCAATTCTAAGAGAGTTGCAGGTATCAATATGATCTATCGACCTAAACTAGACGATGGCAAAGTGAATGTAGTTTTATATAGAAATATCTTTCCTTTTAATTTCGTGCTTTATTTCACATCATTTTTACTTCCATTTTGGTCAACACCATTAGTAAAAAGATTTACAACTTCCAATTTAAAAGTAGTCACCAATATTAGAAGTAGATGGAATGTAGATGGTGAATCAGGTGGGATAGGTAATCAAGATATTCACGTGATGAGGCAAGCAATTTGTATCATCATTCCAAAACATATCAAAAAGAGATATTTCATTCATCAAGAGGATGAGGTGTCTTGTGCTTAAAGAAATCATTGTCGTCGAAGGTCTTCATGACGAACAGAAAATTAAATCAATCTATCAAGATGCTTCTGTTATTGTAACAGGAGGAAGCGAAATTAGTGAACAAACAAAGTCATTAATCTATCAAGCTTCAATTGAACGAGGTGTTATTTTAATGTTGGATCCTGATTATCCTGGCAGACAAATCACTCAAAAAATTTTAGACATTCCAGGTATTAGTAATATTAAAATAGCAGCATTAAGTCGTCATTTGGCTTATAGTAAAAATAGAAAGAAAATTGGTATTGAACATGCGACAAAAGAAGATATTATTGCTTGTTTAGAGGGTGTTGTTTCACTTTCAAGTGATGTATTGCCCGCTCTCTCAATGAAGGATTTATTTCATTTAGAGTTAAATGGTCATTCTGGTTCGAAAGAGCGAAGAATTCGTATTTGTGAACGACTACACATTCCTTATTGTAATGGTAAGACGTTGTTAAAATATTGTCATATGCTTCAACTATCATTAAAAGAATTGAGTGAAATCATCGATGAAGAAAATTGGAACGATTAACGAAATTAAATCAGCAATGAAAAAAAATGACCTGCATGTAAAAAAACATTTTGGCCAAAATTTTCTCGTTGATCAAAATATTCTAAATCAAATCGTTGCTTCTTCTGGTATTTCAAAAGCTACTTCAGTGATTGAAATTGGCCCTGGTCTAGGATCATTAACTCAAAAACTTCTAGAAAATGCAAAAGAAGTACTCGCTTATGAAATTGATAAGGATTTAATCCCGATTCTTGAATCCGAGTTTAAAGACGAATCTCATTTTTACTTATTACATCAAGATATTTTAGAAGCTCACATTGATGATGACATTGATAAGTTTTTTAAAGATGAAACAGAAGTCGTTGTGGTAGCAAATTTACCCTATTATATTACGACACCTATTTTAATGAAGTTTTTAGAGACATCGAAAAGAGTATCCAAATTAATTTTGATGGTTCAACTTGAAGTTGCATCCCGGATGGCTTCAAAACCTAACTCAAAAGACTATAACTCACTCAGTATCGCTATTCAATACCGAGCAGAAACGAAAATATTATTTAAAGTGCCAAGAACAGTTTTTATACCAGAACCCAATGTTGATTCCGCAATCATTGAAATCCAATTAAGGGATAAACCGCTATTTAAAGTTGAAAATGAAGAATTCTTTTTTGGATTAGTAAGACAAACTTTTGCGCAAAGAAGAAAAACATTATACAACAACCTAAGAAATGCATATCCAAATGTAGATAAAGAGATGATTGAGACCGCAATAAAAGATGCAGGAATCGAACCTTCAGTTCGAGCAGAAGCATTGCCAATCGAATCATTTGTCCGTTTATCTAACGAAATCAACAAAATCTTATAGCAAAATAAAAAGGAAACGAATTTCATATGCGTTTTTCCTTTTTTTTTCGCTTTTATTATGGTATTATTTTGTGTGTAACAGTTTACATACAAAAAGGAGTTAATTTATGAAAAAGAAAATTGTAACGCTAGGGGTCATGATATTAACCATTATAGCGCTTGTAGGTTGTGAGACGGTAACCACAAGTACAACCACAACAACCACAACGACTTCATCTGATACAACTACTACTACGACAACGACGTCCGGAGAATTAATCACCAACACCGCAACGGCATTATCGAATTCTATTCCTTCAGAATGTTCGTCAATCGAAATTGTGGATGGATGGGTACCCGTTTGGTGCGATGAATTTAATTACACTGGTGGCGTTGATTCAACTAAGTGGAATGTTGTAACTGGCGGTGGCGGATTTGGTAATAATGAGTTACAATACTACACTTCTAGAACAGATAACTTATATGTTGATGGAGATTATTTAAATATTGTTGGTAAAAAAGAATCTTTTAGTGGGTATAATTATACCTCCGCTAAAATTTGGACAAACGGAAAAATTGATTGGAAATATGGTAAGTTTGAAATGCGTGCTATGTTGCCAGCTGGTAGAGGTACTTGGCCTGCATTTTGGATGATGCCTTCTACTTCAAAATACGGTGGTTGGCCAGATAGCGGCGAAATCGATATTATGGAACATGTTGGATATGATATGAATGTTGTTTATGGAACCATCCATACGGATCGTTTTAATGGTTCAAATGGACGTGGAGGTTCTACAAATTCATTAATTACACAAAATGTACTAGCATCCATTGATGTCGCAAATGAATTCCATGTATATGGCATCGAATGGGACGAAAATAGTATTACTTGGTATTTTGATGGGCATGAGTATGCGAGTGAATCTTACAGTCCTTATTTGTCACAAACCGTTCTTTATGATACGTCAGTTGATTGGCCGTTTGACCAATACTTCTACCTTATCTTGAATTTCGCAATTGGCGGTAATTGGGGTGGAGCACAAGGTGTTGATGATTCAATCTTCCCACAATCTTATAAAGTTGATTATGTACGTGTTTACCAACAAGATTATGTTTATGGTGATAGTGAGGCGCCACATAACCCAACAAACCCAAGAGTTTTATACCAAACAGGTACATCTGCATATCTAATTTGGACAGCAGCTTCAGACGATAAACAAGTAGCTAAATATTATGTTTATGTGAATGGTGTTTTAGCGAAGAAAACAAGTCTGACAGGGGTATTGCTAACGAATCTAAAAGCAGATGATACGAATATGATTATTATCATTGCGGAAGATTATGCTGGAAACTTAGGAACACCGCTTGAAACTGCAATTATTACTTAATTAATAAAAAAAGACGATTTTGATATCGTCTTTTCTTTTTACTAACTTACTTTTTCAGTAATATGTTTGAGTTCTTTTAGTTCTTCAATATCAAAGTGATATTCTTTTCCACAAAAATGACAAGTTGTTTCAATCGTCTCGCCTGCTTGTATCATTTCTTCAAGTTCTTTCTCGCCTAAAGAAATTAATCCCCTTGCGAATCGTTCTTTTGAGCAATCACAAGCGTAATGTAAATCCATTTTTTGAACAAACTCGTGATTTCCTTTGGTTAATTCTTGAACAACTTCTTCTGGAGTTAATCCCAGATGAATCAATTCACTAACAGGTTTCATGGACTTTATGTTTTCTTCAATCAAAGATAAGGTTTCTTCAGTACAACCAGGCATGATTTGAAGAATAAAACCACCACTTGCGATAACCGAATTATCATCAGCGACTAACACACCAAGTCCAACCGATGAAGGGATTTGTTCACTTTTTGCAAAATAATAGGTGAAATCTTCCGCGATTTCTCCCGTTTGTAATGATGCCGAACTGGTGAATGTTTCCCTTATTTTGACATCTTTAGTCACGTGGATAAATCCATTATTTCCAACAACATGTCCGACCGCCAATTTTCCTGCGTTCGTTGACATATGCACGTGCGGATTGGATACAAAACCGCGGACTTCTCCGTGTGCATTCGTCGTAGTCATTATTTTCCCGATAGGACCACCGCCATCAATACGAATCGATAACGTTTGATCTTCCTTATACATTGCGCCCATAATAACGCTGGCTGTTAATGTTCTTCCTAGAGCGGCGGTTGCGGCTGGCCAGGTATCATGAATGACTCTTGCTTCTTCCACAAGCATCGTTGTTGAAGCACTATATATTCTTACTGTTCCATCAAAAGCATAGGCTTTTACTAAATAATCTTTCATTTGTTCACTTCCTCGTGGACTATTATATCATATTCATTTCAAATTCATATTGTTTTGTTTTTTGGCTTATTTTACGATATAATGAATAGGCGAAAGGTTTTGATACTATGGAATGGAAAATCAAGGATTTAGTCATCCAAAATCAAGTTGTTGTGGCGCCAATGGCAGGTGTTACAAATATTGCTTACAGACAAATATTGAAAGATTTTGGGACAGGGCTAATCTATACTGAAATGGTTTCTGATAAGGGACTAGGTCATAATAATCATAAAACATTAGATATGCTTGAAATCGGTGAAGACGAACACCCAATAGCACTTCAATTATTTGGAAGTGATATTGACAGTATGGTCGAAGCTGCGAAGTACATCGATCAATATACAAGCGCAGACATCATTGATATCAATATGGGGTGTCCGGTTCAAAAAGTGGTAAAGGCAGGTGCGGGATCAGCTTTACTTCAAAATCCTGAGCATATTTACAGGTTGGTGAGTGCGGTAGTAAACGCTGTAAAAAAACCTGTAACAGTTAAGATACGGTCTGGTTGGGACCATTCTTCAATTAATGCGATTGAAGTTGCGAAGATATTGGAAAAAGCAGGTGTAAGTGCCATCGCTGTTCACCCAAGAACTAGGTCACAAATGTATTCAGGACAAGCGGATTGGTCAATTATCAAAGCAATTAAAGAAACGGTAAAAATTCCTGTGATTGGGAATGGAGATATTCGAACAAAAGAAGATGCACTTCGTATGTTAGAAGAAACTGGTTGTGACGCAGTGATGATTGGTAGAGGGTTGCTAGGGAATCCTTGGCTAATAAAGGAACTCGTTTTATTCTTAGAAAAGAAAGAGGAAATTAGTTCGGTTACGCCTTTAGAAGTGAAAGAACTGATGTTAAAACATCTGAGTTATCTTGTCGATTTAAAAGGTGAAAAGATTGCTTGTTTAGAAATGAGAAGCCATGGACCTTGGTATCTAAAAGGGCTAAAAAACGCGACTTCTGCTAAAACGTCTTTAGCTTCCGCAAAAACAGTTGAGGAAGTTATAAAGATTATTGATGATTTTTTTGATGCGTTAAATGAATAAAAAAGTTCACAATTTGTGAACTTTTTTTATTCAATATATTCTTCAAATTTATGATAGTACACATCACTTAATTCAACATCAACTTGAATGCCTTCATCGGTGTAGTTAGTTTCAATAATATTTGCATTTTCTTTTAATAGATTGTAGATATCACCTTTTGTAAATGGCAATAACATTTTTACACGATGATTTGAAGAATAAAGAATCTTTTCAATTTCTTCAATTAAAATGTTTAAATGCTGTTTTTCTAGCGCACTTACAAAAACATAAGGATGGTACTCTATAACAGGAATATCAGTAAGTAAGTCTATTTTATTAAAAACATAAATGATAGGTACATCTTTTACACCTATATCTTGAAGAACTTGTTCGACAACAGATATCTGATCTAAATAATAAGGGTTTGCAGTGTCGATAACATGTAAGATGAGCGATGCTTCTTTGATTTCTTCTAGGGTGGATTTAAATGCTTCTACCAAATGATGAGGCAGTTTTGAAATAAACCCTACGGTATCTGTTATTAAGAATTGGTGATTGTTCTCAAGGGTAATGTTTCTTGTTTGTGTTTCTAGTGTTGCGAATAACATGTTCTTTTCAAACACATATTTTTCTTGATTGACGACCGAAAAATTAAGTAGAGAATTCATCAAAGTTGATTTGCCTGAGTTTGTGTATCCTGTCAAAGCAACCGTCTTCACTTCAGATTTTTTTCTTTTTTCTCGTTGAGTTCGTCTGATTTCTACGATATCTTTGAGTTCGTGTTTTAGTTTCGTTATTCTTGACCTTAACAACCGACGATCAAGTTCTAATTGTTGTTCACCAGGTCCTTTTGATCCAGTTCCACTTTTTTGTCTTGAAAGAGATGAATACATTCCAACGACACGAGGAAGCATGTACTCAGATTGTGCAAGTTCAACTTGAAGCATGGCTTCTTTGGTTTTTGCTCTACGAGCGAATATATCTAAAATAAGAATTGTGCGGTCAATCACTTTACAATCGAGAGCTTTTTCTAAATTTCGGATATGAGATGGACTGAGCTCATCATTAAAAATGACGAGATTAGCGTCGAGGGTTGCTATTAATTCTTTGATTTCTTGTACTTTTCCTGAACCAACATAATAATTCGCGGTTGGCGAGTCTGCTTTTTGAAATGTTTTTCCGATAACGTCAACATTGCAGGCTTCTGCTAAGTTCTCTAATTCCAGGATTGATTCTTTAAAATTCACGTCTGTTCCGGTATCTAGACCGATTAAAATTGCTTTTTCCATAGTTACACCTGCTTCTCTTTTTTGGGAAAATTTATGATATTGTTGTTCTAAAAATTCGATTATTTTATCGACGATATTGGTATTAGAAAAAAAACTAGGTTGCTTTGATAATTGTCTTGCCTGATTTGCAATTTGTTTAAAATCAGTCATGATCAGTGATAAAATTTGTTCTCCCTTAATACCCCAAGAATTAAATTCCTTGATAATGTCATTTTTGGATATTTCATCGATAGAATATTTTTTATTGATAGACATTGCAATTTTCTTTGACATATTTGGATAGACAACTGTTGAAACTAAGTCATAAAACGGAGATAATTGATACTTGTTATTATCAAGGTGGAGCATCGATAGGTTTTTCCCATGATAATCGCAGTTGCCAACAAGCAAATTAAAGACCACCACTTTTGCAAGTAAAACTATATCACTAGCGGAAACGCTAGAATATTCACGAATGACACTTACAATCTTATTCAGCCCTACGCCACCTTCAGATTGGTATTTATTAGAAGATAAGATGCTTAGTATCTGGCAAAAATCTTCTTGATGGATCCTCGAAACCGTTGTACCATAACATAATCTATCATATCTTTTGATTTGGAGATACTCAAGTTTATCAACTCGTTTTAATTCAATTTCTGATGTAGGCAACTTTACGCTTTTTGCTAATGAAGTCACAAAATATTCATTTAGTAGAATGTCCGAGTAGAATTTATTATCATATTTTATGATATGTGTCGACGGATGAGTAATGTTAGGAATATAGTATTCATTATCGTTAATAATGATTGCTGTCTTATTTTGAGCTCCAGCTAAAGACAAGCGCATTTCCTTTCGGTAATATAATTCACTACTTGAATTAATTGTTAATAATTGAACGAATTCGTTTTTTGAAAGGTGTTTGGATAATTTTTCTGTTATAGGTTCATTGGATAGACTGATTGCCCCAGCACAATCCTCGCCAATCATCTCAAGTAAAGAAAAAGGATTGTTTACAGAAACACGGTATGTGCTCGCAATCGCCTTAAGTAAATCTCCTTCAGGCAGTAAGTTCTCAAAAAATGGTTTTACAATATTGTTATGATATTTCTCACGTTGAATTGGCATAGCAATAGAAATGGGGTATTCTGCAGTATCTAAATACAAAAAATCGAGATTTTTACCGTTTTTTTCAATAAGATCACCGATATATGTGTTATATAGATAGACTTTCAGCACTCTATTCATGACTAATCATTCTAATTTCAATGTTTAATGTTTTTGCCACGATAAAAGCTTTATCAAGTTGTACTGTCGGCTTCCCGTTTTCCAAATCGCTTATAAATCGGATTCCTGTATTTGAAATAGCCGCTAAATACTTTTGTGTTATGCCAATTTGTTTTCTTTTATCTTGAATTATCTTTCCAAATTCTTTTGCGTTCATTTTTTTACCTCTCGGTAATATTATACTACCTATTCAGGCGTTTTCAATTAAATAATATTAAAAAATTACCGTAAGGGAATAATCGATTATTTTGTTATCTGGCTTTAGATATTTAGTCTATATAGCGATTAGTTATCATTCATTTATTAAATTGCGGCTTTTAAAAAATCATCGACTCTTCGTACCTTGTTTTATGTTATAATAAAACAGCCATTATATTTTAATGAGGTTGTATATGAAAACTAAGATATTGAAGCTAAAAGAAGGAATAAAACACATTCAAACTAAATTCCAGCTGTTTATAGAGGATGTTTTTAGTAGTCGAAAGAAAACATTTCTTTTTTTAGCGGTTTTTGTCTTCTTAGTCCTTTTCACAATTGATGCAGCAATTATGCTAATCAATAATAGTTTTTACAATAACTTTTCTGATGATGTTATCCAATATTATGCAATTATCAATGATTTTATCACTTCTGTAAAAGATGGATCTTTATCGTGGTTTAATTTAAATAATTACTTAGGTGCATCGTTCTTTTCCGACATTTATTACGTTCCTCTTGATGTGTTTACATTCATTACTTTTGTTTTATCGTACATTATGCCAGTTGAAATTGCATATTCCGCTACAGAACTCATAAAAATATTTGCCGGTGTGATGATTTTCGCTTATTATCTCAACCTAAAAGGAATGAAAAACAGAACGATTTTTTGGATGGGGATTGTTTATTTCATCAGTGGAGGCTCTGTCAGTTTTATGGCGTTCCCTGTGTTTTTATCCTTAGCGTTTTATCTTCCTTTAGGGTTAGTCGTTGTTCATTTCTTTTTCCATAAAAAAAGGTGGATTGTCCCACTTTTTGCGATGGCACTTGTATTTTATGACTTTTATTTAGGGTACATGGCGCTTGCATTTGTCAGTATTATGTTCATTGTGGAATACTTTAAGGAACCCAATTTTAAGTTCTTTAAGTTTGTGCTAGATGGACTGATTTTCTTACTTCTTTTGTTACTTGGCGTTTTAATGGCACTTGTTATTTTATATCCATCCATTCTGTTTATTATCGAAGATACATATCGACCAGAAGGATATTTTGATTATTGGTTAGTGACGATTCACGGGTATGAACTTAAGTTATTCCAACCAACCATCTATTTGCGAGTAATCGCCAAAATATTTACCGAGCAAAAACCAATTGGATTTTATGGCTTTGAAAACAATTACGGGCAAGAACATATTTCGCTTTTTATTACTGTGGTTGGATTTGTTTACATGAATTATATTTGGTTTATGAAGGGAAGAGTCGCTAGAGTATACAAGTTCTTGATTCCTTTCAGTTTAGTTCTCATTATTCTACCTATTTTCTCTTTTGTCTTCTCAGGAACGACCGATTCACCATATACAAGATGGATTAATACCTTCCCGCTTGTTGAGGCAATGATCTTAGCTCACGTATTTAATGAATATGGTTTCGAAAAAGTGAAAATGAAGTTTTTAACCATTCCGATTGTTATTTTGTTAATGCTTGACGGATTTGTGATGCATTATTATATTACAAGACTAACATCAACCGCAGATTATCTTAGCCCAGATTATTGGGAGATTATTCGAAGTAGTCTATCCGCAACTTTTGAGGCCAATACAAGTTATATCTCTCGCGATGTAATGACCGCAGATACCGTCCTGATGGGAGTTGCTGGTCTTATTTTGATTTTGATTTTAGTGTTTGGATGGTTAAAAAAACACAAAGTAATTAAAACTATTTTTTGGATTGAGTTTATAGTCGCGATTGTTTACATTTATTCTGGTCCATTTGCGATTCGAAATAAAATTGATACATTTGATGAAATGCACTCGATTAATGAATATTTAAATGAAGTTTTAGATCATGATGAGTTTTATCGCGTATATGTGGATTTAAGTCGATTTGATGTGGAAGATTTGAATTTCAATCGAATGACAACTTTTCCAACAAATACTCAAATCTTCCACTCGTGGACAGATAGTGAAACAAATATGATTAGTTACTTGTTATTTGGATCAAGTGAATATCAATCAAAATCGAAACTTGAAATTCAGGCGATTTATTTAAATCAATTCCTTGGTTATAAATATATCCTTGTGAACCATGACTATAATTATTATCTTCCAGATAGTTTTTATACTTTGATTGACGAAAATGAACAGTTTCAATTATATGAAATCGTCAAAGCAGAACCATTTAGTGTATATGAGTCTTATTTAAATTACAGTGAATATAAGACATTCGCAACGATTAATACCAAAATAGCTGGACAAAAGTTATTGTTGGTTGATGTTCTATTAGATTTCGAGGATGAAAGATTTGACTTTTCCGACATTAACTTAACGCATGATTCTGTGTCCAATGAAGTTAATTTAAGAAGCATTACGTCCTATCAAACCATAAGTGACGCAGAAGCTGTAACGACAACCGGTGTTGTAGATTCTTCTGTAAGAACATTTTTCAAATATTCTAACGATGATATTCGTATTGGATTTAGTACGGGTGCGATTTATCTAAAGTCACACTATTTAACTGTTGATGCTTATGGTGAAGTATTTATGGAGTTTGAGGATGGAAGTAGATCTAGTTGTACCATATCCAGCGGAACTTCTCATCAAGTAAAGTGTGAGTTTTGGAACGAACCTACCGCAATCTATTTCGAACAAACAACTTTATTTAATTCCAATAAAGTATTAGAGTACCGCATGGAGCGCGCA
The DNA here is from genome assembly GCA_050177605.1 of Candidatus Izemoplasmatales bacterium. GTDB lineage: Bacteria > Bacillota_I > Bacilli_A > Izemoplasmatales > Hujiaoplasmataceae > JAHIVB01. The sequence continues at coordinate 34,499 of JBFXGX010000005.1, read as the reverse complement.
ATTGATGGTGCTGCATATTTGGTTTATGACTTAAGTGGAATTAATTACACAAGCACAGAAGGTATGTTATATTTTAGTTTATCTTCATCCATTGATTTCGATCGTGTTTTTGTAGAAGATAGCTTTGGCAATGAAACAGAATGTTTTAATGGGTATTATTATTTCAATGAGACACCAAGTAAGATGTATATCTATAAAACATCGAAAATGTACGAACAATCAGATTTGTTCTTATTCAGTCTGAAGTATGCTTATGATGATTTAAGTTTTTATGAGGAAAATGCGGTTTCTAATCTTGCGGATAATCAATCTTTAACAATTGAAGGTGGAAAAATCACCTTGCATTATGATAGAATAAGTGAAAGCACGCTAGATCAAATCGTTGTTATACCAGTTGCTTATTCGGAAGAATGGACGATTACTTCTGAAACAAAATATGAAACAGTCTCAGCAAGTGGTGGATTTTTAGGAATTATTATTCCTTATGGCGAAACATCAATTGATGTTACATTTGTTTTCCATCCAAAAGGATTAACCTATGGAATCTATGGTACTCTTGCGGGTAGTTTGGTTTATTTAGCTATTTTTGTTCCTAGTTTTGTAATCAAAAAAAATAAGAAAAAGAAAGAGTTGGAGTTGAGTTTAAATGAAGAAAATAACGATCATCATTCCGTCCTTTAATGAAGAGAAAAATGTTCGACCTTTTTATGATGAAGTTTCAAAATATATCAATCATCCTAATTATGAGTTTGAACTTTTGTATGTAAATGACGGATCGAAGGATGATACCCTTGGTGAAATGAAAAAACTACATGAACTCGATAAAAAAGTCCGATATATTAGTTTTTCTCGTAATTTTGGAAAAGAAAGTGCGATGCATGCGGGGTTAATGGAATCAAAAGATAGTGATGCCGTTATTATGATTGATTGCGATCTCCAACAACCACCATCATTGATTCCTGAAATGTTATCCTATTATGAAGAGGGATACAAAATTGTTTACACCAAAGGAAAAACCAGAAAAGGGGAACCAAAGTTAAGAACTTTTTTTGCAAATTGGTTTTATAGAATTTATAATGCTCATTCAGATATGCCACTCGATAATGGCGCAAAAGATTATCAATTGCTCGATAAAGTCGTTGTGGAAGCATTCTTGAAATTAAACGATAATTACCGCTTTGTAAAAGGGATATTCTCATGGGTCGGCTATAAAAGAAAATGTTTGGAATATGATTTTATTCCAAGACTAAATGGTAAAAGTTCATGGAGTTTTAAATCTCTATTAAGATATGCTTTTAATGGTATGAATCAATTTTCTACGATATTGATGATTGTACCTATCTTAGTGTTACTCACCAGTGTGCTTTTATTAGTCAGCGATGCATTATTGTTCGCTTTTAGTGTTTTGTCACTATCAGAATTTATCTTGGGGCTATATTTATTCGTGGTCGTGTTTGTGTTAGGCATTTCTACATACGCTATATTTTATTTGCTATATCAAATGAGAAGACAACTACTCAACCGACCTATTTACTTAATTGAAGAATCATCGGAGGACTCTACTCTTGCGTAAGTTGTGGCAATTTGTTGTTAAGAATTTTTTGACCAAGAAATTTCTTACTTTTGGTATTATTGGTGTATTAAATACAGTTATCGATTTAGCGGTATATCAACTATTTTTTCATGTAATTCATGCGGGTGTTTTTTGGTCTAACACGGTTGCGTTTATCGTTGCTTCAGTATTTTCTTACTTTATGAATGCAATTATCACGTTCAAGCCAAAAAACAGAAATGCAACACAGTTTTCAGTTATCATGGCGGTTTATTTCGTTCGCTTGATGACCAGTAACGGTTTAGCGCTTCTGTTTAATTACATGATGGTGAGTTTGCTTCATGCAAATTATGATTTACATCCTTATTTATCTGCAGTTGCGCCATTTATGGCTTCAGCATTATTAATTCCAATTGCTTATTTTGCACTTGATTTTGTATTTAAAAAAACAGATATTAAAATGAGTTAATTTTTTGATAAACACTTTATATTCAATAGTTCTTTTTGTATAATAGAAATATCAAAGAATAATTCTTTAAGAAAGAAGGTTTGAGAATGGATAATTTTATTTTAAGCGTATCTGCTACCTATTTGTTTGCAATCTATGTCATCGTTTTAAGAGCTAAAATATCACACAAATCAATCCGAATTTTTAAAGGATTATTACTTGCTTTATTTGCGCTTGATATTGTTTTATTTGTTATGAACCCAGGTACTGGACTTACACTTGCGACCGAGATTGTTGTCCTTGTTCCTGCACTTTATATGGTTTTTGCAACCTATGTGAATGAATTACATACGCTATTAAAGAGAATTGGTTTTTTTCACAAAAAGGGACAAAAAAACCAAACGGATAATGATTTAGCTGATAAGTTATTGGATACAATCGAGTTTCTTGCCAACCGTAAAATTGGTGCATTGATTACAATCGAAAGAAATATTAATTTATCTGCATTTATTTCAAAGGCGTTGATGATTAATGCCCCAGTGACTTCAGAATTACTTGCTTCGATTTTCATTCCTACTACGCCACTTCATGATGGAGCCGTAATTATTCGAGAAGGAAATATCCTTTGTGCAAAAGCTTATTATCCCTCTACGGAAAGAACCGACTTACCGCTTCAATTTGGAACTAGACATCGCGCCGCAATTGGAATTAGCGAGCAAAGCGATGCATTAACGATTGTAGTATCTGAAGAGACAGGACATGTTAGTGTAACGATAAATCGCCAAATTGACTACAATGTATCGAAGGAAACAATGTCGTTATATTTCGAAAAATACCTTAAAATTAAGTAAAGTGCTTCGGCACTTTTTCTTTTTTGATTCATAGTATTTTTAGAATTTATGTGATATAATTTGATGTAATCAAAGATAGAATTGAGGTGATATTTTGGAACAATTCGATTGTATTGTTATTGGTGAAGACATCTTTTCTTTAACCACGGCATTGTTTTTAGCTCGTAAAATGAGAAATGTCCTTGTTGTCGTGAATGAAGAGTATAAAGAAGACGATTTCGAAGTGATGACAATTACTGATCCTGAGAACCGTAAATATCATTTCGAGTATCAAAGAAATTCGTTGTTTCCTGCTTTTGAAGAGGGATCTTTGATTTCAAAATATTTGAAGACGATTGGGCTAGAGTTAAAATCACATAAGGCAACCTATGAAAAAGATATGATCATCGATTTAAACCAATCGATGAGAGAGAGAATTCTTTCATTTGATCAATATCGAACTTATCTAGTAAGGTATTATCCAAAACAACGAGATCATATTCATCGTTTTTTTAACGATTTAGATCGACATTATCAAAATTACGTTACACAATATACAGCAATGCTTAAAAATACGGATTATACATTAACAAGCTTAATGATTGAGTGGGGAGACTATTCGCTTCTGGATTTATTAAGTAAATACTTTAATGATGGTCGACTGATTGAAGAATTTTTATTGAATAGTCCTATCAATGGAATCTCACCATCGAAAATAAATAGTTATAATTTCTTTATGAATTTCTTTTTAGGTTTAAAAGATGGTTGGGTTTATTTGGATCAAAATTCAATCGAAATTGAAAAAGCACTTAAAGAAAAATTAACGATTATCAATCCTAAGATGCTAATGAGCGCCAAAGTTCATCATTATATTAAGGATGACCAGAATAAAGTGGTTGGATTTGTTTCGGATGATAAGAAAGAATATCGCGCTAAGTATCTCGTGGTTCAAAGTGACCCTGTTGATTTTTATACGTTACATTTTCCGGAGAAAAAAGAAGAAATTGTACATTTAGAACAGTACTATCCAAATATCAAAACCACAACATACATCAATACGTTGTATTTGGCGCTAAATCAAAAAGCAGCCGCTATAGGAATTGATGAACTTAATTACTTCTTTAAAAATAATTATGATGATTCACATCGACTGATTCGTTTATTTAATTATCAAAAATTTGATAAAGATGTTTGCCTTGCAAGTCATAGTGCATTATGTCTTGATTTTTGTTATGATGAGGAATCACCATTTGCCGTTGATGAAATTTTAAAACGACTTTATGATGTTTTTCCAAAAATGAAGAAAACAGTTGTCGGTACAAAACTTGGAAAACCAAAAAGATATTTGTCTATGTTAAGTGAAGAATCTGTTCGAAAAGGATTGTCTATTAATGATCAAATTTCAATTGAATCAGGAGAACATACACAGTTATTTGATAATCTATATGTCGTAGGAAAATGGTTAAGACCTGAAGCATCTATGTTTGGATGGCTCCACTCTGGTATTGTTCTTGCGGATAAAATTGAAGAAAGATTATACTATGGGGAAGATGATGATTCTTTTTATTATCTTACTAACGATGAAATTATGATGATGATTCGTCATAATTATCAACCTTCGGAATTTAACAATAAAGAAAGACATATCAATTTTCATATTGGGAAAAGCGACTATTTTGTTCGTACTAAAAAGAAAAATATCACGATTCACCGCGGTGTGTATCAAGACGCAGATGTCACGATTTATTCTACGAACGATAAATTATCTAATTTATTGCTGAAGAAGACAACCTTTACTGAAGTACTAAAATCAGGGAGTTTTCGATATTTAGGGAATATGGATACACTTTATGAAGTGGTCAATAATTTTGGACTAGATGATTTCCAAGAATACTCAAGCACGGAGTATCAAAAACATAAAATCTATTTTCTAGGTATCAAGTTTTTATTTGCTTATCTGCTCGTTTATGGTGGGGCTTCATTCTTAACAAATTATATTGACCCAATATGGTTAATGCCGCCAGCACTATTCATTAGTGGCATTGGCATCTATTTTAGATATCGACTCTATTTAAAGATTACTTGGTTTGAAATATTCTTGTTGGCAACGTACTTTGTTTTTATAATGTTGCGAATATTCTTGCCTGGCTTTCGATATATCTACACAGACAGCCCTTATTTAATTGTGATGGGATCAACATTTTTCATCTCTTGGGCTTTGAATTTTCCAGTGGTATACGATTTTCATCGATATGATTTCAAAGAAGATTATGCACATAGCATTTTGTTTAGAGTTATCAATAATGGGTTAACATTCTTGTGGGCACTTGTCTTCCTTGGCATTTTCGTAATGACGTTTGTTTCGGGAGAAAGATATGTTTCTGTGTTATATAATTTTATCTTTTTAGGTATTTTTCTAAGTTATTATTATCCGGTACTTTATGTAAAAACAAATATCAAAAATTAATCAAAGAAAGGGTGGACATTCTTGAACGAATATCTAATTTATTCTTCCCTTGGATTGATACTTTTGTTACCAATCTTAAGCGGATTATTTTATAAAGCATTTAAATGGTGGAAGTTTGTAATTTCCTTTCTTATGATTGGAGTTTATGTTGTGTTAACTTACTTTCAAGCGCTGATTACCTTTGTGGATACGGCTGTCGTTGAAAGCTATTTTCCTTATGGTTTATTCGTTAGTGTGTTACTTTTTGCGTTAACATTTAAAAACAAAATTAAAATAACCCAAAACTTAACGGATTATGATTTCTTTGAGTTAGAAAAAGAGCTAGATGAAATTAAGTCATCATCTGAATTATTAAGACTAAGATATATTTCCACAATTTCGCTGTTACCGGTCGGACTTATTTTTTATGATGAAGATCTTCATGGACTATTTGCGACGGATCAATTTTTGGAAATTACTGGCACGAAGAAAAATAATTTATCTTTAGAAGAATACGCTTCTTTAATCCATAAAGATGATCAAAGTGCGTATTTGCAAAATATTCGAAAAGCTAGTAAAAAAAATCCGAGTTTTGAAATGAAGTATCGCGTATTAAAATCAGGAATTTATGTTTGGGTGATGGAAACTGTGAAAGTTTTCGAGTTTGAGAAGAAGACACAGTTGATTTCGACGATTAAAGGAATTGATTTAAAGCTATTTCCTGAAACGAGTATTCATGAGATTGATTCGCTTCCACAAGAACCACAATTATTCCAATATTTAAACCAAATCATGAAAGAGACCGAACCGTTCTATGTCGTGATGATCCATTTAACAAATATTCCAGATATCAATAGTCGTTTCGGAAGAGAAGTTGGGAACTTAATGATTGCGGAATATATCAAAAAGATGAGATATCATTTTGCGAAAGATATCAATTCGATCTTTAGAATAACAGGAATCCAATTTGCATTAATCATTAAAGAGCAACGAAAATACGAAGTCTTGTTAAGAGCACTTCAAAGTGGAGGAGATTTAATCAATCTTTCACTTGCGATAGGTGGAATCCAACAAGTTATTTATCCTAACTTAGGAATTGTTAAAAGGGACCCTTGGTCTAACTATTCTATGAATGAACTAATCAATCTTTCGAATAAAGCATTAAATGAAGCAATCACAAATATTAAAAAGAATTACGCAATATTTGGGGAATAATGAGTTTTAGTAAAGAATCAATTAGACAAGAATTTATTCGAAAGAGAAAAGCATTAACGAATGAAGAGGTTCAACAATTATCAAAAAAAATTGTTGATAATATTCGTGCATTGCCTAGTTATAAAACAGCGAAAATCGTTGCCATTTACTATCCAATGAATCAAGAAGTTGATTTACTTGATTTACTAAAAGATGATAAAATATTTTGTTTTCCTAAAGTCATTAGTTTTCCTACATCAATGATGGATTTTTTTGAGCCAGGAGAAACCTATGAAATATCTGCATTTGGAATTCACGAACCAACAGGGAAGTATGTTTCAGGCCATGATATTGACTTGTTTCTAGTCCCTGGTGTCGCGTTTTCGAATGAAGGTGGCAGGATTGGATATGGCAAAGGATTTTACGATAAGTATTTGAAAGACATTTCAGTAAAAAAAATTGGAGTTATGTATGGATTTCAAAGAATTGATGCATTTGAATTAAGTGAATTTGATACGCTTCTTGATGAACTCGTTAGCGAGGAGGAATAGATATGTATACAGCTGTTATTGTGGCTGCTGGTAAAGGTACAAGGTCAAATCTAGGCTTCAATAAGGTTTTTTATAATTTTGGAGGTAAATCTTTAATAGATTTTACATTACTCCCCTTCGAAAATGACCTCGAATGTGATAAAATCATTTTGGTTGTTTCAAGTCACGATTTTTCTGAAATGAATGAAAAAGTGTTTTCTGAAAAAGTGATGCTTGTCCTTGGCGGCGCCACAAGACAAGAAAGTGTGATGAATGGGTTACATCAAGTATCATCTGATATTACGATTATCCATGATGGTGCTAGACCTAATCTTCACCCATTATTATTGAATAAATGTATCGATGAAGTTAAAAAGCATAAAGCAATCACCTTAGGTATCCCAGTGAAGGATACACTAAAGACCGTTGAACATCAGCTACTTGGAAACACTGTTCCAAGAGAAAATACAGTGTCGCTTCAAACGCCGCAAGCTTTTTTTACAGAGGATATTATCCGTGCCCACAAATTGGCTTTCAACAATCATCATGAGTATACAGATGATGCTACACTATATAAAGAAGAACTTCATCAAGATGTTTATGTGGTGATGGGGGACGAATATAATATAAAGGCAACAACACAAGTTGATCTAATGATTTTGGAGGAAATATTATGTACAAAATAGGTTTCTCAAAAGATGTCCATCCTTTAGTAGAAGGAAGACCATTTATTTTAGGCGGTGTATTAATCGACCATCCAAAAGGTCCTTTTGGACATTCGGATGCGGATTGTTTGTTACATGCAATTGCAGAATCAATTCTAGGGGCCCTAGCTTTAGGTGATTTAGGTAAATATTTCCCTGACACTGATCCTAGGTTTAAAGATTACGATTCTAGTAAAATATTACGAGAAGTGGTAGATTACGCTAAAGGCAAAGGATATTATTTGGTAAATCTAGATTGCATGGTATCCTTAGAAAAACCAAAACTAAGAGATTATGTCGATGATATGAGAAATCATATCGCGGCGATATTTGAAGAAGATGTTTCAAAGATATCCATCAAAGCAACGACATTTGAGGGACTAGGAATTGTTGGAACCGAGCAAGCGATTATATGTGAAGCAATCTGTTTGTTAGAACATGAATTGATTTATTAGAGGAATCCATCAATGGACTCCTTTTCTTTTATTTAAAAGACATAAATTACTTGATTTTCGTTGTTTTATGATACAATAGATATGCTGAGGAGATGAGAACATGATTGATACCATCCATGGAGATTTTGAAATGATCAAAGATTATCGTGACGCTTTTATTTTAGATGACTTTAATAAAAGATATACCGATGCCTTTGATATTTATCCTTATATCGTTGGTGACTATTCCGCAGGCATCTTAAGATTAAAAGGTTTTACAAAAAACGGAAAAACAAATTCATATAAATTCATTCCGGATTATTTAGTCGAATCATGTCCGATGAATTGTGCTTATTTCATCTTGAAAAACCCACATTTCGATCCAAACAAAAAAAGAGATGAATAAGGTAGGGAAACGAAAATGACATATGATGAAATACTTGTTGAAATCAAAGAAGTAATTAATCTAATCAAACCATATATTAGAAGAGATGGCGGCGACATCGAATTCATTCGATTCGAAGATGGCATCGTTTATGTTCAACTCATGGGAGCATGCGTTGGATGTGGCGGTGTTGAAAGCACATTGAGAGAACTGGTAGAAGACACTTTACTTGAAAGAGTGCCAGGCGTAATAGGAGTAGAACAAACATGGTAGGAATTAAAACGGTAGAAATGAAAGAAATCTGTATTAAATCGATTCGAAATCGCGGGGTAGAGCTGAGTGATATTGCCGAAATTGTTTATGGATTACAAAAAAAATATATTCCAGATTTGACAATCGACACTTGTGCTGAAGCAGTGGATCGTGTTTTATCGAAAAGAGAAGTTCACAATGCGATTTTGACTGGAATTGAACTTGATGTGTTGGCAGAAAAAAAATTATTATCCGAACCATTACAAACATTGATTGACTCTGATAATCCACTATATGGTATTGATGAAATATTAGTGCTATCAATTTGCAATGTATATGGATCAATTGGATTAACGAATTTTGGGTATGTAGATAAGGTTAAGCCAGGAATTATTGGTAAGTTAGATCAGTTAGGTAAAGAAACAGACAAATGCCATACTTTCTTAGATGACATTATCGGTGCGATAGCAGCAGCTGCAGCTAGTAGTGTTGCGCATAATTCTCAACAATAATTTTTATAAACATTTAAAGATATGACTCGTTCATATCTTTTTTTCTTCTTTGCTTTCGAAAATAGCTCATTTATGGTATAATAAAGTCAGTAATCTATGTGAGGTGTTATGTATGAATCAAGGAGACATCGTCAAAGGTCGGATTACTGGAATCAAACCCTATGGAGCGTTTGTAAAACTTGAGAATGAAACTGATGGACTTATTCATATTAGTGAGTTCAGCGATGGGTTTGTTAGGAGTATTGAAGACTTTGTTAGCGTTGGCGAAACCGTGTCTTTAGAAGTAATCAGTGTCGGAGAAGATGGCAAAGTAAGCCTTAGCTTCAAACGAACAAACAAAAAAAGACGCAAAAAGTATGTGGAAGTTGAGCTTCAAGCTGGATTTAAACCGTTTGAAACGATGTTACCACAATGGATTGAAAAATATCAGAAGAACGGCGGGAAATCCTAGCCGTTTTTTCTTTCAAAACTTCAGCAATATTCCTTTGATGTTGTTTTAGTTTGTGATATAATAACGTTTGGTCTAATAATGGAGGTATTTTATGGATAAAGTAATCAGTGTTGAGTTAAAACACGCGCTTCCTTTCGTACAAGAAGGAGCACTTAAAAAGATTCAAAAAGAAGTATTTGCAGCTAAAAAAACATTAACTGACAAGTCTGGCGAAGGCTCAGATTTCCTTGGCTGGGTAAACTTACCGAATGATTATGATAAAGAAGAATTTGCAAGGATTTTAAACTCTGCAAAGAAAATTCGTCGTCAATCAAAAGTATTAATCGTGATTGGAATTGGTGGTTCTTATCTTGGAGCGAAAGCAGCGATAGATTTATTAACACCCTATTTCGAAAAAAAGAAAAAATTAGAAGTAATTTTTGCTGGACATAATATGTCTTCAACTTACTTAAATGAGTTGGTTGAATATGTAAAAGACAAAGATTTTTCTGTAAATGTTATTTCGAAATCAGGAACAACGACTGAACCAGCAATCGCATTCCGTGTTTTCAAGGATTTACTTGAAACAAAATACGGCAAAGTTGAAGCAAAAGAAAGAATCTATGTTACAACAGATAAAGAAAAAGGTGCTTTAAGAAATCTTTCTACAGAAGAAGGATATGAAACATTTGTTGTCCCAGATAATGTAGGAGGTAGATACTCTGTTCTTACTGCAGTTGGATTACTTCCAATCGCCGCAATGAATATCAACATCAAAGAGATGATGAAAGGCGCAAAAGCCTGTCTTAAAGATACAAAGAAAAATAATCTTGAAGAAAATGAAGTTTTAAAATACGTTGCGATGAGAAATCTTTTATATCGCAATGGAAAATCAGTTGAAATGCTTGTAGATTATGAAACTAAGTTCCATTATGTTACAGAATGGTGGAAACAATTATTTGGCGAATCTGAAGGAAAAGATCATAAGGGATTATTTGTCGCAAGTGCATCATTTTCTACGGATTTACATTCTTTAGGACAATATATTCAAGAAGGCGAACGTATTATGTTTGAAACAGTCTTAAATGTTTTGACTCCTGAAAAAGAAATGTTCATTGAAAAAGCTCCATCTGATCTTGATGGTTTAAACTATTTAGCAGGAAAATCTGTGGATTATGTCAATAAAAAAGCTTTCCAAGGAACTTTGTTAGCTCATCAAGAAGGTGGGGTCCCAAATATTGTTGTCAATGTTGACAGCGTAAACGCTTATACCTTTGGTTACCTTGTCTATTTCTTTGAATTAGCATGTGGAATCAGTGGTTATGTTTTAGATGTGAACCCATTTAATCAGCCTGGCGTGGAAGCATACAAGAAAAATATGTTTGCATTACTTGGAAAACCTGGTTACGAAGAATTAAAAGCAAAACTAGAAGCAAAACTACAATAAAAAAAAATAAAACAACTCGGCTGAGTTGTTTTTTTCTTAATGATTTAAATAATCTGACTTGTTGAAGGCTGTAAATTCTTTCGTCATATCTTTTGTGATAATCATTTCTTCAACATTTTCAAGGACTTCTCCATCCGCTTGGAAGTATCTTGGACTCGGTACTTTCACTTTAATTGTTTTTCCTTCAAGAACCGTAATATATTTTTTGAATTTTGGATGAACGCCAAAATAAATAGTTGGGAATAAAGTTAATAAAATCGTTGTATTTAAATTGTGGGCTACACAGACTTGAAAAGAATCTTTTGTGGGATTACCCTTTGGTGTGATTTTCATTCCGCCGCCAAAATACTTTCCATTTTGAATTGCAATAAAGTACGCTTTTTCAAAATGATAGTCTTTTCCATCGACACTTACATCAATAGGGGATTTTTGATAGCGATACACTGCTTTAAATACATTTTTAAAGTAAGAGATTTTTGATTTCTTGGTGTCGTTATTGACATAATGGCCAACAAGCGCATCAAATCCAATACCGCAACCATTGATAAAGCGTGTTTCACCAACATTCGTTTTCGCTAAACCAATAGAGATATCTCCCTTTTTTATTTGTTTTAATGTTCGTAAAAAATCATTACCGGAGCCACTTTTCGCTAAATATATATTTTGTTTGATTTTAGACACATCTACTTGGTTCACAAGATAGTTAATTGAACCATCGCCACCTAAATATAATACATCTTTAATATTGGGGTGTTTTTCTAAATAGATACTTAAATCATCGATTTTGAGTGTTGATCGAACGGTAATTGGTACTTGATGTTTTTTGAAATATTTTACCCAATGATTCGTTGTTTTTTTAGATTTTCTGTTGTTTGATAACGGATTGTGGACAATTAATAACATGAAATCCTTTTATAGCACTTCATTACTTTTTCATCGTACTATACTCCTTAAATACATTATAACATAGGTTCGTTGGTTTGATATAATGACTTCTTAATCGATGATATTTTTTTAATTAGTTTGGCTAAAATCTAGCAATAAAGTAGCTACTTTATGATATAATTTAATCATCATTAAAAGAGTTTTAAGGTGAAAAGATGGAAAAGAAATATTTAATACATTCTTTAGAAGAAATGAATGCATTCGCGCTGAAATTAATCCCTTTCTGTTTTCCAGGGTCTATTATTGGGCTTGAAGGTGATTTAGGAAGTGGAAAAACAACATTAACTAAATTTTTAGCGCGTCATTTAGGAATTACTGAAACTGTAAATTCACCAACTTTTACGATTTTGAAAGTCTATCCAGGCGAACGACCACTTTATCATATGGATGTCTATCGTCTTGAGGGAATAGGCTATGATTATGAACTTGATGATTTTATCTATGGAAAAGGTGTTGCTGTAATAGAATGGTACCCCTTTATTCTAGAGATGTTGCCAAAAGAATTTTTAGAAATCCATATTTCATTACTTGAAGATGGTTCGCGTGAAGTTTTATTGAAAGGAAGTGGTATCTATGAAGAAATCCTTCAAACGATTGGTAATTGATACCGCATCAGAATATATGTACCTAGCTTTATTAATTGATGATAAAGAAATGGATACGGTGTATGAATTTGGTCATCAAAATCATTCTGTTACTATTTTGCCTTTTATCGAGCAATTACTAAAAAAGGCTGACCTAGAACTAAGAGATATTGACGAAGTCATTATTGGTATCGGACCTGGTAGTTATACCGGCGTTCGCATTGGTGTTTCTATAGCAAAAATGATAGGATACTTAAATAATATTCCTCTGAAATCTATTTCATCACTCGCATTACTAGCGTCTAGTAGTGATAATCGATATATCGTTCCATCCATTGATGCTAGAAGAGGAAACTCCTTTATTGCGCTCTATGAGCTAACGGACGGAAGATTGGCAGCGTTGAAAGAAGACACGCTTACAAGTACAGAGGATTTTTTAAACAATCTCCAACAACCTTTTGATTTTGTTGTTTCTGGGAAGCCACAAATCCAAAAGATTATTCATTCTGATCTTTTAACACACGTTGAAAACGTACATGAACTTGTACCAAATTACTTACAAATAACCGAGGCAGAAAGAAACTTATGTCGATCTTAAAACCAATCATTCGTGATATGAATCACGAAGATATTCCCTTACTAGTAAAAAATGATCGTATTGTCTTAGGACATACTTTAGGAGAAGAGACTTATCGTTTTGAACTAAACGACAATCCTTTTGCTCATTATTTTTTCTTGGAGGATGAAACAACAGGTGATTTTTTAGGAATGATTAGTCTGTGGATTGATAGTCCGACAGCTCAAATCATTAATGTCTACATTATGCCCGAGTTTCAAGGAAACAAATTATCTATTATTTTGTTAGATTTTATGTGCGATTACGTAAAATCCTTTGATGTAACAGAAATATCTTTAGAGGTAAGAACTACAAATAAGCGTGCTATTGCTCTGTATGAGAAGTATGGATTTAAACAAGTCGCAATTCGCAGAGAATATTACGATAATGGAGAAGATGCCTTCTTAATGTTAAAAAGAATGTGAAGTGAATGAATATGATTGTACTAGGTGTTGAAACAAGTTGCGACGAAACCAGCGTTAGCGTCGTAAAAGACGGTAAAATTGTTTTATCGAACGAAGTCCTAAGTCAAATAGATATCCATAAAGCCTATGGCGGTGTTGTTCCTGAAATTGCTTCAAGAGAACACGTCAAAGGGATAACCTACGTGTTTGACCAGGCCATCACCAAAGCTGGAATAAAGTATGAAGACATAGACTTAATTGCGGTGACTGAAGGTCCGGGGTTAATTGGATCCCTTCTTATCGGGGTAAATGCCGCAAAAGTCATCAGTCTGAATTACCATATCCCCATTCTTGGGGTACACCATATCTCTGGGCATATTTATGCAAATAATATCGAACATGATATGGAATTTCCGCTTCTGGCTTTGGTTGTCTCGGGAGGACATACAGAACTTATATTAATGAAAGAACATTATGATTTTGAAAAAATAGGTGAAACCATGGATGACGCTGTGGGTGAAGCTTATGACAAGGTCGCTAGAGTTCTTGATTTACCTTATCCTGGTGGACCTCAAGTTGATAAATTATCAGTAGAGGGTGAAGATGTATATCATTTTCCTCGTCCGATGATTGATTCTAAAGATTTTAATTTCAGTTTTTCAGGACTCAAGAGTCATGTCATTAATTTACATCACAATTTAGTCCAGCGTAAGGAAGATATAAATAATGCTAATTTCTGCCGCAGTTTTCAAGAAGCCGTTACGGATGTTTTAGTGAAAAAGACAAAAGATGCATTAGAGCATTATCAAGTTAAGCAAGTAATTGTAGCTGGAGGCGTTGCGGCGAATAAAGGATTACGCGCAAAAATGCAGAAGGAAATAACATCGGTACCTGTCTATTTTCCACATATTCGTTATTGTACAGACAATGCTGCGATGATTGCGGTCAGCGGTACATTTAAATATTTAAAAAATCATCAAGTGGATGACCTATACCTTAATGGGTCATCTAGACTTGATCTAACTAGAAGGTGAAACTATGGAAATTGAATCTAATTTTATTAAAACAATCATGGAAGAAGATTTAGCCTCTGGTAAAGTATCTTCGATTATTACAAGATTTCCACCTGAACCAAATGCTTATTTGCATATAGGACACGCTAGAGCGATTATAACAAACTTTGAACTCGCGAAAGTATTTTCAGGTTATACAAATCTTCGTTTTGATGATACAAATCCAGTGAAGGAAGACTCTTCTTTTGTGGAAGCCATTAAAGAAGATATCAAATGGCTTGGGTATGAACCAAAAAACATTTTGTTTGGTAGTGATTATTTCGAACAAACCTATCATTTGGCGATATTGCTAATCAAAAAAGGTTTAGCATATGTTTGCGACTTGAATCAAGAAGAAGTATCTAAATATCGTGGTTCTTTAACTGAACCAGGAAAAGAATCTCCTTATCGCAATCGAACAATTGAAGAAAACTTGAAATTATTCGATGAAATGAGACAAGGAAGATATAAAGACGGAGAAAAGACATTACGTGCCAAAATTGATATGGCGAGTCCTAACATTAATTTACGCGATCCTGTCATTTACCGTATTATCCATATTACGCATCATAACACAGGGGATAAATGGTGCATTTATCCAATGTATGATTTTGCTCATCCAATTCAAGATGCGATTGAAGGCGTTACACATTCTTTATGTTCATTAGAGTATGTAGATCATCGAATACTTTATGATTGGTTCGTTGAAAAGTGTGAAATGCCACATGTCCCACATCAATATGAGTTTGGTCGTTTGAATATTGAAAACACAATCATGTCAAAGAGATATTTAAAACAACTTGTGGATCAAAAACTGGTCAAAGGTTATGACGACCCTCGTATGCCAACTCTTGCCGGATTAAGACGTCGTGGATATACTAAGGAATCGATTCGTAATTTTGTGTTAGGCACAGGATTATCTAGAATTAACTCCACTGTTTCTACTGAAATGCTTGAAAACGAACTTAGAAATGACCTTGTTGGAAAAACAAAAAGAGTCAATGCGATTATTGATCCGATTAAAGTGATCATTACGAATTATGATCAAGGAATTGAATATCTAGATGTGGAATACAATCAAGACAATCTTGAACTAGGATCTAGAAAATTACCATTTGGTAAAGAACTATATATTGAGCGAAGCGATTTCTTAGAAGAAAAACCGAATAAACATTGGAAGAGATTATCCAAAGGGCTTGAAGTAAGGTTAATGCATGCTTATTTCATCAAATGTAATGAAGTTTTTTATGATGAAGCAGGAAATGTTACAAAACTTCATGTCACATATGATGAATTAACAAAATCTGGGTCAGGATTTAATGAAAGAAAACCAAACGGAAACATTCATTTTCTTGAAGCTTCGACAGCCTTAAAAGCAACTTTTAATTTGTTAGAGCCGCTTATGGTAGATAGTGATAGTGATCGAGATTTAGTTGAAAGACTTAATCCACATTCTTGGAACATCGCGGAAGGTTATGTAGAGCCTTCTTTAGCAGATACTTCAACATTAGAAAGATTCCAATTTATTCGTAATGGTTATTTTGCGACAGATAAAACTTCAACAAAGGAAAACTTGGTGTTCAATCGTATTGTGGAACTAAAATCAAGTTTTAACAAATAACAATGAAAAAGTCACTTTTTTATAGTTTAGGATTTCTTGTTCTTGCGATTCTTAGTGGATTTGCACTGACAATCAATATCGTTGCCCTTCTTTCGTTAATTGAAAGTGGTGGCGTCTTGACAGAAGTCATCTTCTTTGGAACGATTTTTCTAGTGATGTTTCTCCTATCTTTGTCACAAGCAGTAATCTGGTTTTTGAGATTTATCAAAGCAAAAAATATCAATGAACATCAAAAATAAGTCAACGTGAAAACGTTGATTTTTTTTACTCTAGGAGGAAAAGAAAGGATGCAAATATGGTATAATATAGATAGGTGATAAGATTGGAAAATAAGATATTTCAAAAACTAAATGAAAAGCAAATTGAGGCTGTAAAAATCGTTAACGGTCCAGTGATGGCTGTTGCCGGAGCTGGTTCTGGAAAAACACGTGTTTTAACGAATCGTATTGCTTATTTAATTGAAGAAGTAGGGATTCCTGCAAGTCAAATTCTCGCAATCACCTTTACCAATCGCGCAGCCGAAGAGATGCGTTCTAGGGTTTTTAAGTTGATTGATATTCCATTAAAGGGTATTTGGATTTCAACATTTCACGCGATGGGCGCAAAAATACTAAGAAAAGACATTGAGCATCTAGGGTATAAAACAGATTTTCAAATTATTGATGATGACGATTCGGTTATCATTACGAAAAACATATTAAATGATCTTAATTACGATATAAAGAAGTTTTCGCCGAAGGCGTTTTATAGTATGATTACCGAAGCAAAAGCAGATGGTCATACGCTCGCTTTACATCAAGAGCCAGTAAGATCTATTTTAAGCCAAGTATTTGAAGCATATCAAAAGTATTTGTTTAGAAATAATCTGGTCGATTTTCAGGATTTACTTGTGCTAGTATTAAAACTATTTAGACAAGAAAAAACAGTATTAAAATATTACCAAGAACAATTCAAATACATCCTGGTAGATGAGTTCCAAGACACGAACGACTTACAATATGAGATTGTTCATCTGTTAGCACTAGATCATCATAATCTGTTTATTGTAGGCGATGAAGATCAAAGTATTTATGCTTTCAGAGGGTCGAATATACAAAATATTCGTAAATTTATGAAAGATTTTCCTGAATTTGTGACGATTATTTTGAATCAAAATTATCGTTCTAGAACGAACATATTACAAGCCGCAAACAGTGTTATTAAGCATAATCGTAATCGTATTCCTAAAGATTTATATTCGGATCTAGGACCGGGAGAAAAGGTAGTTCATTACAAAGCAGATAATGATGAAGAAGAAGCTTATTACATTTATTCGAAAATTAAGACACTTAATAAAGAAGGCATTCCATTTAGTGATATGGCAATTTTTTATCGAAACAATGCGATGTCTCGTCGATATGAGGATGTTTTGTTAAAGTATAATATTCCGTATAAGGTGATTGGAAATACATCCTTCTATAAAAGAAAAGAAATCAAAGATATCATTGCTTATTTAAGGTTGATTGTGAATTTAGGTGATGATTTTGCATTTGAACGTATCTATAACGAACCTAAAAGGGGTGTTGGAAACGTTACTTTCCAAAAAATGCAAGAGGCAGCACTGATGTCCAATCTAAAATTAATAGACGTGGTTGATGAAAGTTCAGAATTTATTCCGAAGGCTGCGCTGCATCGCTTATTAGAGTTAAAACATAGTTTACTCGATATTCAAAAGAAACTAGAAGAACGAAATTTGCTTGAAACCTATGATGCTTTATTAAAAGAAAGTGGTTATATGGCGATGCTGGAAAACGCGGATGCATCACTCGAAAAGAAATTCGAATCTGAAAGACGTATTGAAAACCTTCAAGAATTTAAAACGATTCTTTTAGAAAAAATAAAAGATTACGATGCCGAAGTAACAAACTATGAGAAGTTGATTGATATCCTTGAAGACTTATCTTTAAGGGAAGAAACAGAAAGTTTATTAGAAAACAGCGAATATGTTAGTTTAATGACAATCCATAGTGCGAAAGGGCTCGAATTTAAAGTGGTTTTTGTTACAACGTTAGAACAAACACTTTTTCCTAGCAGTCAAAGCTTATTTGAAAAAGCAGATGTTGAAGAAGAGCGTAGATTATTTTATGTTGCCCTCACAAGAGCGAAGGAATTTGCTTTTTTAACAAATGCAAGAACGAGATTTATGTATGGACGTTATATGGAGAATCCAGATTCGCAGTTTATCAATGAATTAGATTCAAGTGTTATTGAAAAATTAGGATTGTCTAGGCCAAGAGAGATCACCACCGAAAAAGTCAAACATCGCACAGAAAGTTATGTGACACCTGAAACTCAGGAAAGTTATGAGAAAACAAATAATCATCTTGTTATAGGCGATAGAATTAAGCATAAAGTATTTGGTATCGGGGTCATTGTTTCCATTCAAGGAGATAAGGCTACGATTGCATTCGATAAAAATACAGGCATAAAAGTATTAATGAAAGATCATCCTAGTATTGAAAAGGTAGGTTAATCGATGAACCCATTATTTCGTATTGAAGAATTGATTAGTTTAATCAAACAATATAATTATGAATACTATGCATTAGATAATCCTTCAGTTAGCGATCAAGAATATGATAAGTTAATGAAAGAATTAATTGCTTTGGAGGAAAAGTATCCAGAATACGCATCGCCCGACTCTCCTTCCAAAAGAGTCGGTGGAACTGTACTAGAAAAATTTGAAAAAGTTGTTCATACATCTTCAATGCTTAGTCTAGGAAATGTATTCTCTGATGAAGAACTCAGAGATTTTGATAGCAAAATTAAGAAAGAAGTAGCTTCTTATACCTATACAGCGGAACTAAAAATTGATGGGTTAAGCGTGTCGCTAAAATATCATGATGGTTTTTTGGTTCAAGCCGCTACTAGAGGAGACGGCGTCGTTGGAGAAGATATCACGTTAAATGTCAAAACGATTAGGTCTGTGCCACTTCAAATTCCTCAACTTGGAGATATCGAAGTTCGTGGAGAAATCTATATGTCAAATGCTTCTTTCGAAAAGGCAAATGCAGAAAAAGAAAAGAATGGTGAAGAACCATTTAAAAACCCAAGAAATGCTGCCGCAGGATCTGTAAGACAACTAGATTCAAAAGTTGTCGCTAAAAGAGGATTGGATGTTTTTGCCTATTATTTAATGGATCGTTCATTAAGAAATAATCATTATGATTCACTTCAGTTACTCAAGGATTGGAATTTTTCTGTGAATCCTTTAACGACTAAATGCGAGAACATTGAAGACGTGATTACTTTTGTTCATCGGATGACGGATCAACGTGATGGTCTACCTTATGAGATTGATGGCATTGTTATTAAAGTCAATGAATTTCAATTATACGACCGTATCGGATATACTGCAAAATACCCAAAATGGGCGATTGCCTACAAGTTTCCTGCGGAAGAAGTGAAAACAAAAATCAATGCGATTCGGTTCCAAATTGGACGAACCGGCGTTGTAAAACCGGTAGCGGATTTAGAGCCTGTATTAATATCTGGATCCAAAGTATCTAAAGCGACTTTACATAATGAAGACTATTGTTTGTCGAAAGATATTCGCGTTCATGATAGTGTCATTGTAAGAAAAGCCGCAGAGATTATTCCTGAAGTTGTTCGGGTTGTGATTGATGAAAGAGATGGAAGTCAAACACCATTTCAAATGATCAAAGAATGTCCGGCTTGCCACTCAGTGCTTGAAAGGAAGCCAGGAGAAGCAGATTATTATTGTCTCAATCCGCTCTGTGAAGCTACCCATATTGAAGGACTGATTCATTTTGCATCGCGTGATGCTTATAATATTGACGGACTTGGTGAAAGAATTGTTACTGAGTTATACAATGATGGATTCATTAAAAATATTCCGGATATCTTTAAGTTGCACGAAAAATATGATGATCTTATCCAAAAAGAACGCTTTGGTGAAAAGAGTGTGCAAAATCTTCTTGAAGCAATCGAAGCCGCGAAAAACAATACGTTTGATAAACTGGTTTTTGGATTAGGTATTCGTCACGTAGGTTCAAAAATGGCAAAAGTTATTGTCAATCATTACAACACGATTGAAAAACTCATGAGCGCAACGATTCTTGAGATGATGAGTCTTTCGGATGTTGGTGAAGCAATTGCAACTTCCGTGTATCAGTATTTCCAAAACGAAGAGAATATCCAAATGGTTCAAGAACTAAAGCTTCTCGGATGTAATATGTCATATCTTTCCACAAAGGTGGATAGAGAAACTGTATTTACAAACAAAACAGTTGTTCTTACAGGAACACTAGATGAGTATTCTAGGGGAAATGCAACGTTAATTATTGAAAACCTTGGAGGAAAAGTATCTTCTAGTGTTTCAAAAAACACAGATTTTATTCTTGCAGGTCATGATGCTGGTTCGAAACTTGAAAAAGGACTCAGTTTAGGCATCAAAATTATTACCGAAGAAGAATTTAAAAATATAATCGAAGAAGAATCTTAAAAAGGTTCTTCTTTCTTCTCATATGATATAATGAAGAAAGGTGATAGGATGAATGACTCAATTATTATCAAGGGTGCGAGAGAGAACAATCTCAAATCGATTGATTTAACACTTCCAAAAAACAGTATGATAGTGATGACGGGTCTTAGCGGTTCAGGCAAGACCAGTTTGGCATTTGATACGATATACGAAGAAGGAAGAAGAAGATACGTTGAAAGTTTAAGCGCGTATGCAAGACAATTTCTTGGGAATATGGAAAAACCAGATGTGGATTCAATTGAAGGACTTTCGCCTGCAATTTCTATTGACCAAAAAACGACTTCAAACAATCCTAGATCTACAGTAGGGACTGTTACCGAAATCTATGATTATGTAAGGTTATTATACGCTCGTATTGGTAAAGCTTATTGTCCAGAACATGGAATTGAAATATCTTCACAATCGATTCAAGAAATGACGAATAGAGTGCTTGAATATGATAATGCAAAAGTGATTATCTTATCTCCAGTGGTAAGAGGTAAAAAAGGTACTCATGATAAAATGATTGAGCAACTTCGTAAAGACGGATACACAAGAATTAAACTGAATGATGAATATATTGAGCTCGATCAAGATATCAAATTAGAAAAGACAAAAAGATATGATATCGATGTAGTCATTGACCGTGTCGTTGTAAAAGATGGTATTCGATCAAGAGTCTATGATTCATTAGAAACTGCGACTCGTCTTGCGGATGGTTTAGCAAAAGTGATGATTAATGATGAAGAGTTTTTATTTAGCGAACATCTTAGTTGTCCTCATTGTGGATTTACAATTAGCGCAATGGAGCCAAGACTCTTTTCGTTCAATAGTCCTTATGGAGCGTGCCCTGAATGTTCAGGGTTGGGATTTAAAAGAAAGATTGATGTGAACCTTCTAATTCCTCATCCAGAGAAATCGATTATGGAAGGTGTTTTAGATAAATATGCCAACACTGAATCAATCTATCTCCAACAAGTAATTCAAGCGTGTAAAGCGCATGATATCGATATTTACAAGCCTTTTAATGAACTGACAGAAGACGAAAGAAACATGATTTTATATGGTTCAGATAAGTTAGTTCATTTCCACTTCCAATCGAAATCAAGCGATCAAGTGCACCAATCAAAAAGATATTTTGAAGGGGTCATCAATAGTCTTGAAAGAAGATATATGGAAACCACTTCACGGATGATTCGTGATTGGATTGAATCCATGATGAATGATATTCCTTGTGAGGTTTGTGAAGGAAAAAGACTCAGCAAAGAAGCGTTATCTGTTTATATTGGTGGTAAGAATATTGATGACTTTACTGCATTAAGTATTCTTCATTTGTTAGAGTTTTTAGAGAAACTTAATCTATCAGAAAAGGATTTGGAGATTGCCAAACCAATTCTTAAAGAAGTGAAAGAAAGATTACTCTTTTTAAATAATGTGGGTCTAGATTACTTAACATTGAGTCGTTCCGCAGGTTCTCTTTCAGGTGGAGAGGCACAACGGATTCGACTCGCCACACAAATTGGATCTCGCTTAACGGGTGTTCTATATGTCCTTGATGAACCGAGTATTGGACTCCACCAAAAAGATAATGCAAGATTAATTGACACACTGAAAAATATGCGTGATTTAGGGAATACAATGATTATTGTTGAACACGACACGGAAATGATGGAAAATGCAGATTATATTGTGGATATTGGTCCAGGGGCTGGAGAGCACGGTGGAGAAGTCGTTTTCGCAGGAACGTATGATGAAATCTTAAAATCAAAGAAATCAATTACGGGAGCGTATTTACGTAAAGAATTGTTTATTCCTATACCCAAGACAAGACGTCCTCACGAAAGAGGATACTTACGTGTTTTGAATGCAACGCAAAACAATTTAAAAGGTGTGACTGCAGATTTTCCGATTGGCTGTCTAACGGTTGTGACGGGCGTTTCTGGTTCTGGAAAATCTAGTTTGGTCAACGAAGTATTATTTAAAGGGCTTGTGAATAGAATTACAAGAAGAAACGAAGTAGCAGGAAAATGTGAAGACATTATCAATGTCGAAAACTTTGATAAGATTATTGATATCGATCAGTCTCCAATTGGAAGAACTCCTAGAAGTAATCCAGCTACGTACACTGGTGTATTTGATGAAATCAGAAACCTGTTCTCTTTAACCAAAGAAGCAAAACTTCGTGGCTATGACAAAGGAAGATTCAGTTTCAATGTCAAAGGCGGAAGATGTGAACATTGTGCTGGAGATGGTTTAATTAAAATTGAAATGCATTTTATGCCTGACATTTATGTTGAATGTGAAGAATGTCATGGCGCACGATATAACGAGGAAACATTACAAGTAAAATATAAAGGAAAAACCATTGCGGATGTATTACAAATGACTGTGGAAGAAGCTTGCCAGTTTTTTGAAAACATTCCAAAGATTTATGCCAAACTAAAAACGATTAATGATGTAGGGCTAGGATATATTCGTTTAGGTCAATCCTCTACAACGCTTTCTGGAGGAGAAGCTCAACGCGTTAAGCTTGCGAGTGAACTTTATAAACGCATCACTGATAAGTCTATTTATATTCTCGATGAGCCAACGACGGGTCTTCATAGCCATGATATCGTCAATTTAATTGATGTAATCCAAAATATCGTTTCAAAAGGCGCAACCGTAATTGTCATTGAACATAATCTCGATGTTATAAAGGTTGCGGATCATATCATCGATCTTGGACCAGAAGGCGGAGACCGAGGAGGAACGATTTTAGCTACCGGTACACCTGAAGAATTAATTCTCGTAGAGAATTCTTATACAGGACAATATTTAAAACATGTCTTAAAGTCATAAAAGCAGAATTTCTGCTTTTTTTCTTTTTGATTATTGCTTTTTCAAAATAAAATAGTGATTTTGTGGTATCATAGTAATAGAATTAGGATAGAGGGAAATGTTTTATGGCAAAGTTTGATGAAGACATCGAAAAAGAAATAGAAAACTTAGAAAAATTAATCGAAGAAGTAAAACAACAACAGGATCTTGAAAAGAAAAAAACCAAGCAAAATAAAGCGCCAGACAAAAACGTTATTCGTATTGATCTCGGTTCAAAATATTCAACCAATATATGGATTAATTTCATTGCTAGTTTCTTGATCAATTTCCTTTTAATGTACTTTATCAATATTGTTTTTCAATTTTTCACCATCAATAGTGCATACACACTACTGATATTTGCGGCATCTTATACCATTTTCGAAGAAACGTACAAATATATATTGATGAAGAAATACTTAAACCTAGTACTGTATTCTTATGGACTCATCTTTTATCTATTTAACATCATTTTTATCTATCTCGTTGATTTATATATATTTCCAAGCGCATTTTCTTTTGTGAATGAAATCTATCCATTATTCTTCGTGATTGCATTGCAATTTGTGAGAATATTTGTGAAGAATATTTACGTTCGCTTAGTTCATATTATCTCATTAAGATTAGCCAAAATTAAAAATAGGAAGTGATTATATGCCTCAAAAAATTTCTATACGCGAAGTCGCAAATGCCTTGAAATTAGAAGTTATCGCCGGAAAAGAAGGAATGGATAAAAGTGTCAAAAATCCAAATTTATCAAAACCAGGATTAGAACTGGCCGGGTTATTTGATTTTTATGAACATGATCGTATTCAAATCGTTGGTTCAAAAGAAGGAACGTTTTTTCATTGGTTGAATGAAAATGATCAACAAATCCGTGTTCGAATGTTGTTTGAAAAACAGCCACCAGCCTTTATTTTTTCTAAGAATGTTGAAATTCCATCTATGTTTATTGAATATGGGAACGAATTTCAAATCCCAGTGCTAAAGAGTCAGTATAAGACGTCAAGTCTATTCAGTGAATGTTTTGCATTCTTACAAGCACATTTAGCTGAAAGAGAATCCATGCATGGTGTTCTTCTTGATATCAACGGTGTTGGTACAATGATTATGGGAAGTAGTGGCGTGGGTAAGAGTGAAGTTGCACTCGAACTGGTTAGACGTGGGTATATGTTAGTCGCGGATGACGTTGTTGAAGTATATCAAAAAGAAAAAGGGATTGTCATTGGTGAAGCACCACAACTATTAAAAAAACACCTAGAAATACGTGGTATCGGGATTGTAAATGTAGTTTATATGTTTGGGGTGAAAGCCTACCGAGAAAATAAAAAGATTTCTTTGATTGTTCAACTTGAAAAATGGGATGATAATAAAGCCTTTGATCGGCTTGGATTACAAGAAGAGAAGATGTGTATTTTTGATACGGAATTAACAAGAGTATCTATTCCAATTACTGAAGCAAGAAACACCGCAACGCTTGTAGAAGCTGCTGCCATGGATTACAAATCCAAGGCATTTGGATATAATTCAGCGAAAGAATTTAATATGAATTTAGTTCGCCAAATTGAAGAAAACAAAAAGAAAGTGAAGGATTCAGAATGAAAAAGAAATTAAGATTACTATTACTCGTACTAACTGTGTTTTTATCCTTCTCTTTGTTTGGATGTAATAATGACCCTGTGTTAAATGACGGAGATTCCTATACAGTAACTTTTGTGGATTATGATGGTACTGTATTGAAAACAATTGATTGTGTTGTTGGCAGTGCTTGTGATATCTCTGCACCAGATGCACCCGATAACAAAGATAACGCTTATTTTACACGTTGGTCTGTCTTTGAAAGTGGTTATTCAAGTATTCAATCAGACACAACAATTAAGGCAATCTATACCCTCGATAATGTCGCTATTTCTTTATTTGGTAGAAGCATTGTTTTCTATTCGTTATTTATTATGACAGGTATTATTGTGGCGCTGTTCTTGGGACTAAAAGAAGCTAAAAGAACAGGCATCAAACAAGATGATTTAATTGATGGCTTCTTATGGATTGTGCCGGTATCAATTCTCGGAGCGAGACTTTGGTATGTTGTATTTGAATGGAATAATTTCTTTTATGGTAGCGTTGGTGAATCACTATTGAGAGCAATCGGGTTTTCAAGTGGGACATTAGATTTTAGTAGTTTTGGTCTTGCTGGACTAGCCATTCATGGTGCGTTTGTAACAGCGGTTATTTGTGCATATTTTTATACTAAAAAACGAAAAATCGATATTTTTAAAGTTATTGATATCATTGCAGTTGGATTTATCATTGCACAAGCATTTGGTCGTTGGGGCAACTTCTTTAATCAAGAAGCGCATGGTGGTCTCGTTGGTGGTATCACTGGTACCACAGCCAATTTAACGATAGAAGAACAATTTAATTTCTTAAGATATACGCTTCATTTACCTGAATTTATCGTGAACAATATGTATATATTAAGAGGGCTTCACGGAGTTAGTGTAGAGCCTCTTACAGGATATTATCATCCAACATTCTTCTACGAATCAACTCTCAACATTTTAGGTTTCGTTGTGATGTTGATCCTTCGCCGATTGAAAAAAATTCATTTTGGTGAGTTGCTATCATTCTATTTAATCTGGTACGGTAGTGTTAGGATTTTTATTGAAACAATGAGAACTGATCCACTCACTTTCGAATTATTTGGAATGGTATTTAAATCCGCAATTGTAACTTCGGTATTAATGATATTACTTGGCATTTCGTTATCGGTGCTTATTCGTTTGAAAAGACCTGGAAAAACTTACGGAACAGTTCCTGGTTATTTTGAGTGCAAAAAGAAAGCATGTGCTGAAAAGAGTGAATAAAGTATACGATATCATCATTATCGGTGCTGGACCAGCGGGGATGACCGCTGCAGTCTACGCAACTAGAGCAAGCAAAGATATTTTGCTGCTCGACAAATTTACTCCTGGTGGTAGAGTCAAATCAACATATCAAGTAGATAACTATCTTGGTTTTGGAAAAGTCAACGCTCATGAACTTGTCGGAAAAATGGTTGACCACCTTCATGAATTAAATATTCAAGAAACGTATGGATTAGTTCAAGATGTTTGTAAGAATGAAGAAGGATTTTTCGTCGTTAAAACAGATGAAGATTCTTATCTTTCAAAAACAGTCATTGTTGCGACAGGAACAGGTCCAAAACCACTGGAAATTGAGAATGAACAGAAGTTTCTTGCAAGAGGCGTTTCTTATTGTGCTGTTTGTGATGCGATGTTTTTTGAAAACGAGGATGTTGTCATGATTGGTGGGGGCGATGCCGCGTTAGAAGAAGGATATTACTTATCCACAAAATGTAAACATGTGACAATAATTCATGAGTTTGATGCATTTAGCGCTTCAAAACAAATTGTACAGAAACTGTTAGCGCAAGACAATGTCACTTGTAAGTACTTATCAAATACAATTCGTTTTGATGGAATTGATGAACTTGAAAGTGTCACAATTGTGAATAAAGCAACGCAAAAAGAAGAAATTATTCCATGTGCTGGAGCGTTTATTTATATTGGCAATCAAGCAGATACGAGTTTTTTATCAGGATTACTTCATAATACCAAAGAGGATTTTGTCGAGGTAACACCTGAAATGAGAACAAAAATTGAAGGATTGTATGCGTGTGGAGATGTAACAAAGAAAGATTATCGATTCATTGTTACGGCAATTAGTGATGGAGCGATTGCGGCGATGACCGCAATAAAATATATTGATGAAGAAATGAAATAGGGTGATGATATGTCGTTTTCGACAATGGTCAAAACTGAATTAGCTAGTTTACATCATCTTGAATGTTGTAATAAAGCCGAATTGTCGGCTTTATTTCATATTGGTGGATCGATTGAAATTTCAAGCAAGGGAGCTTCGCTTGTTTTTCAATCGACAAATAATGCGGTGATTCGAAAAGTAACCAAATTGATGAAAGATATTTATAAAGTAAATATTGTCTTATTGAGTAAAAAACAAACTAAGTTCCAAAAACATGATTTATTTGTTTTATCGATCAATGAGCAAATCGATTTCATCATTTCTGATTTATCAATCCAATATCTTGATTATCTTCCATTTCAAGAAACCAACCCAGAAATTTATGAAAAAGAATGTTGTAAGAAAGCCTACTTAAGAGGCGCTTTCCTTGCAGGGGGTTCTCTTAACAGCCCTGAAACAGCGTCCTATCATTTAGAAATACAATCAATGTATGAAACACATGCGAAAATAGTAGCGGATATTGCGAGCGAGTTTTCGCTGAATGCAAAAGTATCAAAAAATAAAAGAGGTTTTATTACTTACATCAAAGAAGCTGAAAAAATCGCGGATTTTTTAAGAGTCGTTGGCGCGACCAATTCACTTTTTGAATACGAGGATTCTAGAATTAAAAGAGATTTTAAGAATTCGATTAACCGAGTAATCAACTGTGACATTGCCAATGAAAAAAAGGCACTAGAAGCTGCAGAAAAACAACTTGAATATATTGAAATAATCGAGAGACATCTTCATGACCAGATTCCTAAGAGCATGAAAGAGGCCATTTTTTTAAGAAAAACATACCCTGAATCTACTTTACATGAATTAAGTTATGCTTCCCTAGAACATTTTGATGAACAAATTTCAAAATCAGCGTTAAATCATCGCTTTAGAGCGTTGAAGGATTTAGCGACGAGACTAGAAATTGAGGAGGAAACAAAATCATGATTATCGGCATAGGAACGGATATTGTTAAAATTACAAGGGTGAGACCATCGATTGTTCGAAAAGTGTTATCACCAGAAGAAACAGCCCAAATGGAATCCTTTGTTTCTGAACAAAGAAAGATTGAATTCCTTGCGGGAAGGTTTGCGGTAAAGGAAGCCATTAAAAAGGCGATGCCCTCGTTTGAAAAGTTTAGTTCAATGACTGAACTTGTTATTTTAAATACTGAAGCGGGTGCACCCTACCTATCTAGTCCTGTTTTTGAGGATAAAGTGATTCATTTATCCATCTCTCACGAGAGAGAGTATGCTATTGGTCTTTGTGTAGTTGAGAGAAAAGAAATATGATGAATTTATGAATGTATCAAATAAATGCTTGCAAAAAGTACCAAAATTATGTAAAATTATTAATGCTGAGGTGAAAATATGGCAACTTATAAAAAAGGATATAAAAAAGAAACTTCTGGACAAGTTTTACTAAAAGTAATCGTAGGAATTATCGTTGCAGTACTATTAATTGTGGCATTTGCGTTTATCTATGATCAACTTACTGTTACAAGATCTTATGATGATTTCACAAAGATAGACACTTATGAAACAATTCTTTCTCAAGAAGATACAGACGGCGTTCTTGTGCCTGAATATCTAGTATATTTTTATAGTGATACTTGCACAAATTGTGAATCAATAAAAGCAGATGCACTTAAATTAGCTGAAAAACTTGAAAAAGAAGGTATTGTTATTTACTTTGTAGATATCGCTAATACAACAGATGATGATACATTTAAAGATCAATTCTTACTAGATATCGATGAATCATCACTCAAAACACCAATGGTTATTTCTGTAATCAACGGAACTTATGAAGATAAATTCATTGGTACAGATGACGTTATTTCAGTTTTAACAGATGTACTCAACGGAGATTACGCACCATTTAACTAAGATTATGAATCAATAAAGAAACCCGTAAGGGTTTTTTTTATTTCCAAATAAGCAAAAATATGGTATAAATATAAGTGATATTGGAAGGTGTATAGAATGAATGAAGAATTATTAAAACAAATAGCAACGAACCAACAAATTAAACTTTCTCAAGTACAAACAGTGTTGGAACTTTTAGAAGATGGGAACACGGTTCCTTTTATTGCTCGTTATCGTAAAGAGATGACTGGATCACTCGATGAGGAACAAATCAGAGTCATTGAAAAAGAATTTGAATATAAGAAAAACCTCGAAAAAAGAAAAGAGGATATCATTCGTCTAATTGACGAAAAAGGAATGCTCACTGAAGAATTAAAGAACGATATCTTAGGTTGTGAAAAATTAGTCGATTTAGAAGATATTTATCGCCCATACAAAGAAAAGAAAAAGACGAAGGCGACGGAGGCAATCAAAAAAGGTTTAGAGCCACTCGCAAAAGCGATATTGTTATTTCCAAATAAAGGTTCTTTAGAAGTTTTAGCAGAACCTTTTATTACCGAAGAAGTTCCATCGATTGAAGCTGCACTTGAAGGTGCTTCCTATATTATTGCGGAAGTTGTTTCAGATAATGCTGGTTATCGTATGTGGATTCGCGAGTATACAACAAAAAATGGATCAATTCAAACATCAAAGAAAAAAGATGCCGTGGATGAATATGGGACATATCAAAATTATTATGAATATGAAGAACCACTAAAAAATGTTAAGTTGTACCGTGTACTCGCAATTAATAGAGCAGAATCAGAAAAAGTTATTTCAGCTAAAATTAATATCAATTCAGATGACATTTTACGCTATATCAATAAAAACTTTATTACCAATCCAACAACTTTTGTTCGTGACTTTGTGGAAAATGCAATTGCTGATGCGTATAAGAGACTTATCGCACCATCCATTGAAAGAGAGATTCGTAGTGAGTTTACTGATAGGGCAGAAGATCAAGCTATTCATATTTTCTCTGAAAATCTCAGAAGTTTACTTTTACAACCACCTTTAAAAGGAAAAATGGTGTTAGGGGTAGACCCAGCATTTAGAACGGGTTGTAAAATGGCGGTAATTGACTCTTTTGGGAAGTTTATTGATAAATCAGTTATTTACCCACATGAAGCTAGAGTTGGAGATACTGCAGATCCGAGAAAAGTAGAACAATCTAAAAGAATAGTTCTAGATTTTGTGAATAAATATCATATCGAAGTCATTGCAATCGGAAATGGAACTGCATCTAGAGAGACTGAAAGTTTCATAGTTAATTTAATCAAAGAAAACAAATTGTCATGTCAATATGTGATTGTATCAGAAGCGGGAGCGTCTGTGTATTCGGCGAGTGATTTGGCTAGACTTGAATTTCCTGAATTCCATGTAGAAGAACGTTCTGCAGTGTCCATTGCAAGAAGAATGCAAGATCCGCTCAGCGAACTTGTAAAAATTGACCCGAAATCGATTGGTGTAGGACAATATCAACATGATGTAAGTCAATCAAAATTATCGGAGTCTCTCGACTTTGTTGTTTCAACAGCTGTAAATCAAGTCGGAGTAAATGTAAATACAGCCTCTTCGTCATTGTTGAAATATGTTTCGGGTCTCTCTAATAGTGTCGCTCAAAGTATTGTTGAGTTTAGAGAAGCTTCAGGACCATTTAAAAATCGTTCGCAAATTAAAAAGGTTCCAAAACTTGGGCCAAAAACATTTGAACAAGCGATTGGATTCCTTCGTATTTTAGACTCGAATAATCCATTAGATAAAACCCCAATTCATCCTGAAAGCTATGATTTGGCTGTTACAGTTCTCGAAGAACTAGGGCTTAAAAAACAAGAGATTGGAACCCAGAAATGCGTTTCAACGATCGAAAGTGCAGATAAGAATGCAATTATTAAAAAACTTGGAATTAATCCGATTACATTGGACGATTTGCTGGATGCATTTGTTTCTCCAAATCGTGATTTAAGAGATGATTATCCACAACCATTATTAAAATCAGATCTTCTCAAATTAGAAGATTTAAAACCAGGAATGGAATTACAAGGCACAGTTCGAAACGTTGTTGATTTTGGTGCTTTTATTGATTGTGGTATTAAGGAGGACGGACTTGTCCATATTTCTAAAATAAGTAAGAAATTTATTAAACATCCACTTGAAATTTTATCGGTTGGTGATATTGTTAAGGTATGGGTTATTCAAGCGGATTTAGAAAGAAAAAGACTACAATTAACGATGTTAGATCCAAAGGAATAAATTGAAATAGATTCAGTAGGGGGATCTATATGAGAATAGACTTTATGGTAGCCGCTTTTTATTTTAGTTTAGCTTCATTTTTAGTGTTTGCGGCTGTTTATATTTTAACAAGAAAAGCATTACTATATGGAATCAAACTCGTTGGTGTTTTAGCGATAGCCAACGTTTTGTTTCTCTTTGGTCAAGCAAGTGTTATTTTAAGTGATACCGAACTCTATATGCTTTTCTTTACGCGATTTCAGGCTGTGGGATATATGTTTATCCCTGTTCTTTGGTATTTAATCTCTGTTCAACAAAAACATCAATCGCGTAAATTTTCCATTCAGTTTATTTTATTAATGATACTTGTTCCTGCGATATCATTTGTTTCGATGATGATCTATCCATGGGATGTTCTATCTATTTCATCCTCTTGGGTTCAAAAATTGTATTATGTTTCACATTACATTGCCGGAAACACCTTTATTGGTGTGGGTTATTCTGGAATCGTGTTTGTTAAAGGGATTATCTTTTATGCTCTTTTAGCATTTAATATTGTTGTGTATCTTCTAGCAATGGTGAATTATATACATACCTTTAGGAGAAGTTTAGAATCAAGTAAATTGAGAATCCTTTGGTTGGTCTTAATGACGATTGTACTTGTCTTATTCATGTTATTTGGATATATTAGTCCATCTACCGTTTTAATTGATGCACTACCTGTTGCGACATCAGCATTTTCAATTGTGTTATTCTTTTCACTCTATAAGCAAGAATTATTTGATTTGATTCCGATTGCGTATCGACAAGTTTTTGATGATTCCTCATTTCCGGTTATCATTTTCGATAAAGGGCTCTATATTTTATCAATGAACAGAAAGGCAAAAGCCTTATACAAGGATCAATTTGATTTCAATGCGCCTTTTTGCTTGGCGGATTTTAATCAGTTTGAAAAAGGATTTAGTGATAAATTACTTCAATTAGGGTATTATGTACTAGAGGTTTCAGTAAGAGACCGAGAAGTATATTATCAAATAAAGTTAGAAGAATTGTTTAAGTTTGGCCACACAATTGGATATTTAATGACATATCAAGATATCACAATGCATAAATTGGAAATGAGAAAAATGGAGTATATGGCGACATATGATGATTTAACTGGCATCCTGAATCGTCGTGTATTTTTCTCTAAAGCAATGCAGGCGTTTGATGAAACTGTCATTCATAAATCAAGTTTATCGTTTATTATGTTCGATTTAGATAATTTCAAGGATGTAAATGATATTTATGGACATTTAGCAGGAGATTATGTGTTAGCGTCGCTTTCTAAACTATGCAAGAAATTGATGAATGATTCCATGATATTTGCTCGATATGGTGGTGAAGAGTTCGTTGTATTTCTTGGTGGAGTAGCTCCGATTGATGCCTATGATCTTGCGACCGAACTGAAAGCATGTATTGAAAAGAATCCTTTTGTTTATGAAAAACATCGTATCTTTATCACCGGTAGTTTCGGAATAAGTGGTACTGGTAGCACTGTGAATCGTTCCTTTGAACAATATTTAAAAGATGCGGATGAAGCGCTCTATGAAGCTAAAAAGAATGGAAAGAATCAAGTCTATATCAAAGAATAATTTATTAAGTGAACTCACTACTTTTTTTGGTACAGATGTAATATAATAGGTTTATGAAAGTAATAAAGGGGGATTTAAAATGTCAAAATTAAAATTTGGTTATGGCTGGGCATTAAAATGGGTTCTTGCGGCAATTCTTATTGCGGCAGGTGTTTTAATGAAGATTTATGATGTGGATATTGTTTATGCAACAACAGGCATTGCAATTGTTCTTTACTCTATTTTTAGAGTGGTCCCTTTACTGAAAACATTAAAAAAAGAAGTGTTAAGAACAATTAATTTGTTTGAAATTGTATTCGATATTATCGTCGGTGGCGTGATGTTGTTTGTTGTTTTTTCTGGTAGAACGAGTGTTCAGTTTTGGGTTTCTTTCTATGGATACTTATTAACATTCTTCTTTATCGCAAGAGGACTTATCTATTTTGTATCTCTTTACTATTTTGGTGAGAAGTCAGAACCAATTAAGTTCTGGTTCCATATCGTTTGTTTGTTATTAGCACCAACGATTCTTGTGCTTACAATTATGCAAATTGATATCATTCATACACTTGGATGGATTATACTATTTATCTCTGTTGGTGGTGGCGCTTATTTAGGATTTGACGGATATGGTGGATATCGTAAATATCGCCAAACTTCTAAATTATTAAATGAAGATAAAACAGTCGTAAAGATTCCTAATGTTGACAAGGAATTACCTAAACCTCAACCAGAACCAGAGAAGCAAGAAGAGACCTTGATCAGCTAAAAAAAAGATTGACAGTTAGCCCAAAATAAGGTATCATAAAATGGCTAACTGCATTTTTGGAGTAATACTCAAGAGGCCGAAGAGGCGCCCCTGCTAAGGGTGTAGGTCGGGAAACCGGCGCGAGAGTTCGAATCTCTCTTACTCCGCCACTTTTTTAAACTAAAATGGCGATGAATCATCGCCTTTTTATTAGAAATGGAGAAGTACCCAAGTGGCTGAAGGGGCTGGCTTGGAAAGCTAGTAGATCGTTAACCCGGTGCAGGGGTTCAAATCCCCTCTTCTCCGCCATATTGAAGGCATAGGTTTGATATTATATCAGACCTTTTTTTGCGTCAAATTATATAAACCAGCACATTTTCAATATATTTCATTCGATATATTTTGGGATTTGTGTAATTTGAATTGTTATGTTC
>JBFXGX010000004.1:0-88478 GCA_050177605.1 Candidatus Izemoplasmatales bacterium | reverse complement strand
ATAAGTAATATTTGAATAACTTTCTTTTTTAAAACAAGTTTTTTTAAGCATGTCTTTTTATTAAGTTTTAAATCACTTTTATGTGATTTTTTTATTTTTTATCTCTTGACATACTTACCGGTTGCTAATAGATAGATGATTGCCTTTTACATAACAGACGACTAAATCAATACTTCACCAAATCAATCCTCTAGCAAAATACGTTTAATGATAGGAAATGAGTATAATTGCATCGATATCAGCATTGATATTATAATGTCTGTATTAAGTGTATTATAAAAAATCTTGTTTCTCTTCAGTTGGTAGAGATATATCTTTGTAAGTATTATCTCCAAGTTGTTCTTAAATGTTGTGTCTCATTTAAAAGTCTATTATATGAAGTATGCATTGCAGATAAGGCGGAATCGACATATACATTATCAATAATTTCATCTTCATTGAACTCAATAACCCCAATTGCATCACGCCCAATGAGCGATATTCAATTGTACATTGATTAACGCTTCATCTATCATAAACCAAATACTTTACCTAAGTCCTTGGTAAAATAGACTTTTTTTCTACGTCTTCAAAATCAGCGGTTATATACCAACGCAAAATGAATATCCGTCTTTCTCAGGTATAGGTAAAGTAACAGATTCAAATGTATTGCGGAATGCGTTTGAATCATATTCAGTACTTCCTTCTTTAATGTTTAAGGAAATAAGTTAGAGTATATGCTAGGCTATGTAAAATGCAAAAAGAATTACCAAACCAACTACTATCGCTATAATATAGGGCAGGATTTTCATAGTAACTTGTTTTGTTTTTTCAGATTGAATTTTTCTTTTTTCTCTTTTTTCTCTTTCTAGTTGCGCTTGTCTTTGTTTTCTATAAGCTTCTTTTTCAAGTTGTTGCCTATGTTCTTCTGCTATGATTTCATCTGTAAATATACTATCTTTTTGTTCAATATATTCTTTTTTTTCAGATATAAACTGATAAATATCTTGCCCAATTATTTTACCGATTCTATCGTTAATAATATCTTCATTCTGATTTGTTATATGGAAAGCAGTCTTTATTTGATCTAGAAGAAAATCAATTCCATATGACGATATTTGTTGACGGATGCTATCTTCTTCTGTATCCATCAGAATTGGAGACGATTGAATGAGGCTATCAAATCGAGATTGTGCTTCAATACGAATTTCATCACTAATCTGAATTATTGAAAAGCGTTTATCCAATAAGCCAAAGTCCGCACCACAGTCGACACACTGAATGTTATTAGAGTGATTAATAGCCCCGCAAGGGCACAGAATTAAATTCATGGTTTTGAAATAATTGTATTTTAAAGGGTAACTATTATTGAATTGAGTCCAGAAATAATTATAAATAGGATATTCTTCCTCGTTAATTAAAAACAAAATATCTGATTTTTCAATAGTCTTGTAGTCGGAATACAGAACAGAACTTTTATCAGTAAATACTATTTGGACCACATAAATCTTGAAACTTACAGCATCAGTCGGAATCTCAAAAAAAGTTCTCTCACCGATATACTCTCCAGAAACAAATTTTTCTAAATCATACAATTTAAAAGGAGTGCTTTCCAAAGCGTTTCCAAAAGCATCATTTGAACGAATAACGCCATGAAAAGCAGAAATACGCTTAGAACTAATATTTTTGAAAACAAGAGCAACTTTTTTTGAATGTGTTTGTCCAAAAGAATTGGTCTCTTTATACATATATGTCCCTATATGTATAATCAAACAACCATCTTGTAATGTATTATTAACTAGGTATGTTTCATTATCTTTCCTATATTCATTGTTCACGGATGCCATTTCATTAACCAACTCTTTTCTTATAGGAGCAATCTTGCTGATTTCTTCGTCTTTCATTTTCAAAATATCTTTCACCGATTTAGATGGAAAATACTGATTGCAAAGATATTTTATCTCTTCTCTTTCTGTCAATAAAGTCTCATAATATTTTGCGCCGTTAACGAAAAACTGTAAATTTTCGCTGTTTTTGATTTCTTGTTGTTCAAATTTCTGCAATGCAGATATTGACAAAAACAAAATAAAGACTACTGTTTTGACTTCAAATGGATTTATTTTGTAATAGGATCCAGTTGCAATGTTATGAAATGTTCTTTCTGCTGAATCTAAAACGCTTTTGTCAACATAGACTTTCGTAAGATGAAAAGGTACTGTACGAAGTAGTTTACAAATCTCATCCCATGAATGATTAAGAGCTAATTCTCTGTCTTTTTCTTCAGACGCAGACTGAATAAGCTCTTGAAACGGATCAGTCATCATATATCCTCCTCTAGTTATAGTTTCCTATCGCGCCGGCAATCAAAAAAATCAGGTGAACTATAATGGCAAAAATAGTCCAGCCTTTCATGGACCCTACATCGACGCATTCTGATTTAATCTCATCAATCTTCGAATATGCAATATATGAAAAAATGATACCGATAATTGGAACAAAGATTAGCCAATTCAAAAAAGCACTAGGTACAATTAACCAAAATTGATAACTAGGAATTTTGCTCTTGGTTACATTATTTACAGAATCATCGTTGTTGGTAATTTTACGAGCCTGTGTATTTGAAGTACCCAATTGAATTGATGGATAGGTGTATTGCGTTTTCTGTGTGATTATATCTTCATTAGAAAAAGCAGTTTCGTTTGAATCAAATCGGCGCCCACATGTGGGGCAAAAACGAGCTGAATCACTAATGATTTCATTACATTTTGGACATTTTTTCATATTGTATCCTTTCTACTGTAAATTTCAAATACATGGCTTTAAACATGAATTATTAGCCTATTAATTGTCATTATATCACTTTATACATCAATTATAAATGGCAAATTTGTCCAAAATGGATGTGACTATCATCATTATACTCCAAATACCTCTGCAAAAATGATGCAAACTGTTTACCCTATAACGTATAAAGCCGACCAAAAAAAATACCCCTTGTTATATAGGATATTTTCTAATGAGTCTATGTGCATAAAAAATGCAAAACGAATTTATTGATATAATTCATACAGTTCATCAAAAGATATATGAATACCTGATTTATTTAAATACTCAACTCTTGAATCATACAATTTTTTTAAATCGAATTGAATATCTTTTCCATAATGCAATTTCCTGTGACAATTCGGACATAAACAAACAATATTGGCATCAACATCAAGACTGTTATCAAAATAATCTTGAGTGCTCAATGGAACCAAGTGATGGGCTTCCATATAGGGTTTATCATTTTTTGAAGTGAAAGATACATGATCATTATCCAGATCACATTTGAAATTTGAAAAAATAATACATTTTTTTGCCTTTTCTATTTTTCGCTTATATGCGACTTTATCTCCAAAAATCTTTTCGGGCTTAATTAAAGGTATATATTCTGGTTCAACAGTTGTTATTGAAACTATATCGTTTGTTGATATAGAACCAGCATTATCATCTTCATCGATTAGCTTTACCTGTGCATCGTTATTTGTTCTAGACTGATTGATTGTCTCCAAAAGTGTAGCTAATTTCGTGTGTTGTTCATAAGCGCTTATGCTATCTGTCTCCAAATAAGAACCAAGTTCGATATTATCCATAGTTACAAATGCCTGGTTACCGGTTTCCATATGGCCCATAAGTGTTGAGATAGCTAAACTTGGATTCTCAAATACATAATCTTTTGAAAGTTGACTATTACTTATAAAGTCATTATTTAATAAAAACAATCTTTCATTTCTCACGTTTTGTCTAATAGAGTTTACTTCAACATTTCTAAAAAACGATCCCTTAAAGACCTTGACTTTTCCATCAGAAAGATATTCTCCGATAACTCTTCCATCTTTACTTTGTATTTGTACAGGCTCAGTGATTATCCGTTTCATTTTCTATTCCTTTATTAAACTAAGCAGATCTTCATACTTGGTAACCTTACCATACTTAACATTGCTATTAGACATGGATTCAAAAAGTTTTGCAGCGCACTCTATTTTTGCACTCTCGATTTTTCTAAGTTGTAAATTATCAAGGCTACCTTTCGTTTCAGCGATGAAATATACGTGCTTAACAGCTTCTTTTTTGAATGATATTGCCCAGTCTGGTGAATAGTTGCCTACCGGTGTTGGTATATAGAATCCTTTAGGAAGTTTCGCATAAACAACGACTTCATCAGCATTATCTAGTTCTTCAGCAAATTTACGTTCACCTTTAGAATCTTCGAACACATAGTCTTGTACATTTTTCTTTGACTTAAATGCTTTAATGAACTCTGCTTTTGATTTTTCTTGCGTAAATATTTCGCTATCGAATGGTGCTTCTTGTGTTTTATTATAAGTAACATGTTGAACAATCATTGTAGACTTTTGCTCATTAATAATGTTCGATACTTTTTTAATAAACTCTTCAGGATTGATTTTAAACATCATGAACTTCACATGATTAATTCGTTTCAAGATTTCAGCAACAGATTTTCGTGTGAGTTGAGTTTTTTCTCTTATTTTGCCTATTAAATCATATTCGATACTATCACTAGCAAAAGAGTTAATCGTATCACTTCTTGTTTTTGCAACCTTGAACGATTGCCCTTTATCTATATCTTCTCTTTCCATATCATTTTTTTGTTCACCGGTTGCAACTGTATAAATTAAACGTGTGACACTTAGTTCTTGATCAATTGCTAAAACAGCATTCTTGATTAATTCATCTGAATCGAATTGAACTGTATATGCATATTTATGATTGATGCAATTCCACAATTCTTTAAATTCTTGTTTATAGAAATTATCATTCAACGAATTCGTTTCAACTTTAGTTGCATTTGCATTTTCGATGTCCATACCGACAGAGTTATCATAGACTCTTTGAACCAATGTGTGAATGCCATTTGAAATGTGTTGCAATGCTTCTGGAAGTGGTTTAAGAGTATTATTCTCAATGTCATTTTTATAATTATCTGTCACCTTGCCATCCATGTCAACATATTGGTTTGATACCAAATAGAAATATATTTGTCTTGCTTGATTTGTAGATACGCTCACTACTGAATCATTGCCATTAGTCTTAATTGATTTGTTGACAAAGTAAGCTTCATTAAGACTTGTAGGTCTATCAAAAAGATTTTCTCTTATTTGACTTTGTAGTCCACGAACAAAATCATCATATGATTCATTAGCAATGACAGTCAGCTTATTAATTTGGTGAAATCTTAGATTTGGTATCGTTGAATCCATTCTTTCACCATCTTTGTTTACGCAGATTCTCAGACCTCTACCGACTTCTTGATGTCTTTGAACATCATTCGCAGAATATTTTAATGTGCATATTTGAAATACGTTTGGGTTGTCCCAACCCTCTCTCAAAGCAGAATGTGAAAAAATGAAGCGTGTTGGCTCTTCAAATGAAAGCAATCGTTCCTTATCTTTCAGAATTAGATCATATGCTGAAATATCATCCGATTCATCACTATTTCTTTTTACAGGAGAATCAATAGAACGTCCCTTTTTATCAATAGAGAAGTAACCATTGTGTGTAGATGATGGTTCGATAGACTTTAAATATTTATCATAAGGCGTGTCTAAAAGAAGCCCTCGTGCATTGAATGCTTTAATGTATTCTTCTTCGAAAATTCTTCCATAAATTCCGAGGGTTTGATTGCCATCTTCATCATATTCACGATACTTTGCAACTTCATCAATAAAGAAAAGCGATAAAACTTTAATTCCTCTTTCAAACAACTCTTCTTCTTTATCGAAATGAGAAAGAATTGTCTCTCGGATTTGAATTCTTCTAATATCATTTTCAGCGACATCCCCAGTCGAGTTTCCAACTGAAAGAACATCACCGTTTAGAAATGTGACTGTATTATTGATTGGATTTATCTCCGAAACAGTGAATCCATTTTGATATTGATTCATATTCTTTGAAGTATTGTATAGATTATCGCCAACATCAAACCACCGTGTTTCTCTATTAATAGACTTATTATAGTCGATTTCGATTTCAATCAATGCTCTTGGTGGCTTGTTGGTTGAAACAGCTATTTTTTGTAAATAAAGGTATCCATTGGTTCCTCTTAGATTCTTTATTTGAAATCCTTTGACTTCAATTTTTTTAACTAATTTTTGATTATAGGCATCTAGCGCATCTAGTACATGTACCAAGTTATGTTGAATACGATGGGTTGCTGAATAATTTATGGCAAACAATGGATTGAAATTATATAGAGATTCTTGAGTGGCGTCACCACCCATTTTTTGTGGTTCATCTAATATTAAAATAGGTCTATTTTTTGCTATAACGTCAATTGGTCTTCTTGTATTAAAATCATCTTGTACTTCGTAGATTATCCTAGTTGCTTTTGCTCTTGTATTAAACGCTTGGATATTAATAATCATAACGTTAATTGAACTGTCTTTACTAAACTGATCTACCAATCCTAAGTTACTAGAGTTATATATGAAAAATCGAATCTTTTTCCCATATAAGTCCATAAAGTGTTCTTGTGTTTGTTCTAGTGATTTATGTACACCTTCGCGAATGGCAATAGAGGGAACGACAACTATAAACTTACTCCATCCATATCTCTTGTTAAGCTCAAAAATGGTTCGTGTATAAACATATGTTTTTCCTGTTCCAGTCTCCATTTCAACATCAAGAGATACAGTTCCCAAAGAGTTGATCAATTGACGTGACTCCATCAAATTAGTTTTCGTTTGTATGTCACGAATATTACTCAAGAGCTTTTCATCAGATATTTTAATAGATGCATTTGAATATCCAATATCATCTGTATCATCTAGTAAGGATGGTGTATTTCCATCAGAATCAAACATAGAAATCTGTCGTTCTTTAGGCTGATTTGATACACCTAAATCTCTGGTATACTCTTCAAAGCCAATTAATGGTTGTCCTTTAAATACGTCAACAATTGCATTGACAGCATCGACTTGATATTGTTGTGTTTTAAACCTGAATTTCATATTTAAACCACCTTTATTGTTGTTGATGGAGAGATAGATTTAAAGATTTGCTCACAATTAATATTAGCTGCATCACTCTCAAATGCAGAATCTTTGAATACTGCATATATAGATTTTATTTTCGCAAGTTCTTTAACTAAATCATCATTAATTCCATCATCAAAACAAGCAACAATATCATTTTCATTTACAATAAAATACTTTTTACCTTGTAGATCTTTTTCTTCTATTTTCGCAGACAATTCAATACCAAGTTCAAGCATCACTTGAAATAACAAATCAAGTGGGGTTCTATCTTCTTTAACGTTTCCTACTAATTGATCTAGTATGTTTTGGTTAAGTTTATTTGGGTTGTAATATACTTCATTCATATTAGAAGAATCTAGCTTTAGAACTCGAAATCCAATATCAAGATTGCTGTTTAGCATCCCCGAATTTTCTTTGATTTTCTTACCAGCTCTTCTAATACGCTCTTCACCGATATCGCAAATTGTCTCAAATCCTGCTTGAAATGCCAAACTTTTTTCTCCGGTATGTTCAGGGAGTTGAATCATAATAAATTTTCTATTGCCTGTGTCTTCATTATTTAGTTGCATTAATGAATGTGCAGTTGTAGCTGATCCTGAAAAAAAATCTAACACTGTAATATCATTATCGTCATATGTTATTGATTTTACTAGCAAACTAATTAGTGAGGCTGGTTTGGCATAATCAAAATAATTAATCCCATCAAACAAAATCCTTTGTTCTGCATCAGCATCTTCATTACTTCCAACATCATAGTTATTTAAAGTAAGGAGATTGTGCATCTTCTTAATTTCACCACCAGCTTTTTCGTGGTTTGGTCTAAAAGGATTTTTAGAAATAGTAATTCGTTCGCCATTAGCTATAATCTCGTCTAATTTTTCTTGTGAGTATCTCCACTCACCTTCCAATCTGAAACTATTGATATTTTTATGATTTTCGACTATAACTTCATCCAAAAGAATAGTTTTTATTTTTCCCTCAGACATATCACATGGAGTGTACTTAATTCTTTTATCAGTAAAATCAACTGAACCAGCAGGAAATGTTAGTATCTTCATTGAATTCCCTGCGTTATTTAATGGAAACTTTTTACCAATCGTAGTCAATTCGACACTCATCGCTTTCAACATACTTCTGTTTTTTGCAAATACTAAAATGTATTCAAATTTTGATCCAATATTGTTATTGAGAAATGAAGGTTTTTTCTTTTTTTCCCAAACAAATTGAGTGACAAAATTATGATCACCAAAAATCTCATTCATTATTTTTTTCAAATTTTCCTGTTCATTATCGTCTATACTAATAAAAAAGGCACCATCATCCGATAACAAATCTTTTGCAATTTTAAGTCTTGCATACATCATATTCAACCAATCTGTATGAAATCTCCCATTAGAATCTGTGTTTTGAAATAATCTATTTCCTTGTTGATCAAATTGACCACTGTTCTCTAGGTATTCATCAGTGGTTTGTGTAAAATTATCCTCATACACAAAATCATTCCCAGTATTATATGGCGGATCAATATAAATCATTTTAACTTTTCCTAGATATGTTTCTCTTAAAAGTTTGAGAACATCTAGATTATCGCCTTCTATGTAAAGGTTTTTTGTATTATCGAAATCAACTGATTTCTCTATTACTGGACGTAAAGTAGCATTAATCCTACTGTTTGCTAAAAGAATGGACTTCTTCTTGTCTGGCCAAGTCATTTGATATCTTTCTTGTTTATCATCAATTACCTCCGTTGAAAGTTCTTGTTTTAAGACATCAAAGTCGATTTTTTTCACTAATTCACCATTTTCTATTACTTCTTTTAGTGCATTAGGAAATTTATTAGCAATGTAATCAATGTTTTCTTGTATGATATTGCTACTCATCATTTCTAATTTTTCAGCCATTATTTTTCTCCATTCTCATTAGTTCTTCTTTTTCTTTTTTATATTTTCTTAGTCTTTCATTGTACTCGAATTTCTTCTTTGGTTGAGTTTCATAAATGATCCCATTTTCCGTTTTTGAAATTTGGAAATTTATTTTATTGATTGCTTTTACTCGTGTGATATATTCGCCTGGTGATTCATTATCTCGGGCAATTATTCCGATTTCATAACTCAGTATGAATTTGTACATTTCCTTAACATTGTTGATCATTGGAATATCT
Organism: Candidatus Izemoplasmatales bacterium; assembly: GCA_050177605.1. GTDB lineage: Bacteria > Bacillota_I > Bacilli_A > Izemoplasmatales > Hujiaoplasmataceae > JAHIVB01. Next base: position 79,298 of record JBFXGX010000004.1, on the reverse strand, counting down.
ATCAACTGCTGCTTCTTGAAATCACTAATATAGTATTTGCTGTTGATTTTGGTTGTTGAACCTATTTCTTTATAGGCAATCATTGTAGCTAATTCATCTTTATATTCAAAAATAAAATAGGTGTGAAACGCAATATTTTTATCAAGTTCCTCAATAAAAAGTCTTGGTATTACTCGCTCTTTAAGAACGAAATAAATAACATAAATATTCTTAAATTCCTTATCTTCTACCGTATTCAAAGATTGAGCACTAATCACATTCTCGAAAGCGATACTTTCGATTTTTTTTGCATCATCTCTTACTTCTTTCGAAGCTTTTATCTGAAATAGAAAATCAGATACTTTATACTCTTTACCGACATATGTTTTACTTGAAAAATTAAACATTATTTCACCACCACAAACGTAATCAGCTCAAAATCATCGATTCCAGAAATATTGTTTCCAAATAAAACTTCGCTACCTTTCAGAAAAATGGAGGCTAGATCAGTTTGTTCTTCTTTGTGTACAATTACTTTTACTGCTTCTTTTAATAATACTGAATATTTATCCATCTTATACCCATCAAGAGTTTCTTGATTCATCTTTGCACACAATTCCTTAATTGGTACTAATTGATGTTTACATGTGGTTCTCAATATATCAAGGATTAACTTAGGGTCAGTATGATCAACAAAAACATCTCCGTTTTCTTTCAAATATAGTAAGTAATACGGATGTAGTCTATTTTGCTTTTCAATATTAATGCCCTCATCTCGATTTCTCAATACGAAGATTGTTCCTTTATGGATATTTTTTTCAATATCCTCTTCAACAACAGCGTATAATCCATTTGGAATATTTGATGGCTCTCCATGAGTATTAACATACTGGATCATATCCATCTTAAATTCATTAAGTCCTAAATCAGTAATTGTTATTTGACCGTCTACATCTTCCAGATCTTGCAATGAGCCTTCTTGCAATTTTTTGAGTTGGACTGCTCGATAATCGAGATCTATTTGTTCCTGAGTAAGTATATTATCATCAGCCGTAGCTGTAGCATCAACCAATACCATTCGATTTTCAACTCTTGAATTCAATTTAATGTATTCATCAAGTGAGATGTTTGGCCAGAAATTCATTAGCTGGACAAGTTTATTCTTACTTCCAATTCGATCAATTCGACCAAACCTTTGAACGATTCTTACTGGGTTCCAATGAATATCATAGTTGATGCATGTATCACAGTCTTGAAGGTTCTGCCCTTCTGATACACAGTCAGTAGCTACCAACAAATCTATATTGTACTTTTCATCCGTATAGATCAAATCGCGTTCTTTTGAGATAGGTGAAAACATGGTAAGTAATCGATCGGTGTCCCTGCTACCAGGAATTGTTGCAGCATTACCGTTTGAATTACCTTGAATTCTAGCTGACTCCAAACCATATTTATCTTTTACATGTCTAGATAAGTGCTTGTAAAGATAGTTTGTCGTATCAGTGAAGGCAGAGAAAATAAGAACTTTCTTGTTTCCATCGTTGATTGGATTTTCAATTTTCTTTGAGACTTCCTCAATTAATTTTTGCAGTTTTAAGTCTTTCTCCGGTGTTATATAACACATTATGTCGTACAGTGTCTCAAGGACTTGAATATCACGATTCAAGTCAGCTTTATAACGCCTTAAGTCCATGTCGCGAAAGTCGATTTTTATCTTGCCTATGGTCCCACTTTCATACATATCAAAATCTTCATCATCAAAATCATCGATATCTATATTGTCAAATTCATGAGTTGGATTAAAATTATCATTATGTTCGAAATCTTCAATTAAAGCCATTGTTTTATCAGAAGCTGACTTTACATTTAAAATTGTTATTCTAAAAGAATCCACACAAGATTCTAATCTCTTGAGCATATTGATCGTCATTAATCTTTGTAGTGCTTTTTCACGATTATACTGTCTTAGTGTCGGTTTTCCAACCACATCAATATCGTATAACTTTTCGTATTTTGATAACTTTGACGGTTGTATATATGCTGTTGGTGCGTACACCCCCATTGTTAAGTTCATCAATTCTTCATATATCGCTTTGTATCCAATCGTATCTTCATTAGATGCAATATCAGTGTAAAATGATTTTGGATGCAATCTTTTTGGAAAATCACCTATTTCTGAAACATCATAGTACTTGGTCACGTGTTTTCTACTTCTAGCGATTGTCACATTATCAAGCAATATAGAAAAATCAAGATCCAATGATTTCATCAACTGTTTCGCATTACGCTCGCTTTTGGGCAGTTTGGTCCAATCATTAAATGCTCTTTGAGCTTGAGCCAAAATGACACTAACACTGTTTTTTGTGTCTAGTTTTTCATTAAACTCATCTGGATCATCACCATAAGCTAGAGCGATTTGATTTTTCAAATCTGTAAATCTATTGTTAACCGGTGTGGCAGAAAGCATCAACACTTTTGACTTAACACCATTTTTTATAACCTTATTAAGCAAGAAAGAATATCTTGTGTCTTTATCTCGATATTGAGGATTATTTCTGAAGTTATGTGATTCATCAATTACTACTAAATCATAGTTATCCCAATTAAAATTCTGCAGATTGATTCCATTACTATACCCTCTACTTCTACCTAAATCCGTATGATATAGAACATCAAAGCGAATATGATCATTGAAGAATAGGTTTGTTTTTGTATTGTTTTTATATCGGTTCCAGTTATCAGCCAATTTCTTTGGTGTTAACACTAATATATTTTTGTTTCTTGATGAATAATACTTCATTACAGCAAGCGCTGTAAATGTTTTTCCCAATCCAACAGAATCAGCCAATATGCAACCATTGTACTTTTCTAATTTATTGATTATACCTATAGCTCCATCTTTTTGGAATGAATATAGTTTTTTCCAAATTAATGAGTTTTGATAACCAGTCAACTCATTAGGAAATGTATCTTCAAACATAGAATCCTGAAGAAATTCAGCAAAGATATTATATAGAGTAACGAAATAAATAAATTCTGGAGAATTCTCTTTATACGCTGTTGAAATATATTCAACTATTGATTCGGTCACATCTTCCAATTTACTGTCGTCATTCCACAAGGACTTAAACTGACTAAAGAAGAAAGAAGAATAATTATCGTCATCTTGCTTCATAATACCTTGAAAATACATATTATTCTGTTCATAACCCAGGTCAACAGCCGTGAATCCTTCAATAGGAGTATATGCAATTTTCTTTTTCAGATTATCTATGTAGATAAAATTCTGTAAACCTCTCGGTGTAATGTTAGATTTGAACTTGACTTTATTCTTTATCCATTCAGCACATTCTCTAGCAATTACCCGCTGAGTAAGTTGATTTCTTAGTCGTATTTCAAACTCTGTTCCATACAATGAACTTTCTCGAATTTGTTTAGGAATGTAGAATTCTTTTGCTTCCTTTTTAATCGTGCCTTTGATACCATCATTTACAAATGTAGGTGCAGGAAAAATAAACTCAAGTTCTTCAACAGATTCGAGTTCTTTCTTTAAAGTCTCATATGCGTAAATCGAGAAAAAAGAAGCAACTATTTTGACTTTACTCCCTGGTAATATCTCTTTTCGCAGATCATCACCTAGTAATTTTGTCTTGTTATCTAGCAACTCCATAAGCTATTCAACCTCTATTCCGTATTTCTTAAAATAAGTGGCCAATCTTCTTTTTAATTTGATTGTAGGTTCATGCTTACCTTTTTCCCATCTATTAATTGATTGAATAGAAACCTCTAATAATTTCGCAAATTCATCTTGAGATAAAATAAGCTTCTTTCTTAGTTCTTTGATAGCTTCAGCATATGTCATTACATAATCACCTCACTCTTATGTCAAAATTATACCACTTTTTTATCAATTTATGAAAGTTCCTTAAATTAATTGTTTGATTTAAATGAAATTTTATAAATATATGATCTTTAATTTATATCGTGTAAATTGGAGTGTAATCATGTTGAAGTTCATTCATCCTTCTATGTTTCTCTCTATTTACGATACATTTTTTACTGGTAAATATATAATGAAAAGTCTAAAATACCGCTATTTAGCGGAAAAAAGGCCTGACACCTATGAACTGGTACTATAAAAGTAGACATGTATCAAACCTAGCTTGTTATATGGTGTAATCAATGAGATCACAACTCAATAATTGTTATTACTAATCTTAAAAATATACTAATTCAAATATTTATTTTACCGTATCTAATCACTAACTATTGACTCATCAGTATTGTTTACTTCAGTAATTGGATCATAGTTGAAAACAATTTCAGGCAAGCAAACTAGATACTCTTTCTCTTCTTCTTTATCATACCAAAACATACGATGCTTAATATAAATATTAGCTACTTGATAGCCCATTTTTTGAATCTCTTCAAATTTTAGTGAAAATCCTTTAGAAAATTGAAGGATTTTCCTTCCATTAACAGAAATAGTCTTTTCGTCGCTTAGTTGGACTTCTTGGCCAGAAACAAGATTTGAGTTACTTGATTGAACATACTTAAAATATCCTAAATTGATATCTTTCATTGACATCTGAATTAATAATCTAGGTGGAATTTCATACTCTTCACTATCATATTTATATTCTACATGATCACTAATAAACTGATCAAAGAAATTTCCGGTATAGTGAATATGCAAATTATTCTTTGCGCGTGTCATGCCAACATATAATAGTCTCTTTTCATTATCATCAACATATTTGGTATTTGTGTAAATTAATTGCACATTTTCAAATTCTTTTCCTTTTGCCTTATGCAAAGTTGAAACATACACTTGGCTTTCGGCAAGAAAATCGCTAAAATTAGAGTCATTAATAAAATCAATTAAATCAGAAATATAAAATTTTCCTGTTGTGGTACTATAAAATTTATTTAAAAGCATCAATGAAAAAGAATAGTCTCCACTGGACTCATATTTAACTCTAAAATTCTCAAGTGCTTCTTTCCATAGTTCATCGGTGATTACTACAATTAGTTTATCTGTGCGTAATAAATCTACAAAATAACGTAACTCAACCAAATTATATAAATTGAAATCATCATTATTTTGGATGAGTTGTGCTGGAATGTTATTGTAGTTTAACAATCCAAGGATGCTTGTTGCTTCATCATTAGTTCTAGTCAATATGCATGTAGTACCAGACTCATTTAGGAGATTATACTTTTGAATGATTGCATCCATAAAATTTGGAGAAGAATACTTAGTCATGCTAATATTCCCATTCTCAGATGTTTTAGCTTTAATTGTATTCCTTTTTATTCTATTACTTATTCTTGACACAAAAGTGTTCGTATAATCAACGAGGTTATTCTTGCTACGATAATTCGTTGACAATTCAATTAAAACCCCATCTTCATCATTTAATTTCATAAGATACTCCGATGATGCTCCTCTAAATTGATAGATATTTTGATCATCATCACCTACAGCAATGATTCTTAAGTTTTCATTAAATGAGATTAATTCTTGAATTAAGTTAAATTCTGCCAAATCGATATCTTGTGCTTCATCTATAACAAGTACCATTTTGGTGATTCTACTAGGATCGACTTCGTTATCACGAATCTGCTGAATTGTTTGATTAATGATTTCATCTGTCTTTTCAAGTGATCCCACTCTTCCTAATACATCAAAGCAAAATGAATGGAATGTTTTTATATCTATATAATTTGCTGAACTGTGTATTAGCTTTTTTAGTCTTTCTTTAAATTCAGTAACAGCTGCTCTTGAGAATGTCAACATCAGTAATTGTTCATGTCGAATATCCTCAGTATATAGTATTGATGCAAGCTTATGTACTAGCACTCGTGTTTTTCCACTTCCTGGGCCGGCAGCTACAATGACATTACTATGCTCTTTCTCTTGAATTACTTGAATTTGTTCAGGTGATAAAGAACCGAATAATTCTTTGAATTTTTTCGGAGACATATTATTTTCAATATCTTTCTTTCGTTGCCCAACAAAATACTTATTCAAAAATTCTTTGTAATCAAGTTTAAAATAATCATCCACGAACTTCAAAGCACTTTGATAATTCTCAATCATTTTATTCGCATATTCGCCTACTATATGAATTTGTTGCATTTTCGACTTATAATATTGATCTAATTTTTCATAATCCGCCTTAGTGTATTGCTTTCGATTATCCATTTCAATTCTATCAATTTTCATAGGACTGTATAACACGAAAAATCCGCCTTGAAGTTTAATGGCCTCAATTTTATGTAAAAACAATAGAGAATCTTCTATTTCATCTAATGTGCTTTTTGTGTCGAGTAAAGATTTATTAGTCTCGTAATAATCTCTTAATTCTATTACCGAAAAATTAACTCCAATGTATTCGATATCTTCTCTAATTTTATCTTTAGAGATTAAATCAAAATAAGTTAGGATTACACTGGAAATTGACCACATATGCTCAAGTGAAAAAACTGTATCTTCAATTTGCTTTTTTAATCTAATTTTTAAATAATCTTTTTCTAGTTTTTGAATTTCAATATAGTTTTCGATTTCTAAAAAGTTGATTGTATTCTTAATCTTTCTGAGATTTGATTCTACATTATCTCCACTATTTCTCTCATTAATCTCTTTGACGTTATATATTTGCCAATCAGTACTAAAGTCATTAATTATATTTTTGATGAGTTCTATGTATGATAGTAGTATTTTATTTGCAATATTTTGCTTTGAAGTTCTTCTAAAATATGCAGATAAGTCTTTAGCGTCATCTAAAATCTTGAGTTCCCTTAAATAATTGACTAATCTAACTACTTCATTTTTTTGAATTCCTAGATGCTCCGAAATATAATCTATTCGAACTTCAGGAATTTCTTCATTTGAATATTTATTGGATTTTGCTGAAATTAATTTTGAAAATACTCGCACTGTATTATCGATATCGTCTTTCGGTACAATTTCACTCGATTCAATTATTTTGCGCGCATCAATTACACTTCGAGACAAAATACTATTCGCATATACTTTTGGAGAATTTTGTCCCCTTTTCAGATATCCTGACTGTTCCAAAACTGCAACAGCTGTTGTAACGCGAGTTTGCAAATCATATATACTGTCATCCCATCCAGCCGCTTTCGCAATTTCAAGTGCTGAGTGCGAAATGTTGTTCTGAATCTTGCTTAAATCCTTAATTCCTTTCCATACTTGCTGAATTTCCTTAACAGTAATTTTACTTTGATTCAGTAGATTAAAATGTTTATTCAAATCGTCTTCTTGATACAAAATATAACAGTTTGCAAAAATGTCTTGGTCTCTACCTGCTCTTCCAGATTCTTGAACATAATCTTCAAGCGAACTTGAAATTTCATAGTGAATAACACATCCTACATCTTTTTTGTCAACGCCCATACCAAAAGCTGAAGTAGCAATCATTATCGTGGATTCGCCACTCATAAACTTGTTTTGTTCAGATTCCTTTTCCTCTGATTGCATACCACCATGGAATCTAGAAACTTTATAATTGTCGTTTAAAAGTCGTTCATATATCTCTTCTACAGTCTTTCTTCTAGAAGCATAGACAATGGATGGGCAATTTTCTTGATCAATCAAATTCCTCATCAGTTTATATTTGTCATCTTCTGTTTTTAAATCGTAGACTTTATAGTGTAAATTTTCTCTTTTACCACTAGCTTCGAATAAAAGCATTGAAATACCTAATTTTTTCCTGAAATAATCTTCAATATCCTTGATAACATTCTGCTTTGCTGTTGCAGTAAAACAGGATACAGGTATGGGACTACGATTCCCTTTAATATTTTGGATATTCTTTATAAAATCGGCGATATATAAATAGTCAACTCTGAAATCTTGACCCCATGCAGAAAAGCAATGTGCTTCATCTATTACAAATCGAACAACGTGTCTATGTACCAATAATCTCTCAATAGTCTTTGATCGGAGTGATTCGGGAGCGATATATAAAATACCTGCAGAGCCGTTCTCTACACGCTCAATTGCTGTTTTTCTTGCAAGAGGGTCTAGTAAACCGTTTATTGTTACTGAAGCATTAATATTTTTGCTTTCAAGATTATCAACTTGATCTTTCATCAATGATTGTAGAGGTGATATTACAACAGTGAGTCCCCTTGTACTTTCTCGACTGATTAATGCTGGCAATTGATAAGTTAATGATTTTCCTCCTCCAGTTGGAAAAACAGCGATTAACGACTTTCCTTCCATCGCAGCTTTCACAGCTTTTTCTTGAAGAGGAATTCCATTATATTCTTTGAAATTTGGATAATCAAAGAAGCGATTTAATTCAGTAATTGCATTTAGTTTTTGATTACAATAGGAACATCCTATCGCACAAGGAGTATTACGGAGTTGAGTCATAATTTCTTCAACTTGAGGATAATTCACTAAAACCCATCCAGGCATTAATGAGTTTAGTTTTTTAGTCCTAATTAAGGCCAAGCAATATGCTAATTCAATCGGAGAATTTTTAATAACATTGTCCAAATCTGTATTCGAACAGATTAAATTATAATATTTGGATTTAATAACTTCAGCTAAATTTTTTAGTTTTCTATCGAACTTGATATACTTGAAAAAAGCTGCAAATCCTGGTTGATTCCAAAGCAAATTGTAATATATCTCTTGAATATCATTATCTAGTTTTTCAAAAGTTGATACTTCATCATCAAATAGAAGTTTTGCTTTTATTGAATCATTCAGAGGATTATTAGCATCATCGCTATCTGTTTTATCATCTTTTAGAAGGGCATGGTATGGGTTCTCAGGGAATAATAGTGTCGATAGAAAAAGTGTATCAACACAGTTGATTTCTTTTATATAATTTCTTGGAAGTACTTTTTGCAGATATTTTACATCATGAAAAATGATATTATGTCCAACAAAAATATCTGCTTTTTTGGTAAATTTAATAAACTCACTCACCGAAGCGGTATGAAAAGAATCCCCATTTTCACGCAAACAGCCGTAGTCTACTATTTTTTTACTATCTAAAGAAACTTCTACATCAAGAAATACAATCATAGATAACCCCGCAAAAAAAGACATTAATTAAATTATAAAGTTATGTTACTCTATGTTTAATTATACAATAAATTTGCTATAAAAAATATCCATTAATAAAAAATTCTACGAAGAATTCCCGTGTTACAATTCATTTCCCTCAAATAAACTCCCAAAAAAATGTATTAAAAAAATGCTTCCGATTGGAAGCATTGAAATCAATTTGAGTATATCAAAAAAGTAACGATGATTTTTTTCTTGCGGGTTGCAACAAATTATCCTACTTTCCTTTTTTGTTCGGATTCATTTGTGCTCCACGGTTTCCTTGAACTTGTGAGTATTGTTTATTTACTCCACTTGTTCCTTTATTCGCGTTTTGCATATTAGCTGAGTTGTTCTTTGGACTAATGTTTTGTTTCGACATACGTACACCCCCTTTCAATTATTTTATGACTTATTGTTTAATTTTTGTTATTGAAGTAACCTCTCTAACTCCTGCTTAACTCGAAGATGTAGAAGATACATTTCCTCTACATCATTTTCAATTTTCTTGAGTTGCTCTAAGCTTTGAGTGTTAATATCTTTCTGCATATGCCCAATATATTTGTTCATTAATTTTTTAAGTCTCTTTGTTTCCTCATCTTGTCTTAATCTACCTATATTATCACGCACACTAGATGACGTAACAACACCTACTCTTGAAGTGATAGTATTAATTATTTTATTACGGTCCGAATGGTATACTTCAAGTTGTATTGAATGATTATGTCTAAGTACAGACTTATCATATTTTTCAATCTCAAGCAGATCAGATATTGTATAAATGTCCGAGTCGAAGTGAGAGTATACTTTAATTAATTGTTCAGTAGATGTTCTGTATTTGTAAAAAGCAAGGAGCGAACTCTCAAACCAGCCCTTTTCATAACCCTTATCCATCAAAATGTAACCAACGTTGATTAGGTCTTTTGAATCTTTTCTTTGTAAAATGTAATTAACAATTGTCTGCTGTAAATCTCTAGATATATTCTTTAATATTTCAACAAGTGATTTTGTCTTGAACTCATTGATCATTCCGGTTTCAAGTAATACATTGGCTACTTTCGTGCACTGCTCTTTTGAGGATGGATCACGATAATAATATGTTCTCTCCTTCAGCCAATATAGCCCCCATGCGAATGCAATCGAAGATTCCTTCACATAATCATTATAGATTCCAAAATGATTGCCATTTTCGTAATAGTAATCCTTTGCATCCATAATATTTCTATAATTAGATTGGCTCATTTGTATCCAATCATTTCCAGTCAACGCTTTTAGTATATCTCCACGAAAGGCGCTCAAATCAATTGAATCCTTAACTACTATTCGTTGAAAGTCTAACTCAGAAATCGGATAGAAATCATTTACAACTTTTAATTGTATTTTATTCGGCTCTAATATTACATCGTATCGATCAACATTGGATTCAGGTTGTCCTTGTTCATAATTATGAGATACATATGTACCACCCTGTTCAATAAGTTGCAGCGGAAAACTCTTATCATTTGCAAGATTATCACAATAGATATGATTATGATATTTGGATATATTTAATAGCGGATAATACCTAAACCATTCTTCACTTATTTTAAGAACTGGATATTGTGAATTTTGAAGAATACTATATATTTCATCCTTTGACATTTCATTAATCTCAAGATATAACTTTTTAAAATGCTCGTTCAAACTTCCATCACCAGATAATTGATCAATAAACTGATAGGCCGAATTTTGACTAGTAGAGGAGTAAATTAAAGACGCAATCAAATATTTATCAAACGACACCTTTTCAAAGGTATTATATTTCATAATTAATTTATATTTAATTTCAGGCAAATTTAGTCTTACTTGTACTTTCATTGCTAATTATCTCTCCTTTTTGGTTCACTTTAATCGTTTTTCCATCTCTTGTGATTGCTTCAATAATCGATCTAAAATATTGTCTTGTTCCTCCATCAGGGGTATCCATTTCTAGACGCATTAGGTCGCGAGACCCAAATACAACAAGTTTGTCTTTTGCTCTAGACATTGAAACATTGATTCTTCTAAAATCCTTTAGAAAGTTCTTTTTATCGAGTCTTGTGACTACTGTATTAACTAAGACAATGTCTGTTTCGCGACCTTGAAACGCATCCACTGTATCCAATTCAAAACTTTTCAAAACTTTCTTTGCCCGGTTTATTAGGTCTTTATAGTTTTTTGTGAAATACTCAATTTGAGCAGCGTATGGAAATATTGCCGAGGCAGAAACCGAACTAGGATTAATCACATTTTTCAATATATCTTCTAGTATCAATGCGGTCGCCTGCGCTTCTTGAATATTATATCTAGAATGAGATTTCGAATCATCTTTTTCTGTCGCACCAAGAGGTTCTACAAAAAAGACATCATAGTTATTTGAAAGAGACGATTGACTGCCAAACTGTACTTTTCTCGGATTAATATTTTCTCTCATATTCTTAAGTTTTCCATCGTAAAATACATTGTACGCTGCTAAAACATCTTTCACAGATCGATAATTTTCTTCAAGAACAATGAGTCGTCCAGCAGCTCTTGCTTTATTAATTGTTTTTGAGAAGATAGATTGTTCATAGATTGTTTGTAATTTATCATACATCTCATCATCATAAGAAGGTAAATGTTTTACATCCTCTTTTGAAAATTCTAGAAGAGGAGATAATTGATAATCATCGCCAACCAAAATGATATTATCTACATAAGGCAAGTATCTTAAGACTTCAGTAATAGGCGATTTTGATACTTCATCAATAATTAACCATTTATAATCTTTAAGTAATTCAAGACCTTTCTTTCCAGATATAGCGCTTGTGGTAGTTGTTGCTCCAATAACTGAGAATTCGTTAATCATATTTCTTGAATACTCAATCTCTTGCTTTCCATTGAAATTCTTAAGATTATCTTTCACTCTACTTACCAAGGTTTGATCTGTGCACCTTGAAAGATGATTATCAATTTTTAAACCCCAATTTTTATAAATTGTTTTATCAATTTCCTCCAAACTATACTTGTTGCGTCGATTAGTAATCCTATTTGGAATGACTAAATCATAGTTTTCCATTAACTTATCAAGAACATTATCTATAGCTACATGGGTTTGAGAAGATATAACTACTTTTTCATGGAGCTCTTTTGTTATATACTGTGTAACCGCATTAATTACATGCGTTTTTCCTGTGCCTGGTGGACCTTTAATAAGTGTTACAGGCAACCCATCAACCGACTTTAAAAAGGCTATTTGTTGAGACTCGTTTAATTCTTTAATATATTTTTCCTTAACTTTATTCACGCGTAATTCAGATTGAATGTATGCTTGATTACTAATATGCCTACTATTAGCACTTGGCATAGCTTCATCTCCGATAAGATACTCAATCATTTTCATGGATGCGCCTGTGTTCCCTTGGTTTATTAATCTCAATGAATTTTCGATGGATTCTATTTTTATTTTTTGGCCCATATCATATAGGTTAAGAAATTTCTCTTTGATTACATGGCTTTCATTCACATTGATTATTATCCTGTCTTTTTGTCTATACAAATTGACGAATTCAAGTTCTCTTATATTTTTAGCGTTTTTTTCATCGACTAATTTGTAATCACTTACAAAAATATTATCTCTCATTTTTTGAATCTTCCGTAACGCATGTTCTTGATAATCGATATGGATATCGACTAAACTCATTGTAATGTCCTTTAATTCATTATTAAAGCGATCATAAATATAGTTTGGAATACGATATCCTTTTATAAGATCTTCTTTATCATTTATTGTTACAATTCCTACATAATTTGAAAGTATATTATTTTCTTCATCGAAAAGTTCTTTCGTATCAACTGGCAGATAATAATAAGGTGAGCTTACTTCTTTAATTTCGTAAGTTGCACTATTATTAATTTCATCTGAGAGTGTTTTATAAAATTTGAAAACTTCCATAAATTCGTCAAATTGTCCGATATTGAATACAAAATTAGAATCACTGCTAATCACATATAAGTATGTATACATATTCTCAATTGTTGTGGGATAGTTATTATCAAACATTAAATCAACCGGAACTCCATTCAGCGATGAAAATTTTCCGTTAGAAATTTCTTTATAATCAATAATATAGAATTCTCCACCAAAAGGTTGTTTATATGAACACCCCAGATGACCTTTCAAAACAAGAAAACCTTCAACTAGTTCTATAGCGATTTCTATTTTTCTAAGTGATTTGATATTTCTTGCATCTTTAGTATCTCTTTCGATGTCTAGTCTTTTAGTTGAAAGTTTGGCAGTTAAAATGTTCTTATTTGTAATTAAATCGTTATACCACTCCAGTAGCCCTGGGTTTGAATCTTTATTGTTATATGACAGTTTTAAAATAAGTTCCATATTTCCTCCTCAAAAATTAGTATCTTTTTGCGTATGTAAAATGATTTATTTCGGCAGCATCAATCATCTTTTCTATATCATCTTTCAAGATATTCCCTACAATATTTTGAACATTATTTTTGTTGGAAAGCATATTCCCCATTGAGTCAACTATTAGATATGAGCATTCTAATTCTTGCGAGTTCTCAATCACAACATTTTGGTAATTATTCAAATATCTACAATGTTTATGGAAATCTTCATCAGAAGTTTGAAGCATAATAGAATGTTCATTGCAATTTTGGTTTACCCTCATCTGTAGTATTTTAATTCTATCGGGTTGAACTCGTTTATATATTTGATCTATTCTTTCATTTATATTTAGCGCAGAAACAACTGTGTTAATCTTAACCTTGATATTATTTTTCTTCGCTAGTTGGAGCAATGAAATAATGTTTTCAACATCTATTACTTGTCCATTGTTATGTCGGCCTATTTTCAGATTTGTTTTATAATTTATGGAATCGATGCTTACACCAATTGTGTCAACCTTACCAATCCATTTTTGTATCTTTTCTTCCGTAAGCAGTGAAGCGTTTGTGATAATCGAGACAATAATGTCTAGAGAATGAATATAATCGATTAATTCATCTAGAAAGGGAAGAATTAATGGTTCTCCCCCTGCCAGGTTGATTCTTCCATTTCTAATATTATTTCTTATAAAATATTGATTCGTTAAGTCAACAGCCTCTTTCCATTGTTTTAGATTGAGTTCAGATTGATTGTTAAACTTGGCAAAGCAATATTTACATTGATAATTACATTTTTCTGTAAGGTGAAAATTGAACACGTGAAATGGATACTGTCCCATACTACGCAACTCCTTTTGGCTTCGAGGTACTGTTAAGTATTCTAAGTCTATAAGGGCTGATAGTTGAAAGGTACTCCTGCTCTCTTTTCTTCTTATACTCTATTACATCTCTATTTCTTTTATGATAAATAATCGGTTTGTTAGTTTTTATGCCATTGATATTTGAGTAGTTTGGCTCATCAACGAGTCTTCCTGTAAATAACTCAATACGAGATCTGCTTTTCTTTTCAAAATAGATATCATTTCTAAAATCAATATATGCTTTTTGATATTCATTGAATTCTACTTGTTTTGGATACTCTAAACACCAATCCTTATGATCTTTTTTTACTCCACCAATCTTTTTTGCTTGGCTACTAGCTTCTTTTGCGTTTTCAGCAATCACTGGAATCAATAAAGGTAAATACTTGTTTCTTCCTACATGGCCAAATTTACACTTCACTAAAAAATAGTTCATTTTATCTTCTCCTATATATATTGGTGTACAGATAAACTCATATTGATCGTTTCTGCATTCTTTTCTCTCGAGCGAAAAGAAATCAAAAAACAATCCAATTTTGGAGTCTTTCTGCCTTTCGTTCACACATTTCGTGTGAATATATATAGGTGTACATCCTACTCAGATTACTAATAAATTAATAGTAACCTTTTTGGGTTTCGGTCTTTTAAAAACGATGACCGCCCTCGTTCCGCAATTACAGTATAATCCCAAAAATAAAAAATTGCAATCATTTTTTTGAAAAAGAGTGCAAATTAATTATATGGAGGTGTACACCTATAGTTTTGCGGAACGAAGGAGTACACCCATAGTGTTTACGTTCCGCAACTTGATTATAGCATTATTTATCGTAAATATAAAGAAATATTTTATACTAATCAACATAAATATGAGATATATAATTATTTTGAATATTGAGGAACAAAAAACCAAAACATTTTACTGCCTTGGTTTATTTGTCATTAAGGTTTGGCATTGCAACTTGATAAGAGCGCCAACTGTTATAGTTCATTTAAGAGATATCAACTCTTATTGAGGAAATGCAATCCTCAGTTATTTTTTCTAATTTTATTATAGAACTCGTAAAATCCTTAGCAATATCTATTCAAGTATTTTTAACTTATGTGCTAATTTTTCAACTGCTTTGCTTCCCTTTGATAGATAAACAGCGCCAATAATAGCTTCAAGAGATGTAGCTCTTTTCTTTTTGCCTTCTAGATCAGTGTTTATATATAGTAGAAATTTATCAATATTTTGCTCTTGTCCTATTTTTTCCAAAAATTCATTTTGTCCATTTTTATCTACGGCTTGATGTAGTTTCTCTTTCGATATAACAGGCGTTTTTTTGTAATTTGACGAAGAAATTAACAATTTTATAACATGATCTCCAACAATTGCTAACGAGTCTTGACTAGGAATATTATGTTCAGCAGCATAACCAGAACAAGTTATGGCTGTTGTAGCCAAATTTTTATTAATACGTGTTCCTATGAAAGAACATAATTGTTCTATTTTCTTCTCTACATCTTCCTTTTTCATCAATTGAATACCCCCTGATTAAAGCAAATCTATTTAACCTGCATACGAAATAATTACTTGTATTGTTCAAATTCTTGTTCCTTAAGAATCTATCTTTGAGGTTGAGTAATTAATTCACTATAATTGCGCATATATCATAATATCTGAATTCCGATTTTTTTCAAAGAGAAGACATTTGTTAATTTTCAGAATAATCAGCAATGATAGAGACATATTTCAAGATTCGTAATAAAAAAGGCTCTATTCCTTAAAATAATATTGTCAGTATAGAACCGAACAAAGAAAATATATAACTACAACTGAAATCTACATTTAACACAACTTTACAAATAAACAAGTGAATAACCCTTGTTTCAGAATAACATAATAAATCGCTATTTAAGCATTATTCTGTTTAATATATTGATCATAACTCATGTAGTTATTGATACCTACCAAATTAGTCAAATATTCTTTAAACCCATTTGACACGGGGTATGTTATGAACATGATGAAATTTGACTTAGCTCTAGAGCAGCAAACATAAAACAAGTTTCTATTTCTTTTGTATGATTCATAATTATCTTTTTGTTCTTTTTGGCTCATTGGTAGATACTTATCAAAATTGTAGTTATTCCAACCTTTGCTGACAACAAAAATTACATTATCGTATTCTTCGCCTTTAACACCATGATTTGTTGACACTAGTGAGTTTGGTTTATGATAAGAGATTGCAGCTAATATCTGTGAATAATCTAGATTCATTAATTTACCTATTGACCCATTTCTGTAGGGTTCTTCATTATTTTTTGGATAATTACTATATATTTTTTCAATCTCTTCCGGAAATGTAAGCAATCCACTGTTATTAATTGAATCTAGTACATCGATAACTTTTTTATTTCTGCTTGTAAATATGTCATCTTTAAATTTATACCATTTTTTCTTATCAGAAATCGCGTTAATAGGATATTGCTTTAAACCTAAGACATCAAAAATTTGTTGTGTTAATCCCTGTTCTAAACCACTGACAATAAGTTCAACTTTCTCCATAAAAAAGAGCAAAAAAGCATCTGTTTTGTCTTTAAAACCATCATCAAAAAGATTTAACAAGTCAGGGTAACCTTCATTACTGGCAATTATTCGATGTGTTAAAAATAAAGTCTTACAGGTTTTAGTTAAGTCTCTATACAGTACATTTTCTAAATTCTCTATACGCTCCATTAGTACGTCGTTTGGCAAATCATTTGAAAACAGTCCACCCTGAATTCTACTACCCTTATAATCACTGCAATCAATTATTGTAGTACTTCCTTCATAATTGTCTTCAGCGGTTATTTGTTGTAATTCCGGTCTTATTCTATTAAGCATTTCTACAATTTTGCTTGCAGAGCGAAAGTTTGATTTCTTTTGAATTATGACTATATTATCGCTATTAATCTCACCAACAGCTCCTTGCATTTGATAAATGGTTTGCCAAGAATCACCAAAAAATCCAAATTGAGGTGTAGACTTGTTTTCAATGAAATACTCAACAAATTTATCTACGATAGATTTAAATGAATCTTGGTATTCATCAATCAGAATTATAGGATATTGATTACTTAATATCGTTCTAAATTTTGGCTTATCAATTAATATAACGAATAACTTAATTACATCATCATGGAATAAATATAGAGTATCACCATCTTGATATCTTTTTCCTAATGTATATTCTATTTTTTTTACATAATTAAAATCTATGTAATCTTTATCAATCAAAATCTCCTTTGCATTTCTAAGTAAATCAATTTGAAACTGCTTCATTGCTTCCCAGACAAATGAATGAATTGTTGATGGTATGATGAATGAATCATTTTTTAAACGACTTCGAATTACATCTACTGCTGCATTCGTATAAGTGATACATGCAACCTTTTGATTCATTCTATTGAACTCATTCCATTTATTTTCCTGTAGCCACTCAACAGCTCTAATTAATGAATATGTTTTTCCACTACCAGCCCCAGCGTCAACCCTAAAATGCGAACCCTTTTGTAGAGCCTCGATTATTTCAAAATCAATCTTATTAGCTTCTTCTATTGCTAATTTTCTATTATTCACGATGAATAACCTCACTTTTATTTGCACTATTTAGCCAAGTCAACCCACTTTCAATGTAATGAGGAATGACAAAATTGGGGTTATCAAATATGAGATTCAATGCAAAATCGATTTTAGATGAATTTTTGCATTTGATTTCTTCTTCATTGGAATCTGGTGAGCATTTAAAGTAAACTCTATTAATATTGATTATTGACTCCTCTAAACTTCTTGCAATGATAGAGTTCTCCTCAGTTTGATATGTTATATGAATGTTACCTTGAGTTTTTTCGTCCTCAGATAGTTCTATTATCTTAGCTAAAGAAGTTTCATCTTTGGATCTATCATCTGGATTTATATATAGTTCAAACCATTTTTTTATTGTTGCATTTGAAGAAGACACCCCCTCGCTAACAACACACTTTTTTCGTTCACTATCAATCGAATCAATATCAGTAATAATTAAAGATGGTAGTTCAAGGAATTTAAGAAATTCAAAGAATAGATAAGCATATGCGCCACCAACTTCAATAAGTGATATATATTGTCTGTCGAGTGGCACACTAGTACCAACAAATTTATTGTTTTGGGCTAGTCTTCTAATGACTTCAGGTATTAATATTCGTTCGGATGATCCTTCGAATAATATTGCTTTATCCGCGAAAAATAAGTCGCATCTATATAGTGTTAAATATTTTTGAATAAACTCAGCATTATCAGGATTATCTGTGCTGAATTCTTTGAAATCCTTTAATTCTAATGACAGACCGGTTTTTTTTGCATATCTTATGCTTGAAAATTTGACTTGATTGACAATATGAGAAGAATGTGTAGTCAAAATCACCTGAATTTTTTTGGATGACAGTCCTTTTAAAAATTCAGATAAAAAAGAAACGAATTTTTGTTGAAGCTGTGGATGCATATGTGATTCAGGTTCTTCAATAAAAAGCAAATAAAGTCGCCCTTCTTTGTCGTTTTCAACTGTTTGAAAATAGTTTACTAATTCAAACTCGATTTTCAACAAATTTTTATATCCTAACCCGTTCAATGAACTAGGTAATACTTCATTTGTTAATGGGTCTACATACCAAAGGTCAGTATTTCTTCGAATTAAATCATCAATATGTATGTTAGACTTTGCAGAAAGTGATATTTCTTCACTGTCTGGATATCCAAATCCGATTGATTTTTTTATTAGTTCTACCATTTTAATATCTATTTTTTCATTTATATCAGAATTAAAGCTTGAAACCATTTCTTGTATTCCGCTTCGCATCCGAAAAATTTCTGCTCTTTTGATTCCTTCAGGCGTTGTATCAGTTTCATCTACTTCATCAAGTTCAGTTAATGGACTGAATATTCTATCCAAGAGTTTTTCAAGTTGCTTATTATTCCCTTGATCGGATTCATCCATAGCTCTTTCTGCTCTTACAAAGTAGATTGAAAGAAGGTTCTTTAAGTCTTCTTGTGTTTTTAATTGAATATCTGTCTCAGTCATCGGATTAACTGCATAAATATTTAGTTTGTAAAAATTTGGAAAATACGATGATATTCGTTCACGGATAATTGTCCTTTTTACACTTTCATCACCTTCAATATACTCTTTTTGTATTCTAATATTTTTAATCATCAACAGTAATGAAGTAATCGGTAAAATATAATCATATCTAGCAAGCACAATTGTTTTCTTAACTGTCTCTTCCAAATCAATTACAAATGGTCTCAATCCACCCAAAGATGAATTTTCATCAAAATCACTATAATCAATTTCTATTCGCAATTCCGGTTCTTTAAAAACTTTTCTGACTTCATTATCATCAAGAGATAATAAATCTATAGTAAGTATAAAGTCATAAATACTATTTCTATAGGGAACCGGGTAATCATCAAATAGAAAAGTTTTTGATTTGTCTCCAGTTATTAGATGCAAAAAAGACATTAAAGAAGTCTTTCCAGTATTGTTTTTTCCTACAATTACAGTCTCCAAATCCTCTAAACGAAGACTAGTATTTTGCATAAGTCTGTAGTTCTTTAGTTCAATCTTCTCGATTTTCATTTTTCTCTTCTCCATATTTCTATGATTATAACGCTATAGATATTTTGCAATAATTAAACCTCACTATTAATTTCATTAATTAACTAGATTGTAACTACATTAACTATAGTCTAATATATGTGCGAATAATAATATAATTGCTTTGTTGCTAAATCCCATATCTATTATAAACAAATTATACTGAGAATTTACCGGATAAATGGGACGTTTATCAGAATGATTTTTCGACAACGCAAACATCTTTTTGGTACTTATCTTGAAATAGGAAATATATACTCTCAGACGGAATTGTGAATATAATGAAAGAAATTTGTTTGAATGTTATGTTCAAAATAGGAATTTATCAAATAACTACTCCCAATCCAATTTATAATCCTCTTTCTCATGTGAGTCGATTGATATATGATTATAATTTGCTGGATGTTTCTTAAATGGAATATTTTTATTCTTCCAATAAAAACTATTATTAAAATTTATTAATTCATAAACTGGTAAAAGAGAAGATACAAGATAGTTATTAAATCCTCCTTTAAAATCAGTTAACACTTTTTCATGAGACGATCTCGGAAGAATGATTGATGAATTACCCCATGTTGCAGAATTTGATGTAATAACACAACAAGATAAATCTCTACTAAGAGATTGAATTATGTTATCAAAATAGGTAGTATCTCTATTTAACATTGGCAAGATAGTGACATCAGCCATCCCTTTGAATAAGGCTCTCGAAAATATATCCGTTATCTCAAAGCATAGATAATCCACAAATGAAATACCTTTATTTTTCACAAGATAGTACTTCGGAGTAGATGGATTTCTACATATAAGCTTAACTGAAGGTTGATCGCACCATTCCTGTTCAATATATGAATAAAAGTTCTTCTCACGCACTATTGGAAAAAGGTTTCTATGAGAAAATGAATCCCTAAAAGAATACAACGAAATCATTACATTGTAAAACCGACGCCCTAACACTAGATTTTCAACACCCATCGACACGTTAAATTCTTTATGATGAGCTATTCTGGCAACGATAGGCAACCATTCTAACTTTACATATAATTCTGGTAATACCAGTGTACTAGTATTATTTTCAAATGAGTCGAGTAAATTCCTTATAAACAGTCTTGTGTCAGTAGTGCTAGGTATTACATGATGTTTTGATAAAGGAATGAACTCATCAGAATCTAGATTAATATTAGGATGACTAACAACAAAAGAATTCATTTTTTGTTGATCACCGATAACAATCACGTCTCCATTCAGATTATCCATCTCTATAGATTTAGCAAAATAGATATTATCAAATTCATTAATATGGTTTAACTCGGTAAATGTTCGCACTGATTCTTGATAAGATTTATGGTTCTTCTTAGATAAATTCACTAACTGGTCAAAAAGTACGACTTCCCATAGGTGAATAAAAGGTAAATAATTTCCATAGTAATCCTTATAATACTCAGTCGAATTATTGAATAGTTTCTTATTTTCTCTATAATTGATTACCAGATGTTTGATAATACTGTCTTTTCTACACATTCCTGATAATTCAAATGCCCTTGCATAAGGTGTGTTTTCTTCAACTCGAGCTAGTATTTTTGATATCTCATTAATTTCCTCATATGTACTCATAAGTTTCTTATGAACATTATCTGAAAAGACGGCATTAATTTCTTCAATATTGTTTTCAATCATATTCTTGAATCTTTCCTGCAATAGTTTTTCAATTTCTAAAACACTATCATTTTGGATTTGGAATGAGTTCACCCATCTATAAATTTCTTTCCACATAGTAAATTTGGTTGTGGTGTTTATAAATGTAGTGATCTTATTGTAAATAACTTCTCTAACTTCATGACTAAAATCAATCAAATCGTAAATATA
Organism: Candidatus Izemoplasmatales bacterium; assembly: GCA_050177605.1. Lineage (GTDB taxonomy): Bacteria > Bacillota_I > Bacilli_A > Izemoplasmatales > Hujiaoplasmataceae > JAHIVB01. Next base: position 57,444 of record JBFXGX010000004.1, on the reverse strand, counting down.
GTTCATAAATATAATTGCATCATGTACGTCAATCTTTACAAACATATCTTCGGATAATTGTGAATTAGAAATCAAATTGTTGTTGAGGTATTTTTTTTCGAATTCAAAATACCTTTCAAATGATACTTCTTCTAAGTCTTCATTTCCAACATAACTATTCGATTTAGTTTTTATATAGTTAATAAATCGTTCTTCGGTAGAAAGAAAATTGTAATTATGATAAGAAAAAACAGCAGTTTTCTCCTCATTAATTGAAACATTATACTGATTTTCTTCAAGGAGTGATTTAAGTAATTTCTTCGCTTCTTCTAGTTTAACTTCTTTCTTAAAAATAATTATCATATCATCTACATATCTTCCATAAAAAATTACATCATCAAGTTTTGAAATCGAATCATCAAAATCGGAGAGATATGCGTTTGCGATTAACATTGATGATGTTAGTCCAATGGGAAGGATACATTCACCCATGTCGATTTTTGATATAGAAGCTATCATAGAATGATATTTTTGATACATTTTTTCAATAACTACTGTAAGAGCACTCAAATAAGGCTCGATAATTGAGTTATAAGTAGTTGATGGGAATTCTCTAAATGGTGAATTCGTAGAGTAATAAAATCGTTTTAAGTCAGAAGATACCAGCGTTAAATCATCATTAATATTGCATTGATTTTTAATGCATTTCAAAGACTCAGATATCCATTTATTATAATCCTTAATGTATTTATTGAATAGAAAATTCGTTTCCCATAATATATCATTGAGAGTATGAGCATTTTGTTTGTATAATTGCTTTTTATTCAACAAATTACCGTACCAAAACTTTTCCATTTCATCATTTTTGAATGACAATCCTTTGATTATGGTCCACATAACATCAATTATATGTAGTTCAACAGGAATATCTATAAAGTAATTTAAAGCGATATGTTTAGATCCGTTTATTATCGTTTCTTTCTTAATAACTGGATAATAGTCGATTCTATCAAGAAGATAATCAATATAATTTTCATCGGATAAATCTCCATAAATAAAATCGATTAGCGCTTGAATTTTTCTTTCTTTTTTACCATCATTTTCAAATTCTACTATTCTCTTTTTGTAGATTAGGTATGAAGCGTTATAATAAATCATATACTTAAACTTGTTGTATGATCCATACACATATCTGCTAATTTCCTCTTTACTCTTGTTATGAAATGAATCCTCTTGAATTATAAACAACGCCAACATCGCCTTTCATAAATATATTATCCTATTCGAAACTAATCCTTGATTCTTGGAAAACGAAGCATATTATTACACATTCATATAGAAAATACGCCGAAAAACAAATATCTATCTATATATCAATTCGCATTAATAGAATGATTATTATAAATTCAACTTCATTTTTTTAGCCTATTTTTCGAAATAATTAAACACACGATAGTCACTATAACAGCTGACATTACAATAATCCAATCATATATAATGCCCCAAGAATCTGTTTGTATTTTGATAATCCAATCAATTATACTACTTAGTGTGATAAAATCAGCAACAATATATCCAGACTCAAATAATCCTCCGCCTATGGAATTCGGAAAATAATTAATTAAGAGTTCCATAATTGACATAACAACAGAAGTAATATAGTAGGATATAATACTAGAGCACAACTTGTTTTGAATATAATGATTAACAATAATATATATAAGTAGAATAAATAATATAGAAATAAAAATAACCCAAGCTCCAGATATAACAAAAGCAACAATGCCTATCAAAAAACCGATAGGTGTTAATCCAGATTTTTTCAATTCTTGATTGAATCTACTTTTATGACTCATCAAAACCTCCGAAATATATCTATACTATTTGGGTTTCTTACTAAATGATTTTTCAATCAACGAAGTAATATCTAAAATTAGTTCTTCTTCAGTCGAAATCATATGTCTTTCTTCGAGATTACTGGAAAGGAAACACCCAAATAGACATTTATAACTTCTTAAATCATCTTCATCATCTAAATAGTTAGCGATAATATAATTAATGCTAGGTTTCTTACTTAGCATTCCACGATGCGTAAGTAAATTTTTAACCTGAACATAGCTTTTTGTTTGTTCCTTTTCGAAATAATCTATAAGTGCTTCATATTTCTTTATCTCAACAAATCTTCCGTCAAAATAGTATTCGCCTTTTCTTTTCAATTTATCGTCAAACGAAGTCAAAGATATAAGTCTATTAAATTCAACTGAGATATACGCTGACAAAATAGAAAGGTTTTTCTGTACTCTTCTTCCAAATCCAATTTGATTTCCTTTGAACGCTAGATTGATTTCATCATCGAAATAATATATGAATTTTACGAAATGAAATGTTTTGAAAACTAATTTTGAGATTTCATGAAATACCTCTCCTAACTGGACTAACTCATTGGCATCAAGTTTCCCCACTCTAAACTCTTTAAAATCAACTCCATCAGCTCGAAAAACATAATAATAATTTGGGTTTAGTAATGACTCAAGTTCTACTATTTTTTTAGAATTTATGTTTTTATTCATTGAATCACCTGCTCTACAAAATATACATTAATTCATAAATCCAAATAAATGTTTATACAATCATACATTTAATTATTATGTGATTATCTCATATATATAATTGCTGTATTCATATACATATATTAGTCGATTTGGAATTTTGTTTATTTCAGTGATAGTTCGAAAATCGGGAAACTTACTCTTAATGTTTTTTAGTCCATAATTCATTACTAAATTACTATTGGAAATATTAATGCAGGAAATAAAACTAATAAAGTTATAGTATGATCCATGATGAGGTAGCGAACAGACTTGTAAAGATAAATTACTCAAAATAATCTCATCATTGACTTCTACAGCCATGCTTCCTGTTTTATCAAAATTTATGTCTCCTGTAAGCATCGTTACAGAAGGAGGATAAATCTCAGTTTCCCTTCTTAAAAACAGATATTTCCGTTCGAAAAACCAATCAAACTCATAATACACATTTCTATATATAAGTGGGTAATGAATCATGACTAGACTTGTTTGATTGATATATGAAAAAATTGTTTTAAATATTTTTTTTAAATTGGAGATAAATGTAAAATCATGAAAACCTTCAACCAAATCAGATATTCCATATGCATTCAAAAGTTTAACGATGTTCGCCTCTAATGATTGTATTTGAGTCGGGCTTATATTATATGGATTATTAAGGAACACAAATTGCCAGTTTTCAACTGCTTCCGAATGTTTCGTTGGATAAAGAAAAAATTGTGTATCCTCAAAAATAATATCAGAGTTCGTTTCTGTATTTTCAGACATTGCTTTTTCGTAACCATCCAAGAAATAATCATACGCATTTCTATCTAAACCTAATACCAATAAGTATGCCTTAAATACAAATGAGCGTAATAGTATTGGCATAAAATACGGTAACACCACTTTTTTAATTTTTAATCTAGATGCTAATTCTAGAATTCCATTAACATGGTCAGCATCCAAATGTGATACTACCAACAAATCAATATATTTACCTTCATTTTTGTTTGAGTATTGATCAATGGCTTTAAAAAGCGCCGGTTCATTATTTGTTGTTGGTGGCGTTTTCCGTAAAGTTGATAATGCTCCGCAATCGTATACAAATCTGTAGCCGTCGATTTGTCCACTATAAAATAAACCTTGTCCGACTGAATGAAACTCAAAAATATTCATACCTTTTCCTCCTTATAAACATAAAAAAATAATCTTCTTCATAACACAAAAAACTGTATATATTGTTCATCAATCTTTCCCCTAAAGACTTAATGAAAACTATACAATTGGTATGAATAAGATTATCCCCATATTTTGATATAAAATTGCACTTTTATCTAGACTTCTAATCTATCATAATACATTGTTTTATAAAATAAAAGATTATTATTGAAATTTAATTATAAAATGAGACAAATAAAGAGGATTCAATCCTACTTTGCTATATATCATTATATATTTCATACAAATATCACTTGAGTTGGTTCAAATGCAACTAATCCACCACATTTTTAATCGTCATTGTAATATTTCGCTTAATCATATCCTGATAATATCAATACTATTTAACTTGAGTAATTTTCTAACAGGAGCTATTGAAGAAATGAAAATAATTATTGCTGCATAAACAAATATAGAGATAATCAAATAAGCATTTATCGAAAACAGATTAATGGATGTTTCAAATTCAGAATTAAAAAGATTATTAACCTGTTCAAATATAAAAGCAATAGAGATAACTGATAGGAAATATGCAGAAATCGAAATGATTATTCCTTCAATAACGAAGATAACTGAAACTTTATTTCTACTAACACCTAGAGATTTTAGGACACCTATTTCTTTTCTTCTTAGTTTCAAGCTATTATTGAAATAACTAATTAAAATAAAACTACTAAGAAAAGAAAATGACAGCGTAATTCCAAGCAGTACACTGCGTAAACTTGAAAATACTTCTGTTACAAAATGTAGGGAAGGAGAAATTGCGCTTGCATGTTTATAATTGCTTTCACTTACAACATTTAAAAAATCAGTGAGGGAACTTGCATCCTTATCAAAAATAACATCAACTTGAATTGGATCAACTGAGTTGATGAAGTATGATGAAAACTCATCAGTATGTAGTACAATTCCAGTAATATCTTCCGGTTCATAAAAACCAACTACAGTGTAGGTTTTGTCCTCAGTATAGGGATAACTGTAAGTGCTTGGTAAAGAAAACTCAACTGTGATTTGTGTATTAAGCATATTTATATATTCTGCTTCACTATAAACTCCTACTGTAGTAGGCAATATAATTTCATTTCTATTTTCAGGTGCTTTTCCGTAGAGGATAGTTGGATTAAAAGTTGAAGCATTGATAAATGTATTAAATCTAGGTGTGAATTGGGCTATTGAATTTCGAACAGTAAATTGAACAGTATTTCTTGAAAGATAACTTAATCCATCCAAAGTAATGTAAACAGTTCCTAAATTAAACATGAAATCAGTGTAGAACCGTTCTTCTGTATAGGGTTCACTAAAACAAAGCAAATTATATTGATCATAATTTGTTTTCACTACCCCACTGATTATGAAGTTTACACCATTTAGTTCAACAGAAAGGTTTTGAATGAATGTATTATTTCGTTCAGGAAACAATTGGTCATAGAGATAATCTGTCAAAAGAATCTCATTTTCGCTAGAGGGGTACTTTCCTACATAGATCGGTAGCGAATTTTCGCTACGATCTATGACAACAATAGATTCATATAAATCATCTAATTCGGATTTATCTTGCACTGCCACTTGGATATTTTGTTTAGGGATTACCTTATTAATAGAAATATCCTTATTGATTTGAGAAAGCATCTCTATTTCACTATCTCGAATAGGTAAACTTTCTTCATAGCATCCACCCCAAATCTCGGAAATTCCGCAATTGTCTGTTTCTAGATTCAATCGAAATGAAGGGTTGTTAGAGTCAATATAAGCATTAGCCGCAATCTGATTTTGTGGATATGTCGCTAAATAAAATACTAAACCAAAGAGGACAAAACTTAACCAGAGGATAAGGGTTGAAATAACAAATTTGAATTTCATAGTTCTAAAACTGTTTAAAGCTAGATGAAACAAAAACGATATTGGCGTTTTTGGTTTCATTATTTTTATATTATCATTTTCAAGAGAAGATTCATGCTTCTCTGTAGTTATCAAATTCATGCCATCTATTTCAATGTTTTCACAATTCAGTTGCTCAATAATAGATAATTCATGAGTTACTATGATGACAAGATGTTCTTTAGCATACCGCTTTAGTAATTCTAGTATCATTTTTGTATTATCATCATCAAGATTTCCTGTTGGTTCATCTGCGATAATGAGATCTGGTTCTTTTATCATAGCACGAAGAAACGAAACTCTTTGTTTCTCTCCTCCGCTCAATGTATTTACTTTTTGATGTTGAATATCCTGCATACCCATTTCATTCAGTAACAACTCACTTTTTAAAATGGCTGCTTCTTTTGTTACACCTTTGATTTCTGCTGATAAGGCAATATTATCTATGACTGATAAATCATCAAGCAAATAGAATTCTTGAAATATAAATCCAATATGATTCAGACGATAGTCATCTGAGTTGATAGTTCTGATATCCTTATTTTTAAACAATATTGATCCTTCATAGAATTCGTCATATTTGCTGATTAAATTAAGTAGTGTTGTTTTTCCAACGCCACTCTTTCCATGAAGAATGACAATTCCTTTGTCTGGAAATGAATAGGTAACGTCTTTAAATAAAGTCGTAATCTTCTTATTAGTTTTAAATTGTTTAGTTACATTCACTAGTTTAATCATAATTCTCCTTTGTTCCTACTTTTACCTTTTACTGGTCTGGATTAAAATTAATGATGTGATTTTCATGAATACTTTGACAATTCAGCCCATCAAGTCTTCATCCATGGAATATTACCATAGGAGGTGGTTTAGTCACCTAAAATGTTATAGGGAATATTATTAAATAGGCTAAATTTTTCTGATTGCTGTTATCGGTGTCAATAAGATCATTTTTCTAATTGGAATATATGCAGATAATAGGGATGCTAATATTGCAATACCACATCCTGTGAGTATTGTTTTATAATCAATATATAGTAACCTAATTGATAAATTCCATGAGTGAGTAATTGAATTATTTTGCAGTTGAACTGCTATATACACTAAAATTATAGATAACAAATATGAAATTAAGACGACTATGAACGACTCAAGCAAATAGATTTTTGATACTTCATTCTTTGTTGCACCAAGTGCACGCATAATTCCTATTTCTTTTTGCTTAGTATAAATAGATTGTGAAATATATGAATAAATCAAAAAGCCTGAAATAATGATTAAAACGGCACCAATTCCACTTACTAGTCCACCAGTTTTCGTCATTACATCCTTTAATCCATAAAGTTGAATACTATATACAGTATAATGCTCCGCATTCCTATCCTCGGTTAATCTGACTATTTCATCATAACTCACATTATCTTGATTCATTTGGGCAAATAGAGCAACTTGAATACCGCTGGTCATATTTTGATAGACTAAGAATTCATACATACTTTTGTTAAAAACAAGCTGAACCCTGTTCGACATATTAAAATCATCAATAATTCCTGTGATGATGTACTCTTCTTCACCAAGGCCATAATAAGATTCATTGATTGATATTGTCTCACCAATATAATTGGATATACGAACTGCATCTCCTGTAATGTCACCTGGAACGACTTCATTTCCTATGTAATTACTAAGCATTGACAATGAAACTACGACTTCGTTTTCCTTTATAGGCATATCCCCAACAAGAGTATACTCATCTATACTATATTCAGGAGATCCAATACCAATATTATACTGATGATCATTCACTGTGTTAATCATATAGCCTGTAGTATTAAAAATACTATCAAAGGTGTCTTGTGTCATATAAATAGAAGTATATATAGAATTAAGCAATACCATATATCCTGAATCTATCAATTCCTGTAAATCTTTCGATGATGAATATTCATCAAGATAATTGGTTCCTAATATTCCAGTAATTTGCATTAGCTCATTATTTTTAGTAATCGTTTTTCCTAGTAAATCATGAATATCCTCAACACCTTGAAACACATGATATTTTACTAGCATTTCTGCAGTATAATCAGTAATCGCTATATCACCCGTTTCAATCGGGTATTGTCCATCAATTAAAGTAGCTGGTGCAGCATTTGAATTCAAGATAATTACGTTTGAAGACGTTAACAAATCTGCATCACAATCGGTTTGGTATGGAGAGAATGAATATACATAGTCCAAAGTAAAAAAGCCATAGACTGGTCTATAATAGTTTTTATAGAAGGAGATGTCTGGATACTCATTAATCAAACTAGATATTTCATTATCTTGATACGAACGATAGTATACATCTTCTAAACTTGAATCAGTTTTAAATAAAGGATATTCTCTTAATTCAGCGGTTTCAAACGTATTGATAGATGATTTTTCATAGTTAAAGAAAATATAGGTTAGTCCCATATTGATTAGAAACAACGAGAGAACAAAGGAAAATATCGTAATGATTATTCTTCCTTTTTTTGATTTTAAATTAGTAAGAGCTAGATTGAGTATGTACTTAAAAGATATATGTTCTCGTTTTTGAATCATTTCATGAATGTTACCGATTTTTAGATAATCTGAAGTGTCATTACTAGAACGTTTCTCATCTTTGGTAATCACTCCATCGCTAATTGAAATAATCCTATCCGCAAATGCCAATGCATTCTCAAGATCATGTGTAACAACTATAACTAATTTTGTTTTTGAAATCTCCTTTAAGATTGAAAGAATCATTTGACCATTTTCCGAATCCAGATTCCCGGTTGGCTCATCGGCTAAAATAATTTTTGGATTTTTCAAAATTGCTCTAGCTATCGCTACTCTTTGTTTTTCTCCCCCGCTCAACTCCCTAACATCTCGAGAACTAAAACCGTCAAGATTAACTCTCGCTAGAGCGTCATTGATGAATTGATCTTGATTTAGGTGGGTATGTTGTAGTTCAAGACAAAATGATAAATTATCATAAACATTAAAGCGCTCAAGAAGATTAAATTCTTGAAATACCATCCCAATCTCATAATTTCTGTATTGATCTAATTCACGATCTGTCATCTTGGCTAGACTTCTATCAAAGTAAGTAATTTCGCCATTATCAAATGAATCCAATCCACCAATAATATTCAGTAATGTCGACTTCCCACTACCGCTTTTTCCGAGGATAAAAACCATCCCTGTATGATTAAGTTCTAGGGAAATATTAGATAATGCTTCTTTGCGACTTTTACCTTGGTTATATGTTTTATTTACTTTTTCTATTCTTAGCATGTTCTTCTCCTATCAATTCTTGGTAGTACTCGTTTTTGCTTCTATATATACAAGGTTATTGTTCTAAACAATCATTTCAAATAAAAAAATAATCTTCTTCATAACACAAAAAGCTGTATATTGTTCATCAATCTTTCCCTTAAAGACTTAATGAATACTATACATTTGGTATGAATAAGATTATCCCCATAGTTGAAAAATAAAACGCTTATACAAAGGCTTCTTTTCTATCATAATACATTCTGGCGTAAAATAAAAGAATAATATCAAAAATTGATTATAAATAATATATATATTCATAGAACATCAATTCAAAATCAGTATTATGTGATATGATAATCTTGAGTTTGATAGTCATTAATCTCCTATTCAACGATTCGTTGATATGAAGTTGATAGTCATTCTTCTCACAAAGCATTATGATTAGATCATAGAGGTGATCGTATGAACATTGGAGAAAAAATAGCCTTACAAAGAAAGACACTCAAACTGACCCAGCAACAACTAGCGGATCAATTATTTGTTACAGTACAAGCCGTCAGTAAATGGGAAACAGGCGCAGGAAATCCTGACATCCATATTCTTCCGCAAATTGCGAAAGAATTAGATGTAAGTATACCTTGGCTTCTGGGCGAGGATGAGCCAACGATTCCAGAGCCAACATCTACAAACAACATTGAAATACGTAAACTACGCATCCTTGAACTGCTTATATATTTGTTTACCCTATTTGCGTTCGTATTATTTTTATTCGTTGGATTCAAATATGGTGATGTGCTCGCTATTAGCAAAGGTAAATCTGTACTCATTTATGGAAGCTTCTTGCTATATGGTGTATTGATCACAGTTTTGTCAAGAGTATCCTTGGCTCTTGTTCTGCCAAAATCTTGGCAAGACAATCAACCGCTATCTTCAGCGTATCATAGAACGAAATGGGTATCCTATCTACCTACCAGTGTTATGATTGGACTCTATTTATTCTTCCTAACACTCTATGATGATGTATTCTTTCCACTTTATAACTTAGAATCTTATCTTTTTCCATTTGAACGAGATGCTGCTATATTGTTTTATCTTAGTCCATCTGCTTTCTTTATATTTAAAGCTTATCCAAATGAAATCAATAAGATGTTTGTTCTACCAACGATTATCATCAGTGCAATCATTTTAACAAGATTTTATCATTTATATGTCATTTCGATTGTTATTGCTTTCGTGTGTGAAATAGCATATTTGCTCTGGTCTATATCTTTAATATCAAATGCCTATCATAAGATAGCGATTCATGTACATAATAAACGGTTTTTAATCCTCCCTTTTGATGTTCTTATCATATTATCAATCACTGTACTAATCGCTTTATTTCTCCAAGATTATGGCTTGAATGTATTTAGTTCTCCTTCAGACGCAATTGCAGGAATTTATAGTATATCAATAGGTAGTATTCAACATTTGTTTTTACCAATAAATCCATTTACAGGGGCCTATATAATATCCATCGAGGGTTATCAATTTTTGTTTTTATATCTATTCTATTTTATAATCATTCATTTAGAAACTCTTTATCTAAAAATCCTCAGAAAAGAAAATAGAAAAATAGTTCAGTCAGAATTTAAAAATTCTTTTTTATATAAATATCGTTTTCTGTTTGCTTGGATATTTCTTATTGTTATTTCTATTCTTCTGAGCATATATGTGACTAATATACCTCCCTATCGGGCAGAAGGGATACTACTATTTAGCATCGCAGGAATTGACATTCTAATACGTCAGATTAGAGCTTCAATCCAATCTACTAAGAATCCAGTAACGACTTAATTCAAATGGTCATCCATAATTAAAAAATCCTATGTTAGCGCATAGGATTTTCTACTATTTTATTTCATATTATTCAATTAATTATATAAACTCAAAATGTTTACAAATTTGATCATACTTTTGATAAATATCATCTTCGATTGTTTTTCTCATTGTATAAAAAATACCAGATTTTGTAAATCTATCGATAACTTCTTGTCGATTTGCATATAAGAGTATATCTTTATAGTTTTGAAGATTCTCCTCTGGATGATCTGTTTTTTCTATGACACTTAATAAGAATTGTTTTTCTCTGTCCAATCGATTAAAAAATTCATCTCTTGATATTTCTGGAGTTGTGACCATATAAGCAATCCTTTTCGGATCGCTTATCTTGATTAAGACATCATGAGGGATATTTGTATCGACAATGACTAATTTATCATTAGGTAAGGATAGTAAATATTCTATCTCTAATGGTGTTGTTTCAATCGCAGTACCTTCTAGCCATTTCACATAGGTATATTTATCCCTTGTCACAAATTCTTCCCATCCACTCATTGTTGTAAAGTAATGCAAGTTAGGATGCGTTGAAGGATTAGTTTGTTCTAGAAAATCATTCATATGGTAGTTTTCTTCACAAAGAAACATATGAAAGTTTTTCGCGAGCATTTTACATATGGTTGATTTTCCTGCATAGGCTGTACCATTAATAAAGTAAACATGTTTTAATCTTTCATTGACATCAGAAAAATCAATATTCTGTAGTTGATTCATGTTTTTCCACCCTCTATTTCTTAAGCCTATTATATCACAGACAAATCTGCGAAAATATATGAATTAAGAGGATATAGAAAAGAAGAGATTATCTATAGAATAAATTCCATAATATAATACAAAGAAAAACCAATCAAAAAACCTACAAAAATGTAGGTTTTTATACTTTATTAATCTTTGATAATTTCTTCAATTTGCGACTTGTTTTTCATTTTCAATCCAATAATCAATCTTGTTAGTTTTACTACAAAAGGTATAAATGTTAATCCAAAGAAAAGTGTAAGTACGCCGATATAAACCGTATTGACTAAAGTTGAAATGTCTTCAAATAACATGATAAAAGTACGACAGGACACATTCATATTATTGACGGATAGGTCTTTTGCTAGGTAATACTCGATATTTAATTCAGGTGTGTCTGGATTAACAATAAAAAGATAATCTTCTTTATATTCAACCTTGTATTCATCGCCACAAATCATCACCGCAAGAATTTCACTTCGTTCCATAAATTCTGCTTTCACAGTATTAACATCCACAATGAGTCCTTCAGTAAATCTCGCTTCTGTTGCATAGACATCATAATCATATAACAACAGATTCGATGAGTCTGGTATCGCCATAGACGAAGCCATCGTATAAGCCATGTTATCCTCGAATACTTGTTTTGGGACAAAGATTAATAAGAATACTAATACAAGTGTAAAAATCGAATAGCTTACTAATTTAACCCATAGTACTTCTATAACTGTTTCTTCAGTTTTAGATTTCTTCATTCAATTATTTTATCTAAATCAAATGTAATGGTTGGTTGTTCTGGAAAAAAGCCAATCACAAATGAGGTAGAATATCCTCCTTCATATTGTTGAAAATAAATTGAAAACTGAACTTCAATATCATCTAATATGATAGAAGTGTCTATACTAGCGAGTACCGGAGAAATTCTAGTAATAGTCATGTTTTCTGAAGCTTCCATCATATATGAATACAAGTCTCCTAAAGAAGTAGCTAAATCACTAGGTATAACGAGATTGATTTCTCCATTCAATTCGACTTTAATTGTCATTTGAGCAAAATATAGCCCTAAATCCTTTAAGTAAATTCGAGAAGTCCCTGTTAACAAAGAGTTTCTTGGAAGACCATCATAAGTATAATTCGTTATCCGGTAAGAACCGACAAACTCTAATAAATTAAGATATAAATCATAATCTGATTCATTAATTTGATGATCTCCGTTGTAATCATAAGCTACTAAGGACTCACGCCAATAACTATAACTATTTTGAAGCAAATATTCTTCGTAATCTATTGCATCAATCTTTCGATCCCCGTTATAATCATATGCTATATCGGATAATTTCCAAACATCATAATCAGAAACAAGAGTAGTGGTTTCTTCTTCACACGCTACCAAAAACATCAAAACGATAACGATAAGTGTAATTGAAATAAGTTTTTTCATCTGAGTATTCTCCTTAATCTGCTCTTTCAATATCTTCGATTATAAGTAAAATATCTAGAAAAACAGGCCACCTATGTCACTATCGATATTAATTTATGATAATGTCAAACGAAATGGTTGGATTTCCTTCAAACATACCCATCACATAAGTCGCATGATATCCATTTTCTGTTTCTGTTAAGTAAATGGTAACTTGAACTTCTACCTCTTCAATCACAACAAAAGTATCAATTCCTACAATATATGGTGAAATTCGAGTGATTGTTAAGTTTTCAGTTCCTTCTACCATCTTTCCATACATTGAGCCAAAAACTGCTTGAACATCTGAAGGGATGGTAACGGATATCGATCCATCACCACTCACTGACAGAATAATCCTTGAAAGATACTGCCCAAAATCTTTTAAGAATAAGTATCCATCATCTAAAATAAAAGCATAGGTTTCCTCTCCAACATATACATAATTTGTAAATGTATAGGTTCCTACAAATTCCGCAAATTCTAAATAGAGTTCATAATCATCAAGATTGATAACATAATCTAAGTTTAAATCTTCTGCTAATAAAGAATATCTCCAAAAATCGTAATTAAGGTAAATATCATAATCGGTTTGATTAATCAGATTATCTTCATTTAAATCAAATGCTTCAGTGGATGTTTTCCAGTATTCATAATTATTTTGAAGTCGATAGATTTCAAAATCGTCTTCATTAATTAAACGATCAAGATTATTATCAAATGCATAATCTGATTGTTTCCAATAATCATATATATTTTGGAGTTTGTATAGTTCAAAATCTAGTTCATTAATTCTTCTGTCTCCATTTAAATCAATTGCTAAATCAGAATTAAGCCATGCATCCAAGTCATGGATATCAACTTCTGAAACAGTGGTAGATGTAGTCGCAGTTGTTGTATCTTCACTATTAAATAAATCGCAACCAATTAACGTAAAAGACAATAATACCATGAAAGCAAAAAGAAAAAGTTTTTTATTCATTTGAAATCTCCTTTTATTTTTAGATATTCAATTAAAATCAAAAATATCCCCTATATATATTCATTATAATATAGAGATGATTAAAATGAAAGTTGATTTTAATGTATTTATTAAAAAAACAACTTCAGTTTGAAGGTGCTTTTCAGAATATATGACTTCGTTTTCTTTTGTTTGGTTTATGATACAACTCATCGTATTGAACTCTATCTTGTTGTATTCTATTTGTATACGATTACGTGGTGATTTCCATATGGATGCTTTAAGAAGTAATCTGTATCGTTTACTTTAACAACGATTTGTGTTCTACACAAATTGTTTTTCTTTGGTGTTTCAACAATCTTTCCTTCAGCTAAGTAATAATCTTTTAGGTTATTGCTTAACTTATAGATTAAAACTTCTTTCTTTTCAAGTTCTCCTTGAATAGCCACACCAATACCTGATTCAAAGTGAGTCAGTAACTTATAGTTCTTTACCATATTAAAAGGAACAGTACAATGTGCAAAGGTAATTTCATTCTTTTCTACATCAATCTTTGATGGATTTGCTTGAAATCCGATTTGACCTGTTTTCTTATACATTTGATACATACTAATCATCGCAGGAATGTCGCCTTCACAAGTGGCGACAATCCCTCTTTGATTGAACAAAGAAAGCGCCATACATCCTGTTGTATGTATACTGACTAATAAATCAAAGCACCTAATGGTAAATCCTTTTAAATCATATTTTGATAAGATTTTTTCTAAAGCATGATATACCTTCATGCTTTCTCTTAATTCATTCTTGTTGAAGTCAAACTGATTAGGAACAATCGGTGTTTCTTCTTTATGAAAAAAATCAATGAGTTCTTCTATTTCAATATCAACAAGTCTTATTCCTAATTCATTTTCAACATCATCATAATTGACGTAACTACCGATTAACCAATCACTAGGCTTTCCAATCACACCCATATTAATGATATCTTTTTTCTTTGGATGAACGAGTTCGTTCATCCTTTTTACTAAGGATTCATTAGAACCATGTAATATTTCTCCTTCAAAATCATCATTTTGAAGGAATGTCAATATTTCCATACTCGCTGCAAGGGAGTTATTTCCTCCATATGTTAGCAAATATACAGGTTCTTTAATATGAGGAAAGATCTTTCGAAATTGATTTTCTGATCCACCGCTTTGTACAAGGATTAAGGATAAATCTGCATTATACAGATTATCTAAGTCAGTAATATTAATCTCAAAGTTACCTAATGATTGTAATTCATTTAATAATGTCGTTGTTTCTTGATTGATAAGAGTATCTTCATGTAATGAGGATACAATTGGGTAAATGTTTATTTTCATATGTTCCCTTTCAAAATGAATATTTTTCTACAATAACGATCTATAGAACTTAGTAATTTTTAACATTGATATATTTGTCTTTTATAAATGTTGCTGTTGACAACACTTCATTAAGTAGTATTACAAATTTCATAACAGGAGACTCAAGGGAATCTCGATTTTTTGTTTTTACCCCCGCAAATGAAGATATAAAGTTGTATTTATATCTAGTCTTCTTGACTATTTTATACCTATTTGATAAAAAAGAAAAGTAGATATTAGAGAATAACTAATCTACAAACAATAATAATATAATTTCCTCTAATACAGACTATAATAATTATTTGCCAAGTGATATAATGAATTATAAGCTTTCAAAATATATAGATTGTAAAGAGGATATAAAATGAAAAAATATATTGTAACCATCTTCCTTATCTTACTAACAACTACCTTCATCGGATGTAATCAAAAAGAGGATACAACTACGACTCAAAATGAGGACAGTACAACGACTTCTTCAAACACCTCTATTTCGATTCAAGAATTTTATGAAGATATCGTCGTATATGAATCACGACTCAATGAGATTGTAGGTAGTGATCCTATCGAACCTAGATGGGCACCAAAAACATCTCATATCAACCCTACCCTTTCAAATGATGTGAATGACTGGATCAAAACAATCACAAGAGAAGAAATTCTCGCTTCACATTATAATACTCATTTTGATATGGTGTATGACTCCTATCTAGAACAACTCGTCACAACACAAGCCTTTGTATCTTATATTAAAGAATTAATTGAAGACCAAGAAGATATTCCTTTATTTGAGCCTTTTCATCCTTTAGATCAAGAGGACAAAACATTCACCCTTATCCTCTCAGAAGAGGGATATATCCTCATTGATGCTTTAGTAGACACAATGCATTTATACTTAAAAATAGGATTAAATGAAGACTTATTAGAATACTCAGAATTAACCTACTATTACGCTGGCAATTCCTTAAGTCCAAAAGATGAGATTGAAATGGACTTTACTTTATTTAAGTTCATTGAAAATAAAGAAGCAACTCATATTGTCTATTCAAGCGGAAACTCTAGTGTACAATACACCAGTATTGAGCGTGACCAACAATTTACAATCTCTACAGGAGATTCACTAGAAGGAATTGAAGAAGCTCAAAATGGATACATCTTGAATTTCTATGACCGAGCACTCAATACCCAGTCCTATTTAACTGTGGTAGGTGATGAAATCATCAATGAAACGTATGATATATTCGATGAATATGGTCAAGTGTATCGCTATGAAGACTATAATAACGCCATCCGTCTTCAAGTCAATTTCGTTACTGCAACAGGTTGGGACTATGTCGTGGCGAGTGACGCTTCCAGTGAAGAAATTGACCCCCTAACCGGAATCTTTTTAAATGATGGCACAAAGATATATGATGATTGGTTTAATTATACTTATACCCCTACCTATGGACATCTTGGTTTATGGATTCATCTAGACAGTAAAGAAGATTTGACCAATGAAATCTTTAGTCTAAATCAATATGGTATGAATCTAGATCATCCAAAAGCAAACATCGAATTCTTTAATCTTGTTGATATTGATAGTTTCGAACAAATAAAGAGTAAATTCAGCGTCGACAATCTTGATTTCTTCGCTACTGATTTACATCGAGAGCTGTACCTTTACATCGATCAAGATATTCGAAATGATTTAGAAGGACTCAATGAAGAACCAATTGTTGCAACTGGAGATGTCGCTAGCTTTAGTGCAGCATTATCCTCCTTCGCAAATCATCTAAACACCACCCCAAGTCTAAGTTCTACTTCTACAACGTTGATTAAAATACTTGATAATGATCATAACGTTCTTGCGACAACTTCTTCAGAGAATTCACTAAGCATCGATCTTGTTCAAATGTATATCAGAAACTATACAAGGATTTCTGGTAGTGGCGTCTTTGAAGAATATAGTTATTACATCGATGGTACAAAAGGAAATCTTGTCGAATACGAAATCGATGGTCCCGTAGTCCGTTATAATATTCTCTCTGAAGAAGCAAGTTCTGAAAAATTCTTTGAACAGTTTAACGAAGTTTTTAATAGTGGTGATTTTTCTTATGTAAGAACCGTCACGAAAGTAAATGATACAACCTATGAACTCATGGTAACTTCAAAGTTCCTTGGAAGTAATGGTGTCGATTTAAATACACTGTTCCAGCAAGAAGGAATCAATGGCTTATCTGATCAAGATATCAAAATAACTTATACATTTAGTGAAGATTATTCATCTTATCAAATCTCCTTTGAAATTACCGGATTATCCATGGATGAATTCCTTGTAGAAATCACTTCTACTGAAGTGACAACTGTTGAAGAAGTCACTGTGATTTCTCCACTGGATTTAGGATATCTTATATTCCAACTTCCACAATCCATTGATAACATTTTGTTTAACACAGGCCCATCGAGTGGTAGATATGTACTGGGTGCAGGATATTCCTATATGAAACTAGATCTGAAAGCAGGAAACTATAGCGTTACAGTACGAGCAGATTATAGTAACCCTTCAATCACGGTTATGGATGAAGACATGAATGTGATAGAATTTGATGGCACGTTTACCGCCCCAAATGATGGATATTATTACCTTAAAATATATTGTCCTTTTTCACAAAGTGCAGATATTTATATTGATGATTTCTACCTACCAGAATTTTATTACTTTGATTTGGATCCATTTGATGGTACATTTGAAGCAACCGTCGTTTTAGAAGGAATCTCAGGCAGTACTATTACTGTTCCATCTAGCAATGAAGACCGTGTCTTAATCATTCATCCTTATTTGGTTTCGGATATGAGTGAAGATGATATGCTCATGGTGGATGAACAACTGGAGGAGCTTCATATCTATGGTGGATTTAATCTTACAAGTATGTTTGAACCAGAGCCTTGTTACTTATATCTTCCAAAAGACACAGAGATTGATTTACAATTAAATGGTTATTTCTCTGGAACTTTTGGATTTACGTATGAATATATTTCGGTTCCTACTGGCGCTTTTGATAATACCTATGATTGGGTGGATTTATCAACTTCTCCAATTCTTTGGATGACTGAAGAAAGTCCAATTGCACATGTAAACTTTACAATTACTTCCTCCGGCAGTTATACTTTAGAAACGATCTATTCTGATTTTGGTTATTCATACCAAAATGCGGAATTATATGATAGTAGTGGTAGTGTAATTAGCTACGATTGGATGAACAGTGTGACGCTCGCTCCAGGAAATTACTATATTGAGTTTACTCCTGGATACACAGAAACCTTACTGGTATTAGTCATTCCTTCCATCAGTAAAGTAGAGTAACATGACTTCTTCTTAACTATAAGTAATTAAATAGAAAAAAGTATGATTCTATCAATAGAGTCATACTTTTTATATAAATATCTATTCAAATACTAATGAGTTATTGCTAAAAGACATACTTGTCCTAAATCAAACAAGATATTGTCGACCAATTACAATTAAGTCTATCGATATAATGATAATTCTCAAATAGAGTTACCTATATATGAATATAAAAATATCTTTATATCTAGTCTACTCTATCTATAATATTACAATCCTTTATAAAATTAAGGCGAAAATAAAAAAAATTACCAATTGTTGGTGCCTTTCATCTCAATTGGTAATTTTCTTTTTGCATTCAGTAAGAATATTCAAGTCTGCCGAATCGTATTCATTGGATTCTTTTTGGTTAACTTCTTGATTGCTAAAATTGAGCTTCCAAGTGAGATCAACATCGTAATAATAATAATCAGTACAATCTTATCGAATGAGTAGTAAAAAATAACAAAACTGTAGTCATAAATGCTCGATAGATAATGATCCATCCATTGATTAAAAATCCATATCAATGGAAATGAAACTAAATACGAAATAAACACTGTTCCAATAATCTCTAAACTGAACAATTGGTTACATTCGGATTTAGATGCACCTAATGTTCTTAAAATGCCGATTTGTTTTTGTCGAGCTTTCACAGCATTTGATGTATACAACAAAATTTGCCCTAAAATCCATATCACTAAAAAGGAAGCTATCACTAAAATTAGTTCTCGAAGTTGTAATATAGTCCCATAAAAATCATTAAGGTAGACGAATGAATGATAATAACCCGCATCCATTAAATTAGAGATAATCTCCGGCAATAAGGATGTTTGAGAATGATATTCTACTTGACCGTTGGCATTTATAGAAAATGCATATGTAAGCATTTCTTGTTTGAATAGTTCATTGTTCACAAGAATTATTCTATTCCCGTAATCTTCGCTCTCAAATCCGCGGTCATCCACAACACCAGAAATTATATATCCATCAATGGATGGTGTATAGGATTCATCAAACTCACTAAAGTTAACGGTCTGTCCAATCCATTCGTTCAGATAAAGCGTTTGGTCAGCGTCAAAGGTAGTATAATCAATTTTGTTAAGATTAATCAACAAAGATAAAGGAATAACAATATCCTTATTGGAAATTGGATTGTTTCCATACAATATAAGATTATCGTATTTTTGTTCTAGATAATCAAAATTACCGACTTGGTTAATATACATTTGATTCATTGAATCAACAAGATATACTAGAAAGGAACCTGACTGTCCAAAGCAATACTGGAGGTTATCCTCGCTGAAATAGATCATGCTATATATTGTGTTAAGATTCGAATAAAAAGTTGAAATATCAAATTGACTTAAGTCATCTACAGGCACATCATAAGTTTCATAATCGGTATCAAGAATTCCTACAATAACAAAATCGACTAAAGATCCAAAAACAGGAATTGATACATGTTTTGATATCGCTTCTTCTATCGTAGAAACTGATAAAATCCGATTACGAATCAACATGTCCGCAACGTAGTCAGTAATCAATATTTCATTGGGTTCGTTTGAAGTCGAACCATATAAAAGATCTATGTCTAGAGATTCCGAATATAGTGCAACTTGATTAATGGTTCTACTGACAATAAAGTCACCTGAATTATCAGAAATGCTGGTTTCAAAATCATCAAAATAAATAGCATTGTTGAGGAGATAAAAAAAACGGTAATCAGTATATTCTTCTTGAAGAGAAGTCATCTTTTGATATAATAAACGATTTTCAGAACTACAAAAACCACCACAATCATCATTGTAATTAAAGGTAATCCTAGTCATATCATTCGCAATAAATGTTTTTGATGAAACCTCTGGGTAATTAAAAAATACAATCGATAATACTAAATAGGATAGAATGATCGACATTGTGAATAAAATCGCAGTCAGCAATACCCTTGTTTTATTTAATAACAAATTCATTTTAAGTAGTTGAAAAATATAAGGACGAGGAATCTTGTTGAATACTATTTTCTCGCGAGCTAATAAATTGACAGGATTCTCATCTTTCATTGTTTTTGTCTCATTTATACTAATACTATCGATCTTGCCACTTGATAATTTAACTACTTGATCAGAAAAATCATTCGCCATATCTTTATCATGGGTCACAAGAACGACAAGAATCTCTTTGGAAAGTGATTTTAAAATAGACATAATCACTTTGGCATTGTCATCATCTAAATTACCTGTTGGTTCATCCGCAAGTAGTATACGAGGTTTCTTAATGATAGCTCGAGCTATTGCTACCCTTTGCATCTGCCCACCACTTAATTGATTTACCTTATTATCAATATATGATTCCATATCCAGTTCATGTAAAATCCTCTTAATGTCTTCATACAAGCCTTCTTCTGACTGACTGGAAATACGTATCCCGAGAGCTATATTTTCATATACAGACAGTTCTTGAATTAAATGGTAATCTTGAAAAACAAAGCCAACTGAAGTTTGCCGATAATTGTCCCAATCCGTATCCGTAAATAGTCCAAGGTCAGTACCATTAATGATAATTTGTCCACTATCTTGAGTATCAATACCTCCTAAAAGATTGAGTAATGTTGATTTCCCGCTACCGCTACGCCCTACAATGGATATTAATCCTGTACTAGGCAAAGATAGAGTGATATCATGAAGAGCAATTATCGAATGTCCCTTTTTTAATAGATATGTTTTCTTTATGTTTTTTAATTCAATCATGTCTATATTCTCCATATAAATATAAAATTGTGGGTATATAATGCTAAATTATCATCCCTTTTTTCTGCTACACTACATTCATAATTTTAGAACAGCAAAAAAATTAATACAGAGCACAAATGTCGTAATGCGAAAATGATACAAGGCTACGAATTTAATTTACATCTTCATCATACAATAAATATATATAAAAATAAAGAAAAAAGTAATTGTATTTTCATTATTAAATGCGCATTGTTTTCTAAAAAAAGCAATCTTCATATGAGGATTGCATTTTTTTTGGATCAAATATTACTTAGTGAATACTAAGAAAATGGTAATAATCGTTTAGTACAAAGAAAACAACAAATACAATATACAAAATCAATATTGTAATCTAGTTTAGTTTCTTTGAATCTTTGAACAGAATTTCTTGCTTCATTGCGATGAAAATAATCAATATTAATAGAATCATACTCCATTTCAAAATTGATAATAATAAATCCATAATTCCTCCAAGATTCAAAAATAGCCTATCACTATCGAGGTTGTAATTCAAAAAGATAACCATCATAGATATTGGCTTCAAAAAAAGTCAGTTGATATGTTCCATCAAAGTAGCTTCGAGTGAACCATACACGATTCTTATCAATCGCAGTTTCTACACGTGTATTCGTATCTAAACTCACTGGACATAGTTGAAAACTGGAAGGATCAAAAAGATAAATGATTGGCCCTTCTTCTGCTGGTTGAATAACTAAATAATCGTATTTCATGAATGCCATAAAATGACGTAACATCGAATCTAAACCATCTTCAATATTTCCATAATATGTCACAACATCTGTTTGATTCCTGATTGATGATGGAACTTCCATCATTAACAAATCGTATCCGTTCACTGTGTTAATATCCATCACAAGATTAATGAAGTTAGCCTCTTTCTCAAACTTGACATTCACTAGAGGATTCTCGAAATCATTTAACAAAGCAACGTAAAGTCCCTTTGTGCTACAAATGATTACCTGATCACCAGATACATTCATCGTCACTTGATTCAATTCATTAAAACTATAAGATAAATTAACCATTTGAACGGTCTGATTATCTACATCAATTAAATATAAATAGGTATTTTGATTTCCATAACTTAAAAACAGATAATAGGACTCAACATGGTCTAGATAAGTCATCGTAAAGTAAGTATCAAGTACAAATTCACTAGACTCCCCTGTTTCTTTATTTAAGATGGCGATTGTTGTATGATTATCGATAGGATCGCTATAAAGAAGATAAGAGGTCGCACTGACACTAGAATCGATTTTAATTATTTCTAAATATGAAACGCTCGTTTCAAATGTTGTTAATTCTCCTTGATCATAGATATAAACGGTATCTCCATCATAGAAGCTAACTACCTCATCACTATATAAATCATAGATGATTTGACCAAAGTCTGTAGAAACACTAGTGACTGAGCCGTCTTTTTGTATAATGTCTATCCCGACACTATTGTATTTAAAAACATATGCATTCCCTTGATTATCAAACTCTACAGTGGCCTCTCCTTCGATAGTATATGATCCGATAGGATGATACTCACTATCTAGCGTCAAAACACAATTTATGTCTTCAAATTTCACCCAATATTGAATGATATGATCTTCTCCAATGGTTGATAGTTGATAAGATATCAACATTGAACCAAAATTACTGGTATGTTCCGTGTCCCAGATAGAAAGGTAACTTGGATTTACACTATCATAGGCTGATAGGACAAAAATATGATTATCCCATACTTCTACATCCACGTCATTTTTCGTAGCTGAATCAATTCTTTCAACTAGTATTCCATTCGTCAAATCTATGACAAGCGTATTATACATCCCCATAAAAGATTGCAGATTAAACACAAACACGTCAATTGCTGTGTCATCAAGGTTTTCTACATACTCAATGCTTTCGATAAAAAATATATCCTCAAGTTCAAATAGTAAATCTAGTGATAAATCAGCATTTAGTAAATAAACAGCATTATCTCCTGTTAAGATTAAATAATAGTATGACCTTTCTGAATATTGATCTTCATTTCCCGAAATAACGTAAACACTACCATTCATAAAATAAGTTGCTTCATGTGAAGCCACATCATAAACATAGATATATGTATAAGGATAGACATAATATTCGGAGGTTACACTGATTAATATCTGGTTAGAATTGATTTCATCAATTTGAAAAAATTGATCAGACATCAAATCCTCAGTCATAGAAAATACGACTGTGTCTTCTTCGAAAACAATGACCTGTACAATATTTAAAATTCTTGCGACAAACATCATATTGCCGTTATCTAGGGCCACAAAATCATAGAGTTCAATATTATACTGTTGATTGAGAATGGTTGATGAAGTAAGCGGCACAATCTTAAAAGACTTTGTATATGACCGATAATTTCCAGCTTTATCTGTGATTTTATATGTTACAGAATAATCTCCTGGTGTTGTTGTGTCAGCGTAATTTACCACCTCCACGTCATCTACTGTTAATGTCTTATAATTATCATCGAGAGCAATAATTAGAGATAAATAATTGATATTTGAACCAACTAAATATTCATAATCACTGCTTCTTTCAGAAAACTGAATCGTAGGTAACACTGTATCACGAACGATGAATTTGACCCAAGTAGATAATAAGTGCCCATCAATCACTACTTTATAGGTGATGGTATATTCTCCGAGTTTTGCAATATCGACACTTCCTGAAAGAATAACATCATCGAGCGTAATCGATTGGTCAAATGTTCCAAGTATAATATAGGTGAGTGGATCAAAGGTCTTAGTGTTGACTTCTAAGTACACTGTCTCCTGAATCGAAGTAATATAATTCCTGTCTGAATCAAAACTTGTTGAAAGAGAGGATGTAGTTGTTTCTGTCGTCGTTGTTGTCTTCTCACATCCAACTGTAAAGATGCTTAGAAAAAGAATAAATAACAATAACCTAAATGCTTTCAATAATTGATTTCCCTTAAACATAAGGTCCCCTCCTAGATAATCTATATTAGTGAATCTAAAAAAGATTAATATCTTAATATTGTCATTTTACTATAAATCCTTGAATTTGTGCAAGGACAATCAAACAAAACACATGAAAATATTCAATTACTTTTCGAGTCCATCGAAATAACGAAGATCATAAGTGAAAACATCTATATAAATGAGTGTATCAGGTAGATTTGGATCATAGATAAGAAAGTCCTTGTAAAGCACTCCATAAAATGGTGAATTGGATAATGTTTCAAGATAATAGATTTCATCTATCTTTTCGTCATACAAAAAGAACAGGTTAACACCTTCTTGTTGAAACGTAATGAAGTAATCTAGACTAGCATCACCAAAATCACTCATTCCCATATAATCAAGTCCATTTTCCACATTTCCATAATAGACTCTTGAGTTATGATACTTCCATTCATCGCTTTTATACTCAATAAACAAGAAATCATTATTATTATAGGCAATATCAAGAAGCAAATAAACATTCACAACATAAGCATCAAAAATGATGTCTTGAAGTTCGTTATTGAAATCATTATAAGGAGCAATATACATTCCTTTATTACTTAGAATGATAATCTCTGAATCGTGACGAACTATTCTGACATTATCCGTCAAATCAAGTGAATAATTTATAGTCGCACTTTGTAATTCAAGCGTGTCAGCATTTAGGTAAAAAGCAATCGTTTGAACTTCATTTGAACTTATAAATAAGAGATTAGACATGTCCGTATTTACATAATTAAAATGATCAAAACACGAAATCGTTTGTTCCAAGACTGGTGCGTTATCCCCTCTTGTAACAAGCATTTCTACTTGATTGAAAGAGACATCACTATATAGTACAAATGTATCACCTGAAGGCGTTTCGACTCTTAAGATATTCGTATAGGTCTTTGAACAGGAAAAGGTTGTTTTCTCTCCACGATTATAGACTGTATAAACTTGATTATCCTCATAAGCAAATAACTCCTCTGATAAAGTATTAAGTACTCGAGGGCTCACTGTTGTATTATCAGTTGTGACAGTACCGTCAGGGTGAATCCATTCAATCGATTGATCTGAAAGTAATACATAGCCATTTCCTATCGCGTCAAAATGAACTTCATCAACCAAAGACTTTGTTGAATAGGTTGAGACTAATTCAAAAATATCATTAAATGAATAGACGAATCTTGTCGACTCTGATTGATAGAATACCGCTGCATTCCCTTCAGATAGATTATACTGAATCAATGAATGACTATAGATTAAACGACCGTCTTGATCAAATACTTCGATACGATAAGGATTAAGGATATCCTCTGGTTGAGGATAGACTAAAAGAACCAATTCATGATAACAAGTTACTTTTGGAGAAAGCTCTACTTCTTCGTTATATGATTGAATTAATGATCCATCTTCAGGATGAACAAGAAGCGTGGTTAACGTCCCGTCTTCATGAATAAATGAATACTGTAAATAAGTTAAATCATTCGCCTGATCTACCATCAAAACATCCCAAGAAACAACATCATCATCAAAATCATAAATCAGTGATAAAGATAAATCCTGGTTGATATGATATAAATCAAATCCATCTTTTAAAATAAAGGTATAATTGTCTCTTTCAGAATATCTTGCTTGATTGGTTGAAATCTGATAGATATTCCCACTTGTGAAACTTGATTCTTCTTGCGTCTGTGTGTCGTAAACTGAAATCACCGCAAAACTGCTGAGACCATTTTTAGCTACTTCGGAAATGAATACATGGGTACTATCAAAATAATCTAGAATGTAGGTAACACCAATGGTGGATGATTTCGAATAAGCAATCTCATCATCATGAAAAACATAGAGACGATCTAAGTTTTGATAGCGAATCATATATAAATCATCACCATTGTCTAAATGGATATATTTTAGAATCTCAATTCCATCTAAATGAGTAATAATCGTTTCCGGTGTGAAACCCATGACAACGAATGTTTTTATATAATCTCGGTAATTACCAGATAAATCAGTAATCCGAAAGATAATATCGTACTCCCCTGCAGTCATTGCATCAATTTCAGTAACTATTTCAACATTACTAATATCTAATGAATCATAATTATCGTCTACCGAAGTAATGACAGACATTAAGTCAATCACTCCTCCAACATCATAAACAAACTTGCTACTATCACTCGTAAAAGTGATTGATGGCGCAACATTATCTATAACAATAAAAGTGACAGTATCACTTAGTTCTTCCCCATAGAGTTCAATAGAGTAAGTTACATCGTATTCACCAAGGACTGTAACATCAACGTAACCACTTACTGTAATATCCCCTAAATAGAGTGACTCTTCTGTGACTAGTCGGATGTAGTTGAGTGGCTCCCAGGTGCTATACCCATAATATAGTTCTACAGTGTGAAGTGGCGCATACAATTTGTTTTTATCCCAATCAACACTCACAGTGGTGTCTGTGCTTACAGTCGTTTTCTCACAGCCGACTAAGGTAATACTAAAAATTAATACAAACAAAATAAGTAGATAGTGATATCTATATTTTTTGTGTAATTGATGAGATTTCGTATTTAACATAAAATCATCCCCCTCTTTTTTTATTTTACTATAAATGTTCAAAAATGTCAATAATAAAAATAATCTAAAATAATCTAAAAGAATTTAATGATTTTCTCTCAATAAAAAAAGCCATACGTAAGATTCCTATCCTCTATGGCTTTCATTATAAATTGTATTTATCGGTTGTGTAAATCAACAAAGTCTTTATACTCTAGTACAAACTGATAAGCAGGACGAATAATCTTATTATCCGACATGACTTGTTCGATGCGATGAGCCACCCATCCAGCTACTCTTGAAATAGCAAAGATTGGTGTGTAGAGTTCTTCTGGAATATTTAACATAGAATAAACAAAGCCAGAATATAAATCGACATTACTACAGATATCAATCCCTTTTCTTTCAATAAAGAGTTCCTTCGTTAATTGTTCGATGGATACATAAAGTTCATACTCATGAACCTTATTTTTTTCTAGTGCTAGCTCATAAGCATATCCCCTTAATATTTCAGCGCGTGGATCACTTAATGTATATACGGCGTGACCCATTCCGTAGATTAATCCAGCACGATCAAACACTTCCTTATCAAGGATTTTTGATAAATAGTCTTTTAGTTTCACTTTATCTGTGTATTCAACGTTTTTCTTTATATCATCGATCATCGATTTTACATTCAGGTTTGCGCCACCATGTTTTGGACCCTTGAGACTTCCTACGGCAGTACAAATCGTTGAATAAAGATCCGTTCCAGTTGAAGAGACCACATGGGTAGCGAAACTTGAGTTATTCGCTCCATGATCGGCGTGTAGTAACAAACAAATATCGAGTACTTCTGCTTCTTTTTCAGTATATAATTTATCAGGACGAATTAAATAAAGTAAATACTCCGCCGTTGAAAGGTCTGCTTTTGGCATATGAATAATTAACGACTCATTATCATAATAATGTTTCTTTGCTTGATACCCATAGGCAACGATTGTAGGGAATCTTGAAATAAGTCTGATACTTTCATTTAAGACATTTTCAATCGTTTGATCTTCTGGGTTCTTATCATATGAATATAACACCAAGATAGAACGCATCAGTTTATTCATCACATTGATTGAAGGATTTTTTAAAATCATATTTTCGACAAAACTCTTTGGTAAATCTCGATATTTCCCTAAAATAAGTTTAAATTCAGTCAACGCTTCTTGTTTAGGTAAAGCGCCAAAAATCAGTAAATACATCACTTCTTCAAAGCCATGTCTTTTTTCCTTTTTAATTGAAGAAACAATGTCGGTGATATTATATCCCCGGTAGTAGAGCATCCCACTCATATTCATCTTTTTGCCATCTTCCAGATGATAACCTACTACATTCGAGACTTGACTAAGACCTACCAAAACACCGGTCCCATTTTCGTTTCGTAGACCACTTTTTACATTATAGGTTTTATAAAGGGAAGAATCAATTCGGTTATTTTGAATCGATTCTTCCACATGCCTTTTAATAAATTCGTTCATCGTATCATCTCAAATCTTTTAGTGATAACTTCTGCCATCTCCATGGTTGTGTTTGTTCCTCCTAAATCAGGAGTTCTGATCATTTTTTCTTCAAGGACTTGGTTGATTGCTAGATCAAGTTTGTTAGAATTCTCAGTTTCGCCTAAATACGATAACATCATCACGGCGCTTCTGAGTAGGGCTACCGGATTAGCGATTCCTTTTCCTGCAATGTTTGGTGCACTTCCATGAACTGCTTCAAAGATAGCACACTCACTTCCAATATTCGCTCCTGGTGCGAGACCTAATCCACCCACCAGTCCAGCACCTAGATCGGATAAGATATCACCATATAAGTTCATTGTGACAATGACATCAAATTGCATAGGATTCATGACCATTTGCATACAAGCATTATCGATAATCATTTCTTCATATTGTACTTCAGGGAAATGTTCCTTGATTTCTCTTGCGACCGATAAAAAGAGTCCATCTGTCACTTTTAAAATATTCGCTTTGTGAATCACCGTCACTTTTTTCCGGTGATTCATAGACGCATATTCAAACGCTGCCTGAATAATGCGATTACTTCCAACGCGGGTAATTCTCTTCGTTGCTTCTGTAATACCATTTCCTAAATCTTTCTCTTCACCAATATACAGTCCTTCCGTGTTTTCACGAAATATAACAAAGTCGATAAGTGAAGGACTGATTCCTTTTACAGGGCGGATATTTTGATATAAATCATATTTTTTTCTTAAGAAGACATTAATACTTCGAAATCCTTCTTGAATCGGTGTTGTGATTGGACCCTTGATGACACATCTTGTTTTTTCAATACTATCATAGACATCGTTTGGGATTAACTGTCCCCCTTTTTCTAAGTATGTTAATCCAGCATCTACAATCTCAAAATCAATATCACATTTGATTTTATCCATAACAAACATCAGTGCTTCACTAATTTCAGGTCCAATGCCATCTCCAGGGATTAACGTAACAATCTTTCTCATTTACATTTCTCCTTTCACTTGGTGGATTGTTCCACCAAGAAGTAGGACTTGTCGATCCTTCGCTGAACCGGTGAACACCGTATAAATCATTTTTTGTTTGGTTTCATTCCATATTCGGATTTCTAGATTTTTTTCAATTGATGACAGAACATCTTCAAAAAGAAGGATATCAAATTCATCGATTGATTGATGATCATCAGCGTGAACAAACGTTAATGGAAGGATCCCTGCATTAATCAAATTAGCTTTATGAATTCTTGCGAATGATTTCGCAAGAACAGCTTTTACTTTCAGATAAAGCGGAACGAGCGCCGCATGTTCCCGGCTTGAACCTTGTCCATAATTCTCTCCAGCGACAATAATGCCGCCATCAAACGCAGTTGCACGCTGTTTAAATTCTGTGGTAATCGTTCCAAAACAAAACGTACTCAAATAAGGTATATTTGATCGATATGGTAAAAGGTTGGCGCTAGAGGGTGTAATATCATCCGTTGTGATATTGTCTCCCACTTTCAGAAGAACTGTTTTACGAAAAGTATCTTCAAGTCTATCTCCAAGTGGAAATGGTAAAATATTTGGTCCTCGTTTAATCTCTTTTGTTTTGTCTTCTTCTGTTGGGTAGATAAAATACGTTTCATTGACAAGGTAGGATGGTGGTAAGGCAACATGAAGTTCCTCTGTTAGTTTTCGAGGATCTGTTAATTCGCCATAAAGCGCAGATACTGCGGCGGTTTCTGGCGAGACAAGATAAACGTCCGCCGACGTTGTTCCACTTCTTCCTTTGAAATTACGATTCATTGTCCTTAGTGACACTCCGTTTGTAAAGGGAGCTTGTCCCATACCAATACAAGGGCCACACCCACTTTCAAGGATTCGTGCGCCAGCAGAAATCATCACTGCGAGCGCACCATTTTCTGCGAGCATTCTTAAAATATTCGATGATCCAGGACTGACTGAAAAACTGACATCGGGATGGATTTTCTTCCCTTTTAATATATGTGCGACTTTCATCATATCGGTATAACTTGAATTTGTACAAGATCCTACAATGACTTGGTTAACTTTTATTTGGTGATTTTTAACTAAATCGACATTGTCAGGGCTATGTGGTAAGGCAACGCTTGGTTCGATTAAACTTAAATCAATCGTAATAACCTCATCATAGGTTACGTCATCATCCGCTACAAAATAACCCATATCTGATGTTCTGTTTTGCCGAATTAAAAAATCTAAGGTGTATTCGTCCGTTGGAAATATAGAAGAAGTTGCGCCAAGTTCAGCACCCATATTCGTGATGGTTGCTCGGTCTGTAACTGATAAAGATTTCATCCCTTCTCCAGAATATTCTAAGACACTTCCTACGCCACCTTTTACAGTCAATTGTTTAAGGATTACGAGTATTACATCTTTCGCACTTACAAAAGGATTTAATTTGTTCTTAAGTATGATATTAATCACTTTAGGAACTGTTACATAGTAATACCCTCTCGCTATCGCAATCGCTACATCTAGTCCACCTGCACCGATTGCTAGAGCGCTGATTCCTCCAGCTGTTGGTGTATGTGAATCAGAACCAATGAGCGTACTCCCTGGTTTTGCAAATCGTTCTAAATGAACTTGGTGACAAATCCCTCCTCCAGCTTTAGAATAAATGATACCATGCTTAAGCGCGACCCCTTTGATATATTCATGATCATCCGCATTCATGAAGTCGGTTTGTAACATATTATGATCAATATAAGCGACGCTTAAATCAGTCTTTTTTTCTTTCACATTGAAAGCTTCTAATTGTAAATAGACCATCGTTCCAGTACTATCTTGGGTTAACGTTTGGTCAATTTTTATTTTAATTTCATTTCCTTTTTTTAACTCACCTTCAAGGAGGTGAGATGATAATATTTTATACGTTAAATTCATGCCTTTCCTCCTATTTGGATAGTTCTTTACTACGAAGTGCTGTTTTAATCGCAGCTTCTCTTAAAATATCATAAAAATGATTTTCTTCTAACACTTTGATTCCCTCAATCGTTGTACCACCTTTTGTACAGACTTTATCACGGAGTAGACTAGGTTCAGTCATTGTATTTAATATCATCAAAGCGGCACCTTTCATTGCCTTTGCGACAACCATGTAGGATTCTTCTTTGGTAAGACCCTCTTCTTCGCCGACACTAGACAAGGCTTCAATAAAGTAATATAGAAAGGCTGGTGAAGAAGCACAAATTGATGTGAACACATCGAATTGTGCTTCTTTTAATTTGATAGCACTTCCGATACTTGATAGTATGTTCAGTAAAATAACTTCTTCTTTTCTTGTGCAGTTTTTATTCATCGTATACCCAGTAATTCCTTCACGAATTCTTGATGCTGTATTTGGCATTGTCCGTGCAATCTTCATCTGGTTTGATGTGAACGATTCTATTTTTTTAATCGTCATCCCTGCAGCGATTGAAATCAATAACTGGCTTTCCGCTAATACAGGCTGAATCTCTTGAAAGAGTGCATCAAATGCATATGGTTTAATCGCAAGTATAATCACATCAACTGATTTGACTAATTCGATATTGTTACTAACGATTTGAATATTGTATTGTTCTTTCATATACATTCTTTTTTCTAGATGTGGATCATATAAAAAGAGTTGATTTCGACTATATTGTCCTGCTTTTAATAATCCTGAAGTGATGGCTTCTCCCATCGTTCCGCCACCAATAATCCCAATTCGTTCGCTCATGATGTTTTCCTTATCTGTCCTGAACCATAGACATAGTATTTTGTCGTTGTCAGTGCAAAAAGTCCCATTGGACCTCTAGCATGTAACTTTTGCGTTGATATCCCAACTTCTGCGCCGTATCCAAATTCAAAACCATCGCTAAACCTTGTCGATGCATTTTGATAAACAACGGCTGAATCGACAAACTCAAAAAACAACTTTGTCGTTTGATCATTTGATGAAATAATTGTTTCGCTATGATGGGTTGAATGCGTGTTTATGTGATCAATTGCCTCCGTTAAAGATGAAGTCACTTTGATATTGATAAAAAGATCATCATATTCTTTATAATAATCTTCTTCTTTTGCTTCCTCGATATCCTTGAGGATTTCTTTTGTTTTTGGACACCCCTTGAATACCACGATATCTTTCATACTTTTTGCTAGTTTATCTAAGAAAGCAACTTTCACTGTTTCATCTACAAGAATGGTTTCAATTGAATTACATACTGCAGGACGATCAACTTTCGCATTGTAGGCAACTTTCACCGCCATATCGATATCTGCTTCTTTATCAACATATAAATGACACACACCACTGCCTGTTTCAATTACTGGTACCTTACTTTCTTTTTTCACTGTTTCAATTAACGAAGCACTACCCCTTGGTATTAATAAGTCAAGATACCCTGCCATCTTCATCAATTCTTTTGCACTTTCTCTTCTTGTATCCTCGATAAAGATCAGTACATCTTTTGAGATATAATGTTTCTCTAAGACTTGATGAATCAAATGAACTAATACTTTATTCGTCTCAATCGCTTCTTTCCCCCCGCGTAACACCGAAACATTCCCACTTTTAAAGCAAAGAGCGAAAGTATCCACGGTAACATTTGGACGTGATTCATAAATCACACCAATCACGCCTAAAGCAACCGTCTTTTTAACGATTAACAATCCATTAGGACGATACTTACTTTCAAGTGTCTTTCCAATTGGGTCATCCAGTTTACTCACTTCAACAAGACCATCAACCATCGCTTGTATCCTTTTCCCACTTAATTCAAGACGGTCAACGAATGAAGAGTGGTAATGATTCATTTTCGCATTCGCTAAATCGATTTTATTTGCCAGCAAGATTTTGTCTTGATGGTTAATTAAAGTAGAAGCAATATCTAGCAACACTTCATTTTTTACTCTAGATTCTAATAAAGCCATTTCTTTTTTGGCTAAAACAGCTTTCATTAATCGTTCTTCCATTTATTTCACTCCTTTAAAGAATGTGCCGACATTCTTTCCTTGTATGATGCAGTTTAGTTGATCTATCATTGAATAATGACACAAAACGGTATCAATTCCTTCCAAAACTGCAAGTTCAATTGATTTCAGCTTCGTCACCATTCCACCAGTTCCTAGTTTTGATTTTGAACCTATCACGTGCTCGTAAGTTGATTCATCGATATGTTCCACACACTCGATAATCTCACCAGTGAGCTTTCCATCTACTTTCTTTTGAAGGCCAAATATATCACTCAATATAATAAAAAAATCTGCGGATGTAAGCGAACTTACAACCGCAGATAAATGGTCATTATCAGAAAATTTTACCCCTTCAATTTCATCGGTAGATACCGTGTCATTCTCATTCACAATAGGAATGACCCCTAAATCTAATAATGTTTGAAAGGTCCTAATCACATTTTTCCTTTGAACATCATCCGTTACCACATCTTTGGTGAGTAACACCTGGGCACAGAGTTGATTTTCTTTGGAGAAATGTTCTTGATAGATTTGAATTAAGCTAGCCTGGCCGATAGCCGCAAGTGCTTGTTTCATCTCTAATCGTTCTGGCTTTTCTTGAAGTCCGAGTTTCCCCATACCAGCTCCGATGGCTCCACTCGTGACGATAATCACTTTTTTTCCTTGATTTTGTAAGTTTGTTGTTTCATGGCATATTGATTCGATCTGCCCTTCATTTAATGACCCATCGGGATATGTCAAAGAAGACGTTCCAACTTTTAGAACGATGCGCTCATAATTCTTTTGATTATCATATTGATTCATTGTCATATCCTCATTTCTTTTTGTGACGTCATGATAAATTTTTACTATCATACTTTATCTAGAGAAAAAAAACAAGCCCCTAAATAAAATAAAAAGGCTTTCAAAAAAAAGAATAACCTATATAGAACTCAATAATCCCATATTTTACAAAAAAGTAACCGCGTAAGATTCAACTAGGAGGATTTCTCTTTTCAAATAAATCTATCTGACAATTAAAAAAAACATAGAAGATTCTCTATGTTTTCATTTATACCTGGATAATAATTATCTTTTGATTCCAAGTCTGCTATCCAATGCTTTCATGTGAGTTTTCTCTGCACTAGATGTCTTCTTTAAACCAACTTGTTCATCAACCAAGGAAGGATTATATGGTTTATGAAAATACACACTGTTTTGGTTAATATCAGAACGTGACTTTGAGACTTTTTTAATATCCATAACATTTTGTTTCATCATCATATACCCCCTCGTATAATATGTAGTGTAGATTTAGGATGTTCCTATCTACATATTTATTTTTTTATAAGATTGAAGTCCTAGTGTTATAATGAAGTCGAGATATATCAGAATAATCTGCTTTTTCCCCCTTGCATTGAAGATGCTTAGAAAGCGTGCAAACCTGCTTGTCTGACTTATCTGCTAACCGGTTGTTGTTACCCGTTAGATCTAACTCAACTTTATAGCTAACGGTGTTTTCTTATTGGCGAGGCTAATTAGATATTTTGTAAATATCTTTGCTAAAATTGATGATGTTTTGTGGATTACTTCCACATCAAGGCCGGATAATTGCGGATCTTGAAGTGGTTCGAAAACAAGAGTTCCATTATGAAATACTCCTCGTTTATAAGCATCTGGATCTACAAGAATATAGTCAATATTTTCATCTTTTTGAATGGCTTCTAATATAGTTGATTTTCCTGAACCAGGAAGCCCAAACAGATATATAGCTTTCTTGTCATAGATAGCGTAATTTTCAATTTCATTAACCATGTAATCATCGAACTTATTAATAATTTCTTCACTAATATCTTCAAATTCCTTATTTATTTCAAGGAAGTGCTTAGTCCTGTACTTTTCAATTTCTGATAAGAATTCTTCTATCTCTGGATCGTCGTAGCCACACTCAGTCAATAGTTCAATATAGTCAATATTTTTGTCGACGTTAATTTTTTTATTTATACTTTCTAGATTTCGATCAATTAACTTATTCTCTAATTCAATCCATTTATTCTCATCCATAAACATGTACCCCTACACAATCATTATAGTTGATTATATCAAAGAAAATATGAAAGTAAACGGATTGTTGCAAATGAAAAATGTACCCTTGTTTGGTACATTTATCTATTGATTAACAACTTTCGTCATTTTCCATCATCATCTTCAAAATGACTTCGTTTGTATCTTTCATTCCTTCATTCGCAATTCTTCCAACGAGCGCAATCGTATCATCCGCATCTTTTCCTAAGATACCACTATAAGAAGGATACACTTTCTTATTCATCGCAATATAATGGCCGATTAACGCTGACTCTAAACTAGAAGCTATTTTTGAAGCACAACTCGCTTTCGCCCCATCACAAACAATCCCTGAAGCATCGGCTAAACTATTGACAATTGTATGTTTGATTTGTTCTAAAGACCCGCCTGCTAAATAAGTAATCGCAGCGCCAGCCCCTGCAGAAGCACTAATCGCTCCACAAAATGCACTTAACCTGCCGATATAATTTTTTTGATAAATCGTTAATAGGTTGGATAGCGCTAAAGCGCGGTACATTCTTTCTTCACTCAAATGATGTTCTTTGGCATAGACAATCACTGGAACACTTGAAGCAATCCCTTGATTGCCACTCCCAGAGTTCGTAATCACTGGTAAACTAGAACCACACATTCTGGCTTCACTTGCACTCGCAGCGAAAGCTTTCATCTTTGCATAAGTCGACTGATCATTAAACAAAATCGCATTACCAATCGATACACCATAGTCTCCTGCAAAACCTTCAATTGCAATATCCATATTGAGTTTCACTTGCGGTGACATAATGATTTTTAAGTCTTCGATATCTGCGTTTTCCACAAAAGAATATATATTATCAACCCGCATAAAACTGCGATCCGACAGAACGCCATAATATTTTAATAAATCGGTATTTGCTTCATAAATATTCTCGCCATTTTTCGTAATTCTTGTGATATTTGTATGTAAGTTTTGAACTTCAACTTCAACACATTCTTCATCTTTTTCAAAGCGGAGAACAAAATGCAGATTGAGAGGAGATTCTAATAGTTCAACCTCAGTTATTCCTCTTTTCATCCACTTTTCAATTTCTTTTTCATCTTCATATTTCATGAGAGACAAAACTTCCATCCCAAGTTTACTATCTCCAAATAACATACCAGCATAAATCGAAGCTTCAATCCCATGAATCTTCGTATTTGGAACACTTACACATTTAATATTTTTAAGTAAACTACCACTACTTTTGATGGAAATCTTCGTAGGCAAAGAACCTAAAACTTCTTTTGCTTTTGCGGAAGCAAAGGCAATCGCAATTGGTTCAGTACAACCAAGTGCTGGTACGAGTTCTTCTTGCAGAATTTGTAAAAAAGCACGATTCATATCCATGTTGATTCTCCTATTCTTTCCCTACAAAAAGATTATAACAAAATCCACCACTGAAGTAAATGGTGGATCAAGAATCATTTATTCCACGTCAGGAGAAAGCGCATCTTGAATTGCGAGTAAAATGCATTTAGAACTGTAGGTTGCGCCAGCGACAGTATCGACTTGTAAGGATTGAGTTGAAATCACATCACTTACAATCTCCTCTGCTGGAAGCCCCTGTCCAGTAATATGTTCTGTAATCACAATCTCGGTTATTTGGTGATTTAGCACAGTAACTTCTACATGAACCGAGATTGGTGCTTGACTATACTCGCCAAAATAGGTACCGTCTTCAATGCTTGACATGTCTGGATCCTGGATGTCTACTGTCAATAAATTCGCTAGTCCAGCTTCCATTGTCTTGACGACAGCCATCCCTGCTAACCCAATAAGTAAAACAACTGCTAGAAAAATGACGAGACGTTTCACAGTTTTATTCATCCCACACCTCTGTAAACAGGGTTACTGCTTCTTTGATTTGTTCTTCTCTTTTTTTAGAAGACCAATGAATAACTTTTTCAACAACGACTGGATGTGAAGAAACATCAATCGTTGCTTTTGCTTGTTTCAACGAATAATTTCCACCTAAAAACATCACTTTGAAATATTCTGTTAATAAAATTCCTATTTTTGCGCCCCTCGGTAATGGATTGCGAACTAAATAATCACTCATCGGTTTTGCAAGTTGAAATCCTTGCACAGCAGAAGCAATGATGTAGGCATCACAGGATTCTAGTTGAGGTGGTTCGACTAATATTCTAGTCCCTTTTTCAATCTGTGAATGCAAGGTCATTTTTTTGACCTCGATCTGTTTTTGAATCAAAATTTCCTCAATTTGACTAACAACTGATAATGTATGCCCACTTTCTGAATAAACAATCAATCCTAGTTTCATCCCTACCCCTCCTTAAGATGAATAATTCACTTTTATTATCGTCCTTTTCATATAAATATACAAGATAAAAATAGCCAATTGCTTGGCTATTTTGTCTTTTTTAGTTCTTTTTGATGTTTTAAATACTTCACCCATAATGTAATGATATCAATGGCCACAAAGATTGGAATAATCGATGTTATGACAGTCACACCTTGACTAACACCATCATTGATTTGTGAAATAGCAATTCCTGAGTAACCTGAAATTTCAGAGATAAACGAACTACTGAAAAGTGGGGTATAGTGGAGAATATATAGAAAGGCCAATAAACTAAATATTTTTTCAACAGTTGCTAATAAGACAATATTTAAATTAATGTATCCTTGATAAATCTTATATACCAAGACGGCAATACTTAATGTAAGGCCAATGAGGAACAATGGGAAATACGCTTCAATTGCACTTGGATTAAACAATGCTTCAGAGAAATGAATATCCCCATCAAT
Organism: Candidatus Izemoplasmatales bacterium; assembly: GCA_050177605.1. GTDB lineage: Bacteria > Bacillota_I > Bacilli_A > Izemoplasmatales > Hujiaoplasmataceae > JAHIVB01. Next base: position 19,070 of record JBFXGX010000004.1, on the reverse strand, counting down.
AAAGACTAATCGTAAATACGTTTCATTGAAATAAAGGATGTATCCCCAAGCAATACCGAAGATTAATAAAAATGCGAGTCCAACAATGTTTCCTGTGCGAGATGATTTTAACACATCTTTCTTTGGTAATTCTGGAAGTGAATCAATGCGCCAAGGTTTTTTCTTTGGACTTAAGTCATATCGTTCAATCAGCGCGAAAACAAGCGTCACAAAGGCAAATGCAGATAATGCACTATTCCACATTTCAGAAATCGTTTTAGCAAATACTTCAGCGAAGATGCCGATGGCACTTGTAGCTTCAGGATGTAAAACATTATCAAGTAGTCCAAACACAAGTGAAAGGGATACAAATACGGCAATCACGATCTTTAATGTTCTTAAATAGTCTTCCATCCATTTAGGACCAATTAAATATCTTTTCTTGTCGGTGTACTCACTTGCGAGCACCCGAGGTTCTCCAAGTTCGTAGATGACTCTTTCTAACTCTGAATCACTACTTCCATGCATCATATCGCTAATATTTGCATCGAGTTCTTTCGCGACTTCATCTCGTTGATTTTCTGGAATTCTTCTGACAACATCATAAATATAACGTTCTTTTAAATTTTTCATTTTGATTCTCCCCCTAATATTCCGTTCATTTCACTAACAATACGGAACCATTCATCTTTTAATTCTAAATAAACTTCTTTACCTTCACTACTTAACACGTAATACTTTCTTGGTCTAGACTCTGATGTATCCCATTCACTTTTCAAGATTCCTTGTGTTTCAAGTCTTCTAAGTAAAGGATATAAAGTTCCAGCTTCAATTTGTACATTCTTATTTTCTAAATCCTGTAATAAGGAATACCCATATTGGTTTTTATCTAATAAGGATAATACCGACAAGATTTGAGTGCCTCTTCTTAACTCTGATTTTAAGTTATCAAGGATGGCTTTATCCATTTTCATCACCTCGACATTATTATACTGTATGGCGTACACTATTGTCAATACTATAATATTAATTTTTTAATAATTTATTTTCAAGCAAATGATTTGCATCATTTACAAATTGATGTTATTATAATATTGTAATCATTACAATTAATAAAAAGGAGATATTAAAAATGGAAAAACAAATCAATTTACTCAACAGATATGTGTCAAATATCGCTGTGCTCAATATTAAATTACATAATCTTCACTGGAATGTCATCGGACAAAACTTTGAACAAGCTCATCTTTATTTAGAAAGACTTTATGATGATCTATTTATCAAACTTGACGAAGTTGCGGAAAGAATAAAAATGCTAGGGTTCTTACCTAACGCAAATCTAGCAAGTTTTCTAAAAGATACAACAGTAACCGAACTGGAAAGTAACGAAATTACTGTTAAAAGAGCAATCGAGATTGCGCATGAGGAATACCTTAACTTAAGTTCGCTCGCAAAAGAAATTCGTTCAATTTCTTTAGAACAAGACGATTTTGTCACACAAGCAATGTTAGAAGCGCATATTGCAAGCTACAATAAAGAAGTTTGGTTTATGACTTCTGAACTGAAATAATCAAAAAAGAAACAAAGTATGCTATGATATAAGTATCTACTTATATTATGGCGAAAGGGATGCATAACGTGAAAAGAGCATTTAATGAAATTTGCAAAGAAAAGAGTATTAGTCCTTCATATACTCGCAGAAGAATCTACGAGTATATTGATGAAAGTAAAAATCATCCAACTGTTGATGAGATTTACAAAGAACTCATTGGCGAACTTCCTACACTTTCAAAAACAACGGTTTATAATGTGTTAAACTTGTTTATTGAAAACGATATGGTTGACCCAATCAACACTTCAAATAATGAAAAACGTTACGAAGTGAAAATCGAAGAACACTCGCACTTCATCTGCAACATCTGCCACACGATTTATGACCTGCCAAAAGTCGAAACATCTTACAACAAGCCAACACCTCCTGGATTTGAAATTACCCGGGAAGAAGTGAACCTTTATGGTGTTTGTCCAAGTTGTAAGGCAAAAAATATAATATAATATAAGGAGAACAACATTATGGAAGAAGTAAAAGAAATTTACAGAATGCCGTTAATCGGCGACCTTGCCCCTAGTTTTACAGCTACGACGACACAAGGAAAAATCAATTTCCCAGCAGATTACGCTGGAAAATGGGTCATCCTATTCTCACATCCAGCAGATTTTACACCTGTTTGTACCAGCGAATTCATGACATTTGCTAGAATGCAAAACGAATTCAAAGCGTTAAACACCGAACTGATTGGATTAAGTGTAGATAGTTTATACGCGCATATCGCATGGTTAAGAACCATCAAAGAAAAAATTGAATGGAATGGTATGAAAAACATGGAAGTGACTTTCCCACTGATTGAAGATATCAAGATGGATGTCGCTAACAAGTTTGGTATGATTCAACCAAATCAATCCTCAACACAAGCAGTTCGCGCTGTATTCGTGATTGACCCAGAAGCAAAAATTAGAACAATTCTTTATTACCCATTATCCACTGGACGTAATTTTGATGAAATCAAAAGAATTATCCAAGCCTTACAAAAAGCAGATAAGGACGGGGTAGCCACGCCAGCGGATTGGAGACCAGGACAAGATGTAATCGTTCCACCAGCAGGTTCTTGCGGAAAAGCAAAGGACAGAATGGATGGTAAAGAAGACGATGTATATTGCTTAGACTGGTTCATGTGTTTAAAAAAAGATAAATAAGCCTTCATTTCTCCAAAATGAAAAAAAGAAGTTCCATGGTATCATGGAACTTCTTTTGTTTTATTCTTTATATAAGTAATGATAAATACTAATCGCAAGTAACGGTAATGTCATGAAAAGCAACATTGGCCAACTATCTTTGATGTTCTCTAAAAATCTAAAAAAGATGGTAAAGAAGATATTATAAGCTAGTAAAGCTAACGCGAGTATTTTTCTTTTATTTCTTAGAAAGTAGTTAAGTAAAACTAAGATGACTGCAGGAGAGATACTAATTAAAAATCCACCGAGTTGATAAAGAAATGGATCTTCTCCATTAAAACAGTCAAAAGCCATCAATGTGATGAACAGTCCCAGCAAGTAAACATAGCCAAAAGCAATAACTTTGATTACTTTCATTTTCTCATCTCCCTTCAACTTCATCATACACCTATCCAGGTGATAATTCAAGTACTGACGAGAGACTATAATTTGATTATTTTGACTTTTTTAGTTCTTAGTAAGTCTATCAGTTCTAGGGTTGAACCATTTTTGAGTTCGCTATTCAAGAATACAAGCGGGTAGTTCGCCCAAGCAATATAAAGATAAAAATGAGTATGATTATAACAACAAGCCCTTATTTTTTTATATTTCATCTTTTCTTTGACGAATAGGTGTGGTGAATCGGCTTCTATTTCAAAAGAAGACTCGTTCAACTCAATCAGATTATGTACAAGCGTTGTGCCTATAATGGAAGACAATAGACGATTATATAAAATCTTTTTAGGCATAGGAATGGAGTAGATTAACAGCACCAAAGGATACCAATATAAGTCAACACGCTCAAATAAATTAACATCGAATAGTCTAAGAACGAGATAAAGAAAAGCGAGAAAGAGTAATAGAAAAAAAGAGAGTTTTCTAGCTTTCATGTAGTTTTGATAATAAACAGGGAAAACAAGATTAATATATTCTTCTCTTTTGATAATAGAATAGTTAGTCATAACAGCCTTTCTGAAAAGAAAATCAAAATAGGTATCTTATTTTCTTCACTTTTTTTTCGTTTAAGAGTTTCACAGCATTCTTAAGTGATTTATCGTCAAATGAACTTGATTCCATAAATATAATCGATTTATGCACAAGATAAAGTCGATCTTCATCATAAAAATAACCGATCAGTTGTTCGTAAGGTAAGATTTTATCTGCATATTCTTTTGGGCTATTTACATCGAACTTGACGAAATAGGGATGGAACTCGACATGGTGGATAATTTCATTCACATTTTTGGTTGGTTCCATCCATTTCTTCATATATACTTTTTTAGGGAGAGGAATCACGATACTCCATGGAACAAGATACAAAAAGTAATCGATTAACGGTGGAAAATCAATGTCTTGTTTATACGACATGAGAAACAAAACAATATAATAAAACATCACAAATAGAAGATTGAATAGCTTCTTTCGGTAAATCATTTTAAGATATTTTGGCTGGATAATGGTCAGGTAATCTTCTTTTGAATAGACTGAGTGATTGGTTATCATATTTCCTCCTAAGATTTGATGGGATTCTTTCCATAGATTCTTATATTTTCCCTTTTGAAATAAGCTAACATCTCCTCAAACGAGGTATCTCGAAATTCATTGATTTTCAAGATAATGGCAGGCACTTTTTTTAGATAGATATAGAGATAATCCGCTGAATAGTTGATGCCCCTGATTTCAGTAAAACGGAATAAATTGTCGATAAATACTCTTGATTGATTCGAAGAAATCATGAATCCTTCTTCATAAAACTCGACTCTGTTTTCGATATTTTCTGTTCTTTTCTTTGCTAAATTGCGCGCGGTCATACGAATCATTTTTTTGCTTGAAAGCGGAATGTTCATCAGCCCAACAAGTATATAAAGACCACTTAATAGATAGTAAAAAACTTCATCATTGCTCGAGGAAAATACGAGTCTCCCTATTCCGATTAGCGTAAAAAAAACCGCGTTCATTAAATAAAGTTTGTATAAGTATTTCGGTATTCTTTGGGTCGTAGCCTCTACGAACTCTTCATTACTTAGCGATGTGTGATTAATCATTTCGGATACCCTCCTGTTAAAATAATAACCAACTTAAAAAGACAATTGTAAAGACGATCAAGAAGAAAGAACCAACTAGAAGATAAGGAATAGGACCAGGCTTCGCTTTGATCTCACGCAAATACTGATACACCTCTTCCCCCCCATTGCTTCTTCTTTTTAATGCTTCAAGTCGTGGTGTTAGAAACCTTTCGGTGGATATATTCTTCTTGGCATGATACTCAACCAACAGCTTTACCATTTCTAAATGATGATGGTAAATGGCATTGAGAATCGGATAATATCTTCGCTTTGATTCATATCGAATCGGAATGTTTGGATCCGCACCTTTTTCAAGTAGAATTCGAACGACTTCAAAGTCATTGTGGTAGGTTGGGTCAATTAACAAAGGAATGTCAGACTCGTTATGAAACAAGATATCGATATCATCAATAAATTCCATATAAAGTTCATGACTATATTGTTGGCCGATATAAATAAAGGCTGAAGTTCTTGGGGCTAAAAGCTGGTTAAAGTCTACCTGATGTTCTTTTAAATATCTTAATACCTTTGCATTGCTCGCTCTAGAAGCTGCTTCTAGAATCTGTTTTTCGATTCCTTCAATCGACATCCCTTTTTGGACGTAATAATCAAAAAAACGATGAGCACGATACGTGGCACATTGAACGAGCGGTTCTTTCCCATTTCTTCCTGACTTGAACAAATCAAGGCCGTGTTCTTCAAGCCACGGGATCATTTCAACCAAATCCGCCATTAACATTTTTTCGAGCAAACTGACTCCTTGACCATTCACTTTTTCAAAATTGAAATCAGCTCTTTTTGACCATGATAATAGCAATTCTGGCTTTCGTTCATAAATAGCAATATCAAAGAGGGTATCAAATTGATTCACTTTCTGATCCAGTGAAAGATAACCTTCATCAAGCAAATATTCAATCGCTCCTGTGATACCATCGTGAATAGCGATAGATAATGTCGTCTCATTATAAAGACTATTCGCAGGATATAATTCATCTTTTATCAAAAATTCAATAAATTCTTTTTTCCCGGAATAAACCGATATTTCAAGAGGTTTGATTTTCTCAACATTCATCTTATTTAAATTAGCATGATTACTCTTCAGTAATTTAAACCCTTCGGTATAACCTTTCGCACATGCGATAAAAATAGGTGTAGAGCCATAGAAGTCTGTCAGGTCTGGACTCATTCCGATATTTAATAAATATTTGATAATTTCGGTAGCTTCAAATTTAACCGCTTCATGAAGGAGGGACTCTTGCCGATACGTGAGTAAAGTTAAAGGAATATCGCCATTTTCAATATAGGCCTTAAACATATGGATATGATCGTGAAGAAGACAATCATGAATAAACTCTGTATTTTCAAGGGGTTCTTCTTCATAAAGTTCTTTTAACATGATTTGAAACCATTCGTAAAGAATGATTTTTTCAGGCAAATGATCTGGCGGCATCACTGTTTGTACTTCATCACTTAAAAAGGTATAGATATATTTTGGAAAAGGGAAACGTAGTATTGGCAAATGCTCCAATAAGTAAGTTTTCTCTGATGTTGGCAGATTTTTGATAAGTTCTGTAAACTCCTCAATCGTCGTTTCTTGATAATGGTTCAAATGGAGTTCGCCAAAAAAATAATCAAGGACAATCGCTTCGTCTTTCATCCCTTGCTCAAAAACATCCATTAAGTCAATCACAAGGTGAAATGGAATAAGAAAAGGATGGATTCGTGAATAATCCAAAGATTTACATTTTTCAATTAAAACGGATGGTTGATTATCTTTTCTCAAATCGTTCACCTACTCTAAAAAACATTATATCATAAAACGATTCTATAATTAAAAAAACCAGTGAAAAATTCACTGGTTTATTCATTTACTACAAAAGTCATTCGATCTTTACCTTGCATATCCTTCAAAGTATAGATTCTCGCACTGGGAAAATAATGCTTTGCAAGCCGATGCATTTCTTCTTGCTTATCATAAGCATGTTCGAAAGCTAAGAAGTTTTTAGGGTTTAGAATTTGATGTGCATTTTTTAATATAATCTCATAAAACTTCATTCCATCATCCCCACCAAAAAGAGCCACATGAGGTTCATTTTCGCTGATAATACTATCGACGATTTCACTCGATGGGATGTAGGGTGGATTGGATACTAGAATATCAAATTTTTGACCTAAAACAGGTTCAATCATATCTCCTTGGTAAAAAGTTACATGAGCATTTAAGTGCTCGTTATTTTTTCTCGCGACTTCAAGTGCTTCTGAAGAAATATCGGTAGCACTCACTTCTAGATTTCTATCTTCAAGCGCGAGCGATAAAGCAATCGCACCGCTTCCTGTTCCTATATCGACAAGTCTTACTTTTTCACCTTGAAATAATTCATCATACTGAATTAAGACATTCGCAACAAGTTCTTCCGTTTCATAACGAGGAATTAATACTCCTTCATCCACCAAAAACTGATATCCATAAAAATAGACATAGCCGATGAGGTATTGAACCGGAATGTTTTTCGTAATGTATTTGTTTAAGGCTTCATCGAACAATTTCAAGTTGTCTTCTTTCATTTCTTTATCTAATGATAGATAGAGCTCTGAAGAAGTGAGTCCTGAAAAATGAAGAAGTAATAATTTACATGCACTACTTTCTTTGCCAAAAGTTCTAGCCTTTTTTTCTGCATCTTTTAATACTTGATGAAACGTAGCCATTATTCTTCACTCTTTGATAATTTACGTTTTTGTTCTTCCGCAATTAACGCTTCGATGATTGGATCGAGACGTCCATCAATGATTCTATCTAACTGCTGAATCGTAAAGTTGATGCGATGATCAGTGATCCGGTTTTGAGGATAGTTATAAGTTCTAATCTTCTCACTTCTGTCCCCAGTACCAATTTTATTTAACCGATCTTCGCCTTCTTTATCAAGTTTTTCTTGTAATAATTTATCATAAAGTCTACTTCTCAAAATCTTTAAAGCACTTGCCTTATTTTCATGTTGGCTTTTTCCATCTTGACATTGTACGACGGTTCCAGTCGGTTCATGGGTTAAGCGAACAGCTGATTTTGTGGTGTTAACACTTTGCCCACCAGGTCCACTTGAACAGAAAGTATCCACACGGATATCATCCATATTAATTTCAAAGTCTAACTCTTCAGCTTCTGGCACTACAAGTACGGTCGCTGTAGATGTATGAATACGTCCCGCAGATTCGGTAAGTGGAACGCGTTGCACGCGGTGTACGCCCGATTCATATTTTAATAAAGAATACACGCTTTCACCACTGACTTGGAATTCAATTTGACTGAAGCCCCCTGCCTCTGCAGGATCTGCGTATAACATTTCAACTTTCCACCCTTTGGTTTCTGCATATTTGTTATACATTCTAAACAAATCACCAGCGAAGATATTTGCTTCATCTCCTCCAGCAGCTCCTCTGATTTCCACGATAACATTCTTTTCATCGTTCGGATCCTTTGGAATTAATAAGAGATGGAGTTCTTCTTCTAAAACAGGAATCTTCGCATGAATTTCTTCAAGTTCCATTTCTGCCATTTCGAGAATATCGCCATCGGATTCTTTAATCATTTCTTTGAGTCCTTGAGCTTCTTCTAAACACTTCTTGTACTCACGGTAAACGACAACAGTCTTTTCAAGTTGTCTGTTTTCTTTACTTAATTCGGTTAGTCTTTTAATATCTTGTCCAATATTTGGATCCATTAACATTTCATTTATTTCAATATATCTTTTTTCGATTTGGTCTAATCTTTCTAATAACATTTTCTTTTCCTCCTAAATTCTTTCACGTTTAAACCCAACAAAAAACAGTCTTGCGACTGCTAGCTGTCAGCGCTGTAAGAGTCGCGATCAAACGCATCTCCCGCACTGGATGTGTGGACGTTACTGAACGTAGACATACTTTTATTAAACAATAATTCAAATTTACCAATGGTACCACTACGGTTTTTCGCAATGGAAATTTCCACGATATTCTTTTTTGTCGTATTTTCTTCATAATAGTCTTCACGATATAAGAACATAATGATATCGGCATCCTGTTCAATCGATCCAGACTCTCTAAGGTCGGCCATCACTGGTTGTTTTTCTTTTCTTTGTTCAATCGAACGAGATAACTGAGAAAGTGCAATCACTGGCACTTTTAATTCTCTCGCGGTTTCTTTTAATACACGGCTAATTTCAGAAACTTCTTGAACACGGTTGGCTTGATTATGTTTTGATCCACTTAAAAGTTGTAAGTAATCAATCACAATTAAATCGAGTTTATCGTCTTGTTTTAATTTACGACATTTACTACGCAAATCTAAAACACTGACTGTACCTGAATCATCAAAGTACATATTTAATCCACTTAATGCATCCACTGCATAGTGGAGTTTTTCCCATTCACTAGAATTAAGTGCACCTTGTCTCATTCTAAAGCTATCGACTTGCGCTTGGCAAGCTAAAAGTCTCATAACAAGTTGGTCAACACCCATTTCCAAACTAAAGAAAGCAACATGTGGCTTATCTGCATTCTTCGCTACATTTAAAGCTAAATTTAAAGCAAATGCCGTTTTTCCCATTGAAGGACGAGCCGCAATAATTAATAGATCGGAAGGTTGAAGCCCTAGGGTAAACTTATTGAGTTCATGATACTTGGTATCTAGACCAGTAATGTTTCCCCCAATTTGTGCTTGTTCGGCAATCTTTTCTACTTGTAGTTCGGCAATCTCACCGACTTGTTTAAAGTCTGTGGTTCTTCTTTCCTTGGTAATTGCCATCAGTTCACGTTCAACATCATCGATGAAGTCTGGTGTGCTTTCGATTTCATAGGAATCTTCAATTAACTTACGACTGACATCTTGGAATTTACGAACGATGGATTTATCTTTGACGATAAAAATATAATTGAGTAAATTCGCTGTCGAAGGAACAGCATCAATGAGTCCTGTGATGTATTCGACACCACCAGCTCTAATTAAATTATTTTGATTTTCTAGTCGATCTGTGAGCGTTTGGTAATCAATTGGAATATTATCTTGATAGAGGGATTTCATCACGCGAAAAATCACTTGGTGATTTGGAGAATAAAAGTCTTCTTCCACCAACTTATCTTGGATGGTTTTCATTACTGAAGGATCGAAAAAAACCGCACCTAGTACAGCTTGTTCGGCTTCAATATTTTGAGGGACTTTCTTTTCCATAACTTCCTCCTGGCTTATTTTTCTTCTAGAACTTGTAAATTAATATACCCTGTAACATCCTTGTGTAGTTTGATTGCTACTTTGTAGCTACCTAAGGAATGGATGTTATCTTCTAAAACAATTTTACGTTTATCTATCTCAATATTATACTGTACTTTTAACTCTTCTGCAATTTGTTTTGAATTGATTGCGCCAAATAATTTTCCAGTTTCACCAATCTTCACATAGAGTTTAATCGGTGCATTTTCTAACTCATCTTTCACCTTCTTGGCTTGTTCTAATTCAAGAAGTGCTTCTTTATCAGCTTTTGCTTTTTCGTCACTTAAGGCCTTTAAGTTTTGGTTACTTGCTTCGATTGCTTGTTTACTTGATAATAAGAAATTACCAAATCCACTAGCAACATCAATAATTTCACCTTTTTTACCTTTGCCTTTGACATCTTTCACTAAGATGACTTGCATCGTTGATTCCTCCTTATATGTTGTTTCTAAAATATCTTTTATTTTTTTAACGAGTGATTCCATCGATTGTTTCTCAACTTGTGCAGCAGAATTGTTTAAATGTCCACCACCACCAAATTGTTCCATAATGATACTCACATTGAATTTATCAATACTTCTTGCGCTAATAGCGATTGTCGATTCATCAATTCTTCCCAGCGCAAATGAGGCAATGATATTGTCGATTTCTAAAAGTTCATCTGCTGTTTTAGCAAGCGATACGCGGTCAGTTTGACTATCTTCACGAAGTGCAGTAATCGCAAAATGTTGCAAAACAATCTCTGCTTGATTTACAAGATTCGATTTTGTTTTAATGTCATCTAAAGACTCTCTCAAAATCAGTCTTGCTTTAAATGGGTCTGCCCCATATTGTTTTAACAAGGCTGCGGCTTCAAAAGTACGAACACCGGTACGGTATGTAAAGTTATTCGTGTCTATCATCATTCCCGCAAGCATCATCGTCGCTTCGAACGGATCAATCGCAACTTCTTTATGATAAAGTTCCACAAGTTCAATGACGAGTTCCACAGAACTGGATGCATAGGGCTCTACATAGTTTAATAGCACATCTGTGAGTGCATTATCAATACGTCGATGATGGTCAATCACGACAACATGTTTTGTTTTATCAAGTAGTTTTGGAGCGATTGTTTGTGAGGCGGCATGATGATCAATGATGATTAATAGTGAATCACTATTGACCTCATCGATTGCATCGTCCGGATCGATAAAGTATTCAAGAAGTTTGACATACTCACGATTTAACATATTCACAACTTTCGTACATGTTTGGTCAATCTTTTCAAAATCTAATACAATCTTCGCATCTTTATTTTCTGAAAGGGCCATTTGTAAAAGACCAACACTTCCACCGAGTGCATCAATATCAGTCATTTTATGTGGCATAATGAATATGCGTTCGTGTTTACCAAGGAGCTCCGCAAGAGCTCTTGAGTTAATTCGAGCTGTAATTTTCGTTCTTTTTTCAACGGTATTTGATTTCCCACCAAAATATCTTAATGGTTGATTTTGAATATTTACAACGACTTGGTCTCCGCCTCGACCTAAAGCAAGTTTTAAGGCTTCTTCGGCTTGTTCCCCAAGGTCATCGATTTCGCTGTCTCCTGAAGCAATACCAATCGACAATGTCACACGTATTTCATTTTGATTGGATAAGCGATTTACTTCTTCTAAAATGCTAAATTCTTCTTTCATCAAGGCATCAAGCTGAAGTCTTGAAAGGAATAACACTGATTTTTCTGGACGCAAGTTCACAAAGTAAATATGGTTTGCTTTACACCAATTATCGAGCGCACTCAGATACTTTCCTTGAATCGTTGTTTTCTCTTGAAAATCAAGATTTTGAGTCGCTTCAGAAAAATTATCAAGTGACATTACACCGATGGTATAAGTCAGGTCTCGTAACTTCTTTTTCGTTTCTTCACGGTCAGTCACTTCGAACAGATACACACACTTGTTTTTAGGATAGTGGACCATTTCATATTCATGGTCATAAATCGATACAATCGATTTCCCTTCTCTTTTTTCGACAAGCTTCGATAGTTCATCATGTACAACACTGAGTTTTCTGCCCGTAAGTACATTTTGAAAGTATTCTTTCGCAGAAGCGTTTGCCCATGAAATCGTAAAAGTATCATCATAAATGACCATACCAACTGGCAAATAGTTTAAAGCAATATCTTCAGAGTTTTTTAACCTTTTATTCAGTTGATTCATTTCTTTGATTTTTTCTTCTAGATTATGGATTCTCGTTTTCCCTGTCTTTCCTAGGAAAAAGTGCGTGATTGTAAAAATTGGGAGCAAGGCAATCGATACATAAAAAAAGACCAAAGCAAGCGTAGATGAAAAATCGTTTCTTAGTATAAACGCAATTACACCAAGAATCAAAAAGATGATTAAAGATAGGACTTCGAATAAGTAATTTTTAACTTTCATCTTTTCACTCCTTACGCAAAATTGAAAATCAAGAATATTATATCATAATATTAATATAAAATAAATGACTAAGATTTGGCGAAAAAAAAGACTCTCGCGAGTCTTTCTGAAATTTACTAGTCTTTTACGAATGGTAATAAAGCCATGAAACGTGCTCTCTTAATCGCAACAGCTAAATGTTTTTGATAATAAGCTTTCGTTCCTGTTACACGTCTTGGAAGAATTTTTCCTCTTTCAGAGATAAATTTCTTTAAAAGTTCGAAATCCTTAAAATCGATGTAAGTAACTTTATTTTCAGTGAAGTAGCATCTTTTACGATTTCTACGACGTGGACCGCCGTTATTGCTTCTTCTTTCACCTTGTGGTTTGTTATACATTTCCCGTTTCCTCCTTATTTAGAATGGTAAGTCATCTTCAATAATATTGATGTTCTTACTTGGTTCGTCATTACGACTTTGCTCATAACGATCGTTAGTTCGTGGTTGGTAAGGTTCATTTCCTGAATCTCTTTGTGATTTGCTTTCTAAGAAAACAACAGAATCACAAACAACTTCAGTAACATATCTTCTTACGTTGTTTTTTTCATCCATGTAGTCTCTCGTTTGAAGCCTTCCATCGACAGCTACCAAGGAACCTTTAGTAATATACTTACTGACGTTTTCAGCTTGATTACGCCATGCAGTACAGCTGATAAAATCAGCGTTGCTATTATTACCGTTTTGGTCATTTGTTTGTTGGTTGCTTGTGTAAGGACGATTGACTGCGAGCGTAAAAGTAACAACTGGGATGTTCGAATTGTTGGTGTATCTGAGTTCTGGATCGCGAACTAAACGACCGATTAATACAACTTTATTTAACATAATCTAGATCCCCTTTCTTCTTACTTTTCTTCTCTGTTAATGATGATATGACGGATAACGTCTTCTTTGATTTTCATCACACGATCGAGCTCAAAAGTCGCTTCAGAGGTTGCGTTAGCTGTTAATACAACATAGTAACCTTTTTTGAAATCATTGATTTCGTAAGCTAAGTCTCTTGTGCCCCATTCGTTAACTGACACAGATTCAGTTCCGCGAGATGTAAGAATAAGATTTAATTCTTCGATTAAAGCTTTTCTCGCTTCTTGATCAAGTGTAGGACGAATGATGTACATAATTTCATACTTTCTCATTGTTTTTCCTCCTTATGGTCTTGTGGCTGCTTAGCAGCAAGTAGGTGAGATTTCTCACGCTTGGTTATTATATCATAACTCGCATGGTTTGTCTAGAAAATATCATTCTTAATAGAATATATTTCATCATACGCCGCACGGGTTTGATTTCTTTATTTTTATACATCAACATTGTATATTTTTTTGAATTCTTCCTTCCATCTTACTGGGAACAAAAAAATCGCACTCAAGGAAACAATTGCACTACTAAGAATCAAATACTCATAACCAATCGAAGTGTATTCTGCGATAAACGCAAACAATAAAATACCGACAATTGCCCCAATATTCCATAGTACATTTTGGACACTGTTGACTCTTCCTCTTTTTGCGGAAGGGATATAAGTTTGGGTGGCACTCATTCGAATATTAAACGAAGTTACTGAGAATAGACCCACCAAGAAAGTCATCACGGCCATCACCACAAAAGGTGTAAATAACATAAATGCGTCGAAAAGTTCCACAATGAAGTAAACCGTTAATGCAATCGTAAATTTATGTTTTGGATTCAGTTTATAACGGTAATGTATGAATCCGCCGACAATCCGTCCTAATGAACCGATGCTAATCAAATAAGCATAATGATCCAGATTATAAATCGTACTTTGTTCGAAGAACGGCATACGCAGTAAATCACTTACAGCGTATACAAACGAAAAAGTCATAAATAGTAAGCCGATCCCTAAGATCCCTTTTTCTTGTTTGTAGTATGCAATTCCTTCTTTCATATCATGAATAAATTGATTTTTTTCTACTTCTGTTGTGTTCAGTTCTTCCTGCGTCTTAATCTTAGTTTCCATCAGCGCAGTGATGAAAAAAGTAATCGCATTAAATCCCATTAAAATCGGAATCCCTTGATCAACATGATAAATAAAGAAAGTTGCGACTGGAGCCATTAGTGCGGCTGAAATTGGCCATATAAGTGATGAAATCGAGTACGCTTTAGTGTGCATTCCCTTTGGCACAACCTCAGGAAATAATGACATAAAAGCGGTTTGATAAGTGGTATCAATAATCCCAAAAAAACCACTAATAAGCATAAAGACCCATACATTAAAATACCCACTGTATAAAATGATTCCAATCAGTGCAAATGCAAAAGTATAAAAGAAATCAAAGGTATAAATCATCTTGATTCTTGAATGACGGTCAACGTAAGGACCGACTAAAAAACTTGCGATAAATCGTGGGATAATGTTCGCAATCATAAAGAGTCCTAAAAGCAAAGGAGACTCTGTTTCTAGATAAATAAGTATTCCAATCGCAACCCCGGCAACACTACTTCCGAGTGCTGAGATAAAAGAGCCGATGGTGACGATACTAAAGTTTTTATTCCAAAGTTTTTCCATAGTTTTTTCCATTTCTACTGTTAAAAAAATAGGCAAGAAGGATCCTTGCCAAAAAAGCACAAATCAATTTAGATTGATTAGTTTAAAGTTCATCTTTACCTTGTAATCATATGATAAGCTAAGGCAATCGCTGCATGGGCTGCCTCATCTTGTATTTCGTTTCTGTGACCTTTAAGAACTTTCGAAAATACTTCATAATTTCCAAGATAACCAACCCCGATAAAACAAAGACCTACTTCGTGTCCAATTTCATCACTGCTTGGGCCAGCAAGGCCAGTTATACTAATACCAATATCACATTTGGTTTTCTTGATTAACCCTTCAACCATCTCTAAAGCAACTTCTTGAGAAATCACACTGAATTGATCAATCGTTTCTTTTTTGACAGAGAGAAGTTTTACTTTTGATTCGTTTGAATACGTAATGAACCCTTGTTCAAATACAGCAGAGGATCCAGCGACAGATGTAATAAGTGAGGCAATCCGTCCGCCAGTCATAGATTCTGCTGAAGATATGGTTAACTTTCTATTTTTAAGTTCTTCAATAAGCATTTCAGGGTTCATAATTCACCTACAAATTAAATCTAAAGTGGAAGACATCTCCATCTTTAGCAATATAGTCTTTTCCTTCTAAACGAAATTTGCCTAGTTCTTTCGCTTTCGCTTCGGAACCAGCCATGATTAAATCATCAAAGAAAATCGTTTCAGCGCGGATAAATCCTTTTTCGAAATCAGAATGGATGATCCCTGCACATTCAGGTGCTTTGGATCCTTTTTTAAATGTCCAAGCGCGGACTTCTTTTTCTCCCGCTGTGAAAAATGTTTGAAGACCTAGCATATCATAACTTTGCTTGATTAAATCAACAAGTCCAGACTCTTCAACACCCAGTTCAGATAAAAACATATCGCGTTCTTCATCATCCAGTTCGCTAAGTTCTTGTTCGATTTTAGCACTTATCACACAAGTTCTTGAGTTTTCTGAAACCGCTAATTCCTTCACTTTTTTTACAAACTCGTTGCTGGAATAATCCGCAAGTTCATCATCTGAAACATTACAAACATAAAGCATTGGTTTGGCAGTTAAAAACGAAAAGTTTTTGATAATTTTTTGTTCTTCTTCATCAAGAGAAAGTGCACGAATTGGCGTACTATTCATCAATGCATCATTGAGTTTTGAAAGAACAGCAAATTCTTCTACTGCTTCTTTATCTGCTTTTGTTTCAGCTCTTTTCTTAATTTTTGGAAGACGTTTTTCGATGACATCAATATCCGCTAAAATAAGTTCAATTTTAATTGTTTCAATATCACGAAGTGGGTCAACACTTCCTTCCACATGAATGACATTGTCATCTTCAAAACATCGAACTACTTGACAAATAGCATCGACTGAACGAATGTGACTTAAAAACTGATTTCCAAGTCCTTCACCTTGACTTGCGCCACGTACTAATCCCGCAACATCGGTAAATTCAAACGTTGTATATATCGTCTTTTTTGGTTGATACATCTTAACCAATTGTTCGATTCTTTCATCAGGAACCTCGACCACACCAACATTCGGATCGATTGTTGCGAATGGATAGTTCGCTGCTAAAGCTTTTGATTTTGTAATTGCATTAAATAAGGTGGACTTTCCAACATTTGGAAGTCCAACAATTCCTGCAGTTAATCCCATAAATATTCACCTCTATATTTTCCTACAATATTGTATCAAAAAACTGACTTTTTTACAAGATTCAAAGAAAAATAACGGAGTTACCATTGACATACACCTTGTTCTTTTTTATAATGAATTTATAGATAAATTTATATCGATTGGAGGTTAAGTTTTACGAGATTAAAAAGCTACAAATTTTCTTTTCTATCGGTGATAGCTTTTTGCCGAATTCGATGATGAGCTTAGGTGCTAACCCATAAGACTGACATACACGAATTCAACGACGAATTACATAATCTACTAACTACTTGGGTAACATCCTTAAGTTCATTTTATTTTACTTAAGGAGGGTAACATATGTTATTAGACAAGATACTTGAAAAGTATCCAAAAGAAGAAACTTATCTATTAGAGATTCTTCTTGAATTTCAAGATGCGAAAAACAACCATTTTATCGCGGAGGAAGAAGTGAAACAAATCGCATCTTATTTAAACATCAGCGAAGCTAAAGTCTGCTCCGTTATTTCGTTTTATACATTCTTCCGTGTAGAACAAAAAGGTCACCATATCATTCAAGTATGCGGTGGTGTACCATGTCATGTTAGTACCGATTTTAGTATAGCAAAATTCCTCGAAAAGGAACTTGGAGTTTCTGTCGGTGAAACAAGTGATAATCATCAATTTAGTTTGGAATACACAAGCTGTTTAGGCCTTTGTGATCAGGCTCCAGCAATGAGAATTGATGATAAGGTTTATACCAACTTAACCGAAGATAAAATCAAGGCGATACTCGCTGAGTACCGGGTGTACTTGCAATGAAAGAGATGAGAGTCATTTCAAAACGATTTGGTCGAATAAACCCTACGTCCATTTCGGACTATATGAACTTTACTGGGTATGCTTCACTTAAAAAAGCATTAAAAATGGATCGAATCAAAATTATTGAAGAAGTCCAATATTCAAAACTCAGAGGTCGTGGTGGTGCAGGTTTCCCAACCCATATAAAAATGATGGGACTCGCCAAAGAAACCAATATTCCTAAATACATCGTTTGTAATGCGGATGAAGGTGAACCAGGGAACTTTAAAGATCGAAACATTTTAGAACAAGATCCATTCTCTGTCATCGAAGGGATGACAATTATGGCTTATGCCACTGGCGCTAGTCTTGGTTTTATTTATATTCGTGGAGAGTACAAAGAAGCCATCCTAAAGATGAAGGAATGCATCAAAACCGCAAAAGAGAATAATTTACTAGGAAATAAAATCCTTGGTGAAAACTTTGATTTTGATATCACTGTAAGAAGTGGTGCTGGTTCTTATGTATGTGGTGAAGAATTTGCTTTAATCGAATCGATTGAAGGAAAACCTGGCCGTACTAGAGTAAAACCTCCATTCCCAACTGAACAGGGAGTCTACCGTCAACCAACGGTTATCAACAATGTTGAAACATTTGCCAATCTACCAGTGATTATTGATATCGGTGGAAAAGAATACAGTAAAATCGGTACACCTTCTTCTACTGGAACGAAACTGATTTGTTTATCAGGTAATGTTAATCATCCTGGTCTTGTTGAAATTCCATTTGGCGTACCTATCCGAGATGTCATTACTGATTTTGGTGGGGGCATTAAAAATAATCGAAAAATCAAGATGGTCCAACTTGGTGGTGCCTGCGGTCCAATCATTCCTGAATATATGCTCGATATGATTATCGACTATGAACGATTCGAAGAATTTGAATCCAAGACAGGAAGTGGAGCGATTATCGTAATCGATGACCGTTTTGACTTATTTGATATCTTGTTAAAAACAATTCATTTCTTCAGTCATGAGTCCTGTGGTAAATGCGTTCCTTGTCGAGAAGGCCATTTACAACTTGAACTATTAATCCGTAAGTTTATCAAAAAAGAGGCAACGATTAAAGACCTAGATTCATTAGAGTCTTTAGCGCGAGTTATGCATCAAACATCACTATGTGGATTAGGTCAAACTTCTCCTACCGCAATCATTTCTGCACTTCGTTATTTTAGAGATGATTTCCTAGACAGACTTGACCATTCCAAAGAACAGTAGGAGGCCCTTTATGATAAATCTAAAAATCAATAATATTCCAATCGAAGTCGAAAATGGGACAACCATTTTAGACGCCGCTAAAAAACATAATATCAAAATACCAACACTATGTAATTATCCAGATTTACATATCAATTCCGAATGTCGCGTATGCGTCGTTGAAATTGAAGGAAAAAAAGGATTAGTCACAAGTTGTTCAACACGCGTTAGCGAAGGGATGTCAATCAAGACAAACTCTCCTCGTGTCCTTAACGCAAGAAAAACAATCACTGAATTAATTCTTGCCAATCATGATACCAATTGTAAT
>JBFXGX010000003.1:84005-130717 GCA_050177605.1 Candidatus Izemoplasmatales bacterium | reverse complement strand
CATACATCGAATTACATCAAAGTTCAGTTTGAAGGTAATCCAAAATTGATTGGTGAAATCGTTAAGGTTAGGATTACAGAGGAATCTTATCCGACTTCAAAAGCACAGTGTGTTCAATAAAAAAAGGCCAAACTTATTTTTTGGCCTTTTTATTCTTTTTCTCTAGTGCTTTGTCAACTTTCGCCTGTGCTTTGATTTCTGCTTTGGACATCTTCGCAGGTTTTTGTTTTCTTTTCACTTTCTTTAAATTTTTCACTACATCATAGCTCAGTGAATACCCATTATCGTGGTTGGTGAAACGATAACTTGCATTTTCATAAATATGGATTGGCAGTTCATAAAGATAGCCAATAATCGGACTTAACATTTGATATTTATTACATAGTTTCTTGAATCCACTGACTTTGCGTCGTTTATCCCAACGATAGAGAACCTTATTATTTTCATCAAGAACTAAGATTACAAGTTCAGTCTTATTTTTATCTGCGATCGTAAATGATTTTAACAAGACAAGTTGAGGTAGATTTTTATAGTAGTAATCGAAATAAGCATTCACTTTTCTCTTACCTTTGGACCTCAGTGATTTGTAAGTATTCGTTTGATCAATAACGAGCGAGTTGATGATTTGTTCATTAAGCAAATTTCCATTATATTTCTTGGTAATCGCCTTATCCATTTTTTTATAGAAATTTTTGTATCGAGCCATGTATTTTCCTTTATTGATAAAAATCGCAATAAAGATGATGAGTAGTAGGGCAACGCCACCAATAATAGCGATTTGCGTCCAATTAAAGTCATTTACTGAAAGCAAAAATCTCATAAAAATCACCTCGAGTTATAGATAAAATAATAATAACATAATCTTAAGGAAAATAAAATAATTTTCCAAAAAAAATTAGTTTACTTTTTTTACTAAATTGTGTATAATTACAAGTGCAAAAGGAAAAGGGGTGAAAGCAAATGGCTAAAACCGTCGTTAGAGAAAATGAATCCATTGAAGATGCATTACGCCGTTTTAAACGTGATGTTTCTCGTGCAGGAACACTAGCTGAAGCCCGTAAGAGAGAATATTATTTGAAACCAAGCGTCTCAAAGAAATTAAAACAACGTCAAAACCAAGGTAGAAAAGTATAATTAAAAGGCACTTCATTTTGTGAAGTGCTTTTTTTCCCAAAAAACAACCAAAATATTCTGAATGTGTTATAATTATTTTAGTGAAAGGTGGCTTATTTATCTATGGTGGATTTGTTTAAAGTCGATTTGAAAATCAGCTCTGCATCAGAGATGGTAACCTTATTTGGCACAAATGATAAATACTTACGGTTACTGGAAGAACTCTATCAAGTTCCGATGTATGCGACGAACGCACAGTTACTTGTGGATTCCGCGGATAAGGATCTTCTTGCGTCTCTTTCAGAACTCGTCCGAATATTATCCATTTTTGTTAAAAAGAATATCTTTTTTAATGAGCGAGATATTATTTATATCCATCATATGATGGAACACTATGACAGTGAGGAAATTCTTGATTTATTTGTATCTCGAAAAGAACTAATCAAGACTTTAACAGGAAAACCCATCTATCCGAAGACACTTAATCAAAAGAAGTATATCAACGAAATCGAAAGGTCAACCTTAACTTTCGGGATTGGACCCGCTGGAACAGGGAAAACCTATCTTGCGGTATTGGTTGCGCTCAAAAAATTAAAGGAGAATCAAGTTAAACGGATTGTACTCACGAGACCTGCCGTTGAAGCTGGTGAAAGTCTTGGCTTCTTACCGGGAGATTTAAAAGAAAAAGTCGATCCTTATCTCCGTCCTTTATATGATGCAATGTATGAAATTCTTGGTGTTAAACAAACCGAAGATTTTATAGAAAAAGGGATTATTGAAATTGCGCCCCTTGCCTATATGCGTGGAAGAACCCTTGAAAATGCTTTTGTCATTTTAGATGAAGCCCAAAACACGACAATCAACCAAATGAAATTATTCCTTACTCGTTTAGGGTTTGGTTCAAAAATGGTTGTGACTGGAGACATCACACAAACCGATTTGCCATCACGTGTGGAGTCGGGTCTCGTCAAAGCTTCAAAAATTCTAGACGAAGTCCGAGATATTTCAATATTATATTTTGACAACGCTGATGTTGTGAGACATCCACTTGTTCAAACGATTATAGAGAGGTTTGAAAATGATAAAAATTAATTTTTTTAATCAGTATGATGACCAAAAAATCTATTTGCCAGTCATAAAGAAAGTTATCAAAACAGCTTACGCTTTTCTTGATATAAAAGAAACAAAGACGATTAATGTGATTTTAGTGAATAACGAATCGATTCATGAGATGAATTTATATTACAGACAGATTGACCGTCCTACCGATGTACTCAGTTTTGAAAACCAGGATGAAGAGGATGAACTTGGCGACATCTTTATCAGCATTGATAAAGCGAAAGAACAAGCCCTTGAATATGGTCATTCTTTCGACAGAGAACTTGCTTTTTTAAGTGTCCATGGATTTTTACATTGTAATGGATACGATCATTTAACAAAAGAAGAAGAAAAAGAAATGTTTGACTTACAAGATCAAATATTAAATTTAACTAGTTATACGAGGTAATCAAATGGATAAACTAATTAGCATAGCGAAAGAAAATATTAAAAATGCATACGTGCCTTACTCTCATTTTGCTGTATCAGCAGTACTTGAACTAAATAACGGCGAGATTTATAAAGGAATCAATGTCGAAAATGCAGCCTATGGTTTAGCAAATTGTGCTGAACGTAGTGCTCTTTTCTCAGCTTACTCCAATGGCGTTCGTAAAGAAGATATCAAAAGAATCGCAATCTATACAGACCACGATTATTTTGTGAGCCCATGTGGAAGTTGTAGACAAGTGATGAGAGAGTTAATGAATGAGGATTGTGATGTCGTACTCATTAATAATCACGACGAAGTAAAGGTTATTAAAAACATTGAATTATTACCTCATGGCTTTACGAAAGAGGATCTTTAATGTTTCGCTCTGGTTTTGTCGCCATTATTGGCGAACCTAACGTTGGTAAATCAACGTTCCTCAATCAAGTACTAAAGACAAAAGTTGCAATCGTTTCAGACAAGCCACAAACCACTAGAAATGTGTTTTCGGGAATCTATAATGATGAAGATTCACAAATTATCTTCATGGATACACCAGGAATCCATAAAGCAAAAACAAAGCTTGGAGAGTATATGACTTCTGCAGCTTTATCGACAGTAAAAGCAGTCGATTTAGTGCTGTTTTTAGTGAATGCTTTCGATGATGTGAAACAGAGAAATTTAGCGATTTTACAAGAATTAAAAGGAACGCAAACACCGGTCTTTTTAATCGCGAATAAAATCGATACGATTAAAGATTTTCCACGCTTGCAAGCAGCGCTAGATATCTATAAAAAAGAGTTTGAATTTGCGGGAGTTTTTGGGATTTCAGCCCTTACAGGTCAAAATGTTGATCACCTCATTTCTGATATTAAAGATCGACTTGAAGAAGGTCCACAGTTTTACCCTGATGGTGAAATTTCAGACCGTCCAGAATCGTTTTTGATTTCTGAATTTGTTCGTGAAAAAATACTTGAACTCACAAAAGAAGAAGTTCCTCATTCAGTGATGGTTGTGATTGACCAGTATCAAAACAAAAAGAAATTGGTCGAAATTATCGCGTCCATTGTTGTTGAAAGAAACTCACAAAAAGGAATTATCATTGGTAAAAATGGTGCCATGCTCAAAGAAATTGGCTCCAAAGCACGTGTTGACATTGAACATTTATTTGGGAAACAAGTTTTTCTAGACTTGTTTGTTAAGGTTGAAGCTGATTGGCGCAACAGAGAACATTATCTTAAAAGTTACGGTTATACCAAAGAAAAAGAATAGAGGGATTCTCTTGGACGTATTTGAAGGAATTATTGTCAAACACCTAGATTACAAAGAGACAAGTCAAATCATCTACGTATATACGACATCCGGTGTCGTTTCTTTTTTACTTCGAGGCGCAAACAAAATTAAAAGTCCGTTTTTAGGATCAAAAGATACTCTTTCCCATGTCAAAATCTATGCTTCCGGAAAAGACTTAAAAACAGTCAAAGAAATCACGATGATTAATACCTTTAATACCATCAAATCCAATCTTGAAAAATACACGTATTCACTGCATATGCTCGAGCTTCTTGAACACTTTTCGATTGGTGGGTTAGATCATAGTAAAAGTTATCCGTTCTTAATCAAAATTTTGAATAAAGTATCGACAGAAGTTGACTATATTCCCTACATAAATATGTTTGAAGCGAAGCTCCTATTTCTTTTAGGCGTGAATCCCAGATTTAAAGATTGTGTCCTTTGTCATGAAACAAACAATTTAACTTTTTCTGTCGCTGAAGGTGGGATGATTTGTGATGACCATCCACATAAACCTACCTATTCAAAGAAGTGTGTTGAACTGTTTCAGTTCCTTTACTACTACGATTTAGCGAAGCCATCGTCGATTGAAACAGAAAGTATCACCATCATTGAGTTACGTCATTTACTTGATGAATATTATATGTATCACCTCAATATTAAGACCAAATCAAGAACTGTGCTAGAAGGATTTATTGGCTATTAAACCTTCTAGCCTTGTTTTTTGTCTAGAATTAGCCTTTTATATATTATAAAATATATAATTTGCCTTGACATTACAAACTTATGCTTTATAATTAAAATGAGATAATATGCCCAAATGGAGAGGATGATTAACTTGAACAACTCATTAGAACAACTAGTCAATTACGCAAAACAATATGGATTTGTCTACCAAGGTAGTGAAATATATGGTGGACTTGCCAATACATGGGACTATGGTCCACTTGGCGTACTATTAAAACAAAAAATTAAAAAAGCTTGGTGGGATGCGTTTGTTAGAACGAATCCTTTAAACGTGGGACTTGATTCCGCGATTCTTTTAAATCCAGAAACTTGGGTTGCGAGTGGTCATGTTGGCGGTTTTCAAGATCCCCTAATGGACTGTAAAGCATGTAAGTCTAGACATCGTGCAGATAAACTCATTGCCGAGTTTTCAAAAAACACAGTCGATGCAGATGGCTGGTCCAAAGAAGAAATGTATGATTACATCGTTAAAAATCAAATTCCTTGTCCTGTTTGTGGTAAAGTGGATTACACTGAAATTCGTGAATTCAATTTAATGTTTAAAACTTCACAAGGGGTTGTTGAAGATTCGAAAAGTGTTATTTACTTACGACCTGAAACAGCGCAAGGTATTTTCCTGAACTTTAAGAACGTCCAAAGAACTTCTCGTAAAAAAGTACCCTTTGGGATTGCTCAAGTTGGAAAAAGCTTCCGTAATGAAATTACACCAGGAAACTTTATTTTCCGTACAAGAGAATTTGAACAAATGGAAATGGAGTTTTTCTGCAAACCAGGAACAGAACTAGAATGGTTTGTTTATTGGAAACAATTCGCTTTTGATTTTCTTAAAGGACTAGGTTTAAAACCAGAAAATCTTGAACTCTACAATCATCCTGAAGAAAAATTATCATTCTACTCGAATGCAACGACCGATATCATGTATCGTTACCCATGGGGATTTGATGAACTTTGGGGCGTGGCATCGCGAACTAATTATGATTTGATACAACATCAAAATCATTCAGGCGAAAACTTAACTTACTTAGATCCAGATACCAACGAACGCTACTTACCGTATGTCATTGAACCAGCACTAGGTGTTGAACGTTTATTCCTTGCGATTCTAAATGAATCCTTTGAAGAACAAGATCTTGGAAATGGGGATAGTCGTACTTTGCTTAAAATTTCACCTTTACTTGCACCGTATCAAGTAGCGGTCTTCCCACTTGTGAAAAAATATCACCAAGAAAAAGCAGAGGAAGTCTATCAAAAATTATTAAGTGTTTTTGACGTAACTTACGATGAAGCGGGTAATATTGGTAAGAGATACAGAAGACAAGATGCAATCGGTACACCACTGTGTGTTACGATTGATAATGATACACTTGAAAAGAACACAGTCACAATTCGCTACCGTGATTCGATGGAACAAATCACTTGTAACATTGATGAACTAGTCGCTCATATCAGAAAAGATTTGAATATTTTATAACAAGAAAGAAGGGAAGTCTATGGCAAAGATCAGTCAAAAAACAATTGACCTTATCACAAACACAGCCGATATTGTCGATGTCATATCTGATTATGTCCAACTTCAACCTTCTGGAAGTGGTTTTAAAGGACTCTGTCCATTTCATAGTGAAAAGACACCATCCTTTAATGTCAGTAAAGAAAAAGGAATCTTTAAATGTTTCGGATGTGGTGAAGCTGGGAATGCGGTCACTTTCATTCAACGATACAAAAATATCACTTATCCTGAAGCGCTACTCGCGCTTGCGGATAAATATCATCTTCCTGTTGAAACGGAAGGTGAAACGTTCGTCAAAAATGATTTTAGTCATTTTTATGAAATTAACGATAAAGTATCTGGTTTATATCAATTAACCCTTACCAATCTTGCGGAAGGGAAACCTGGTCTAGACTATGTCTTAAAACGTGGACTTGATATTCATACGATTCAATACTTCGAACTAGGATACGCGACAAACGATTATAGCGGAATGTATAATCAACTTAAAGATCAAATAGATGCCGTCGATTTTATTGAACTTGGTTTAGTTAAAAAAACCGAGAAAGATTATGTCGATTTATTCCGTGACAGATTGATTTTCCCGATTCGAAATGAGTATGGGAAAACCGTCGGTTTTAGTGGTAGAGAGATTAATGGTGCTTCTGATATGAAATATATCAATAGCCCTCAATCCAAAATCTTCACGAAAGGGAACGTTTTATTCAATTTAGATAAAGCGATACCTTCCATTAAAAGAGAAAACCGTGTAGTTCTTTTTGAAGGATTCTTTGATGTCATTGCCTCTGTTGTATCAGGTATTAAAGAAAGTGTCTGTTCGATGGGAACGGCTCTTACCGAAGAGCAAGCGAAATTATTAAAAAAATATACTGACCACGCAGTCATCTGTTATGATGGTGATAAAGCTGGTTTTGAAGCAACAAACAAAGCGATTCCATTGCTTCAAAATGCCGGACTCAGTGTCTCGATTGTTCTCTTGCCTGAAGGGTTAGACCCTGATGAATTTGTCAAAACAAAATCTCGTCAAGCGTTCCAAAAATATGTCAATACCACACAAATGGATCCATTTGAATTCCAATATGTCTATTTGATGCGTAAAACAGATATGTCGATGCCATCTCAAATTGAAGAATTCAAGTTGAAGGTATTCAAAACACTTCAAAAACAAAATTCTGATATGCTTCTAGAAATCTATATGAAGAAGATGTCTGAAGATATTGGCGTATCGTATGAATCAATTCAATCAGACTTGCATAACTATCAACTTACGCAAGCCATTACCTTTCATAAAGAGCAACAAAAGAAACAAACACTTGCCAATATGGCTATCATTAACAAAAAAATTGAATCCGAAAATCGTCTGGTATCCTATTTTTTGAAGACACCAGAATACAGACAATACATCATTGATGAAATCCAAGCTTATTTTGCAAAAGACCGTATCAACGTAATGATTTTATTTGAAGCCACCGGTCTGATTGAAAATAATCAAGTATTGGATTTAAAAGAACAAGTATTAGATGGCCTCACAGGCAATGAATACGAACTTGCGAAAAGACGATTAAATGATACTGGTTTAGAGTACAGCAGCGTCGAATTAAAGCAAATTATTAATACTCATAAAATATGTGAAATTGAAATGAATATACGAGCAATCAAAGAAAAATTAACCGCACTGAATGATATTTTAACGAAAGAAGAAAAATTGAAGTTTGGTAATGAAATTCTTGAAGCGAAAAAACAAATCGATGAATTAAAGAAGGAGAACACATGGAAAAAAGCGAAATCTTAAAGAAGTTAACAGCCTTTTGGGAAGAACAAGGATATTTATCTTTTGAAGAAATTAAGAAATATGTGAATGAGAATGATATGATGTATGATGACATCATTATGGATCTTGAAAGTGAAGGAATCTATGCAGAAGAAAACCTTGACTTACCAGAAGAAGTTGAAGAGGAAGAAGAAGTACTCGTAGCTGAAGAAGACGACGAAGAGGCTGACGATGATTTTATTGATTTAGATGAATTATCCGATGACGATATTCCCGCTGAAGAATTAATTGACTTCGATTATGCAAAAGAAATCGAAGAAGAATTAATGCTAGAAAAACAATTCGATTCTTCCATTTCTATCAAAGTAGACGACCCAGTACGTATGTACTTAAAAGAAATCGGTCGTGTTGAATTACTTTCTGGTGACGAAGAGTATGAACTTGCGACGCTAATTTCAAGAGCCCGTAAAGCACGAGAAGTCTATGACCAAAAAGTAGCGGATGGTGTTAGCATTTCACAAGAAGAACTCGCTGAATTTGAAGAATTATTCAAACGTGGTGAATTCTCAGAAAAGAAACTCGTTGAAGCGAATCTCCGTTTGGTTGTCTCTATCGCGAAAAGATATGTTGGACGCGGAATGCAATTTTTAGATTTAATTCAAGAAGGAAACATGGGCTTAATGAAAGCCGTTTATAAATTTGACCATACCAAAGGATTCAAGTTCTCTACGTACGCCACTTGGTGGATTCGTCAAGCAATCACTAGAGCCATTGCCGATCAAGCTAGAACAATTCGTATACCTGTTCATATGGTTGAAACAATCAATAAACTTGTACGTACACAAAGAACATTGACTCAAAAATTAAAAAGAGAGCCTCATCCAGATGAAGTCGCAGCTGAAATGAAGATCTCTGTTGATAAAGTACAAATCATTCAAAAAGTAGCCCAAGAACCGATTTCTTTAGAATCTCCTGTTGGAGAAGAAGAAGATTCATCTCTTGGAGATTTTATTCCAGATCCAGACACACTAACGCCTTATGAATATACTTCCAAGGAAATGCTGAAAAGAGAACTTGACGCAGTACTTGAAACACTCACAGATCGTGAAGAAAAAGTATTAAGAATGCGTTTTGGACTTTTAGATGGAAGAACCAGAACGCTCGAAGAAGTTGG
Organism: Candidatus Izemoplasmatales bacterium; assembly: GCA_050177605.1. Lineage (GTDB taxonomy): Bacteria > Bacillota_I > Bacilli_A > Izemoplasmatales > Hujiaoplasmataceae > JAHIVB01. The sequence continues at coordinate 121,587 of JBFXGX010000003.1, read as the reverse complement.
TAAAGAATTTGGTGTTACACGTGAAAGAATTCGTCAAATTGAAGCGAAAGCCTTAAGAAAGCTAAGACATCCATCTCGCAGTAAAAAATTAAAAGATTTCACAAACGGAAGACAATGAAATTAAGTAAACGTCTTGAAAAAGCGTTAGAATATACAGCTGGGTTTCAGTGTTTAAGAGATGTTGGGTGTGATCATGCATATTTTCCTATTGAAGCAGTTTCAAGGGGATATGTAAAAAAAAGTATTGCTTCAGATAATAAGGTTTCTCCTTATGAATCTGCGCTTAAGAATGTAGAAGAAGCGTCTCTTACAAATCAAATTCAAGTTGCACTATTAAATGGTCTTGATGAGTTAACCCCTCATCAAGACCTTGTTTCGATTCTTGGTATGGGTGGAATCTTAATTTCTGAAATCTTATCTGGGGTAGACTTAAAAGATGTTAAACGTCTTATTTTGTCTCCCAATAGTGATGCATCCGTACTTCGTGAATTCCTCGAAAAAAATGGCTGGAAAGTCATCAGCGAAGAATTCATCAAGGATCATCAAAAGTATTATCAAATCATCGTTTCTGAAAAGGGAGAGATGCATCTATCGACCCTTGAAAAACGATTTGGCAAGATCAACCTACAAAGAAAAAATAAGGATTTCGTTGAATATATCCACAAGCAAATTGAAAAGTTCGAACTCGCTTTATCGAAGGTGAGTGAAGAAAAGAAGTCAGTGATTGAAGACGAAATTCATACTTTAAAGGAGTGCTTATGAACAGTATCGAAGTCATCAGATATTTAGAAACATTTTATCCGAAAGAAAAAGCTTATGATTGGGATAATGTAGGATTACAAGTTGGTTCTTTGAATTCTAAAGTTAAAAAAGTGTTAGTAACACTAGATGTAACGAAAGAAGTGGTAAAAGAAGCCATTGAAAAGAAAGTTGATTTATTGATTTCTCATCATCCACTGATTTTTAAACCTGTCTACAACGTTCAAGTTGAAACACCTAGAGGTTGGATCATCCATCACTTAATAAAACATGGTATCGCACTCTATTCGATGCATACCAATTATGATACCTCCAAGGGTGGAATGAATGATGAATTTGCACGTTTAATCGGGCTTGAAGACATTGAAGTACTAGACGACCAAGAACAAATCGGATTAATTGGAAATATCTCTCCTCGATCCTTTGATGATTTTGTTTCTTTGCTTCATCATGATTTTAATCTACCAGATATCAAGTTAATTGGAAAACCACGCGACGTGATTAAGCGTATCGGATTCTCCTTAGGAAGTGGTTCCATTCATATGGCACCAGCGAAAAGAAAAAATGCTGATTTGTTTCTCACTGGAGATGTGACTTATCATACTGCACTTGATGCAATTCAAATGGGGTTAACCATCCTAGATATCGGTCACTACGCTGAAAAAATATTTAAACCAGCTATTGCATTGCAAATCCAATCTGCTTTTCCTGATATCGAAGTGTTGATTTCTCAAATTGATACCAATCCTTATACGCAAATATAAGATTTTGACCAATATTCTTGCTTTTCAATATTCTTTATGTTAAACTATTGTTTGAAATTCAAAATATTTGAACTTAAAAGAATAAAAGGAGAACCAACATGTCAAAAATTGGTGTAGCAGTATGTGGAAACTCAGGACTAGATTATCTAGTTCACGATAAAGAAATTCGTATTTTTAGATCATTACTTTTAATCGAAGATCAAGAATTCGAAGACTTTGTCGAAATTACCTCAGATGATTTTTATGATAGAATTACTAAAAACCCAGATTTAGATATCAAAACAGCACAAACAAGTACAGGATACCTTCTTGAAATGTATCAAGAAATGGTTGCTTCTGGTTATGATGAACTGATCATTATTACCATCTCTAAACATTTGAGCGGCACCTATCAAAATGCAATCCTCGCTGCGAAAATGTTGGAAGATACACCAGTACATGTTTTTGATTCTCTAAGTATTTCCTATGTCGAAGCACTGATGGCAATGACAGCGAAACAAATGTCAGATCAAGGGGCTACTTCACACGATATCTTAGCTGCATTAGAATTTATTAGAGATCACAATCATATTTATGTGACTGTTGATACATTAAAATATTTAGTTAAAAATGGACGTTTATCCAACGCACAAGGATTTTTAGGATCGTTACTAAAATTAAAACCATTACTACATGTTTCGAAAGAAGGAAAAGTAGTGACCATGGAAAAGATTAGAACGACCCAAAAAGCAAGAGAAGTCATGCTAGAAAAAATACTTGAAGAGATTAAAGGGAAAAAAGTTGAACTCTTTGTCATTTACACAAACAATATGGGAGAGATGCTTGATTTTCAAGATGAACTTCTTAAAGTTGATGGCATTTCAGAAGTTAAACTGATTCCATTAACACCAGTCGTTGGATGCCATGCCGGTCCAGGAACGATGGGCATGGGTTACATTGAAAAAGAATAGAGGTCAATATGAGTGAAGCCAAAGCAATTATCAATGAACTACTCGTCGATATATTTAATCGTATTTTAGCGATTGAAGGCGAAGAATTAAAGAAACAAGGAGTCAAAATCTCCATGAATGAAGTTCATGTGCTTGAAGCTGTTAATATCGTTTCTGAACCAAACATGACGAATATTGCTCAAAAACTCGGAATTACCGTCGGTTCAGCGACCACAGCAATTAACACATTGGTTCAAAAAGGATATGTGCGCCGTTACACCGATGAAAGTGATCGGCGAAAAGTTTTAATTGCCCTAGAACAACCAGCGAAACGCGTTCTTCGAATCCATGATTTCTATCATCAAAAGATGATTGATGCAATCTTTGAAGACTTAAAGATTGAAGAAGATGAAATTCTTATTCAATCTTTAGAAAAAGTAGCTTCTTATTTTAGAAAAAGATAAAAAAAATAGCGACCAGGTCGCTATTTTTTAATAAATAAAGTTATTCTGTAATGATACATTCAACAGGGCAGTTTACTTCGCAAACTCCACAGTCAATACATTGATCTGCATCAATTACGTAGATATCCCCTGCGCTGATGCAATCAACTGGACAGTTTTCAGCACATGTTCCACATGCGATACAAGTATCTAAAATTCTTCTTGGCATAAATATCCCTCCCTTATTGAGATAGATTAATACTACGAGAATATTGTATCAATCATTCATCGATTTGTAAAGAAGAAGTTGACGATTGAAAACAATTTCATAATATTTTTTCACACTTATTTTTCTTGATTAAAACGAACTTATTTGATACAATAAAATGGAAGAATAAGGAGCTGATAAAATGAGTGTAGGATTAGGTATCGGTTTAGCTGTTATCGGATTATTAGTAGGATTAGTTGCTGGATATTTTATTTCTAGAAAAGTGTTCACAAATCAACTTGAAAAGAATCCACCAATTAATGAAGCGATGATACGTGCAATGTATACATCTATGGGAAGAACACCATCGGAAAAACAAGTAAGACAAACGATGGCCGCTATGAAACAAGCAAAATAAACAAAAGAAACCATTTCGATGGTTTTTTTCTTTTATAGGGTTTAAATAAGCAGCTATTTTGATATAATAAAAATAGATAAGGGGGCATTACAATGAAGATAAAAACGTCCATCCTGCTTTTTCTCATTTTCTTTTTTTTATTTTCAGTCTCTGTCGTTTTCGCTGATAGTCTCACTGATTATACTGTGACATTTCATGAAAATGGTGGTAGTACAGTCGATATGAGTTCGTCTTATGAGATGAGTTATGTTTTTCAAGAAGTCATTGACCCTTCTCTACCTTTAATGAGTGAAGCGGAAACGAGTGTGTTGTTTGAACTAGGTGACATCAATCAAGATACAGAACAAGATATCGTTTTTTCTCTCTATCAAAATCTTTATCTCGGCTGGATTGAAAATCATGGAAATGGTACTTATACTGAGCATTTGATTAGCTCATTAAGCGTACAATTCACCTCCTTAAAACTATATGATATCGATTTAGATGATGATCTTGATATTGTTGGTGTGTCTAATCGTAATGTGGTAGTCATCTTTTATAACGACGGAAGTGGTAATTTTACAACTTCAACAGTGAATCAAGTCGCACCACTCGACGAAGCTACTGACCTTGAAATTGGGCTTGTAGATGATGATATTTATCCTGATATCGTCGTCAATTCTACAAACACCAACCAAGTACTTTGTTTTTTCCAGACGTCACTTCATACATTTTCGACAGAAACCATATTATACACAGCGCCTCATCCATATGATCTCGTCCTTTCGGATATTGACCTAGATGGTGATTTAGATTTAGCGTTCTCAGCTTATGATGACTATAAAGTGATGTGGGTTGAAAATGATTCACTTGGAAGTTTTACATCGTCTCACTTAATTAGTACAACACTCGCAAAACCAACATCGCTTGATTATGTCGATTTTGATAATGATGGAGATAAAGATTTTATTAGTTTAGAAAGTGGTAATATCGCGGATAGTTATTATGCAGTCTATCTCAATAATGGCAACACTTCGTTTACGAGGCTTGAGATGTATTCTTATTCTTCACTCGGTGGAGGAACCTATTATGATACCGACGAAAATGGATTTTTAGATTATATTGTACCTCAGTCCTCTTCAGTTCAAACCACTTTATTTAATTCATCCAGTGGATATGGTAGTACCAGTATGGCCATAGCCAGTCCATCACAGATTATGTTTATGGATATCGATCAAGACCTTGAAGTCGAAATGATTATCTCTTCACTAGATGATTTGAGTTTTCATGTTTATAATCTTGTGCCAACGGGTTATGTTCTTGGTTATAGCCCCGAGACCGAAAGAAAAGATTATGATTTTTCTGGATGGTACAGCGATGAAGCGCTTCTAACTTCTGTTACTTTCCCCTATCCTTTATCGAGTGACACAGATCTTTATGCTTCTTGGACACCGCATGCTTATCAAATCAATTATCATTTAGATGGAGGACTAAATCACCCTTCAAATCCAGATAGTTATACTTTGTTAGATACACCACTCACTTTGGAAAATCCAACGAAAGAAGGGTATTCCTTTGTTGGATGGTATCTTGATAATACATATTTAGGAAATTCGGTTTCATCGATTTCAACGGGAGAAGAAGATTTACAAGATTATGAACTCTATGCATTATGGACGCTCGATCTGTACACGCTTACTTTTGTCGATGATGAAGGTCAAACGATTTGGACCAATGATTATCTATATCAAACTGATTTATCGGCCGTGAGCTATCCTCTGGGAGATAAATATGGATATGACCTCAGTGGATGGTCTTCGTCAATTCCTTTGACCATGCCCAATCACGATGTCACGATTACTGCGAATTATACAATAGGAGAATACCGAATCTATTTTGATACCCAGGGAGGTTCAGCTATCCCACTGATTCAAGCGTTGTATCAAGAGGCGATTTCTGCGCCTTTGACAGCGCCAACGTATTTAGGTTATGATTTTGATGGATATTATACCGATCTCACCTACTCGACTACTTATCTCTTTGATACAATGCCAGGAGAAGATATCACCTTGTATGTGAAATGGACACTTCATCCATATCAGATAACTTATATGTTAATAGGTGGTGTGAATGATTCTAGAAATCCTGCCACGTTTACCTTAGGAGACAGCTTTGACTTTTACGATCCTTCTAGGGCTGGGTATCAGTTTGATGGATTTTATTTAAATAGTGAGGGTACTGGCGAAGTCATTACTGACTTAAGTTCGTTCATGCTTGAAGACATTACTCTTTATGCAAAATGGACCATAAGGAGTTATACTGTCACTTTTTATGAGGCTGATCAAACGACCATTTTGAATCAATATACATTTGATTATATGGATGGATTAATTCCTATTCAAAGTGTCATCCCCTCAAGATTGGATGGCTATACATTTGTTGGATGGAGTCAAGCGATTCCTTTAACAATGCCTTCTGAAGACCTATCTTTTTATCCGCGTTTCACACCGAATAACTATACCATTACTTATGATAGTCGTGGAGGAAATAGTATTGCTTGGGAAGAATATCGTTATGACAGTCTGATAGATTTGCCAATCCCTACGCGCATAGGATATTCATTTGATGGATGGTATACGGATACGACCCTAAATACAAAATTTGAGTTACTGAACATGCCTTCTACGAATCTTACATTATATGCAAAATGGACGGAAATATTCTATACATTATATTTCAGTGTGAATGGCGTTAATTTTGAAATTGAATTAGGTTATGGAAGCACAGTGCCTTGGTTAGACAATCCAACCAAAACGAATTATGAATTTGTTGGCTGGTACATCGGTGATGAGTTAATTAATCCATCAACGTTTACGATGCCTGAAAGGGATGTTACTGTCGTTGCGCGTTTCGTCGATGAAACGCCACCAATTGTGAATGGTGTTAGTGATTATCAGATCTTCACTTATGGTCAAGATGCGACGATTACCTTTAATGAGGGCACAGCCCTGTTAAACGGTCATCCATTCGCGAGTGGAACTGTAGTAACTGACCCAGGAACATATACGTTAGTCGTGACGGATACCCAAGACAATGTGACAACACTTCATTTTACCATTGAGGAACAAACGAAATTCTCCTGGTGGTATATTATTGGATTGCTTGCGATTGGTGGAACCGCCTCGACAGGAGTCCTCTTTAAAAAAGAAATTTTGGCATTACTATTGAAAAAAAGATAAAAAAAGAAGAGTTGAAAATTCATCTGAATTTCAACTCTTTTTCTTATCGAGAAAATCTAACCATTTGACTTTGTTTTCAGTTCCTTTTTTAAGTCGTTCGTAATTTGATGAGTGTTTAAACACAATAATCATTACCGCCACAAACGTCACAATCAAAAGATGAATAGTATGATACATCGGATTTCCACTAAAGAAATATAAATACACATTGAGGAAGAATACAGCTACTGCAGATAATACGGAACTAACGCTGACATAACGCGTCGCAATTTGGATTGCGAAGAAAATGAGTGCCATAATGAGTGCTATTTTCCAATCAAATGCAAGTAGTAATCCAAAAGAGGTAGCGACACCTTTTCCACCCTTAAATTTGAACCAAACAGGGTAGACATGACCAATCACACTTGCTAAACCGAAGTAGAGTGGATCAATGGTGATAAAGGAGAAAGTTTCACTGTAGTGAATCATTAAGAAAACGAGTAAACCACTCTTCACTACATCGAAAACCATCACAAGAGATCCGACTGCTTTTCCAAAGACTCTAAATGCGTTTGTAGCGCCTAAATTACCGCTTCCAAACTTCCTTAAATCTTGATGTTTAAATAGTTCGCCAAACAAATAAGAGAAGGGAATTGACCCGAGTAAGTAAGCAAGGAATAAAAATAAGATATTGAACATAATAAGACCTCCAAAACTAGTTAAGATTATACCATAATATCAAAAAAAAGGAAGGAAAAAAATGTAAAAGTTTGGTATAATAAATAGGTAAGTGAAAAAGAGGTTATGTACATGAGTGAAAAAGCAACCGAATTATATAATGCCAAGTCCCTGCAGATACTTGAAGGTTTAGAAGCTGTCAGAAAAAGACCAGGGATGTATGTTGGAAGTACTGATACAAGAGGTCTCCATCATTTGGTGTGGGAAATCGTCGATAATTCGATTGATGAAGTATTGGCAGGTTATGGTAAAAGCATCCGAGTTGTCGTAAAAGAAGATAACTCGATTTTAGTCAGCGATGATGGTCGTGGAATGCCTGTTGATATGCATACTTCTGGAATGACCGGCGTTGAAGTCATTTTTACAAAACTTCATGCAGGTGGTAAGTTTGGAAATAGTGGTGCTTATAAAGTCAGTGGTGGTCTTCATGGTGTTGGAGCATCTGTCGTCAATGCCTTGTCCGAATTCTTAGAGGTTACGGTCCATCGTGATGGACTGATGTACCAAATGCGATTTGAAAATGGTGGAAGAAAAACCAAAGAACTCATCGTCATCGGTGAAACAAAAAAACAAGGTACGGAGATTTGGTTTAAACCAGACCCAACCATTTTTTCAACGACCTTATTTCATTTTCAAACCCTCGAAGAACGATTAAGAGAAAGTGCTTTTTTGATTAAAGGACTGAAAGTGACATTAATCGACGAAAGAAATAAACAACGTGCGGTCTATTTATACGAAGACGGTATTTCAGAATATGTTAAATTTTTAAATACATCAAAAACAGTCTTACACAACTCCGTTTATTTTGAAGGGAGTGCATCGGATATTGAAGTTGAAGTTGCGTTCCAATATTCAAGTTCGTACTCAGAAAATGTTATCTCCTTTGTCAATAACGTTCGCACCAAAGATGGTGGGACCCATGAGACAGGGTTTAAATCGGCTTTTACAAAAGTATTTAATGATTACGCTCGTAAAGTTGGATTATTAAAAGAAAAAGATTTAGCATTAGAAGGTGCAGATATACGTGAGGGATTAACAGTGATCATCTCTGTAAGAATCCCTGAAGGTTTACTCCAGTTTGAAGGTCAAACGAAAAACAAATTAGGTTCTCCAGAAGCCCGACCTGCCGTCGAAAATGTTATTTCCGAGAAACTCACAATCTACTTAACAGAGAATCCTCAAATCAGTGCTACGTTGATTGAAAAATCACTCAATGCACGTAATGCTCGTGAGGCTGCAAGAAAAGCCAGAGAAGACGCTCGTCTTGTAAAAAAAGTCGCGAAACAAGACACAATTCTTTCAGGAAAATTATCTCCAGCAACTTCCAAAAACCCAAAAATTAACGAATTATTCTTAGTTGAAGGGGATAGTGCTGGTGGCAGTGCAAAACAAGGAAGAGATCGTCGTTTTCAAGCGATTTTGCCACTTCGAGGGAAAGTCATTAATTCTGAAAAACAAAAGATGGAAGATGTTCTTAAAAATGAAGAAATAGGAACGATTATCTCCACTTTAGGTGCAGGACTAGGAACGGAGTTTCAAGTCAATAAGGCACAATACAATAAAGTGATTATTATGACTGATGCGGATACCGATGGTGCCCATATTCAGGTACTTTTAATCACGTTCTTTTTCCGCTACATGCGCGCTTTAGTCGAAGCTGGAAAATTATATATCGCATTACCTCCTCTTTATAAAATCACCAAAACAGGATCTAAAAAAGAAGAGATTGAATACGCTTGGACAGAAGAAGATCGAGAAATCATTTGTAAGAAATACAAAAATTACAATATTCAAAGGTACAAAGGTTTGGGGGAAATGAATGCATCCCAACTTTGGGATACAACAATGAATCCTGAAACAAGAACATTAATTCAAGTTCAACTTGAAGACTTAGCCGATGCGGATCAACGCATCAGCGTCCTTATGGGTGATAAAGTAGAACCACGAAAAGAATGGATTGATACATTTGTCTCCTTTGAAAGTGAAGATAATTACCGAATCAAGGGGGAAGAGTAGATGGCGAAAAGTACGAAGGCTAAAATTGATGTTTTCGTCGAGGAAAAGATTTTAAAAGAAAATCTTGAAACCATCGTCGGTGACCGTTTTGGTAAATATTCAAAATACATTATTCAAGACCGTGCACTTCCTGATGTGCGCGATGGATTAAAACCGGTTCAACGCCGGATATTATATGCAATGCAAGTCTTAGGAATTACATCGACAAAACCTTATAAAAAAAGTGCTAGAATTGTTGGCGAAGTCATCGGCAAATATCATCCACATGGAGATACATCAGTCTATGATGCGATGGTGAGAATGTCTCAAAACTGGAAAATGGGAACACTCCTCATTGATATGCATGGAAACAATGGATCAATCGATAATGATCCAGCTGCGGCAATGCGTTATACCGAGGCTCGTCTTAGCCCCTATGCAGAACAATTATTAAGAGACATTGATAAAAGAACTGTGAACTTTATCCCTAACTTTGACGACGAAGAATATGAACCAGTTGTTTTACCAGCAAAATTTCCGAATATCCTTGTCAATGGAGCGATGGGAATGGCAACGGGTTATGCGACAAATATTCCTCCTCATAATTTTGAAGAGGTGATCCTAGCCACTGTATACCGTATTCAAAATCCACTTTGTACGATTGATGATTTATGTAGCATCATTCAAGGACCAGATTTTCCTACTGGTGCGATTGTCGAAGGTACCGATGAAATCAAAAGGGCGTTTGAAACTGGACGAGGACGAGTGATTATCCGAAGTAAAGTCGACGTTACTGAGACGCAGTTAATCGTTACTGAAATACCTTATGAAGTCAATAAAGCTGATCTTGTTCGTAAGATTGATGATATTCGACTAAAGAAAAAAATTGATGGAATTATTGAAGTTCGTGATGAATCAGACCGTGAAGGATTAAGAATTGTCGTTGATATTAAAAAAGAAATCTCATCTGAGGTTGTTTTAGCATATTTACTAAAAAATACAGATTTAAGTGTTTCTTATAATTATAATATGGTTGCGATTGATCAAAAGAGCCCAAAACTCTTAAGTTTGGTCGAAATTTTAGATTCCTATATACAACATCAAAAAGAAGTCATCAGAAACCGTTCGAATTATGAACTTCGAAGAGCAGAAAAAAGAAGTCACATCGTTGAAGGCTTCTTAAAAATGGTTGATGTTCTTGATGAAGTTATTCAAACCATTCGTGCTTCTTTCGGAAAAAAAGACTCGATTGAACGGATTATGTCGCTGTTTGGATTCACAGAAACACAAGCCGACGCCATCGTTAGCTTGCAATTATATCGACTTTCATCCACCGATGTCGAAGAGATGAAAAAGGAACACACTGAATTACAAAAATTAATCAATCAGCTAAACAAAATTTTAAATAATGAAGCTGAACTCGAAAAAGTGATTATCAAAGAAATGACTGAATTAATCACACTTTTACCAACCCCAAGAAAAAGTGTCATCAAGGATGAAATTAAAAAACTTGAGATTGATGAACAAGAATTAATTCAAAATGAAAATGTTCTCGTTGTACTCAGTCAAGATGGCTACATTAAGCGAGTATCATTAAAATCATTCCAAGCATCCAATGGGACAACAGGATTAAAACAAGATGATGTCATTTTAAAACAACAAGTCCTAAACACTCGGGATACCTTGCTTGTTTTTACGACACTTGGAAATTACATCAATATTCCAGTCTATAAAGTCCCTGATATGAAATACAAAGATTTAGGCGAATATATCGGAACACTTGCCGGGCTGAAAGATCATGAAGATATTCTTGATATGAAAGTCATCGATAATTTTGAGGAAGAACGATACGTATTACTCGCAAATCAAGACGGAATGATCAAACAAGTCGCGATTCAAGAATTCCAACAAACGCGTCTTTCTAAAACGTATAGTGCGATGCCTTCGACGAAAATCAATCCATTAGTATCGGTTGATTTAAAAGAAAAATATGATACCTTTGTCGTCTTAGCCTCTAAAAATGGTTATGTCGTAAAATATGATGAAACCACTGTACCTATTCAATCCTTAAGCGCAAAAGGTGTGAAAGGTATTAATTTAAGAGAGGACGAATTAGTTGGTGCTAGATACGCGAATGCGATTAGTAAGGATGAAGTATTATTCTTAACAAACCGCGGCGCGATTAAGCGCGAGTTTACCACAAATATTGATCTATCGAATCGACCTGCAAAAGGAAAACCTTACCTTAAGAGCGTCAAAACAAATCCTTATGAATTCATAGGTATGTTATCTGAAAATGTCTTCAGACTAAAAGAATACATCACATTTAGAATTCTTCTAAAAGAAGGAGACGTTGTGATTCCAGGAGAGGAACTTAAACCAGATAAATACGAACATGGTGTTCCCGTTCTTGAAAAAGAATCACGTCCCTATGGATTTGCGATGGATAAAAATACGCCATTTGAAGCTCATCTCATTCTTGCGAAATTATATAAAGAACAACCTGCAGATGAGGAAGTTATTGAAGAACAAAACGATGTAATGTTAGAACTTGAAAAGATTCTTGCGATTCAAGAAGACATGGCAAAAGTCGATACTGCAAAAGAAGAGATAGCACAAAAGAAATTTGTCGTTTTAGAAAAAGAAGAGGAAGAAGAAGATGAGGACGCAATCATCGTTCAACAAACCTTGTTTTAATCACAAAAAATACACTAAAATCTTTTAAAATAGTCTTAAATCAATAATGATAGGAGTTCATAAATGAAAAAAATAAGCACACTACTGGTCTTCGGACTTGTCGCGATTCTTAGTGGATGTTCCCTTACAACCGCAGACACTGTTACAACGACCTTAACCGAAACACAAAATACTGAACCTGTAGAAGTTAGCACGGTTGCACAGTTGCAAGCAATCGGTATGACACAGGATATAGAGTTAATGAATGATCTTGATCTATCTGGCATCGAATGGAGCCCATTAGGTAGTTATTTAGAACCCTATAGTGGTACATTTAACGGAAATGGTCACACCATTTCGAATATGACGATTACAGTCTCAGGAAGCGATTATAATGGATTATTTGCAATCGTTACTGGTAGTATCAATGATCTTACAATCGCTGATTATTCAATTGATTATACGACAAGTTTTGTCACCTATGCTGGTGGACTTGCTGGATCTTCGACCGCGAATATCACAAATGTCAATGTCAGTGGAGAAATCAATATTGTGAATGCTTCTTCTTCAAGCTATGTCGGTTTATTAGTCGGAGTTCAATCAGCCTATCTTACTTCAGAAATGACAGCCGATGAATTCATTCCAAATCAAGTGGTGAATTCAAATGCCTCAGGATCCCTTTATGTGAATAGCCAATTCTTTTCCTATGTAGGAGGACTTATTGGGAAATCATACAATTCTGAAATTTTATTTAATGAAGTGAACGCAACCATCAATGTAACTTCTGACTTATATCGCTCTTATGTAGGCGGACTTGTAGGGCATCATTATGGTGGAATCCTTGTCGGTTACGAAACCTATGTCGATACCACAGAGATTTTAATTCAAGGAAATGTTGTGTTCAGTGATATCTTAGTCACATCAAATGGCACATCGTCTTCAATTGGCGCATTCATTGGCTATAGTCAATATGGACAAATCTATGATAACTTTGCAAGTGCAACTATCGAAGCGAGTGGCGCGCAACTCTACATAGGTTCGCTCATTGGAGAGGACTGGCATTCGACAGTCGATAAAGTCGTGAGTGTAGTCGATTTTAATGTAATTGAAGAAGAAAACCAAATCTTGTTACTAAGTACATTTATCGGATTTAATAGTGATACAACAGAACTAAGTAATGCTTATTATTATGCTGTTTCAAATACGGACTTTGATCAAAATTTAGGAGATTCAATCACGCTTCAAACGTTAAGTGAAGATACGTTCTATACTTCCACACTTGGTTGGACAAATGAATCGATAGACTTAACTTATTTGCTTGATGGAATCACAGTAGAGTAAAAGAACGGCTTTGCCGTTTTTTTTTACTCAAAAAGACCTTCATGAATATGTTTAGCACAAAAAAAATAAAAAAGTTTATGCTAAACGAATTCAAAACGGTCTTAATTTGATATAATTAATAAATGGTGATAGATGATGAATTGTATCAATAATATATTCCGTACACCCGTACCAAATGATGTCTTTATGTTATCATTAAAATTATATTACCAGATGGGAAAAAACGATTATTACGAATCGCTTTTTTCACGTGATAAGGCAACTTTTTTAGAGAAGAACATCTTAAGTGAAGCTTATTCTTTTTATAAATGTTTTTTTTCTGGATTAAAAATTCCTGAATCAAGGCTGAGAACACTTACACTAGATTCTACTGTAGCGAAAAACAGACAAGAACAACTCTATAAAAACATTCTCGAGATTTTTAAAACAATCCATCATAACGAGACGAGTTCCTTTCACTTAAATGTCACTGAAATTTATGACCTTGTCAGGTTATTATTTAAAGATTATTACACAACAGATAAATTAGGATATAAAAAGATTGAAAGAACGAAACATTCGCTAATCTCAACTGAAATCACTTCAAAGCGCGAGCAATTAGAAGAGTTGATTCTTAGAACGCTCGAAATCAAAAAACAAAAACAAATCGAAAACTTCTTTTTATATCTCAATTTTACCGTTGACTTTATTCATATGGATATTTTTAAATTTGAAGAACAAGAAATTGTTGGAATCCTGATCTTTTATATTCTTGCGATTGATGAAGGCATGATTGCAATGAAATATAGTTCGTTCTTTGAACACTTACTCATTCATATTGATGAGTTTCACCAAGTTCTTGATAAAACAAGATTTGGATGGTCCGAAGGCTTTTCTGAAATGATGCCATTAGCGCGTTTTATCCTAAAAGAGTTTAGTTTAATCTACCGAAATGTCTTTGATAAAGCCAGAGATTATGAATATGAAACCAATCTTGAGATTTCAAAATCCGATTATATTGAAAATACAATTGATAAATTACCTGAAGTCTTTTCAAAAGAAGATGTTAGGCTTCGCCATCCATTAATCTCAGATTCGACAATTAATCGGACATTAAAACGTTTAGCAGAAGAAAATAAAATACGACCACTTGGTAAAGGACGAAGTGCCAAATGGGTGAAATTATACAAAAAAGAAAAGAAAGTTGGCGTCCAAGAACAACTCAACTTTGATTTGGAGGATTAAACAATTGACAACACAAGAACTCATTAAAAAAGCCCTTGAAGAAGATATGCCAAAGGGCGATATCTCTTCGATGTATTTATTTAGTAATCAAGAATCCACCGGCAAATTTATTGCCAAAGAAGATGGTGTTCTATCCGGGATTCATGTTTGCGAACAAGTCTTTTTAGAAGTCGATCCAACAGTGACATTTGATGTCCTCATCGAAGATGGCACAATCCTAAAAAAAGGGGATATTTTAGCCGTTGTAAAAGGGAAAACAAAATCGATTTTGATGGCAGAACGCGTCGGTCTTAATTTCTTACAACGAATGTCAGGTGTCGCATCAAAAACAAAACTTTTCGTTAACGAAATCAAAGACACTCACGCAAAAATACTCGATACAAGAAAAACAACCCCACTTCTTCGCGCTCTTGAAAAACAAGCAGTCGTAGATGGCGGTGGTAAAAATCACAGAATGAGCCTTTCTGATATGGTGATGTTAAAAGACAATCATTTAAAGGCTTCTTCATCGATTCAGTCTGCAGTAGATCAAGTAAAGAAGAATATTTCTAAAGATACGCTTATTGAAGTTGAAGTAGAAAGCATTGCAATGTTTGAAGAAGCGTTACTCACTAATTGTGACATTATCATGCTCGATAATATGTCGCTTTCTGATATGGAAGAATGTGTCGCAATCAATCATGGTAAAAAATTATTAGAGGCGAGTGGAAATATGACTCTCGAACGAATCAAAGATGTGGCTTTAGTGGGTGTCGACTATATTAGTGTTGGTGCCTTAACACACTCTTATCACTCACTAGATATTTCATTAAAATTTGAGTAGCAGAACAACTCTTTAGTATTTACAACGTTTTTAGGTTATAATTAGATTTTCAGAAATGAGTGATGTATGTGTTAAAACCAAAATATACATGGCGAACCAAAGCACCAGGTATTATTCAAGATAAAGATATCTATCGAGTGATTCTTTCCAACCGAGGGATTGACGATCCAGATCATTTCTTTACAATGGGGAAAGAAACCCTTCATTCGCCGTTTTTAATCAATGATATGGAAAAAGCAGTTGCGAGAATTAATCAAGCAATCAACCTACAAGAAAAAATTGTTATTTTTGGTGATTATGATTGTGATGGGATTACCGCCATCAGTGTCCTATACCGCGCTCTTCGTATGAAAAATGCCAACGTGAGTTATGATCTACCTGACCGATTTGTGGATGGGTATGGATTAAATCTCAAAGCGAGTCATAAAATGATCAAAGAAGATGTAAAACTGGTCATTACTGTCGATAATGGCATTACCTGTACTGATGAAGTTGCATTGCTTAATCAATATGGCATTGACACCATTATCACTGATCATCATGAAGTGAAAGAAGAACTACCAAAGGCTTTTGCTTTAGTTCATCCAAAATTATCTAGCCATTATCCTTTTAAAGAAATCGCTGGTGTTATGGTAGCCTACAAACTAGCGAGCGCATTACACGGAAAAGAACTTGACGATTTATTTGATCTAGTAATGATTGGGACCATTGCGGACTTAATGCCGCTAGAAAATGAAAATCAAGCCATGGTTAATTTAGGACTCATTGCGCTCAAAAAGACGCTCAATTTAGGCTTAAAAAAGATGATTGAATATTCTCATCTTGACATCATCAATGAAACAGCTATCGCTTTTAAAATCGCACCGAAGATCAATAGTTCAGGTAGGCTTGGAAGAGCCAAAGAAGCCGTTAAATTGCTTGTTAGCGAATCTGAAAGTGAAGTTGCTCATCTCATTCTTCATATTGAGGAAAATCACGCAAATCGAAAGGATTTAACGGAAGAAGCGTTTTTACTATGCGAAAAACTCGTCGATCCAAGTGATGATGTCGTCGTGATTCATTCACCACTACTTCATGAGGGTGTTATTGGAATTTGCGCTCAAAAAATCGCTGAGAAATATCAGAAATCAACCGTGGTGATTACCGTAGATGATGAAGGTATGGGCAAAGGTTCTATGCGTAGTTTTGGCGGAGAAAATATCCTTACAATGCTCGAAAACAATAAAAAGTATCTCGAGAAGTTTGGGGGACATAGTCAAGCAGCTGGATTACAAATCAAAAAAGAGAATATATTTGAGTTTAGCCGTGAACTTCAACGTTGTAGTTCACATAATGAATCACCAATCTTAGAAGCAGATGCATGCGTAGAAATCAATCATATTTCCGTCAATACTGTGAAGAAACTGCAGGACAATTCTTTCTTCACTGCCTTGTTTCTATTTGAAGGATTACGGATTGATAAAAAACAAAAGATGAGTGACAAACATACAAAGTTTGTTTTAAGTTATCAAGGACTTACCATCGAAGCATTGCATTTTAATAGTTTAGAATACTATTTTGCTCTCGAAGTTGGGGATGAAATCGACCTCATTGGTGGAATGAGTGTCAATGAATGGAGAAATCGCCAAACAATCCAAATTTTAATCAAAGATATCTCATGTAAAAACTTCCAAGTTATTGACTTAAGAGCCAAGGAAGAGTATGATTTAGGAGCACCCTTTATTAAGGCGACATCCCTTGTGATTGATGACCATTATTTCCTTGATCATCCGCAAAAATTTGATTTAAAAGAAATGGCTCCACAGACCATCTATATCTGTCCTAAATCAGAAGATACGTTATTAAAGATGGCTGTCGATAAAGATACGTATCGTATGGTTTTTAAGTTGTTTCCAGAAAAAACAGTGATTTCATTTCAATTCCTTGAAAAGAAGTCTAAACTACCATTATGGGTGCTAAAAAAAGTCATCCAAGCTTTTAAAGAATTAAACTTTATTGATGAAACGAACGATGGATTCATCAAAAGAGATAACATTGAAAGAACCGAACTTGTATTATCCAAAACATACCAACAACTTGATAGCCTAAACAAGAGAATTACTTGGTTATATCAAGATTCTATACAGAATATATATAAAACACTGAATGCATGGATGGAGGAATAACACGCATGAAATTTGAAGATTATATTACAAATGTACCAAACTTTCCGATTGAAGGAATACAATTTAAAGATATCACACCACTGATTGGTGATGGAGAAGCTTTTTCAGAAGCAATCAAAGTCTTAGCGGACTTTTCAAAAGAACTAGGCGCAACGAAAGTTATCGGACCAGATGCGAGAGGATTTATTACAGGAGCCCCTGTAGCTTCTTCATTAAAAATTGGGTTTGTGCCAGTTAGAAAACCTGGAAAACTACCAAGAGAAGTCTTGTCTTATGATTATTCTTTAGAATACGGTAAAAATACACTTTGTATGCATAAAGACGCAGTTAGCAAGGATGATAAAGTCGTCATTATGGATGACTTACTCGCCACTGGTGGAACGATGGAAGCGACGATCAAACTTGTCGAAGAAGCCGGTGCTACCGTTGTAGGTTTAGGTTTTTTAATTGAATTAAAAGAATTAAACGGAAGAGAAAAAATAGGAAACTACCCAATCAAAGTATTGATTCAATACTAAAAGGAGGGACATGGATGTTTCAGGACGATGCATACGCTCCTCTTGAAGAGCAGATAAAAACATATTTGTCGAAAAAAGAACACCTCGATTTTATCAGGCGTGCTTTTGACTATGCTTTTATGAAGCATCAAGGACAACTTCGTAAATCGGGAGAACCTTACATCATTCATCCAACCCAAGTTGCAATTACGCTAGCAGAATACCGTGTGGACCCGAACACCATCGTTGCTGGATTACTTCATGATATTTTAGAAGACACGGATACAGAATATAAAGAAGTTAAAGAATTATTTGGTGAAGAAGTAGCGGATATTGTCGAAGGATTAACCAAATTACACTTATTACAATACGAAGGATCCAAAGTGTCTCAACAAGTTAAGAATCATCAAAAAATGGTTCTTGCGATGGCAAAAGACATTCGGGTTATTTTTGTTAAACTCGCCGATAGACTCAATAATATGCGCACTTTATATCATCTAGATTCTGAACGCCAACAACGAATATCGAGAGAAACGCTGGACGTATTTGCGCCAATTGCTCATCGTCTTGGTATGTATCGACTCAAAGCCGAATTAGAGGATCTTGCTTTTAAGTATTTATACCCAGATGAATATCTTGAAATCTCACGAATGATTAAAGATAAAAAAGGCAATCGAGAAGCAGATATCTTGATGATGCAAAAAGATCTCGATGAGATTTTGCAAAAAGAAAACTTACATTATGAAATCAACGGAAGAATCAAAAATATTCACTCTGTTTATCGCAAAATGAAAATGAAACATCTCGACTTTGAAGAAATCAATGACCTCTTAGCTTTACGGGTCATTGTTGATACGATTTCAGATTGTTACAGAGCAATCGGAATTGTTCATTCAAAGTTTATTCCAGTTCCTGGTAGATTCAAAGATTATATTGCGATGCCAAAACCAAATATGTATCAATCACTTCATACGACCGTTCTTTACAAAGGTAAAATCTATGAAATTCAGATTCGAACGAAAGAGATGGATGAGATTGCGGAAAAAGGGGTTGCGGCTCACTGGGCCTATAAAGAAAATCAATCTGGAGTACAATCCAGAAAAAATATCGAAGATATTGTTTCTTCTAAACTACGTTGGTATTCTGAATTAATTCGTTATACCGAAGAAAGTGAATCAGAAGAAGAAATATTAAATATTTTCACCGACGACATTCTAAATGCCAATGTTTATGTGTTTACGCCAAATGGCGATATTATCGACTTAACAGCTGGGGCAACTCCACTCGATTTTGCGTTTAGAATTCATACGAAAGTCGGTGAAAAAACGGTTGGAGCGATTATTAATGGTAAAATTCAACCACTCGACTACACACTCAAAACGGGGGATGTAGTCGAAATAAAAACATCCCAAAACGCCGTTGGACCTAATGATAACTGGCTAAAAATAGCGAAAACATCCAATGCGCGTAGTAAGATTAAGAATTTCTTAAATAAGCAAAGAAGAGACTTCTTAGTAGATATCGGTCAAACTGAATTCGAAAAAGAAGTTGGATTAAAAAAGGTACAAATTACATTAACTGATAAACTTGTCAAAGATTTATTTGAGACAAAAGGTGTCAAAACAGTTGAAGATTTTTATTATGAAATTGGAAAAAATATCATTTCTCCAATCGGAGCAATCAACTTAATTACCGGAAAAGAAACACTCACGGAAGAAGAGTTGATTGAAAAAATCAACAAAGTTCCAGACAGCTTGAAACAACAAAAGTTAAGAACGCTTCATAGCGATATCAATATCATTGTCGAGGGTTTAACCAACCCTAGCGTGAAACTGGCGAATTGTTGTAACCCAGTCCTAGGCGATGAAATTGTTGGTTACGTAACGAAAAATAGTGGAATCGTTGTCCACCGCGACGTCTGTAAAAATGTATCGACATTTGAACAAGAACGACTAATAGATGTATTTTGGGGCGCTAACATCACCAAAAAATATGAAACGAATCTAAAAATTATTGTAATGAATCGAGATAATATCCTTGCGGAAATCATCAATACCGCAACCAGTTCAAAAGCAAGAGTCAACCAAGTAAGTGCTCAAACCAATCGCGTAAAAGAAGGGATCATTCGTCTAAAAATTGAGATTGGAAATGTTCTTGAACTCGATAGTGTCATCGCAAATCTACAAAAGATTCGTGGTATTTACTCGATTGAGAGGGTTTGCTAATGAGAATCGTTGTTCAGCGGGTAAAAAGCGCGAGTGTACAAGTACTAGATAAAGAGGTTAGTTCGATTCAAAAAGGGTTTTTATTGCTTGTAGGTATCCACGTGAATGATACATTAGAAATCGCAAAATACCTAGCAAAGAAAGTTGCGAAGCTTCGGATCTTTACTGATCAACAAGATAAGCTGAATTTAGACATCTGCCAAGTGGATGGAGAAATCCTAAGTGTTTCCCAATTTACACTGTATGGTGACACCTCAGATGGGAACCGACCATCCTTTACTTCAGCAATGCGTCCAGAAGGCGCAAATGAACTTTATTCGTACTTTAATCACGAACTTGAATTATTGATCGGAAGACCCGTGAAAACAGGGATTTTTCAAACAGAGATGAGTGTATCGTTAGTAAACGATGGACCGGTTACAATAATCCTGGAAAAATCGTAAAATTTCTTGCTTTTGTTTGACTTAGGTATCAAAATAAACTATAATTATTTTGGATAGATAAAATACATCTTTGGAGGATAAAATGGACAAAAAACAAGTAGTCTTTGAAAAAATCAAAGAGATTATTATTGAAGAACTTGGTGTAAAACCAGAAAAAGTAGTCATGGATGCTGGACTCGCTGATGATTTCGGCGCTGATAGTTTAGATGCACTTGAATTATTTAATCAAATCGAAAGCGAATTTCTAGTAACGATTTCAGACGAAGCTGCAACAAGTATGAAAGATGTGAAAGACTTAGTAGAATACGTCGTAGAAAAAGTAAACGATAAATATTTCGAGTAACAAAGACAGGGGATTAAAACCTCTCTTGCAGTAGTTATCGTCCTTTCCTAAGAGGACGATTTTTTCTTAAAAGGAGCATAGTAGATGATTTCAAAAATTAAAGGAACTTATGACATTTTACCCGAAGACACGGCGAAATGGCAAGATTTAGAAAATGTCATATATCAAGTATCAAAATTATATAATTTCAAAGAAATTCGTACGCCAATATTTGAAGCTAGCGAACTTTTTCATCGTGGTGTTGGTGATTCTACCGATATCGTTAAAAAAGAGACCTATGATTTCTTAGACCGCGGCGAAAGAAGTATCACCCTTCGACCTGAAGGAACAGCCAGTGTTGTGAGAAGTATTATCGAGAATAAACTCTATGCTTCACCTAATCTTCCTATCAAGGTTTATTATCAAGGACCAATGTTCCGTTATGAACGTCCTCAAAAAGGTCGTCAAAGACAATTTCATCAATTTGGTGCAGAAGCTCTTGGATCAATGTCTCCATTAGTTGATGCAGAAATGATTGCTTATTCGTATAGTTTGCTGAAAGCATTAAGACTTCCTAATATTCAAGTCAAAGTGAATTCACTTGGAGATAATGAATCGAAAGAAGCTTATAAAAAAGCTTTACTAGCATATCTAGATACAGAACACACCAACCTTTGTGAAGATTGTAATCGTCGGTATCACGAAAATCCTTATCGAGTTCTTGATTGTAAAATTGATAAGGGAAGTGAAACGATTGAAAATGCGCCGAAGCCAATTGACTTCTTAAACGAAGAAGATAAAAAACATTTTGAAACCGTGCTTTCTTATTTAGATGGCATGCATATACCTTATACTGTTGACAAATACTTAGTCCGTGGACTAGATTATTATACACATACTGTTTTTGAGTTAGAAGTAGCTTCATCCACACTTGGTGCACAAAGTACCTTAGGTGGCGGTGGTCGTTATAACCATTTATTTAAAACTTTAGAAGGTCCAGAATTCCCTGCCGTTGGTTTTGCTTTTGGCATGGAAAGATTGTTGATAGCGCTCGAAGAATTATCGATGGTGGATGTTCCGGATTCCATTCACGCTTTTATGATTATCATGGGTGAAGTAGCGAAGCCTAGAGCACTCGAAACGATTCTGAAATTAAGACATGGTGGTCTCGTTGTTGATTATGATTTCTTTGATCGCAATCTCAAGGGCCAATTCAAACAAGCGGAAAGACTGAGTCCAAAGTTCACATTAATTTTTGGAGAGAGTGAACTTGAATCCGATACCATCCAGATTAAAAATACAAAAACCGGTGAACAAGAAACCGTTCCATTAGAATTACTTTATAAAACGTTAGTATACAAAATTCAAAATGAACAACATTCATGCAGTGGACACTGCGATGATTGTGGAGATTCATGCCAATAACTTTTTAGCACTTGTGAGGAGGAAATCACTTGAAAAAGCAACCCATTAAAGATGAAGCCTTAAATCGGATTATCAAATATCTTTTAATCGCTTTATTAGGTCTCGCAGTTTTATTTATGGCGACCCAGTTCTCAAGCCTTTGGAATTGGATTTTTGGCGCGATTAAAAGTGTCATCGTACCTATCTCGATTGCTTATGTCATTGCCCTCATCGTCTTTCCTTTAGTGAAATACCTAGAAAAGAAAGGAATTGGTCCAAGATTCCTATCGATGATGCTCGTTTTAATCTTCTCATTTGCGATTATTTTTGCAGTATTCTATATGTTAGTTCCATTCGTTTCTAATGAAATTTCAAGCTTTTTCGAAAATGATTTTCAAACCATTATTGAATATTTTAAAACTGATTTAAGAGATCAATTTATCTTTGGTAAAGATATCTACGATCAAATCTATAATTATATTTCCGCAACCGATTTAGCGAATAATTTACTGAACAGTATTGTTCCATCCATTTTATCCTATTTAGGTGGCGTCTTATTACCTATCTTCACTTCGATAGCGATTGTTCCAATGTTACTTATTTACTACCTTAAAGATTATGAAATGATCTCTGATCGTCTTCGTTCGATTGTCCCACCAAAACACGAGAAAAAAGTGGCAGAACTTGGACAAAGCTTAAATGCTACTGTAGGAGCTTATTTACGTGGTCAATTACTATTAATGTTTGCGATTGGTACTGTAGCGATTTTTATTTATAAATTGATTGGACTCAAATATTGGTTAGTCTTTGGTTTAATTGTAGGACTTACGAATATCATTCCATATTTCGGTTCGATTATGGCTGCGATTCCACCACTTGTATATGCATTTGTTTCCAAAGATATTAACCCATTTTATATTCTTGGAATTAACATTGTGCTTCAATTCACCGAAGGTAATGTTTTCCAACCATTGATTATGTCTAAAAAACTAGAAATGCATCCAATTATCATTATGATATCGATTCTCTTCTTCGGATCGCTCTTTGGAACACTCGGGGTTGTTTTTGCGTCTCCGATTGCCGCGAGTATCCGTTTGTTCTATCGATTCTTTAAGGACAACAAAAAAGAAAAAGAGCTTGCGCTTGAAACAGGAGACTCCTCGTGAAACCAAAGGGAAAACAATTAATCTATTCCACTTTTGAGATCAATTCGATTTTGTTCTATGCAACGATGATGATGTTCATTCCAATTATATTGGTTTTCACTAGCATCTTTGATTTAGATACAATTGTGGATATTAATAAGTTCATCTTTATTTGTGTTCTTGTGAATTTTGGGATGATGGCGCTAGGTACATTCGTATTAGTTTTTAAAAAGGATCATTTAAAAAGAATTGTCAAGCCAACCTATCAAAAAGAATACATTTATTTAGTAATCTTATCCATTTTTGGTGTTCTTGGCTTTGTCGTGTTTTATGATTATATGGGTGGAAACCGTGACTATATTGCAAATATTCTAGTGTTTGTATTTGCATTACTTGTATATTTATTAATTTTTCTTGGCCGTAAATTTTTTAAATTTGATTATATGAAGAAAAAATAAGGCTGCGGTTAGCGGTCTTATTTATTAAGAGAGGAGTCCTATGGATTTATCTAGATTAGAATTAATCACACCGCATTTAGATGAAATAAGAAATCATACCATTTTGATTTTTGGACTAGGTGGTGTTGGTAGTTTTGCTGCTGAAGCCATCGCAAGATGTGGCTTTCATCATTTGATTCTTGTGGATAAAGATACAGTAGATCCTTCCAACCTAAACCGCCAGATTGTTGGTCTTACCTCAACGATTGGGAAAGCAAAAACAAACGTAATGGAGGAACGAATCAAAGATATCAATCCAGATGTTATTGTGGATGCATTTTATCAAGAAGTGAGTCTTGACACCATCGATTCTTTCTTTCTATCCAAAGTCGATTTTATTGTTGAAGCGATTGATGATTTAGATGCAAAAATTATCATCGCTAAAATGGCACAGGAAAAAAATATTCCGCTTGTTGCTTCGATGGGCTTTGCAAATAAATTTGATCCAACGAAAATTAAGATTGCCAGAGCGAATCAAACGCATACGGATCCTCTTGCAAAAAAATATCGTTATGAACTCAAACAACAGGGAGTTGACTTGAGTCCATTGGTTGTCTTTTCAGAAGAAAACCCAACGAAACCGATCGGTAATCACGCAAAACTTGGTTCCACTTCATTTGTGCCAAGTAGTGCTGGACTATTGATTGCTTCTATTGTATTTAACTATTATCGAAAGGAATATCTTGACGAATGAAAAAACTAATTATTGCAGGTGGTTGTTTTTGGGGCGTTGAACACTATTACAAACGTTTAAAAGGGACACTTGTTACCGAAGTTGGTTACACGGATGGCGTAAAAGTGAATCCAACATATCAAGAAGTATGTGCATCAAGTGGGCATGTAGAGGCAGTGTATCTTGAATACGATGAAACGGTTTTACCGTTAGAAAAAGTAGTAGAACACTTCTTTCGAATCGTTGATCCAACACAGTATAATCGGCAAGGACATGACTTAGGAGTACAATACCGAAATGGATTTTACTACTTTGATGAAGCAGATAAATCCGTGATTGAAGCTTGGATTGCAAAAGAACAACAAAAACATCACAAAAAAGTTGTAACCTATGTAAAAAAGGCCATGCCTTTTTATAATGCTGAGGAATATCATCAAGACTATCTTGATAAAGTTCCAAATGGTTATTGTCATATCAATATGCATTTAGCGAAACCAGAAGAACTTAAGTAGGAGGATTAAAATGAAACGATTAGGTTATATTTCATGGGATGACTATTTTATGGGTGTCGCGCACCTATCCAGCCTAAGAAGTAAAGACGAATCATCACAAGTAGGAGCTTGTATCGTCAATCAAAAAAACCATATTGTAGGAATCGGCTATAATGGATTTCCAAATGGTTGTGAAGATGATGCATTTCCATGGGAAAGAGAAGGCGATTTTCTCGATACAAAATATCCGTATGTTGTTCATGCTGAACCCAATGCAATTTTGAACTCAAGCGTTAGTTTGGATGGCGCGAAAATGTATGTTACCTTATTTCCGTGTAACGAATGTGCAAAATTAATAATTCAATCTGGAATCCGTGAAGTGATTTATTTAGATGATAAATACGATGGAACGGAAGTTGACATTGCATCAAAAAGATTATTTAATGCAGCTGGCGTGAAGTACCATAAACTTGAAAACTATCAATTGAAGGTGAAAATTGATGATTGAGTTATTTCGCCACTATCGCAAACAAATTTTGCTTCTTGCTTTCCCTTATCTTCTCATTATGTTCTTGCTGATCTATCCAGCCAATTTATATGTCTATTCTCCAGGCGGTTTATCGGAGGTAGAAAGACTGATTCAAGTTGACTATAATGAAGATAAAATCACCGAAGGAACCATTTCTTCAACCTATATTATGACGATTGAAAGACCGTCTTTTTATGAGTTTATTATCGGATATTTAAATCCATTTTCGGATATCGGTATTTTAACTGGATCCAATTTGACTTACACCAATGATGAAATCAACCAAATATCGTATCTCGATAAAGCTACGAGTGTTGATGCTGCTATCATTGTAGCTTATCAACAAGCCCAACTGGCGAATCCAGATATTCAAATTACCCTCAATCAAGTAACCCTTGTATTTGGGAAAGCAACTTATTTGGACCATTATGATGAAATTGATTTTGGTGATAAGTTCCTTTATGTTGAAGGAGATGAAGGTACTGTTGTCACAATCTACACGCAAATTGCGACCTACACAACGGAGCAAAATGAATACACCTTCCATTTTCAAAAAGAAGATGGGACCGAGTATAGTGTTCTCTTAAGTAAAGATGAAACCACGCATTTGTTTGGGATTACTTTAAAAAACTATTACCTTGTAGATCAAGACGATACTTATCCAAACTACAATGTTGTAGATTCATCGATTGGTGGACCTAGCGGAGGTTTACTTCAAACGCTTGCGATTTATAATATGTTAATTGATGAAGACATTACCCATGGGCTAAAAATAGCCGGTACTGGCACTATCAATTATGACGGAAGTGTAGGATACATTGGTGGTGTCAAACAAAAAATCGCAACGGCTTATTTAAATCATGTCGATGTATTCTTTATCCCTTATTTAGATGATACCTATACCTATGATAATTACCTAGAAGCGTTAAGAGCGTGTGAAGAATTAGGAATCGATCCTGAAGGTTGGTTAGTTCCAGTCGCTTCTTTTAGCGATGCAATTAATTATTTGAATAGTTTAGGTGGTGATAGCGAATGAAAAAATACATTCGTTTATGGAGATTAAATCTAGACCAGTTTTCACTCACAGAACTCATTTATGCATTTCTTGGATCGATGGTTTTATCTACGCTTATAATCGCTCCGATTGTCATTATGGCAATAGAAACGCTTGTAGTATACTTCTATTTATTGTATACTTTTACTGTATTATTTTTTGTGATTGCAGTACTATACTTCTATCTAATCTATCGTTTTTATTTAAGAGCATTAACATTGATGAAGAATGATGTTTCAGATTTCAGTTCAATTAAAAAACTTGCATGGTACCATTTCGTTGGTTTTTGTCTTTTCGGACTGATCGTTACTACTTTATTTATTGTTTGGTGGATTCCATTACTGCTCGTCTAATTGGAGGTAATTTATGAAAAAATGGATAGCGATTATCATCGCATTACTCGGGATTGATCAACTTACAAAATATATCGTTGTTCAGTCATTTACCTATGAAGGAGAGACTGTCCCAGTCATTCAAAATTTCTTTCATTTTACCTATGTAAGAAACCCAGGGGCTATCTTTGGCCTTGGTGGTACAAGTGGAATTGCTTATTATTTCTTTTTAGGTGTAGCTTTCGTTGCGGCGATTGTATTTGGTTATATGTTTGTGAAAAATGATTTCAAAGATAAAAGAAAGTTTTTCTACACGTTAGGACTCGTTCTTTTAATGGCAGGCGCTTTAGGAAACGCAATCGACCGACTCGCTCAATTCGATCATAAAGTAGTCGATTTTATTGATTTTAGAGGCATATGGGATTATGTATTTAATTTCGCAGATATGTGTCTTACTGTCGGAATCGCTACGTTTATGTTTGATCAGTTCATACTAGAACCAAAAAGGGTGAAACAAGATGCGACCAACTAATTTCTCGATTGAACTTGTCGTAAACGCGGAAGCGCAACTTGATCGGCTTGATAAGTTTGTTTCAAGCGAATTTGAAGAATTTTCAAGAACCCTTGTACAAAAGATGATTACCGAAGAATATATCATTGTAAATGATAAAAAAGTGAAACCGAATTATCAAGTGAAAATCGGCGATTATATTCAAATAGAAGAACTTCCGATTACACTGCAAGATGCCCTTCCTCAAAAAATGGATCTAGATATTATCTATGAAGATGATGACGTATTAGTTGTCTATAAGCCTTCAGGTATGGTTACGCATCCCGCTCCAGGGCATTACCAAGATACGCTTGTCAATGGACTTCTTTATCATACGAATCATCTCTCCAAACAAAATCAAGATTTGAGACCAGGAATCGTTCATCGGATTGATAAAGATACTTCTGGATTATTAATGGTTGCGAAAAATGATTATGCCCATATGATATTGGCAGAGGAACTGAAAGAAAAGAAAACGCTGCGTGAGTATTATGCGATTTGTGAAGGTGTCATATTGAATCAAAAAGGTACGATTCATGCGCCCATTGGCAGAAGCCCAGTTGACAGAAAAAAGATGGCTGTTGTAAAAGATGGAAAAGATGCCATCACTCATTTTGAAGTGATTGAACGCTTTGAGAAAGCGACACTTGTTAAATGTATTTTAGAAACAGGCAGAACCCATCAAATTCGCGTACATATGGCTTATATTAATTATCCATTACTTGGAGATCCGGTCTATGGAAAACAAAAAACAACAGATGATTTTGGACAATATTTACATGCCAAAACGCTAGGCTTTACACATCCAAGAACGAAGGAATGGTTAGCGTTTGATTCTTCACTTCCAAGACCTTTCCTAGATAAACTTAATGAACTAAGAAACCAGTAGATTACTGGTTTTTTTATTTCTCTTGACAAAGTGATTCAACAAGAGTAAACTAAAGGTGACCAGGTGGTCACTGGAGGAGGGATGCGTTTGGAAGAGAATAAAACAGTGAGCGATAGAATCTTGGAAGCAGCACTGATTGAATTTGGTACAAAAGGTTACCGTCATGCTTCAACCAATCAAATATATCCTCGGGCAATGGTATCGAAAGGATCCATCTTTAAAATCTTTGGATCCAAAGCAGAGCTTTTCTATCAAGTGTTCAAAAAAGCACTCGATCAAATGGTACAGGAACTTGATTTGGCTGGATTTAAAAATGAAATCGACCCTTTTGATAAGATTATTGCGGTAATGATTTGGAAGATGAACTATGCTAAAGATCATCCATACGAAATGAATGTCCTGCTAGAAGGGTTGACCAATCCTCCGGAAGAGATCAGTTCAGTCATCTTATCTCATACTAAAGAACTTACAAAACTATCTATAGAGACCTTTTTTCAAGAAATATCGATGGATAAAATCGATCCTCGTTTCTCGAAAGAAGATGTGATTAGTTATTTAAGAATCGGTGTGGAAGGATTACAACACACGATTGTCACAAAGGACTTAACTCTCGATAAACTTGAATCATTACGAGATCATTCAATTAATTTTCTAAAAACATTACTAAAGGGAATGGAGAAATAACCATGGCAAACGCATTTGAGATTCGTAATTTAAAATTTAAGTATCCCAAAAATGATGAATTGACGATTAAAGGAATTAGTTTTCAAGTAGAAGAAGGAAAAGTATTTGGTTTTTTAGGGCCAAGTGGTGCCGGTAAATCGACGACACAAAAAATTCTTTCCAAGCTTCTAGAAGACTACGAAGGCGAAATTCTTTACTTTGGAAAGAATTTAAAAGAGTATAAAAAAGAATTTTATGAAGAAGTTGGTGTAGGGTTTGAAATGCCTGTACATTTCAACAAACTATCCGCAATGGAAAATTTGGATTATTTTGCAGGGCTCTATAAAAAGAATTTAGATTACGAAGCCATCCTGACAAAGGTCGGTTTATTTGAGGCAAGAAATCAGGAAGTAGGAACTTATTCAAAAGGGATGAAAGTTAGACTAAACTTTGTCAGAGCTTTGGTCAATGATCCGAAAGTATTATTCTTAGATGAACCCACTGCAGGACTTGATCCTAAAAATGCAAAAATTATTAAAGACTTAATTCTTGATTTCAAGAAAGAAGGAAAAACCGTCTTTATTACTACCCATCTGATGGGAGATGTCGAACAATTATGTGACCATGTTGTTTTTATACGTGGTGGTGAAATTACTGAAACTGCAACCGTACGTGATTTAAAGATGAAATATGGTAAGAAAGAAGTCAGGGTAGAATACTACCGTCAAGATGAACTTACAAGTGAAGTATTTCCACTGGATGATTTAGGTCAGAATACTGCTTTTCAAGAATTAATTAAAAAGGAACATATCGAAACAATTCATAGTGGTGAAACGACATTAGAAGATATCTTTATTAAAGTCACAGGAGTAGAGTAAGATGAAAAGATTCCTTCATCTTGTCAGAGGTGAATTAGTTCGCCTTGTAAAATATAAAATTATCTTCTTTGGAATCATCGTTTCGTTTATTTGGGTACTCATCATCTATTTCACTGATGAACAAACCGCGATTAGTTTAGCACCGAGTCTCGTTCTTATGGATGCAGGACTAATGAGTATTATTTTGTTAGGCTCTGGATACTTTTTAGAAAAACAAGAAGGTACGCTGCATGCGATGTTAGTGAGTCCAATGAAATTATCATGGATACTTGCGGCAAAAGTAATTTCTGCAATTGTGGTGGCTCTCATTTCGCTTGTCATCGTTGTTGGCTCCGTTTTGGTATTTTATGGGAATGTGCTTCATTTCTTGCCAATGTTGTTTTATATGATAATTGTTGTGCTCGCACATACATCGATTGGATATTGGATGGCACTACATGCGAATGACTTTATGCAAATGCTTGTAAGGTATATGGTGCTCGCAATTGTACTTATATCACCCATCTTATTTATGGGTCTGGGGATGATTCCTTCTTGGCTAGAATTTATCGTTTATTTATCTCCTAGTTATGCGGGTCAAACATTATTTGAATCTACATTTAAAGAAGTCGATACGTGGAGATTATTACTCAGTTTTGCAGTCCTCGTCATATTACCTTTAATCGTTTATCCTGTCTTTGTATATAAACAATTTTGTAAAGTAGCAATAGAGGGGTAGAAATATGAAAAAATATATGAACATGCTTCGTTATGAATTAAAAACAATGTTGAAAAATTCTCTCAGTATCTTTATGCTCTTTTTCCCACTCTTTATTGTATTTATTTTAGGATTTATCATTCCTGCGATTCTTGAAAGAACAACAACGACAGATTCGATGGCTACAATGAATACCTTATTGATTGGTTTTGTAGTTGCGCTGGTCATGGGTGGATTTGTCAGTGGAGCAATGCTTGGATTTTCAATCATTGAAAATAAAGATGAAAATACACTCATCAATATCGCAGTGACACCTATTACGGTCTCAGGTTACACGACATTTAAAATTATCTATACAACTATCATTGCGGTACTAGGAAATCTCGTGATGGTAGGTGGATTGAAACTCATTGCGACAAGTAAATATGTAATTACACTTGGGGCAACTTCAATTTATCTTCTTGACGCGATCAGTATACCTGAATTAATTGTTTTCTCGCTTGTTTCAAGTTTAACAGTACCAATGATTGCGGTTGTGATGGGACTCGTAGCGAAAAATAAAGTTGAAGGCTTCGCGACAATGAAAAGTTTTGGACTTGTAGTGATGTTACCAATATTAAGCTTGCTCAATATATTTCATGATGCAAAGCAATATATTTTAGGAATCTTCCCTAACTTTTGGACGATGAAAGCTTTGTTAAATGAAGTTTATGCTGAAATTGGAATGAGTGATCCTAGTAATTTATCCTTTGCGATGTATATGATTATTGGCACAGTTTATACAATATTTGTTGGTGTGTTATGTGTAAAATTATTCGTTAAAAAATCAAATTTAAGATAGGAGGAAGTTTATGGAATGGTATTATTGGCTCCTCATTATAGTAGGTGTTGGAGCGATTGGATATTTGAAGCTTGCTTTCTTTAAAAAGATGAAAGAAAAAGCAATTAAAAAAGTAGTATATAAAGACGAAGAAGAACACGAATAAAGAAAAAAGGTTGGCTAATTTTAGCCAACCTTTTTCATAAGGGAGAGTTTTTATTGAAGACGGGAACTGACAAGGTTCCAGTCGATTACGTGGAAGAAATTATCGATATATTCTGGTCTTCTGTTTTGATATTTTAGGTAGTATGCATGTTCCCAAACATCAATTCCAAGAAGTGGTGTACCAAGAAGTAAAGGACTATCTTGATTTGGTGTTGAAACAACTTCTAACTTACCTTCTTTGTTTTCGATTAACCAAGCCCAACCAGAACCAAATCTCGTTTTTGCAGCATTTGCGAAAGCATCCTTGAATCCCTCAAAAGATCCAAATGCAGCGTTGATTTTATCTAGTAATTTTCCTTCTGGTTTACCAAATTCATTCAATTTTAGTGTTGAGAAGAATAAATTGTGATTATAGACTCCTCCACCATTATTACGTACTGCAGTTTCAATATCTATTGGTAATTTGTCAAGATTTAATAGTAAATCTTCAAGGGAAGTAACGTTTAGCTCAGGATGTTTTTCTAAGGCTGCGTTTAGGTTATTTACATATCCTTGATGATGTTTCGTGTGATGGATTGTCATCGTTAATTCGTCAATGTGTGGCTCTAATGCATTATAAGCATAATTGAGTTGTTGTAATTCAAATTTCATATTCATTATCCTCCTAGGAAATATTAATTTTTATACTTCTATTATACTTCCATCATGATTCAAAATAAAACAATATGCTCAAAAATGTTAGTTTTCGCTAACTTATTTTTTGATAAAAAAAAGATGACTATTTCGTCATCTGTTTGATTTTCTCGAAGTTTTTGAAATGAATTTTCGCTATCTCTTCAAAGATTGCAAAACCGTGTTCTAAAGCAATTCTTTTCCCCAGTAAATCAACAATCTCTCCAGCACCTTTCGGTAAAACAAATCCCATTTTGGTAGATAATTTATCCATTTCTTTTAAGAAGTTATATCTTGCAATAATCGATGCAGCTGCAACGGCAATACTTTGTGATTCTGCTTTTTGTAAAAAAGTAATGTCACTGTAATAATCACGACCAGACAAGTAGTCGAAATAGTTTTTCTTTGAACAAAATTCATCAAGGATTACTCGATCAACATTTTCATGTATGCGTGATTTTAGTTTTAAGATTGCATGATTATGTAAATAGGCTTTAATTTTGTTTAAATTAAAACCGTTTCTTACAAGATCATTATACTTTGGATTATCAACAACGAGCAATTGGTATAAAACGAAAGGTTCAATTTGAGGTACAATTCTCATAATCGCTTCATCATTTAGTTTCTTAGAATCATCGACGCCTGCATCTCTTAATTTTTGAATAAATTCTTTACGTACATAACAAGCGACCACAACCACTGGCCCAAAGAAATCACCAGTACCTACTTCATCAGATCCGATGGTAGATTCACTTAAAAACTGCAGCGTAGCTTGGTTTGTTTTAGTCGTAGTCTCTTTTTCAAGTGATGTTTGAGCCTCGAAACCAAGGATTTCAGACCACATCAAATAGTCTTCCTGGGCTGCATTTCCTTGTAAAGTAACCTTGTTAGACGTAAAAATTGACACGACAATGTCATCATTTTTAAACATATACTTGATGTAAGGTGATGTCGGATTGACTTGATAATCATTATAAAAATCAACTATTTGAGCAATCCCCTCATCTTTGATTGTAAAAACATAAGTCATGGTCTCAACTCCTTGGTATATTTTACCATAAAATATGATAAAATAGAAGTGAATGAAGGTGAAGATATGAATACTGATCGCGTGGTACTAGAATTTGATAAAATATTATTGGAACTTCGCCGCTTTGCCGTAAGTGACCTTGCGAAAGAACTTATTTTACAAATTGAACCGACAAACAAAAAGAGTGATGTCATTCTTTTACTTGATGAAGTGGATGAAGCCTGTACTTGGATTGCTCGTTATGACGAGACACCAATGACAGGTGTTTTGAACGTGAAAGAAGCATTACGTCGTAGTCAAATCGGTTCGACATTATCGGTAGAAGAACTTCTACGTGTTGTTTCATTAATCGAAGCATCACAAAAGTCTGTCACTTACATTAAAAAAATTAAACAACTTGAAATTGATACTACTTGGCTCGGACATTATTACGAAGAGATAATTACTCATCCAGTGTTGAAAAGAAATATCGAAGAATGTATTGACGACCGGGGAAATGTGGTTGACAGCGCTAGCGTCGAACTTGCGTCAATTCGAAAAAAAATTCATATCCAAGAAAAAAGAATTGAAGAAAAGATGGCATCTTTACTTCATACTGAAGCTGCAAAATTAACGGATACAATCATTACTATTCGCAATAATCGATTAGTCCTTCCTGTGAAGAGTGAATATAAAAATAGTTTCAAAGGAATTATTCACGACCAATCAGCTTCAAAAGAAACGGTATTTATTGAACCAATGAGTTGTGTTGAAATCAATAATAACCTTGCCAGTCTTCAAGTCGATGAACAAGTTGAAATTGATAAAATACTAGCGAAGTTATCCAAAATTGTGAGCGAATACGCTTTTGAATTATTAAATAACTTAACGCTATTTACTACGTTGGATATCATCTTTGCAAAAGCAAAATATGCGATTCAAAATGATTTTACGAGACCAGAAATTACAGATCATGACATTTCTTTACTCGGTGCGAGACATCCATTCATTCCCAGAGATCAAGTGGTCGCTAATAATATAACCTTTTTTGATTATAAAACAATTATCATTACTGGTCCAAATACTGGTGGAAAAACAGTTGCCCTTAAAACGCTTGGTTTGCTTTCGATTATGGTTCAATCAGGAATGCTTATTCCAGTACTCAAAGACTCAAAAACAATGGTATTTAATCATATTTTTGCAGATATAGGGGATGAACAGTCCATTGAACAGTCCCTTTCAACATTTAGTTCCCATATTACAAAAATCATTTATATATTACACCATATGACGAATAATTCTTTAATCTTACTCGATGAACTTGGTTCTGGTACAGATCCAAAAGAGGGCGCATCGCTTGCGATGAGCATTCTTAACTTTATTCGTAAAAAAAGTGTTTATTCAATGGTCACAACCCACTACCCAGAATTAAAAATATATGCATATGATTTAGAAGACACAGTGAATGCTTCGGTTGAGTTTGACATCACGACTTTGAGACCAACCTACAGACTCCAAATCGGCGTTCCTGGTGCTTCAAATGCACTTGATATTGCCTCTCGTCTAGGTCTCCAACAAGAGATTATTGAATATGCGAAACATGTATCCTTACAATTTGATAATGATACGGTTATTCTTATGAAAAAATTAGAAAAGCAATCGATTCTCTTACAAAAAGAAATTGATGATTTAGCGATCGACAAAGCGAACTATCTTTTACTAAAGCAAAAACTAGAACAAGAAATTGTCGATCATAAACGCTCTTACAATGACCTTGTAAGAAAGTTCGAAAAAGAAAAAGAAGCAGAACTAGAACACGCATTAAAAGAAGTGAATAACCTCATTTCAGAGCTTGATGAACTTCGAAAAACTGCAAACTTTAAAGAACATGAATTAGCTACGTTAAAACATCAAGCGAAAAATGTTCAGTCAAAGAAAAAAGGATACCAAAAAGTCAACTTAAGCACCATTGAAGTGGGAGACATTGTCAATGTTATTCCGTATCAAAGAAATGGCGTTGTAACGAAGCAACGTGGTGAAAAAGAATTTGAAGTTCAAATGGGCGTGCTGTCCTCTATTTTTAACATCAAAGATTTAGAATTTGTTGAAAAGAAGGAAAAAGAAGAACTGAAAACATCGGTAAAAGTTGCATCATCTTCGAGCGCTAAAGTTGAATTAGACTTACGAGGAATGAGATACGAAGAAGCTATCGATACTTTTGACAAATACATTGATGATTGTCTTATTAATCATCTTGAATTCGCTTATATTATTCATGGTTATGGAACCGGAGCATTAAGAAAAGGCGTCCATGACTATATTAAAAAGAATAAAGATATTAAAAGTTCAAGACCAGGAGGAATGAATGAAGGTGGCAATGGAGTCACAGTCATTTATTTCAAATAAGAGGTGAAGTTATGCTTGAATTTACTAGCGAAACCCCATTTGATTTATCAAGTGGGACCGTCATCCTTGAGTTTTATGCGAGATGGTGTGGGACTTGTCGTCAAGTAACGAAATCATTTGTTGCTCTGGAGGATAAAGTTGACGCTCTCTTTGTTCGAATTGATGTTGAAAAAGAAAAAGAGATGACAAAGAATTACCATGTCAAAGGAATCCCTTATATCATTGTCTTAAAGGATGGTATCGAAATTGCTAGACAAGGTGGTTCATTGACAGTGAAAGAGTTTGAAGGGTTTTTATTAAAAGTGATATAATAGACTTTTGAAGGATGGAGATCAACCAATGTATGGTATATTAATAATAGATAAAGCCCCAGGCATGACAAGCCACGATATTGTCAATGATCTCAGACGTCATCTGCATTTAAAGAGAATCGGTCATGCGGGTACTTTAGATCCATTTGCGACCGGTGTAATGGTCATATTAATAGATAAAGCTACCAAGTTGTCCAAGTATTTTATGGATCATGATAAATCGTACACTGCAACAATTACCCTTGGTTTAACGTCCGATACTTTAGACATTACTGGTAAAATCTTAAGTGAAACAGATGCTAGTCATTTAACTGCTGAAGCAATTAATGATCAACTGGCTAAAATGGTTGGTAAAATCGCACAAGTTCCTCCTGCATATTCCGCAATCAAGGTGGATGGCAAGAAGATGGTCGACCTCGCTAGAAAAAATAAAGAATTACCGGTTTTAGAACCGCGAAATGTTGAAATCTATAAAATGAGCGGTTTGAGGAACTACTGTGTGCAAGGAAAACAAGTCTCTTTTGAGATTGATATGGATGTATCCAAAGGAACGTATATTCGCTCTTTTGCTAGAGATTTAGGCTTATCACTCGGCGTTGGAGCTGTGCTTTCAGGATTAAGAAGAACCAAAGTAGGGCTTTTTGACATCAAAGATGCGATTTGCCTTGAAAAGATTCATACGATGGATTATGAGCTTTTAGATCCTATCCCCTATCTTGGAATGGCAGGAATCATTTTGAATGATGAACAAGCAGAATATGTCCTGAATGGTCGATTTTTGCCGGTTTCTATTTTTCCAACGAAAGAAGATACAATCGTTTATTCATCTATCAAATTGCCACTTGCGATTTATACTTACGATTCAAATAAAAATGTTATGAGAGTGTCGGTGTTACTGAATTGAAAATCATCTATTTAACTGCAAATTCCATCATAGAACAAAAAAACTTAGTGTTATGTCTAGGTTTTTTTGATGGTGTTCATTTAGCACATCAAAAGTTAATGGATAAAACGATTGAACTAGCGAAGGAAAATCAAATACCTTCAGCTCTGATGACATTTTCCGATTATATCATGGCGCATATTCGACATGAAAGATTCTATTATCTGTCCTCACTTCAAGATAAAATGAATAAAGCGATTGAAAAAGGTTTTGACTATTTTTATGTTCTTGAGGTTAGCCCTGAACTCATCAGTTTACCTGCTGAAACTTTTATTGAGCACTTCTTG
>JBFXGX010000003.1:23038-83905 GCA_050177605.1 Candidatus Izemoplasmatales bacterium | reverse complement strand
GATGCACTGATTGAAAAAATGCACGAAGATGAAACAATTGGCAGAGCATTTATCAAAGAAGGAGGGTATTTATGAAAAAATTAGGAAAAGCTTTTTGGGTAACCGTTGGGATTGGTGTCATATTTTTCTTTGTTTTAATCGTTTTAAGCAGTGTCCTTCAACTAGGTGAAAGATTAACCTTAATTTCTCCTTATATTGCCTATGCTTTTTACGTGATAGCAGCATTGCTTTTCATTCTCTTATTTGTCAGACCATTATTTTTAGTCATTTTTTCACCAACATTTTCGATGGATTCTTTATTTGATGAAGAACAAAATGCAAGAAAAAATTATTTGATGTACCGCAAGGTAGCGAAAAATATAGTGAATGAACCTTACCTTACCGATGAAGAAAAAAACTCGATCGAAACGACAATGTCGGATGCAGTACAATTAAAACAATCCTTATCGCTTGTGTTCGATCATAAGATAAAAAAAGAAATCAACAAAATCATCGTTAAGCACGCAGAAACAGTCTTTCTTTCTACGGCCATATCACAAAATGGACGCCTTGATTCCTTAGCCGTTGTAACTATCAATCTAAAATTGATCAAAGAGTTGGTTGTGAAATGTGGTTTTCGACCAAGTTATCCGGCATTAGGTCGACTGTCTTTCAATGTTATGACTTCAGCAGTCATCGCAGAAAGCATGGAAAATGTTGATATAAATGCTTTATTTCCAACAAAGTCTGTGAATCTATTATCGGAGATTCCGTTTCTAAAAACCATTACCGGGTCTTTTGCACAAGGTATTGGGAACGCCCTTTTATCACTTCGTGTTGGAATTATCTGCAGAAACTACTTATTTATGAACCTCAAAGGACTAACAAAAAATGATATTCGTAAAATGGCATTTGCCGAAGCTTTAACGCTTTTACCAAGTGTATTAGCGGAGTCAGTAAAGAAACTACCAAGTCGTTTTAAGACTTTGTTTGAAAAAGTCTTTTAACCATTCAAAAAGATTGCATTTAAGCATTAGCTTTGCTATAATAGTGAAAGTGATTAAGAAACATGGAGGAAATTATGATTATTGACAAACTTAGTGGTTCACGTGTTCATTTTGAAGTGACGGTATCTCCTGAATTATTTGAACATGCATTAGACCACGCTTTTGAAGAAGTCAACGCTAAAGTTGAAATTAAAGGATTTAGAAAAGGGAAAGCACCTCGTAATGTGTATGAAGCTCATTATGGTGTAGAATCTCTTTATGACGAAGCAATTAACCATGCATTACAAGATACTTACTATGAAGTAGTTACTGAAAATAATATTCAAGTTGTTGCACAACCTAAAATAGATCTTGATGTACAAAAAATTGTTCGTGGAAAAGAATTCACTTACGAAGTCACTGTTGCAGTTCGCCCTGAAATTGTTTTAGGAGACTACAAAGGATTAGAAGTAACTGTTCTTGACAGTGTTGTTAGTGATGAAGAAATCAATTTTGAAATTGACCGTGAATTAGATAAAAACGCGGAAATGGTTTTAAAAGAAGAAGGCGCTCTTGAAGATGGAAACACTGCAGTATTCGATTTCAGTGGATCTGTTGATGGCGTTAAATTTGAAGGTGGAACTGCAGAAAACTATGAATTAGTCATCGGTTCCGGACAATTTATTCCAGGATTTGAAGCTCAAATGGTTGGAATGAACCCTGAAGAAGAAAAAGATGTTGTTGTGACTTTCCCAGAAGATTACCAAGAAAAAACATTAGCTGGAAAAGAAGCTGTATTCGCAGTGAAGTTACATGAAATTAAAGTTCGTCAAGTTCCAGTTTTAAGCGAAGATTTCGTTAAAGACTTAAACCTTGACAATGTAGCGACTGTTGAAGAATACAAAGCACATGTAAAGAATAACTTATTAGCTCAAAAAGAAACGCAAAACAAAAATCATGTACTTCAAACTGTTGTCGAAAAAGCTACTGAAAATGCAACATTTGACTTACCAATTGAAATGGTTGAAGAAGAAACAAAAAGAATGCATGAAAATGCAGAAAACCAAATTAAACAATATGGTTTAGATTTTGATACTTACTTACAATATGTAGGTAAAACAAGAGAAAGCTATGATGAAGAATTGAATGCTGAAGCAACAAAGAACCTTCGTCAACAACTCGTGATCCAAAAAATTGGTGAAGTTGAAGCTTTCGAAATCAGTGATGCTGAAATTGATGCGAAATATGCTGAAATCGTTGAACAATACAAGAGTCAAAATGTAACGCTTGAACAAGCAAAAGCAGCGATTCCTGTGCCAGCGGTTAAAGATGAAATTCTTTATAAAAAAGCGATTGACTTATTAGTAGAATCCGCTAAAGTTCTTTAATTAATTCAAAAATCCTTTTCTTCTTTGAGGAGGATTTTTTCTTTTTATTAAACAAAAAATCATTTACTTTTGAAAAACAGATTAACTATGTTAAAATATGGTTAAATCAAAATAGTAACAAAGCGCATATCGCGTTTTAAATAGAGGTGAAGAAAATGTATGATGTAAATAAAGTATTTTCTGATTCTTTACCAGTCGTTCCTGTAAGAGGCGTAATCTTCTTACCTGGAGCTGATGTAAGAGTCGAAGTAGGAAGAGACTTTTCAAAAAATGCAATCTATGAAGCAGAGAATAACCGTGATGGTCATGTTTTGCTTGTTTTTCAACATAATCCTGAAATTATTGAACCTGAATTTGATGATTTTGTAGAAGTTGGATTACTAGCGAGAATTAGTGTAAAAATTAAACTTCCAAATGGTAATTATAAAATCAAATTTGAGCCACTTATGAGAGTTCATTTAAATGATTTAATTACTAAAGATCCGTTCTATCTTGTCAACTTTACATCGATGATTTTATTACCAGAAAATCTCGATGAAGAACAAGTTCTTTTAAAAATGGTTTCTAAAGAAGCCATTGAAAATGCAAGTTATTTATTTAAAGATTCTAAAAAGATTCTAGATTCAATGCAACAAGGAATCACCAGTGATAAACTATGTGATTTAATTGCATCAGAGTTAAAAGTGAATGAACTTGAACGAATCAAATATTTGAAAACTATTTCAATTAATACCCGTCTACAAATGATTCTCGAAGATATTGAAAAAGAAAAGAATCTTCAAACAATTGAAACAAAAATCAATGAATCAGTTCGTAAATCGGCTGATCAAAATCAAAAGGAATATTATCTTCGTGAAAAAATGCGCGCAATTCAAGAAGAACTTGGAGATAGTAAACAAGATGATGCTCAAAAACTACTCGAACAAATTGAAGCTTCTGATATGCCAGAACATATCAAGAATAAAGCTTTAAAAGAATTAAAAAGATATGAATATCTATCTGCAAATAGTGCTGAATCGAATGTAGTTCGCACTTACCTAGAAACATTGATTTCGATTCCATGGCAAAAACAAACAGATGACGAAAAAGATATCAATGTAGCCATTGATAAACTAGAATCAGCACATTATGGTCTAGAAAAGGTTAAAGAAAGAATTATCGAGTATTTGTCAGTGAAGATGCTTACTGGTAAGAATCCGCAAACGATTCTATGTTTATCGGGTCCTCCAGGAGTTGGTAAAACGTCTTTAGCCAAATCCATAGCGAATGCACTTAACCGTGAATTTGTGAAAACAAGTTTAGGTGGGGTTCATGATGAAGCTGAAATTAGAGGACATCGTCGTACGTATATTGGGGCTCTTCCAGGACGAATCATCAATGGGATGATTAAAGCGAAAGTATCCAATCCAGTCTTCCTCATCGATGAAATCGATAAACTTGTCATGAACGAAAGGAATGATCCATCCGCATCACTTCTAGAAGTTCTTGATCCTGAACAAAATCAATTCTTTAGTGACCACTATGTGGAAGAAGACTATGATTTATCAAAAGTAATGTTTATTGCGACAGCGAACTACCTAGAAAACATTCCTGCGCCACTTCGTGATCGTATGGAGATTATTGAATTATCTTCTTATACTGAAATTGAAAAATTCTATATTGCTAAAAAATTCTTGATTACAAAACAAGTGACTTCTCATGGACTAGATCAAGATAAATTAGTGATTACTGATGACGCAATAAAAGCGATGATTAAAGATTATACAAGAGAAGCAGGGGTTAGACAGTTAGAACGTCTTATCGGTTCAATTACAAGAAAAGCCATTAAAGAAATCCTTGTAAATAAACTTGAAAAAGTAGAAGTTACACCTCAAGACTTAGTGAATTATCTTGGAAAACCAATTTTCCACAATAACCAAATTCAAAAAGAAGATATGGTTGGGGTTGTTACTGGTCTTGCTTTTACAATGGCTGGTGGAGACACATTAGATGTTGAAGCAACATATTATGAAGGTAAAAATCAACTCGTCCTCACAGGAAATTTAGGTAATGTGATGAAGGAAAGTGCCATGGCTGCCTTATCCTATGTTAGAAGTAACGCTGAAGAACTTGGAATTAATCATGAAGTCTTTGAAAAAGCGGATATTCATATTCACGTTCCTGAAGGAGCGATACCAAAAGATGGTCCTTCTGCAGGGGTTACGATTACCACAGCACTCGTGAGTGTCTTATCAGGAAGAAAAGTCAATCGCTTTGTCGGCATGACAGGTGAAATCACTTTAAAAGGAAGAGTTCTGCCAATCGGTGGACTTAAAGAAAAGTCAATTGCTGCTCAGCGAAGTGGACTGAGGACAATTGTGATTCCAAAAGGAAATGAAAAAGATGTTGATGATATTCCAAAAGAAGTGAGAGATCAACTTACAATTCATTTTGCTGAAACGATTGATGAAGTTTTAAAAATAGCCTTAATCTAAATAAAGACATCATCCAAAAGATGATGTTTTTTTTATTCGTTTAAGGTATACTTATAAAGGAGGATGAACTAATGAAGAAAATAATCGATGGTATTCCATTAATAGAATATTTTGACGTCACTAAAACTACGTACGCAGGCGTTGTTTTTTTAGTACATGGGCATACTGGAAACAAAGAACTCTATGGTCTGGAATCTTTACCGCGTGGATTTGTCGAACGAGGATATTTTGTCATCTCGATTGATGCCTATAAACACGGCGAAAGAAAAGAAGAACCTTATTTTAGTAATGATGGATTACGCTATACTTTAGCAATGCCGGAAGTCGTCATTCATACAATCAAGGATATTATTCACTTATACAATCACTATTATAAACAAGTGAGTCCAAAACTTATTGTCACAGGTACATCAATGGGTGGACATATTGCATTTCAAATGCCGAAATACAATCCAGAGGTGAATACGATTCTTCCATTTATTGGTTCACCGGATATGAAAAATCATTATGAAAAGACGAAAGGTGCTTTTCTTCAGGAAAAGATAGCACTCGTATCAAAAGAGATTGAAGAACTTGAAATCATTGATTTAACGCCTTATATGAATGTGAATATCGGCGTGTTTAATGGCGCCCTGGATACAGTCGTAGAAATTAAATACGTTCAACCGTTTATAGATCAACTTATCGATATGAATCATCCACAAGTACACTTTGAATCCTTTGAATGTGGACATACAGTTCCTGAGGAAATGGTTAAGGCAATGTTTCACTTTTTTGACACCTTACGTTAGAAAACGTTTTTAATGTGGTATTTTTGTAGAAACTAATTGAGATAATTTAGTTAAATGTTATAATAGATACAATTTTGTATCTAAGGAGTTCACCATGAGTATTCAAGAAGATTTAATGCACGAAGCTGCTCGTTGTATCAACTGTAAACATCAACCTTGTGTCAGTGCCTGTCCTGCACATAATCATATACCGGAAATCCTTTCGATGGTAAAAGTCGGTGCGCTAAAAGAAGGAAGAGCACTTTGGCACCAAACCTCAACTCTTGGAGAATTATGTGGAGTTTTATGTCCACATGAAGCACTTTGTGAAGGTCACTGTACATTATCAAAAATTCAAAAACCAATCAAAATCGGATGGGTTGAAGAACAACTAGCAATGCTATACAAAGAAGATGTATACTATCCTAAAGAAAAATATAATCATCGTCATCTTGTAATTGGCCTCGGTCCAGCAGGGATTGCGAACGCAATAAAAATGGCCGAATATGGCTATCAAGTTCATTGTATTGAAAAAGAATCCACTCTTGGTGGAGCGATAAACACCCATGTTCCTACATTCCGTTATGAACATTTTCGGTTAGACAATTTTCAATCAAGATTTGACAAACTAGGCATTACAGTATCCTATAATACATTAGTTGGTAAAGATGTTTTATTAGATGACTTAATCAAAGAATATGACACTATATTTATTGCTTCTGGACTTGATGAGCCTAGTGAAGTTGAGTTTACAAAGGACGCAGATATTCCAGTCTATTATGCGATTGATTTGTTAAATAAAAATCGTTATTCAAAAGAAGAATTAAATCGTCTCATTGGCCAGAAAGTTGGAATTATTGGACTTGGTAATGTGAGTGTTGACATCTCAAGAACGTTAAGACGTCTGGGTAAAGAAGTCCATATCATCTACCGTAGAACATTGGCAGAATCCCCTGCGACAAGGAAAGAAATTAAAGAAGCGGTGGACGATGGAGCGATTATTCATGAGCTATTAGGCCCATTGTCATTTAAAAGAAATAATGAAGTCAAAGTCCTTGAATGTGAAAAAACATGTTTAATTACAGATCCGCTTTCATCTAGAAGTAAAGTTCAAGCCATTGAAGGTGAATA
Source organism: Candidatus Izemoplasmatales bacterium (assembly GCA_050177605.1). Lineage (GTDB taxonomy): Bacteria > Bacillota_I > Bacilli_A > Izemoplasmatales > Hujiaoplasmataceae > JAHIVB01. Next base: position 77,177 of record JBFXGX010000003.1, on the reverse strand, counting down.
TGAATTTTTTGAACTAGATGATTTAGTATTTGCGACGGGTCAAAAAAGTAGTTATGAAGCATTCAAAAATTCAAGTATCCGTCTCGTAAAAGGCGAACATGATTACTTAACCAACTACAAGCATGTCTATGTAGGTGGCGATATTGTGAATAAGGAGAAAAGAATCGTGGATGCGATGGTTTCTGGACAAACAGTTGCTGCACTGATTCATAACACGCGATGAGATATAAATTTACCCCGAAGAAAAATGCGATTTTTTTTCTTGGTCTTACTTTACTGGGTGTATGTGTTACACTTATACAACAAACGAATTTAGGAATGAGCGCTTGGGATGCTTTTAATAGAAATTTATATGAAGGTATACCTCTTGAATATAAGTATCTTAATCCAATCGTTGCACTTGTTTTAATTAGCATTGCTTATCTATTACAAAAAAAGAAGCCTTCAGTTTGGATGTTATTTCCTTTGGTTATTAGTTTCTACGTTGGCTTAGTCATCGATTTACTATTACTTATAATCCCAAGTGTGGTAACATTATCAATCGGCTGGAATCTTGCTTATCTCTTTGCAGCGATTATCATTTGTGCTATTGGACTAAATCTAATCCTTTATTGTGAATATCCATTACCTGCACTTGATGAATTATGTAATGGAATTGCAAAGAAACTACATATTACTTTTGGTAAAGGAAAATTAATAGGTGAACTTATCGCAATCGTCTTAACCGTAATCGTTGGACTATTGTTTTCATTTCAAGATGAATACTTCTTCATTGGACCAACGACAATTGTATTTGGCTTGCTCATTGGATTTGTCGTTGATTTTTTCAAAAAACCAGTACAGTCATTATTAGTGAGGATAGATAAGTGATTATAGAAATTTTTGCAGATGGATTAACAAAACGAGATATGCCAATATCTCCTATCAGAGAAGGCTCAAGAGCAATTATAAAAAAAGGTAATCATTATCTACTTGTGCATTCACCTGCTCTTGATACCTATGTGTTTCCTGGAGGAGGCATAGAACAAGGAGAATCAAAAGAAGAAGCCTTAAAACGAGAAATTCTTGAAGAAACAGGGTATCCAGTTGTTAAGTATAAATATAAGTGTTCTATTCATGAATATTTTATCGATTCTACTTGGATTAATCATTATTTTCTTGTAGAAGTTGATTTTGATCATCCTCAGCCTAGAAAATTAACTGCGGAGGAAGAACTTACCGGTATGGAAGAGTATTATGTAAGTGAGGACGATATTCTTTCGTTTTTTGATGAAGTTGAGTCAACGAATATCTATGGTAGCGAAATCCATCAGCGAGAGTTTTTAGGATTTATTAATTCACTCGAATAGCGATAGACTTTAAGTCTATCGTTTTTATTTTGTATTGATTGATAAGTATTCCTAACCTATGATATAATGAACTTGAACGATGATGATTGGAGAAAACATCTATGATTCGTACCAGAGATTTATTAAATCATTTAAGATGTCGAAGATTTAGTGCGCTAGCTTCTTCACATAACATAAATGAGATAAACAATCGAATAGTGCATCGTAGCGATGAAGACCAAACGGATGATTTTGTAGGAGAAGAAATAATCTTCGAATCAGGAGAAGAAAAAACTCTTGACCCAATATCCCGTCTTTTTGAACAAACATTTCTAAATAAGAATGATTGCAGTTATCAAAAAAATTATGTATTTGAACGAGTGTTTGAATCGGAAACGCTCCAAACGACACTCCCTTTCTTTGTAAAAGTAGACAATCAGCTCTCAGTATTCAAAGTCTCTTCCTCTACACAAACACATTTTACAAATCTGAACTACAGCTATAATAAAAAGAAATATCCGCTATTTGAAATGAAGAATGGCGTATATATTCCAAGAAAAGTGTTTGTTCGAGAAGGGGATCATACGAACTATCATGACAAAGTAAGGCGCGTTTTATCGAGACACTACGATACTGGTCGAATTGTCTATGATCTTGCTTTCTCATATTTCACACTACCAGATGATATCAAAGCTTTGAAACCAAGGTTTTATTATGTGGCACTCAATCCGCATTATGTGCTCCGTGCCAAGACGCTTGAAGAAGCGGATGATTTAATTGACCTTTTTGTTATCTTTGATATGACTGATTTTGTCGATTCGCTCCAAGATAAAATAATCTCTGACCTCTATCGTATGATTAATTTAAAAGAATTAAATGATAACTCACCTTGTGACTTGGTAGATAATGAATGTCTAAAAGGAAAATCTTTTGAATGTCCTTTTGTCGACACTTGTTTTGCGCATGTACCAAAGGAAAATGCGATAACAAATTACTTCTATGCTCATTTAGGTTTTAAAGAAGGACCACACAAGAATGATATCCATCATGATACATACGAACTGATGAATCAAGGGATGGTTGGACTGCTTGATGTACCGATTTCTTGGTTGCATCGAGAGAAGAATTTAATGCAGCGCTATTGTGTTGAAAATGATTATGTATTTATTAATAAAAAAAAGGTAAAACTCTATTTAAAAAACTTGAAATATCCTTATTATTTTCTAGACTTTGAGGCCTATCCTTCGCCACTTCCCCGTTTTGAAGGTGAGTCGCCATATTCGCAGAGTGTATTTCAATTTAGCTTACATAAAAAAACCAGTGAAAACGATCCAATTAAGCACTACTATTATCTATCCAAAGACAACGATGATCATCGTAAAGAATTACTTGAATCCTTGTTGCAATTGATTGAAGATGACGGAGGAAGTATTATCGTCTATAACCAAACTTTTGAAATTTCAAGACTGATTGAAATGAAGGAATTCTTTGTTGAATATGCATCGCAAATTGATAAGATATTACCTCGGATATTTGATTTGTTATTACTACTTAAAAATGACAGAGAGTTTTTCTTGAATCAAGGATTTACAGAGGAAGCCGCTGAAACCTATAATTTCTATCATCCAGAGCAATCGGGAAGTTATTCGATCAAGAAAATTCTGTCCGTGCTTGGAAATCATGCATATGAAGACCTAGCCGTACGCAATGGAACCATGGCGTACGAGACATATATTCAATTTTCTAAGATGAATAACATTGAGAGAGATATTGCATATCAACACTTGCTTGCCTACTGCGCTCAAGACACCTTTTCGATGGTGTTTATCTTAGATAAAATAAAGAGTATGCTATAAATCTTTTCCTTGCAAAGCAAGAAATTGTATGTTATAATACTACTCGCGCCTATCTCTGAAACTAGCGACTCTCCGACGCTACTTCCGGAATTAGGTAAGTTATAGATAGAGGAGGAAACAAAAATGGCTCTTACAAAAGAAAGAACTAAAGAAATCGTTCAAGAATTTGGTTTTAAAGAAGGGGATACAGGTTCACCTGAAATCCAAATCGCTTTATTAACCGAAGAAATCGTAACTTTAAACGAACATTTAAAGGTACACAAACACGATTTCCATTCTAGAAGAGGCTTATTAATGAAGGTTGGAAAACGTAGAAGTTTATTAAAATATTTACAAAAAACTTCTGCTGAACGTTACCAAACATTAATCACAAAACTAGGATTACGTCGATAAGAAACAAAAGCACCCAAAGTACTTGGGTGCTTATTTCTTGTTTGAAAAAGAAATGTAGCGAGATTTTACCATAGATATGGTATAATTATTTTGATATGCTATCAACCCACGAAAGAAGGTAAATATATGAGTGAAAAGAGAGTTTTTACTAAACAATTTGAAGGGCACAATTTGACTGTTGAAACAGGTCAACTTGCAAAACAAGCCCATGGATCAGCTTTAATCCGTTATGAAGATACAGCAGTATTAAGCGTTAGTGTTGTTGGAAAAGAACCAAGTACAGGTGACTTTTTCCCATTAATGGTTATCTACCAAGAAAAACTTTATTCTGCTGGTAAAATTCCAGGAGGGTTCTTACGTCGTGAAGGTCGTCCTTCTGAACACGAAACATTAATTTCAAGAGCAATTGACCGTCCAATCCGTCCACTTTTTGATGATGACTTCCGTACAGAAGTTCAAATCATCAATACAGTGATGAGCGTTAATCCTGATTACAGTCCAGAAATGGCTGCTTTATTTGGGGCTTCCTTAAGCTTAGGTCTTGGTGGCGTTCCATTTAATGGTCCTGTTGCTGGCGTTGTTATTGGATATATTGATGGTGCATTCGTTGTCAATCCAACCCCTGAACAACTCGTTGTTTCAACGTTAGAATTAACAGTTGCTGGAACAAAAGACGCAATCAACATGGTAGAAGCAGGCGCGAAAGAAGTCAGTGAAGAACTGATGTTAGACGCATTAATGTTAGCCCATGATAAAATCAAAGAATTGTGTGCTTTCCAAGAAGAAATTATCAAAGAAGTTGGAAAACCAAGAATGGAAATCGAACTTATTTCTGTTCCTGAAGACATTAAAAAAGCAGTATACGCTTTAGAACAAGGTCGTATTGTAAAAGCAGTATCGACAAAAGATAAACTTGAACGTCAACACAAAATTGAAGTTGTAGAAGACGAAATCAAAGAAACCCTTGAAAAAGAATACAAAGCAGCTGGACTCGATAAAGATGAAATCAAAGTTCAAATCGGGTTTGTCAACAAAGTGTTAGAACAAATCCAAGTTGACGAAGTACGTCGTCTTATTACAGAAGATAAAATTAGACCTGATGGAAGAAAACTAGATGAAATTCGTGCTTTAGATATGGAAGTAGATTTGTTTGAAAGAACACATGGATCCAGTTTATTCACCAGAGGACAAACTCAAGCTTTAGCGACAGTAACGCTTGGTGCGCTTGGCGAAGCTCAAATCATCGATGGTGTCTCTGTTGAAGATGGTAAAAGATTTATGTTACATTACAATTTCCCTCAATTTAGTGTTGGTTCAACCGGAAGATATGGTTCACCAGGACGTAGAGAAATTGGTCATGGTGCATTAGGAGAAAGAGCTTTATTCCAAGTACTACCTGGAGAAGAAGAATTCCCTTATACCATTCGTGTTGTATCTGAAATTCTAGAAAGTAATGGTTCAAGTTCTCAAGCTACTATTTGTGCTGGATCAATGGCATTAATGGCTGCGGGAGTTCCAATTAAAGCACAAGTTGCTGGTATTGCTATGGGTCTTGTTAAAAAAGGTGAAGATTACACGATTTTAACAGACATTCAAGGATTAGAAGATCATTTTGGTGATATGGACTTTAAAGTTGCTGGTACGACTGAAGGAATTACTGCGCTTCAAATGGACATTAAGATTAGTGGTATTACAAGAGAAATCTTTATGGAAGCTTTAGCACAAGCTAAAATTGCTCGTTTACAAATTCTTTCAAGAATGGACCAAACTATTCGTGAACCTCGTAAAGAATTATCTAAATACGCTCCAAAAGTTAAATTAATGTTAATCTCACCAGATAAGATTAGAGATGTTATCGGTAGTGGTGGAAAAACAATTACTTCGATCATCGAACAATGTAGCGACGTGAAGATTGATATTGAACAAGATGGTAGAGTGACCATCATGCATCAAGATTCTTATTTCATCGAAAAAGCAATGAAGATGATTGAAGATATCGTAAGAGAAGTTGAAGTTGGCGCAAACTATACTGGTAAAGTAGTTCGTACTGAAAAATTTGGTGCGTTCGTTGAATTATGGCCAGGACAAGATGGTTTAGTTCATATTTCAAAACTTGCGAAAGAACGAGTTCAAAACACAGAAGATGTTGTTAAAGTTGGCGACGTAATTACTGTAAAAGTAATCGGCGTAGACGATAAAGGTAGAGTTGATTTATCTAGAAAAGCTGTTCTAGAAGAAATCGCACAACCAACAACTAAAGAAGAATAAATATTATTTTTCATCTTTCGGCAATCGAGCACGTAAAAGTGTTAGGAAAGTCCATGCTAGCACAGGCTGTGATGCCTGTAGTGATTGTGCTAAACGAAAAAATAAGTTTAGGCACCTTGGTGACGGCGGAGAAATGAATGTCAAAGGTCAAAGTATCCTTAACGTGCCACAGAGACGAGTCATATAAAATATATATGAATGAAACGTTGGTAAACCCCACAAGCTAGAAACCCAAATATTGGTAGGGGAGTGGTTATCTTAGAACCGAATGAGATAACTGACGGTTATTCCGTAGATAGATGATTGCCACACTTAAACAGTGGACAGAACATGGCTTATGAAAGATGTGAATATAAAAGCATATAGTGCGCTATATGCTTTTTTATAACTTAAAATGTATTTGAAAAATACATCAATTTATAGTAAAATATCTCTCGTAATGAAAGGAGGAATTTTTATGAAAAGCAAACAAGAACTTATCGAAAGACAAAAGAAAATTAGAAATTTCTCAATCATTGCCCATATTGATCATGGGAAATCAACCTTAGCGGACAGAATCTTGGAATTAACCGATACGGTATCTTCCAGAGAAATGAAAAATCAAATTCTTGATTCGATGGACCTAGAAAGAGAACGTGGAATCACGATTAAATTAAATAGCGTTGAATTAACCTATCACTCTCTTGATGGAAGCGATTATATCTTCCATTTAATTGATACGCCAGGTCATGTCGATTTTACCTATGAGGTAAGTCGTAGTTTAGCAGCTTGTGAAGGCGCAATTCTAGTTGTCGATGCAAGTCAGGGGATTGAAGCACAGACACTCGCAAATGTCTATTTAGCACTTGATAATGACTTGGAAATATTACCTGTAATCAATAAAATTGATTTACCTTCTGCCGATCCAGATAAAGTTAAACATGAAATTGAGGAGACGATTGGTCTTGACTGTAGTGAAGCTATTCATGCATCCGCAAAAGAAGGAAAAGGTATTAGAGAAATCCTTGAACAAGTCGTACTTCACGTACCTGCACCGAAAGGAAAGATTGATGAACCTTTACAAGCATTGATCTTTGACTCATACTACGATGCTTATCGTGGAGTCATTCCATTAATACGTGTTGTGAATGGTGTATTAAACGTTGGAGATAAAATTCGTTTTATGGCAACAGGCGCAGTGTATGAGGTCAACGAAGTAGGCGTCTATACACCGAAAGAACAACCTCGTGAATATTTATCCACTGGAGATGTTGGATGGTTTAGTGCCGCAATTAAAAACATTGAAAAGGTTCACGTTGGAGATACTGTTACGAGTGATACCCTTCCAGCGAAAGATCCTTTACCAGGATATCGTAAATTAACACCAATGGTCTATTCAGGAATTTATCCTGTGGATGCTGATGATTATATTGATTTAAAAGATTCTCTTGAAAAAATGAGATTAAGTGATGCTTCCATTCTATATGAACCTGAAAGTAGTGAGGCATTAGGCCATGGCTTCCGAATTGGTTTCTTAGGAATGCTTCATATGGAAATTTTCCAAGAGAGAATTGAACGAGAATTCCAACAAAATGTCATCGCTACTGCCCCTTCAGTAAACTACCGCGTCAACTTGACAGATCAAACGGTTGTTCAAATCGATAATCCAGCCATGATGCCTCCAATTCAACGTATTAAGTCGATTGAAGAGCCTTATGTTAAAGCGATGATTATCACGCCAAGTGAATTTGTAGGGAATGTGATGGAACTTTGCCAATATAAACGTGGTGTGTTCAAAGATATGAAGTATTTATCTGATGTCAGGGTGGAATTAATTTATGAAATGCCTCTATCCGAAATCATCTTTGATTTCTTTAATCGTTTGAAATCTCAAACGAAAGGATATGCTTCTTTAGATTACGAACTCATTGGATATCGTGAGTCAAACCTTCAAAAAATTGATATATTGCTCAATGGTGAAGCTGTCGATGCGCTCGCTTTAATTGTTCATAAAGATTTTGCTTATGAAAGAGGAAATAAGATTTGTACAAAACTCAAAGATCTTATTCCACGACAATTATTTGAAATTCCAGTACAAGCAGCGATTGGTACGAAGGTTATCGCAAGAACCAATATCAAAGCGATGAGAAAAGATGTCCTTGCCAAATGTTATGGTGGAGACATTTCGAGAAAGAAAAAGTTGTTAGAAAAACAAAAACAAGGGAAGAAAAGAATGAAATCTGTGGGATCTGTAGAAATTCCTCAAGCTGCATTCATGTCGGTTTTATCACTTGAAAATGATAAATAAAGCCAAGATAATTTGGCTTTATTTTTTTCCTAACAAGCGATAAGAAATGTATATTTCTATACATTTTTAAAGAATTATGTTAACATAATAATGGTGATTCTATGATAAAAGGACTTTATATTCACATTCCATTTTGTGAAAACATCTGTCATTATTGTGATTTTGTGAAGTATAAAGCTTCTGAATCATTGCAGATAACCTATATGGAAGCATTAATCAAAGAACTAGCGAGTATTAAAGAAGACTTGTCGAATGTTAGGACAGTCTACATTGGTGGGGGAACACCTTCACATATTCATCACGACAACCTTGAACAATTATTGATTCAAATTCAAAACATGGTTGATGTCTCTTCATTAATTGAGTATTCGATGGAAGCGAATCCTTCAGATATTGATGAATCACTGATTAGGCTTCTTCAAAAATATCATGTATCTCGACTATCCATAGGTGTTCAATCTTTTTCGAATCGTTTATTAAAGTTGATTGGAAGGACGCACTTAAAGGATGATGTCATTCGGTCTGTCAAACTTTTAAACCAAATGAACTTTCACAATTACAATCTCGATTTAATCTATGCAATTCCTTCACAAACACTTGAAGATGTGAAAGTTGATGTGTTGAATATAGCGCAATTAAATCCAACGCATATCTCGTACTATTCTTTAATACTAGAAGAAAGAACAAGACTGTATTATGATGTGATTCATCATCATCTTCGACTTGTAGATGAAGATCTAGAAATGGATATGGCGACGTATATTGAAGACACACTCACTGAGAAAGGTTATAAGCAATATGAGTTTTCCAATTATGCAAAGGAATCGTATGAATCCAATCATAATTTACTGTATTGGAACTTAGATGACTACTTGGGGGTGGGACTCGGGGCTTCATCACTTGTTGATGGCGCTAGATTCTCCAATGTTCGCCATTTGAAAGACTATCTAGAAAATATCAAGTCAATGAGTCATGGTGGGAGAATCAAAGAAGATACTGACCTGCCATATGAATATCTATTAATGGGACTCAGAAAAAATCAAGGGATTTCGATGACAAAATACAATAGTCTATTTAACGAAAATATTTTAGACGCTTTTCCAGCGATTCAAAAATATGTTCAACTTGGTTTTCTTGAAGTAGAAAATGATTATCTTCGCTTTACGAAAAAAGGAAAGTTTTTATCCAATCAATTTTATATGGAATTGAGGTAGTTATCAAGTGATTGACAACCTATTAAAAGAGTACTTATATTATTTAAAGGTAACCAAAAATTTGTCGAAGAATACCATTGCTTCTTATCAAAATGACCTCAAAGACTATATCTCATTTTTAACAGAACAATATGGTTTTAAACGGATGGACCAGGTAAGTAAACAACATTTAGTAAATTACACACTCCATTTAAAACGCCAAAATCTATCGGCAAAAAGTATTTCAAGAAAGTTATCTTCTGTACGCAGTTTTCATCAATTTTGTTTGACAGAAAAATTAGTCGATGAAAATATCGTCTTAAAAATACCGAAGCCAAAAGTTGCGAAAACTTTACCAACAGTGCTGAATGAAGCCGAGATTGAATCACTCATCGAAGAGACGAAAAAAGGAACTTCACCTCTCGAATTAAGAAACCGTGCGATGATTGAACTTGCATACGGCGCAGGGCTTAGAGTATCAGAATTAATTAATGTCGATATTAGTGATATCCATTTAAATATGGCATTGATCAATATAACAGGAAAAGGAAACAAGGAGCGCATTGTTCCACTTGGAGAAGAAGCCATTTTCGCTTTACGTGATTATATCGTCAGTGGAAGACCACAGCTGTCTCCTAAAGAAAAAGAAGTTCTCTTCCTGAATAAATCAGGTGAAAGGATATCGCGAATCGGATTTTATAAGATGATTCAAGCTTTAGCAAAAAAAGCGGGAATTGAAAAAGAAATCTCGCCACATACACTGAGGCATTCCTTCGCTACTCACCTATTAGAACATGGGGCAGATTTAAGAGCTGTTCAAGAATTGTTAGGACATGAAGATATCTTGACAACTGAAAATTACACCCATTTATCAAAAAAACATATACAAGAAAGTTATCATCAAGCTCATCCTAGAGCTTTTGGAAAAGAGGAATAATATGAAATTTAAAAGAGTATTTTTAATCGTAATCGATAGTGTAGGTGTTGGAGAAGCACCTGACGCAGATAAATTTGGCGATGTTGGTGCCAATACTATTGGGAATTTAGCGAAAGCTACAGGTGGCGTCCACCTTCCTTTACTTGAATCTTGGGGGTATGGAAATTTGACCGCAATCCAAGGTGTTGCTCCGGTAGCACATCCCCGTGCAAACACACTCAAACTTGCAGAAGTATCGAATGGAAAAGATACGATGACTGGACACTGGGAAATCATGGGAATTAAAACTGAGATTCCATTCCAAACTTTTACAGATACAGGGTTTCCAAAAGAATTACTCGATGAACTAGAAAAACAAACAGGAAGAAAAATCGTGGGGAATATCGCTGCTTCAGGAACAGATATCATTCGTGACTTAGGGGCACATCAAATGGAAACTGGGGATTTAATTGTTTATACTAGTGCTGACTCTGTATTACAAATCGCAGCACATGAGGAAATTATTCCTTTAGAGGAACTCTATGACATCTGTCATAAAGCTAGAGAATTGTGTCTCAGAGATGAATGGAAAGTAGGCAGAATTATTGCTAGACCATACATTGGTGATCCTACCACTGGTTTTAAAAGAACTCCTAACCGCCATGATTATGCACTTTCTCCATCAAGTACTACAGTGCTAGATATTTTAAAAGAAAATAAATTTGATGTCATTTCTGTTGGAAAAATTAAAGATATCTTCAATGGTTCTGGTATTACTGATCATTATTCAATTGTCTCGAATCATGATGGAATGATCAAAACGATGGATTTAGCGAAGAAAGACTTTACTGGGCTTGCATTTACAAACCTTGTCGATTTCGATGCCTTGTACGGACATCGTCGTGATCCCCTCGGATATAAGTTAGCGATGGAAGAATTTGATCATGATCTAGGCGACCTTGTTTCGCTCCTTCATGATGATGATTTGTTAATGATTACCGCTGACCATGGTAATGATCCAACTTTTAAAGGTACAGATCATACAAGAGAATTTATTCCATTATTTATTTATAATAAACTCTTAAATGGTTCGTTCTTGCCAACTGGTGATACCTTTGCGGATATCGCGGCGACAATTGCGGATAATTTCAATGTAGATCAAACAGAAATAGGGAAATCATTACTGAAAGATTTAAGATAAATAAAAAAAGAACACAACGCGATGTTGTGTTCTATTTTTTTAGTGTTGTGTTTTTGATTAATCGGTGAATATCATTCATACCTTTTCGTTCTAGACGTTTGTATTTGTGGTGATGGTGAGTTGAAATCATTTTAACACGTCGATCTTTTTTAATGATATTCATATAAGGTTGATAACTCTTCAGTAATTTATCAAAATTTGAAGATAAGGTATCGATATATTTTTTGTTATTCGATATCGATAATTGGTATTCCTGCATATACTGAATGGTTGATGTCGATAACTTCTCCCCAAGATTTGCTTTTTCTTCGTCATAGGCAAGAAGCAAAGCATCTAGTTCTTGGTTGATTTCCCTTTTTGAGTTTTCGACGATGAGTAATTCTTCGTTCGCTAATATATCAAGTTTACCATATTGATCCAGTAGCGTTTGATCGATTTTAGCTATTTCTGATTGATATCGATTTTCAATCATGGTTAATTTTTCTTGATATGATAAACGGATTTGTTCTCTTTTTGCACTTAGCGTAGCAATCATATTATTGTAAACTTCTTTATCAACAACTGGAACTTCTTCAAAATAGATTTTTTTGAAGTCATCAATCAATTGTTCTGTTTCCGCATCAAGGGATGCTTCGCTGAGTTTCATTTTAAAATCATAACGTTGATTCATTCTTTCTAAATGATTGAAAAAATCAGGATCCAAAATATTCATTTTGTTATCAAGATAAGGTTTGATGACTTCATAATGCTGTCTAGCATCTTCGTAAATAGAAGCCATTTGATTCAGCGTTTCGTCTCTTAATGTTTTTGCATCATCTAGAGCATCCAAAGCTTCTTCATCTAAATCCATCATCCGGCGTTTCGCAGAGGCGATCATTTCGTCTTTAGATATTTCTTTCCACATATCTTCTACAAATCGATCATGTTTGGCTTTTAATGATTTCGCTTCTTTTTCTAGAATTTTATGAATCTTTGGATCTGTTGTTTCAGATAAGATATGTCGATTATGATAAAGTAGGGCTTCATACTCATGTTGTTCCTGATTCAAATCTGATTCATATTTTTTCATCTTTCGATGAATTAAATCTTCAAAGTATTGTTTTTCACCTTCGGTAGCGCTATTGATGGCTTCGCCTCTTAGTCTATACTCACGTTCGGCGAGTGTGATTTGTTCTTCAGCAAATCTCATTTGATTTTGATAAGTGGTCAAAATAAACTCATTATGAACTTTGTTTTCTTCGTCAACACGAGAAGATTGAATAACTAAATAACTAAGTTCATTCTCAAGCATCGTTTTAAAATGTAAAGCTTTAATATCATATTCTTTTAGTTTTAGTTTGATTTTTGAAGCTGCATCAGAAACATGAATCAAATGAGTCTCATCTTGTCGAATTTCCTTAATCATTTGAATAACTGCTTTTGATTCCATTTCTCTCGTTACATTGCTTAATGCATGTAAAAAGTGTAGATGAGTTTCGATGACTTCCTGAATCTTTGCAATTTGCAAGGATTCTTTTTTTACCTCATTATATTGCTTAATCACACATTTCTTGTTGGTAATAAGATTTAAGTTCAAACTAGCAATTGTTACCAATAAATCTTGTTCTTGAAGAAGAAGATGCTTTTTTACTTCATGTTGAAGTTGTAACTCAACTAGATTAATCTTATTCTTGATTTTCAATGACTCGATATCATAATCGATATTGACCTTTAACTCTTTGTTTGCCTTTAGAATTTGAAGTCGATTTAATTCATCCTTAATCATTTTTGAAGATTTATCTCCAATGATTTGTGCATAGAATGGATCAATATCCATAAAATCAGTATATTCATCCAAGTATTGATTCAATGTGGACATAGTACTTAAAGAATGAAGTCTGTAAGCCAATAGTTTTTCCTTTTTTTCTTTTTCTACAGGCTTTAATAAATTAATTGTCTTCTTTTCAATCGATTTTTGATATTTTTTATATCGTTTAATCGAAGAATAGGTGCGAATATAATTTTTTAATTCGGTTTTCTTATTCGTTTGATGAGCAGCAAGTATTTTTGCTTGATAGGACTCAAGGTAATTTTGAGGTTGATCAAATAAATCAGTATTATCAATTAAAAGATTTGATTTTCGTTGAAGTTGTCTTTTCAATATTTTATCGTATAAAGATTGATACTCATTTTGTAACTCCTGAACGAGTTTTTGATCTTCTTCCTTTAAATATTCTTCAAAGGTTTCAACTTGAGCAATCTTATCGGATATTAATGCTTGAATATCAATGGTTGTTGGATCGTTTTCCGCACTAAACAATAATTGGTTATCGATAAAATACTTCATTTGTTCATCATAGAAATGATTGTTTAGAGACACAGTGCGATTTTTTCTTTTAATGATTTCTGAAATAGAATCATCCATTTTTTTGATTTCATCATCTAATTTATAAAAAAGAGTCACAATCTCTTTTTGATGCGATTCAAGCACTTGTTGGAAAGAAGAAGCGGCTTGCATAAAATACTCATAAAATTCATCGTGTCCTAGAATCGTTTGAAGATAATGTAATTCATATTCTTCAAAAAAGTTGGATTTTGTTTGAAATAAAGCTTTGTTCAAATAATCAATGGTATCAAGCATTTCTTTCTTATCTTCAAATTGACTATTATAAAAAGACCGATTCTCATCACCTACACGTTTTTCAGTATCGGAAATCATTTGTTGGCGATCTACAATCGTATATTCATCATGATAAAACAACTGATTTTTGATTTCAATCGCTTCTGTTCTTAAATGATGAAGTCTTTCTTCAATTTCAGAAAGTTGATTCATCGTAATTTGACGATGAGTTTGCGCATGATGGTTGACTTTTTGGAAGAAGTCTTCATACAATTTTAACTCTTTATCTAGCGCTGTTTGATTTTCGTCTTTATAGGATGTGATATTATCAAAATCAGTTTGAAGACTGTCTTGTTTTTTGGCCATCATGACTCCTTTCTAATCGTTGATGATTCGATTTTGTTTCTCTTTAAAATTATTTTCTTCAGTAGTTATTTGTTCTTTCGCTGCTTTTACTTTAAATAGTGTATCATCATAAACTTGCTTGTTCTTCGTTAACATATTGGTTGATATTTTTTCAAAAGACTCAAAAGGCTGATAAAACACATTTTCATAAGTTGGTGAAAATGATTTTTCTTTCTTTGACTGAATATAAGCATCAAAATCGGCTTGATAATCTTGATTAATCGTTAAGTATTGATTTAAGAAAGTATCTTCAGCTTCGGTTATTTTTTTGTATAATGACAAATAGTCTTCAGGTAAACGTTCCTTGATATGTTCAATTTCAGATTTGTAATTAGGAAGCGAAACAAATTTCTTTTCTTCAATGTGAGTATATTCATCAAGTAATGCAAGTTGTTTTGTTTCTACTAACTCATCTTTTTTTAGCTTTAGAGCTTTCATTTCCATTTCATATTGTAAAGGAATTTGGATAGCGGACTCATCAAGTTTTGCCATTGTGGACTCGAGTAATTTCGCTTGTTCCTTTTGTAAACTATCGATATAAGAGATATCACTTAAATAGGTCGTGTTAAGTACTTTAATAATCGCATCATGGGCCTTTTCATGCTCTCTCAGTTTTAAATCAATATCCATTTGTTCGTCAATGTATGCTTTCTCGAGCTTACGCAAGGCTTTTTGATGTGCCTTTTTTGCTTCCTTCATTAAGGTAATTATATTCTCTTTGATAAAGAAGAGCTTTGCTTCTTCGGATTTCACTGATTTTTCGTAGATACTATTGATTTCTTTGACCTTTGTTTTAAAGACATAATCAATTTCCAAAGTGTCATGGACTAGTTGCGCCGACTGAAGTTTTCGCATCTCATCTTGTTTATCTGCAAGATAGATCAATCGATCGTATTCCTGATTCACTAGATTTTTCGTTTTGTTTGCTTTCATTTCGGCATTTTCAATGATAGCCACATCTTTTTCTAGCATGGACTTCTCAATTTCATCGAGCAAGTTCTTAATATTTAGATTTAACTCATCGAGTTGTAGTATCGACAAGGTTAAGTAATCTTTCACAGGACGGACAAGTTTTTTTGGAGATTTTTTTACCATCGATTGTAACATTTCTTTGGAGTTAATAATGTCTTTTTCTAAATAAACATTGATCCACTTTTCAATTTGTTTCATCTGACCTAATTGATGGTTATCGATAAATAAATCTTCGAGTAATTCAGAAATTAATGATGACATCTTCATTCGATCGTATAGATACAAATCCTTGGATACTAACTGGCTTGTAATCACATCGGCATTTTCAGCCACCAGAAGAAGAAGTTTCTTGGATAAGTCATTTCTAGAAAGTGAAAAAGCTTCTTGAATTGCTTTCGATACACGGTAAAATTGATGATGAATTAACGTTAGTGCTTTACGGTTAATTTTGATTTTTTGTTCAAACTCAAGATTGAAATGTTCGATTAATCGAGTGCGTGTATTTTCTAAGTAATAAACGTATGTTCGAGGAGATTGTAATGAATCAATCTGTGAAATAATATAGTTTGACTCAGCTTGATTCATGTCGATCATCCGTTGAGCGTGATGAACAAAGGAAATAACTGCGCTACTTCCTCTTGAACGACTGGCATAAAAGACGTTTTCTTCGGTTTCAAAACGTTTGGCAAATAAATATAATTCTCGTTGATGGACTGCCTCAGCGGTCTCCTTACTTATTTCGAAGGTAAGGTCATTTTGTTGCTTAGCATATTCGTATCTTGTTCTCGCAAATGCAAAATCCTTAAAGTAGGCATCTTGATGAGAGGCTTCTTCAAGTTTTGCAATCTCTTTTAGATAAGCAGTTTTGACTTTACTTAAGGCATCATTTTGTCTTGCAAGAGCAATTTCTCGCTGAATTTTAATTAATGATGCTTCACGTTGTTTCTCTAAGGAAATCATCTTAAGATTGGATTCGTGTTGATGATCGACAAAGAAATGATCTTTTTCTAAAGATAACTCAAATTTTAAATAGTCACCTTCAATATCTGCATTTTCAATCCTTTTTTTAACTTCCGCAATTTCAAGTTGATTTCTGGATTCAAGTGTAATAATTTCTTTGCTGTAGTTATCAATTTGAGTGATATAGTCAGTGAGTGAATTACAGACATTATTAATTTGGACCATTAGATTAATTTTATAATCCTCAAGTAGTTTGGAATCGCCGACAACATATTCCATTTTTGCATCAAGATATTTCTGATTAAACAAGATTAAGTCGGATAACAGGTTATCGAGTTCATCAAAGGATTCATTTACGTAGAAAGAGAAGTTTGAATAAAGAATAATACTGTTTTGGAAAAACATCGTTGGCATATAATAAGCAAGTCGAATTTCCTCAACACGTTTAAAAGAATCAATTTTTATTTTCTTGATCTCAGCTTGATATTTCGAAATGAGGAGGTCAGCCATCGACTGATTACGTTTCAAAAGGTAGTCAGCTTTGCTTTCAATCATTTCATATTGAAGAATGTATTTTTCTAGTAAATTTTTATCGTTATTTTCATTTGCCTCGAGAATTCTTCCGCCAATAATCTTCTTTGAATCAATTAATTCTTTTGAAATCAACTTGGAGAATTCTTCTTTCTTTTGATTCACTTCTCGAATTTGTTTGACAAACTGACGAATCACCGTTTGATTGATTAAAGAATGAGGTTTTTGACGTTGATGTGATAAAGCCTCAATTTTCTCTTTTTGTTTTGAATAGATATCGGTCGTACTCTTAAATAGGGCAGATATTTTATGTTTTGTTTGTCGTAAACTAGTTAATGTAGAAAAAACATTCTCGTTCATAAAGGAAACTTGATTTGATGTCTTTTCTCGTAAGTCACTCGATAGTTCTAAGAGTGCATTTTTGGATTGCTCGATTGACCATAACAAATCATCAGACTGTTTTGACTGCATTGATTGATAGTTAAAAGCCTCAGAGAGATATTTTTGTTCCTCTTTTTGGATGAATTCAGTATGAACTTTCATCTCATCATCTATCATTTGATTGGACTCATTGATTAAAGATAAAAAACGTTGGTAAGCTTCATCTTTTTGAGCTTGATATTCAGATAAAACGCTTTGATATTTTTCCATTTCATCGGACGATTTTGATTCGATAACATCTGTTAATTCTTTATATTCTATATCGAGTGTTTCAAAGTCTCCGATGTATTTTCTTTTGATCTCTTCGACAAGGATATTATAATCATTTTCGACTTGTATAAATCGATCTAAATGATTTTGTTCTACTTGTTCATATTCTTTTTCAAGTTCAGTTAATCGTTGTTTTTTTTCTTCAAGTAAGGATGAAAGTTGATCATTGAGTGAGGCTATGGCTGTATCAGAATCACGTTTAATTGACTCATAGGAATCTATCGTAACTTTGATGATATCGCTTTGTTTTGCCATATTTCCACCTCCTATAATCTACTTTAAGTCCATTATAATATAGATATTATAAATATTCAACTGAAGAACATAAATTTGTAGAATGAAATTAGTTGAAAATAAGGTATAATAGTTGTGAGGTGTTATGATATGGACAACCGAGTTATTGCCAATAATTTACTAATCGATGATGAACTTGAAGCGACACTACGTCCGCGCATTTTTCGTGAATACATTGGCCAACAAAATGTAAAGGAAATGATTCAAGTTGCAGTAGAAGCTGCAAAAAAACGAAATGAATCGCTAGATCATGTCCTTTTATATGGCCCACCAGGTTTAGGGAAGACAACCCTTGCTCAAGTTATCGCAAATGAACTTGGCGTGAACATTAAAATTGTTTCAGGACCAACAGTAGAGCGCACAGGAGATCTTGCAGCGATTTTAACATCGCTTGAACCAGGGGATGTTTTATTTATCGATGAAATTCATCGGCTTCCAAAAATCGTTGAAGAAATACTGTATTCATCGATGGAAGATTTTGTCATTGATATCGTTGTTGGAAAAGACGCTAGTGCAAAGTCAATTCGCGTCGATTTACCGCCATTTACCTTGATTGGGGCCACTACCAGATTTGGTGATTTAACTGGCCCGTTAAGAGACCGATTTGGGATCGTTCATAAACTTGAGTTTTATGATTTACAAGATTTAGAAACAATTTGTAGAAGAACCGCGTCTATCTATGAATATCCTGCAGAGTTGGAAGCTTTAACTGAACTTGCGAAGCGTAGTCGTGGAACACCGAGAATCGTCAATCGTTTATTTCGTCGTGTTCGCGATTTTGCAGATATTTTAGGTGATGGAACGATTACCCTTGATATAACAAAAACAGCATTAGATAAACTTAAAATTGATGATGAAGGTTTGGATCGAAAAGATCGTGAATATTTACTCGGTATCATTGAAAAATATCACGGTGGACCGGTAGGACTTGAGACCATCGCAACCTCAATTAGCGAGGATCCTCAAACTTTAGAAGATGTCTATGAACCATTCTTAATTCAAAAAGGTTTTATCAACCGCACACCACGAGGTAGAGTGGTGACTGAAAAAGCTTATAAGCACCTAAAAAAAGGTTACCAAGGAACGATATTTGATCATGAAAACAGATGATTTTGATTACAATTTACCTGAGGAATTAATAGCACAGACACCACTAGAAAAAAGATCTGATTCGAAATTGCTTGTTTGCGATAAAACCAACGAAACCATTTCACATCATCACTTTTCTGACATCATTCAATATTTAGCTCCAGGCGATATATTAGTACTAAATGATACCAAAGTATATCCTGCTAGATTAATTGGTGAAAAGATATCGACAAAAGCTAAGATAGAAGTATTGCTTTTAAGGGATTTAGGGAATCATATTTGGGAAACACTTTGTAAACCTTCGAGGCGTATCAAAGTTGGCGACATCGTTTCATTTGGAAATCATCTTCTTAAAGCTAGATGTGTCAAGGAGCTTGAAGAGGGCATCAAACATTTTGAAATGATCTTTGATGGTATTTTTATTGAGATTCTTGATCAACTCGGTGAAATGCCACTTCCCCCTTATATTCATGAAAAACTTAAGGAAAAAGATCGTTATCAGACAGTATACTCCAAAGTTTTAGGGAGTGCTGCGGCACCGACTGCAGGGCTTCATTTTACAACAGAATTGCTTGATAAAATTAGAACTAAAGGTGTAGAGGTTGAAACTATCACACTCCATGTTGGACTTGGTACATTTCGACCAGTCAGTGTAGAGGATGTTACTAAACATCAAATGCATGAAGAATATTATGTGATTACTGAACAAACTGCTGAAAAATTAAATCTTGCCAAAAAAGAAAAAAGAAGAATCATTTCTGTTGGCACAACTTCGACGAGAACCCTTGAAGCAAATATGGCGAAGTATGGGAAGTTTACCGCAGAAGCATCTTCTACAACGATTTTTATATATCCTGGATTTGAATTTAAAGCCATCGATGCTTTAATTACGAATTTTCATCTTCCTAAGTCGACGCTTGTGATGCTTGTTAGTGCGTTTTCATCCAAAGCATTTGTGATGAAAGCTTATCAAGAAGCCATCGATAATCACTACCGATTCTTCTCATTTGGGGATTCAATGTTCATATTTTAAGAAAAAAAAGGCTAACTTTTAGCCTTTTATTTTTCATTATCAAGTGGTTTTAATTTTGCCATAATGTATAAGAATGGAGTATCTAGTAAAGCGACAATGTATTTGATTGCGACGGTTGAAATGATGATTCCTCCGATGATATCAAATGGAAAGATACCAACAAGAGCAAATCCAAAACTCACTAGAACGGTATCGACAAACTGTGAAATCAATGTTGAACCATTGTTACGAATAAAAAGAAGCGGATAACTAGATAACTTTTGACGTATTTTATCATAGACAAGAACATCAAGTGATTGAGAAATGAAATAGACAACATTTCCAACAATCACAGCTTTTAAAGCGCCTCCATTAATTCCGAAAAATAATTCGAGCGCGTTGTTATAATCGCTACTATAACTGAGACCAATAAATAATGTCGAAACGAACATAACAATGATGAATGAAACATTGGCGTAAATAGACATCATCACTGCTCTTTGTGCTGTCTTCTTTCCAAAGACCTCATTTAATAGGTCTGTAGCTAAGAAAACACCACCAAACATAACATTACCAAGCGTTGCTTCAATATCGATTCCAAAAAAGGTAAACATGACGCCTTTATTGACTTGAATATTCGCTGCAATAACACTTAAAACAATAAAACCGTAAACACCTTTTTTGCCAAAAAGTTTATAAGAAACTCCTAGCAAAGTAAAGTTCACTACTAGTAATAGTAGTAAATACCAAAAATTCATTATATTTCCTCCTAGTTTTGATTTCGCAGGATGGTTTCGAACTGCGTGTTGCGTACCTATTATATCAAATGATTTAAAAAATACAATTAAAAGAAGAATTGAATTGTAAAAAATGTGAAAAAGTAGTAAAATATTCACGACTAAATACGAGTATCAAGGAGGAATTATGGAAAGAAAAGTATTAGTAGAAGTATCTGCTAGACACGTGCATTTAAGCGAAAAAGATTTAGAAACATTATTTGGGAAAGGTGCACAATTAACAATTAAAAAAATGTTATCTCAACCAGGACAATTTGCCGCAAATGAAAGAGTCACAGTGGTTGGGCCTAAAAAAGAAATTCAAAACATCTCCATTTTAGGACCTGTTAGAAAATCTACACAAGTTGAGTTATCTCTTACCGATGCAAGAAGTATTGGTATTAACGCTCCGATTAGAGAATCTGGAGATACAGCAAACAGCGCTCCATGTAAAATTGTTGGGCCAGCTGGAGAAATTGACATCACTGAAGGCGTTATCGTTGCGAAAAGACATATTCACGTTACACCAGAAGATGCAGTTGCTTGGGGATTGAAAGACCAACAAAAAGTACAAGTTGAAGTTACGAATGACGAACGTTCTACGATCTTTGGTGATGTAGTGATTCGTGTTCGTAATGACTTTGCTTCTGCAATGCATATTGATACGGACGAAGGAAACGCTGCTGCTGTGAGCGGTGTCGTTTACGGAACCATTTTATAATAATGGCTTTTTCATTCGAAGTTACTCACATCTGTAAACAATCTGGCGCAAGATGTGGGATTTTACACACTCCTCACGGAGATTTCGAAACACCTATTTTTATGCCTGTTGGAACACAAGCCACAGTAAAAACATTAAGTGTTGATGAAATCAAAGAAGTGAGTGATGGACTCATTTTAGGAAATACCTATCATCTATGGCTTCAACCAGGAGATGATATTGTAAAAGATCATGGTGGTATTCGAGGATTTATGAAATGGAATCAAGCCCTCTTGACTGATTCCGGTGGATTCCAAGTATTTTCACTTTCTAATATCCGAAAAATCACGGAAGAAGGCGTCACATTTAGACATCATCTTAACGGATCTAAATTACATATGACACCGGAAGATTCAATACGAATTCAAAATAACTTAGGCGCAGATATTATTATGAGCTTTGATGAATGTCCGCCATTTTACTCTACTTATGAGTATATGAAAGAGTCCGTTGATCGTACAATCAGGTGGGCTCAAAGAGGAAAAGCAGTACATGCCTTCCCTGAATCCCAAGCCTTATTTGGAATCGTACAGGGAGGACCTTTTAAAGATTTACGTGCTCACTCCATCGAAGAACTTGTGAAAATTGATTTTCCTGGCTATTCTATTGGTGGATTATCTGTTGGAGAGACCAAACAAGAAATGTATGAAATGCTTGAATTCTTGAATCCGCTTATGCCTAAAGACAAACCACGATATTTGATGGGTGTAGGTTCTCCAGATGACCTAGTGATGGGAGCAATTCATGGAATCGATATGTTTGATTGTGTATTACCAACCCGCATCGCAAGACATGGTAGTGCAATGACTTCTCTAGGAAAAGTAGTTATTAAAAACAAAACCTATGAAAGAGATATGACACCCCTCGATCCTCATTGTGATTGCCCTGTATGTAAGACCTATACGAAGAGTTATATCAGACATTTATTCAAAGCTGAAGAAATGTTAGGACAACGCTTAGTGACTTATCATAATCTGTATTTTTTAAAGAACCATATGAAACAAATCAGAGAAGCAATTAAAGAAGATCGATTACTCGACTTCAAAAAAGAATTTTTCAATACTTACTATCAAGATAGTAGCCACTAGATTACATTAAATTCTATAAAATCAATATTATCTACAAAATAATGTTCTTTTCTTGAAATGTAGTTGAAATAATGAACTGATTTTGTGTATAATGTTATAATAGAGAAAACGAAATTTATGAACTTGGGAGGATTACCATGTTTGACATTAATGATAAATTTAATCAAAAGCCAAATATTAAGGTGATTGGTATCGGTGGAGGCGGAGGTTCTGCTATTAACCGAATGATCGAAAACGATGTTCAAGGTGTTGAATTCGTTGCGATGAATACAGATGCCCAAGTTTTAAAGTTGTCCAAAGCGGACATAAGACTTCAACTTGGAAAATTACTTACAAGAGGACTTGGCGCTGGAGCTGATCCGGAAGTAGGAAGAAAAGCAGCTTTAGAATCTGAAGATGAAATTCGAGATTTATTAGCCGATACGGATATGGTATTTATTACTGCAGGTATGGGCGGAGGCACTGGGACTGGTGCAGCACCAGTTGTCGCAAGAATCTCGCGTGAAATGGGTTGTTTGACCATTGGTATTGTCACGAAACCATTTGGATTTGAAGGGCGAAAGCGTTCGAGTGTCGCACTCCAAGGCTTAGAAGAATTAAAACCATATGTTGATACACTTATTGTGATACCAAATGATAAATTACTCTATATCGTAGATAAGAATACACCTTATCTTGATGCATTTAGAGAAGCAGATAACGTATTACGCCAAGGTGTTCAAGGTATCACTGAAATCATTGCTGTTCCAGGAGTGGTCAATGTTGACTTCGCCGATGTTAAAACAGTGATGAAAGATAAAGGTACTGCTTTAATGGGAATTGGTATTGCTGGTGGAGAGAATCGTGCTGTTGAAGCTGCGAGAGCCGCAATTAGAAGTCCATTACTTGAAACATCGATCAATGGCGCAACGGATGCGATTGTAAATATTACCTCGGGGTATGATGCATCTCTTTATGAAATCAATGAGATTATTGAAGAAATTCAAAAATCATCGACTACCGATATTAGTGTCATTTACGGTTCGGCGATTAACTCTGATTTAGACGATGAAATCATTGTAACAGTGATTGCGACAGGATTCAGTGAAGATCCTATTTTCAAAGAAGTTACAATTGAGAAGGCAAAACCAGCTCAAGTTGAACAACCATCGATTGATCATATTTTCGAAGAACGTAAAGTAACGTCAAAAAAAGAAGACCGTAAAAAAGGAAAGAAACAAAAAGAAGAGTTTACGAAAGAAATGCCTGAAAGTTCTCAAGAACAAGAAGATATTCAAATCCCTTCTTGGTTAAAAGAACGTTTCAAAAAGTAACTCCATACTCTTACCCTACTACACTTCCGAAATTGTCATTTGGCTTGATTCCTCATGAGAAGGGGAGTCAAGCTTTTTTTATGAATTTTATCAAAGGAGGAGATTATCATGTCACTTGAAAACTTGGAAGTTGAGAACTACGAAAATGAAATATTGCTATTATTCCATAGTGATTTGCCCTTAGAATTAAAAAAAGAAAAACTTGATGATTTTCATGACTATGATTTGTCTCAGACGCTCCTTCATTTAGATGCTTCAGACCAACAAGAGTTCATTTCATTGTTTTCTGCAGTGCAGTTAGCGAACATTATCTCGATTATAGATGCGGAAGAAATCGTGCCGATTCTATTAACGATTTCAAAACGAGTCATCGCCGAAGTTTTTGATGAAATGCAACCAGATGATATTGTGGATATTTTAAAAGAAATGAGCCCGACAGACCAAACAACCTATCTTTCTCTAATTCATCCAGGAAAAAGACCTAACATTAAAGAATTGATTCGTTTTGATGATGATGTTGTCGGTTCGTTTATGAATACATCCTATGTTGAAATTAAGAAAACAGATACTGTGAAGCAAGCAATTAAAAAAGTGGTAGATCAAGCTCCAAATGTCGAATATATTGTGAATGTATACGTGACTGAGCTTGGCTATCTAGAAGGTGTAGTTTCCTTAAAAGAGTTAATCAGTTCGGGGAACCAACCTACATTGACAATCGAAGAAATTATGGCGACTAACATCGTCGCTTTAACACCTTCCGCAAAAAATGAAGAAGCGATTGAAATGATGAAAAACTACGACTTCTTACTTCTTCCAATCGTCGATAACGATTTTAAGATGCTTGGAATTGTATCTTTCGATGATATGACTGAAGCCTTAAACAAGGAATCTGATACCGATTATTCTAGACTTGCTGGGGTTACCGATATCAATATTGATGAAGAGAAGGAAACAATTCTTTCGACAATTAAGAAAAGAATGCCATGGCTGGTCATTCTTCTATTTGTCAATTTAATTACAAGTTCTATCGTATCGGGGTTTGAAGGGGTTTTAACTCAAATTCCTACACTAGCGCTATTTATGCCACTCATCTTAAACATGGCAGGGAATACAGGAACACAAAGTTTAGGTGTGATTATTCGTCTATTTGCGACAAATCAACTGGATACGAAAAGAAGTGTCGCAAAACATCTTATCAAAGAGTTATTAACTGGTGTTGTCAATGGTATTGTGATTGCCATTGGCTTATTTGGCTTAGTCATTGTCTTAAAATTATTAGATCATCAAACGTTTGAACAAATTTTACCGTTCGCTTCTGTCATAGCACTCTCAATCGCCATTGCGCTTGTTGTCGCAACACTTGCTGGAGCACTTGTTCCTTTAGTAATGAATTTATTTAAAGTTGACCCAGCAGTAGCTTCGGGTCCATTTATCACAACAATTAATGATATTATATCGCTACTAATTTATTTTGGCTTAGCATCCATTTTGTTAAGTCAATGGTTATAAGGAGGGTGCCTAATGGAAAAAGAACATCGTCTTTTTGATGAAGACAGAGACTTTAAACAAGAGATATTAGATATCCTTAATACACCATTTGACCAAGAGGACTTAATGGAATCACTCGAGGAATATCATCCATATGATATTTCCAGAGCGATTCTTGATGAAGAACCATCGAAAATAAATCAAATCTTTACCTTGATTGATATCACGCTTGCAGCGAGTATTTTTGAGCATTTTGAACATGAGGATTCAATTCAAGTTATCAAGAACTTACCGTTACAGTTAGCTGTAAAAATAATTGACCATATGGACAGTGATGATGCTGTAGACTTACTTCAATATCTCCATGACGAAGAAGAGGATTTAGACATTGTCAGTCTTCTTTCTCCTAAAAAAAGAGCTGAGTTAAAGCGGTTATGGGATTATAAAGAAGATGAAATTGGTTCCGCAATGTCAAATAGTTTTATCGAGTTTTCGAAGAAAATGACTGTCAAAGATGCGATGAAACGGATGATTCAAAAAGCATCTGACACTGAATTTATTTCTATCATCTATGTCGTTGAGAAACAGAAATTAGTTGGTTATTTAAAGTTAAAACAACTAATCGTTGCACGGGCTGATGAATTGATTGAAGATATTATGGAAACGAGACTCATCTTTGCTCATCCCCATGATGATAAAGAAGAAGTCGCAATGATGATGCAAGACTATGGTGATAGTGCCATGCCAATTGTTGATGAGGACTTGCATATTGTTGGGATTGTGACCCATGATGACTTGATGGATATCATTTCCGAGTCAAAAACAGAAGACTATACAAAGTTTGCCGCATTAAGTGATAGCGATATTGACCTCGAAACAGAAACCTTACTCGATGGTGTAAAGAAAAGACTACCTTGGCTCGCTATTTTACTCGGACTAAGTATGGTAACTTCCATCATTCTTAGTTTCTTTGAAGGCCATTTAACAAGCAGTGATGGTGCGAAGATTCTCGCAGCTTCACTAGCGATTTACTTACCTTTAATTCTCGATATGTCAGGAAATACCGGTACGCAATCACTTGCCGTAATGATTCGATTCTTGTCAACTCAAAAAAAGGAGATTACTCGAAAAGTCATTACAAGATACCTGCTTCGTGAAGTAGGGACAGGAATTGCCCAAGGTTTATTACTTGGAATCATGATTTTTGTGATGATGATTGGGGTGAATTACATTGGATCTGGTGAATTATTTGCATATGTTTCAACAATGACTGCGCTCGTTACTTCCACTTCCATCTGTATTGCTTTAATTGTTTCTACATTACTTGGTGCTGTGATTCCATTACTCATGGATAAATTACATATTGACCCAGCAGTTGCATCAGGGCCATTCATTACGACGGTTTCTGATATAATTACATTATCGTTATACTATTCAATTAGTTTAGCAATCTTATTACCACTATACCTTTAAGGAGAAAAATCATGTTAACAGGAAAACAAAAAAGTTATTTAAGAAGTCTTGGACAAAAAATGAAACCTGTCTTCCAAGTTGGAAAAGAAGGGATTACCCAAGCCGTATTCCAAAGTGTCTACGATTATTTATTTAAAAATGAGTTATGTAAAATCAATGTGCTAGATACTTGCCCTCAAACAATCGCAGAAGTAGCGCATGAGTTTGAAAGACGTAAAATTGATGTTGCTCAAAAAATCGGAAAAACATTATTACTCTTCTTACCTAATGAAAATCTTGAAGATGGGATTGTACTTCCTGAATGAAAATATTAGTTACGAATGATGATGGATATAATGCTGAGGGCATAAAGATTTTATATGAAAAGCTAAAAAAATATGGTGAAGTCCTACTAGTTGCGCCACATCATCACAAAAGTGGTGCGTCTGTTTCTAGAGTTTTTTGGGATGGTGCTCATGTTCACAAACACGCGGAGGATATCATTTCCGTCGAAGGAACTCCTGCAGATGCAGTTTCTTTCGCTTTATATGCATTGGATTTTAATCCAGATTTAGTTGTTTCTGGAATCAATGATGGCTTTAACGTTGGCGCTGATACGATTTATTCTGGAACAGTTGGTGCGTGTATGGAGGCATTGAAAGCAAAGAAAAAAGCGATTGCTTTTAGCGCTGACTATCACTACTTTGAGCCAGCAGAAGCTGAACTTGATAAAGTGCTTGAATATATCTTTGATCATGATTTACTATCAACAGAGTATTTACTCAATGTCAATTTTGTATCTCGACAATTTCATCATTCGAAGGGAATTCAAATTACCGATTTAGGATTTCGTTCTGCGAAACATTATTATCATCAACTATCAGAATCCAAATACGAATCACGTCGAGAATTCCTACCTTTTGAGTTTGTCGAAGGAACGGATCTCTATGCAATGAAATATGGCTACATCTCGATTACGCCGTTAAAGTTTGCGAATCAAACGGAAAAGGGATTGGCTGAGTTAAGAAGGAAGGTTGGTATTCTTGAATAATCAAAGAAAACCACAAATCACATTGATTCTATTTTTTGCTTTTTTGTTAGTCGTTAGTATACCTGTTTTTCTTTTTGTACCAATGAATACTTTTGAACAAATTCTCTTAAGTATTGTTGATATTGTTCTGACAAGCTTTTTATCTTACTATTTAAATCAACTAAGAAAGTAAGGGATGTTTATGCTCAATAAAGATCTTGACCAATTAGTCAAAGAAGTGTCGCCAGTCAAAATTGTGGCTGCGACGAAATATGTGGATAGTAGCGTGATGAAAGATTTGTTAAATCATCAGATTACAGATTTTGGTGAAAACAAAGTTGTTGATTTCCTTGAAAAATATGAGGCTATCCATGATCAACGAGTCACTTGGCATTTTATTGGACACTTACAAACGAATAAGGTTAAAAAAATGATCAACTTGATTGATTACCTTCATAGTTTAGACCGAATCAGTTTAGCTGAAGCAATTCAAAAGGAACGACATGATGTTTTGGACTGTTTTGTTGAAGTCAATATCTCGGGTGAGTCATCAAAAACAGGTTTAAAAATTGAAGAAGTCACAAATTTTATTTTAAATCTAGAAAAATATGATAAAATACGTGTAGTAGGCTTGATGGGTATGGCAGAGAACACTGAAGACTCCACCATCATTCATCAACAGTTTCATCGATTGTATGAACTAAAAAACACGATCCACAACCTAAAACTCGGCTATGCTCCGTGTGAGTATTTATCGATGGGAATGTCTCATGATTACAAGATCGCAATTCTTGAACATGCGACCCATCTTCGACTTGGATCGATTCTGTTTCGAAATGAGGGAGAATAATGGCATTGTTTAAAAAAGAACCGGTAGTACAAACAAGTGATATTGATCTTGAGGACGTAAAGTTTTACAGAGTCCCTGACAGTAAAGGGATCTATGACTACGCTGAAACAGTCATGCACCGTGTACCTATCGTGCTTAATTTTGATAATTGTTTGATTAGTGAAGCGAATGAAGTACTTTTATTTTTATCTGGTGTTTTATATGCGTGCGATGGTGAGGTCGTTAAAATTCAAGATAAAATCTATTTAATGGCACAAAAATCTGATTTGGCAGGGCCAACACTTAAACGATTTATTGCGGAGTATCAAAAGAAATAATGGATTCAATTATTGTCGCGCTTATACTCGCACTATCTGACCTTGTACAAATCTATATTTTCATCATCTTAGTCGATGTTATTCTTTCTTGGACACCACTTATCAATACTAAATTTTTTCATATTCTAGAAGCCATTACAGACCCATATCTAAATATTTTCAGAGGTTTTTTAAAAATCTCTAGCATTGATTTCTCACCAATTATTGGTATTTTAATTCTATCGTTTGTATCCCAAATTCTTATCGGTTTGGTTGGATAACGTTTACCCAGAAATATTTCTTGATAATTCAGAAAGAAAAGGTTATAATTAACTCAATAAATCGCTGAATAGGACACGTATTGAGACCGCTAAATTTTAGAGACCAAGTGGAAGGTGCAAACTTGGATTTATGTTTTGGATACATCCCCTAGGAGATAAGTTATGAACATCAGTAGTAACTTCGTATATCTGCGTTAAAGATATTTGAGTGCTAGCATTGCTAGAACAAAGGTGGTACCGCGCAAAGTCGTCCTTTTGGATTGACTTTTTTTTATTTATATTTGGAGGTTTTAAGATGGAAGAAAAGAATTTTAAAGACACGTTATTGATGCCGCAAACGGATTTTCCAATGAGGGGAAATCTTGGCCAAAACGAACCTGGAGTACAAGAAACTTGGGAGAAGAAAGACTTATACAATCAAGTGATGAAGAAAAACGAAGGGAAACCTACGTTTATTTTGCATGATGGTCCTCCTTATGCCAATGGAAGTATTCATGCAGGGACAGCACTTAACAAAGTCTTAAAAGATTTTGTGTTAAGATACAAAAACATGAATGGCTTCTTAGCACCTTATATTCCTGGATGGGATACCCATGGTTTACCGATTGAAAACGCCCTAAGTAAAGACAAAAAAGTCAATCGTAAAGAAATGGACATTCCTGCTTTTCGTGAGTTATGTAAAGAATATGCCTTAGAACAAGTTGATAAACAACGTTCACAATTTAAACGTTTAGGTATCCTTGGAGAATGGGATCATCCTTATTTAACCTTACAAAAAGAATTTGAATCTGCACAAATTAGACTCTTTGGTGAAATGGTTGAAAAAGGGCTTATCTATAAAGGCTTGAAACCAGTTTATTGGTCACCATCTAGTGAGTCAGCGCTAGCAGAAGCAGAGATTGAGTATAAAGATGTCACAAGTCCATCCATCTATGTTGCGATGCCTTCAAAATCAACGAATAACTTATTTCCTAAAAATACAGAATTCTTAATTTGGACTACAACACCTTGGACGATTCCTGCGAATCTTGCCATCTGTGCTGGTCCTGAAATCGAATATTGCTTAGTGAAAACAGAAACTGATCGTTTATTTGTTGTCGCAAAAGCGAGAGTTGACGCACTGAGAGAATTACTTGGATTTGAAAAATTCGATATATTACAAACTGTTTTTGGATGGGAGTTAGAAAACGCTACTTATGTTCATCCACTCTATGATCGTGTATCGCCAATCATCTTAGGAGAGCACGTCACAACTGAAGACGGTACTGGTTTAGTCCATACTGCTCCAGGACATGGTGAAGATGACTTCATCGTTGGCCAAAAATATGGGCTCGATGTCTTCTGCCCAGTAGATTCAAAAGGGTTCATGATGAAAGAAGCGGGAGAACGTTTTGAAGGTCTCTTCGTCGATGATTGTAATGGTGAAGTTATCAAAGCCCTCACAGAAAAGAATGCTTTATTAAAAGTACTAGAAATTTATCATAGTTATCCTCATGATTGGAGAACGAAAAAACCAGTCATTTTTAGAGCTACTCCACAATGGTTTGCTTCAATTGAGATCTTAAAGGATGATATTTTAAAAGCCATTGAAGAAGTGAAATGGTATCCTTCTTGGGGTGATTTACGACTATCCAATATGATCAAAGATCGTGGGTCATGGTGTATTTCAAGACAAAGAGCTTGGGGTGTTCCAATTCCTGCGTTTTATACAGAAAAAAATACTGCAATCCTCGATAAAGATGTAATTAATCATGTCGCTAGTATCTTCTTAAATGAAGGAACCAATGCATGGTTTAAATTATCTGCGAAGGAATTATTACCTCCAGGATTTACGCATCCAGATTCTCCAAATGGACTATTCACAAAAGAAACAGACATTATGGATGTTTGGTTTGATTCAGGAAGTAGTCATCATGGCGCATTAATTGAGAGAGGTTATTCGTATCCTGCTGATCTCTACTTAGAAGGTAGTGACCAATATCGTGGATGGTTTAATTCTAGTTTAATTACCGGTGTCGCAACGCTCGGGAAAAGTCCTTACAAGAATTTAGTATCTCATGGTTTTGTGCTTGATGGTGAAGGAAGAAAAATGTCTAAATCACTAGGCAACACTGTTGATCCTAATAAAATTGCGAATACCATTGGCTCAGATATTTTCCGTTTATGGGTTGCCAGCGTAGATTATCAAGCAGATGTTCGTTTATCGGATGATCTTTTAAAACAAGTTTCTGAATCTTACCGTAAAATTCGTAACACCTTTAGATTCTTATTAGGTAATCTATTTGATTTTGATCAATCAATGAACCGTGTTGAATATAAGAATCTTGGGGAAGTTAATCAATTCTTAATGGTTAAAACTTCTAATCTCATAAAAGAGTCAAAAGAAGCAATGGATGATTTCCGTTTTGATGATGTCTATCGCAAAGTCAATAACTATGTGAATTTTGTATCTTCATTCTATATGGATTTTACAAAAGACATTTTATATATTGAAAAAGCAGATTCACTCGCAAGAAGACAAGTTCAAACAGTTTTCTATGATATTTTGATGACATTACTCTTATTGTTAACACCATTCATTCCTCATACAACTAGTGAAGCTTACAATCTGATGCCTAAGAAAGAAAAAGAGGATATTTATCTCTTTGATTTCCCTGAAGCAAGTTATCAAGATACTGAACTCGAAGCGAAATTTGATGCTTTTATGGAAGTCCGTGAAGTTGTTCTTAAAGCGCTTGAAACAGCGAGAGAAAATAAAGTCATTGGTAAGAGTTTGAATGCTAAACTTACGCTTTATCCTAAAG
Source organism: Candidatus Izemoplasmatales bacterium (assembly GCA_050177605.1). GTDB lineage: Bacteria > Bacillota_I > Bacilli_A > Izemoplasmatales > Hujiaoplasmataceae > JAHIVB01. Next base: position 45,024 of record JBFXGX010000003.1, on the reverse strand, counting down.
ATAAAGTATTGAAAGTTTTACAAAGTGTCAACTTAAATTTTGCTCAAGTATTTATCGTTAGTGAATTCGAAATTAAAACAGAAGGATTTGGTTCTTTCAAGACCGATGAACTCAGTGTTGATGTCGTTCCTGCCGAAGGTGTTACGTGTGCAAGATGCTGGACTGTTGTGAAACATGTAGATGAGGATCACCTTTGTGACAGATGTCACGATATCCTTCAATAATCAATTAAAAAACAAAGCTGGTTAACGACCAGCTTTTCGTCTCTTTAAAATTGACAAATGAGGCTCATTTAAGTATAATAGAAGCACTTATTAATATTACTTATTAATAAATTTATAAGGGTTCAATCATTTACGAAAGATTGGATTTAAATGATATTTTAAATATCAAAAGGAGAAAAAATGAAAATCAACGAATACATCGATCATACCTATTTAAAAGCCTTTGGCACAAAGAAAGAGATTGATCAACTTCTAGCTGAAGCAAAAGAATTTCAATTCAAAAGTGTCTGTATTAATCCCTATTTTGTACCATATGCAAAAGAACAATTAGAAAATTCAGGTGTTTTAGTTTGTACTGTGATTGGCTTCCCTTTAGGCGCTAATACCGTTCAAACAAAAGTATTTGAGACACTAGATGCCATCAATAATGGTGCAGATGAGATTGATATGGTTTTAAATATCAGTGAAGTGAAGAGCCACCATTATGACTATATTTTAGATGAAATCAATCAAGTTGCGAAAGCATGTAAGGGAAAAACACTGAAGGTAATTATTGAAACGTGTTATCTTACTGAAGAAGAAATAATCGAAACGAGTAAAATCGTGGCCAAATCAAACGCAACATTTATTAAAACATCCACTGGATTTGGCACTGCAGGAGCTACTGTTGAAAATGTTAAGTTAATGAAAAAATACACTGTTAACAAAGAAGTAAAAGCTGCAGGCGGTGTTCGCACTGTTGAAGATTTCAATCAAATGGTTGAAGCAGGGGCGACACGAATTGGTACTTCAAATGGCGTTACTTTAATGAAAAATGAAGTAGGAAGTGGCTATTAGTGAATGATGAAGGAACGCGTCTTTTTAAACAAACGACGGATACCATTCATCAAAGTGAACTAAAAGTTGAACTGATTAACTCGCTGTTCTATATTCCTCTTGTATTATTTTTGTTCTATCTGGTAGATATTGGTTACACTGTGTTCAATATCGCCTTTGTGATCATCCTTTCATTCATCTATGGATTTTTGAAAGAAGGATTGTTTCATAAACGAACAAAAAAGATGCTCAATAATCAATATGAATATTTACAATCGAAATATCAAGAAATTGATTTATGTATTCCGGTCCTAGACAAAAGAGGAAGACGACTAGTGCTGAAACCATCGAGTCTTGTTTTGAGTAAGGGAGTCCTTTTTTTGGAAGCCTATAAACAAGCTTTTAACGCAGGCGTTCCTGAAGAAAGTATCCGCGTTGACTATGGAGACGATTTCTTCATTACTGGTTTCATCGATACTGATTCGCCGCTTTATACAACTTATCAAGCTACTTTAGCGAATACAAATTATCGCTTTATAACAGTGAAGGATGAATTTGTTTCTTCTACACTGGAAAAATTTTATAAACAAGAAAGGAATTAACCATGTCGACACCACATAATAACGCAGAAAAGAATGAAATTGCTTCAACTGTATTAATGCCAGGAGATCCATTAAGAGCGAAGTATATCGCTGAAACATTTTTAGAAAATGTTGTTGAGTTTAACAATGTTCGTAATATGTTTGGATATACTGGAACATATAAAGGAAGAAAAATCAGTGTCATGGGTTCTGGAATGGGAATGCCATCGATTGGAATCTATTCATATGAACTATTCAACTTTTACGATGTCGAGAAAATCATTCGTATTGGCTCTGCGGGCGCTTATTCACCAGACCTAAAACTATACGATACGATTTTAGTGAAAGATGCTTGGTCAGAATCTAATTTTGCGAAAGCACAAAACAATGAATCAAAACATGTTCTTAAATCGAGTCCTTTACTCAATGCTAAAATTAAAAAGATTGCGAAGAAACTACACATTCCGCTTATTGTTGGTAGAGTTCATTCCAGCGATGTTTTCTATCGTGAAGGTGAAAGCACTCATCAAACAATTTTTGAGAAAAAAGGTTGTATTGCTGTAGAAATGGAATCATTCGCATTGTTCCACAATGCCAATGTACTCGGTAAACAGGCAGCTTGTTTACTTACTGTATCAGATTCACTTGTTACACATGAAGTAACAACGGCCGAAGAAAGACAATCTGCATTTACCAATATGATGAAAATCGCATTGGAATTAGCTGAATAATAAAGAAATGAATGGGATGTGTGAACATCCCCCTTTTTTAGGAGAATAAATGAATCATACTTTGATAACATCAAAAGGGATGAAAGTTACTTTTATCCCTTTAAATAAATTTAAAACTGTCCAAATATCGCTCAAAATGATTGCCCCTTTTAAAGCAGAAACGATTAATAAAAGATCGTTGCTTCCAGGGGTTCTTTTGGCAGGAAGTAAGGATTACCCGAATAAAAAACGTTTAAGTGTCGCACTTGAAGAACTTTATGGCATGGAAATCAATGGTTCAACGAGACGAATCGGAAGTCAAAGCATTATCTCATTTGATATGAGTATTTGTGCTGATGAATACATTCCTGAAGAAACATCCCTTTTTGATGAAGGAATCAAATTGCTTTCAAGTGTCTTGCTTCATCCACTCACACGAAATAATAAGTTTCTTAAAAGTATTGTCGAGGAAGAAAAAAGACTGATTGTCGATGATTTGATTGCCATCTATCATGATAAACAAGAATATAGTTTTGAACTATTTAAAAATCAAATGTTTCCTGAAGAATTATATCGATTTAATCCAAAGGGCGACCTTTCAACTTTAGATTCTGTTACGTCAGTTCAACTTAGTGAATATTATCATCAAGTACTGAATGAGGATCATATTGAACTTTATATTATTGGGCAAATTGATCCCGCTTCTGTGATGGTTACACTTGAAAAGTATTTACCGCTTTCTAGCCACCAAGTCAGTGGTTCGTTTGTTGATGATGAACTGGTTGAACCACAAAATAAATATGTGGTTGAAAAAGGCGATATCACACAAACGAAACTATCCATCGGTTTTCGTACAACCGTTCATTCTAAACATCCACTCCATTATGCAATGAGTTTATTCAATATTATTTTTGGAGAAAGCGACCAATCAATCTTATTTCAAACGATTCGAGAAAAACACCACTTGAGTTATTATGTATCAAGCATGTATGTCTCCTCAAAATCCGTTCTTTTTGTTTTTGCAGGCATTAAACAACATGAGGAGTCAGAAGTAGTCGAACTCGTTAAAACTGCTCTAGAAGACGTGAAACAAGGAAACATTCTCGAAGAACAATTAGACCTTGCAAAAAAGATATATCTATCGAGAATGAAAAAATCTCTTGACTCCGAAAGTCAACTGATTGCTCGACATTTTGTTTCCTATCAACTTTTTGGTGTATCTGACAGAAATGACGAAATCAAAAATCAGATAGAAAATATGAAACTCGAGGATATCATTATGGCCGCGAAGACGGTAACACTTGACACCATTCATATTTATGAAGGCGGTGACGTTCTCGATGAATAAGATTACAATGAATCATGTAAGAGAAGAAATGTATGTTCATACACTTCCTTCAGGATTTAAGATTTATCTTTATCCGAAAAATGATTTTTCTAGAAAAACAGCGATGCTCCAAATTAATTATGGATCCATTGATCAACATTATCAGCATCAAGAAGAGTTTGGGTCTTTTCATAGTGGTTTAGCGCATTTCCTAGAACATATGCTATTCGAAAATACGAGTATGGATATTCCGAAGAAGTTTTCAGAGTTATCGGCTTCTGTCAACGCCTTTACTACAACGAATAAAACAGTCTATTATTTCAATACAGTCGATGAGTTCTATGAACCACTACGTTTACTCTTATCTTTTGTTTTCGGTGCGTCCTTTGATGATGAACAAATCGAAAAAGAGCGTAAAATTATTCAAAGCGAAATTGATATGTACAGTGATGAACTTGAACAAAACCTTTATTATGACGCTATGAAGTCACTATACCTTACTCATCCGATTCGTACGGATATTGCAGGAACAAAAGAAGATGTTAATCTCATTTCTAAAGAAGAGCTAATGAAAGCATATCTTCTCTTTTATCTGCCATCTAATGCCTATTTAATGCTTTCAGGTGACTTTTTTCCAGAAGAGGCAATTGAAGTAGTGAATTCCTTTGAAGTGCTTGTAAAAGAAAACATCAACGAAAAGTGTACCGTGCTTTTTGATAAAGAAGACTTAACACCAGTGATTCCTTATCACAGTCAAAAGAAAGATATGCATACAAGTCTACTAATGTTATCTTCAAAACTCGATACGATGGGGATGAGCCAAAAAGAAATTGCGATATTAGAATTTAAGTACATTTTGTTACTCGATAATTATTTTTCTAAATCGAGTGAATATACCGAAAAACTTTTGAAAATGAGACTCATTAATCAAAGTTTTGATTTCTCTGTGACGATGGATACTAGTTATGCCCACCTCATGTTTTATGCTGAAACAAAATACCCAGATAAACTTGCGCGTGCATTGCTCGAAATGGTTGAAGCGATGAAGGATACGCCACTTGATGATGCGAGATTCCAAGTTCAAAAGAAAAAATTAATTGGTCAATTTATCCATTTATTTAATAGCCCACAAGATAGTACAGGTCTAATTGCTGATTATGATCAAAAAGGGATTTTGTTAGATGAATTAATGGAAACGATATTGAATTTTAGTACTGTTGACTTAGACGAACTCAAGATTCGTCTTAAAAAAGAATTATTTACAAAAACAATCTATCATAAATAGGTGGTGAAAACTGTGACGAAAATTATCCTCAAAAAAAATGAAGAAGACCGATTATTAATGGGTCATTCTTGGGTGTATAACAATGAAGTATTTAAAATTGAAGGCGAAATCCGCTCAGGAGATATTGTAAGCGTCTTTTCAAGCAAGGGTGAATTTCTTGGAAAGGGGTTTTTGAACACCTATTCAAAAATTTTCGTGCGTTTGATTACGAGAGAAAACATCGAAGTCGATGAAGCTCTCTTTTTCAAACTTTTAAATGAAGCGAATGAACGTCGACTAGAATTAGGTTTTTCTAGTCATTATCGTGCTTTTTTTGGTGAAGCGGATTTTATTCCAGGCTTGATTGTCGATAAATATGGAGACTATTTAAGCATCCAAGTATTGTCTCTCGGAGTCGAAGAGAGAAAAGAAATGTTTGTCAGGTTACTAACACAAATCTTTTGTCCACTTGGCATCTATGAACGAAGTGATGTTTCTGTTAGAGTTAAGGAAGGGTTATCTGAGTTTAAGGGCGTACTTTATGGAACTGTTCCAGATGAAATAACTGTCGTTGAACAAGGATTAAAAATCCAAATAGACATCAAAAACGGTCAAAAAACGGGTGCTTTTCTTGATCAAAGTGAAAATCACTTTCTTGTAAAAAAATATGCTAAAGGGAAAGTCGTTCTTGACTCTTTTTCTCATATTGGTCAATTTGCTCTTCATGCCAAAATGGCTGGGGCATCTCATGTTGAAGCGGTCGATTTATCCAGTGCCGCTTGTGAAAGAATAAAAGCCAATGCAAAGTTAAATAATCTCGATATCGATGTAATCAACGCGAATGTTTTTGATTACTTAAGAAATCAATTTGCTGAAGGTAAAAAATATGATGTTGTGATTCTTGATCCACCAGCCTTCACAAAAAATAAAGATAAATTAGAAAATGCGTATCGGGGATATAAAGAAATCAATATTCAAGCAATGAAATTGATTGAAAAGGGCGGCATCTTAATTACCGCTTCCTGTTCTCAACATTTGACACCAGCACTCTTTTTTAGTATGCTAGAAGAGAGCGCAAAAGATGCACATAAAACTGTCCAAATGATTGATTTCAGAATTCAATCACCGGATCACCCAACTTTACTCGGTAGTGAAGAAAGTTTGTATCTAAAACTCGCAGTATTAAGAATATTTTAGGAGGAACCTCATGATTATTAAAAATGTAGAATTCGTTGTAAGTGCGGTTAATCCTTCGCAATATCCTACAGATACCCATCCAGAAATTGTCTTAACTGGCAGAAGTAACGTTGGCAAATCATCTTTTATTAATGCGCTTCTTAATCATTCAAAACTTGCTAGAGTTTCCGCAACCCCGGGAAAAACGAGGCTGATTAATTTTTTTAGAATTAACCATTCATTCTATTTTGTTGATATTCCTGGTTATGGCTATGCGAATGTTAGTCAAGAGATGAAAGTGAAGTTTCAAAAGTATATAGAAACCTATTTTGAATCTAGTTCTAAAATCAAGCTTGTCATTCAACTTCTTGATATCAGACATCTTCCAACAGCGGATGATTTACTGATGATTTCATATTTAAAAAGCAAAAATATCAAGATTCTTTATGTTTTCACGAAATCGGATAAGTTATCAAACAACCAACGTCAAAAGTCTTTAAAAGGGATTTTTGAGAAGTTACAGTTAACCAAAGAAGACACTCATTTTATCTTCTCTTCGGTTACGAAGTTAAATCGTGAAGAAATTTTAAACTATTTGGATACCATTCTATAACGAAAAGGCAGTGTTAATTTGTTAAAAGAATATTACAATCAAAGCGCATCGAGTTATGATTCTCTTTTACTTGATTATGAAAAATCAGGATTTTTTCCTTATGCAGATTATCATCATCTCCTAGATTCAATTGCAAATTATATGGCCTCTCATCAACATCTTGATCAAATTAAAGTCCTCGATTTAGGTATAGGTACAGCTGAATTATATACCAAAATGGAGCCAGCTAGATTAACCCTTGATGGTATTGATTTTTCTAAAAATATGCTAGAAATTGCAAAATTAAAAGTTCCGAATGGAACCTATTATGAACATGATTTTCTATCTGGAATGCCTGAAGAAATAGCGCATCAAAAATATGATTTTATCGTATGCACGTTTGGAATTCAGCATTTAGAACTCGATGAGTTGATTGAATTCATCCATTATTATCTCGATAAATTGTCTCCATTTGGAAAAATTATTTTAGGCGATATTCTTTTTCTTGATGACCACGATAAGTTAATGACCTATGAAAAAAGTATTGATTCATGGCGAGATGATTTACATTTTCATGTGTACAATCAAATCGTATCCAAAATCAAAGAACATTTAGCCTTGTCATTCATGAAGATAACCGAAAGTTCGGGAGTTATTATCATAGAAAATTATCATGAATTGTCTTTACAATATGAAGAAAATTTGGTAAAATACAAATCAAATACAATGAAGTGGAAGAGTACAAAGTCTCTGAAAAAAAGAGAGTAGACGGAAGGTGCAAGTCTACCAACAAGATTTTGGAATGTCGCCATGAAGTAGCATAGGTGAATATTAGTAACTTATGACGCAGTCCAACGTTAATGGAATTAAGTGTTAGCTATGGCTAAAACAAAGGTGGTACCGCGCGAAGTCGTCCTTTATGAGGAGGGCTTTTTTTTATGGAAGAAGGTGGAAATATGGAGAGTTATATTGCATTTATTCGCTCTAAAGTAGGAAATTCAAAAATTATGCTTAACGCTTGTTCAGTCGTAATTACAAATGAAGCTGATGAAGTTTTATTACAACACCGAACAGATAATGGCTTATGGGGACTACCTGGGGGATTGATGGAACTGGATGAAACGATTGAAGAATGTGCGATTCGTGAAGTCAAGGAAGAAACGAATCTTGATATTGAACTAACAAAGTTTCTTGGTGTATTTGTAAATCCGATGATGCGATGGAGAGAAGTCGATGAAGCACAGGTGTTTGCTTTTTCTTTTGTCGGAAAAGTGATTGGTTCCACACTAAGAGTGAATGATCAAGAGTCGAGTGAATTTGCTTATTTTGATCGATTCCATTTGCCAAAAATACACGCAATTGATAACATTCAAGCGATTGAAGCTTATTATAATCATTTAGAAGGATTAGTAGAAGGAGTGAAATATTAATATATGAAAGAAATGAACACGAAATATGACTTTAAACAAGTTGAATCGAATAAATATGACTTTTGGTTGAAAAACAAACTTTTTGAAAGTGGAGATATGTCTAAAAAACCATTTACGATTGTGATTCCTCCACCAAACGTTACCGGTAAACTACATCTCGGACATACCTGGGATACAACGTTACAAGACATTATTATACGACGTAAAAGAATGCAAGGATATGATGCACTTTATTTACCAGGAATGGATCATGCTGGCATTGCGACACAAGCAAAAGTTGATCAAAAACTACGTGCTTCAGGAATCAGTAGATATGATTTAGGAAGAGAAAAATACCTTGAAGTTGCATGGAGTTGGAAAGAAGAATATGCAGCATTTATTCGTGAACAATGGGCTTCTATAGGTCTTTCTCTAGACTATTCTAGAGAAAGATTTACAATGGATGAAGGCCTAAGTGAAGCGGTTAAAACTGTCTTCGTTAAGTTATTTAATGAAGGGATTATCTATCAAGGCGAACGAATTATTAACTGGGATACAGAAGCAAAAACTGCACTTTCAAATATTGAAATTGAACATTTTGAAATTGATGGAGCGTTCTATCATTATACCTATCCTTTTGTAGAAGGTGAAGGTGGGTTAGTTGTTGCCACCACTCGTCCTGAAACGATGTTTGGAGATACCGCATTGATGGTACATCCAAGTGATGAAAGATATCTTCAGTATATTGGGAAGAAAGTCTATATTCCAACAACAAAAACAGTCATTCCAGTGATTGCGGATGAATATGTCGATATGACTTTTGGATCAGGGGTTGTAAAAGTAACACCTGCACATGATCCAAACGACTTTCAAGTTGGTAAAAGACATCATTTGGACATGCCTTTATGTATGAACGAAGATGGAACGATGAATCATTTAGCCCATGTTTATCAAGGGATGGATCGTTTTGCTTGTCGTAAACAAGTTGTGAAAGACATTGAAGCCCTTGGTTTATTAGTAAAAATAGAACCGATGAAGCATAATGTAGGTCATTCCGAAAGAACTGGCGTGATTGTTGAACCAAGGCTTTCAAAACAATGGTTTGTACGTATGGATTCTCTTGCAAATGATGCATTAGCAAAAAGTACTGTTGAATTTGTACCTGACAGGTTTAAGAAAATATTTAGTCACTGGATGGAAGGTATCGAAGATTGGTGTATTTCAAGACAATTATGGTGGGGACATCGTATTCCTGTATGGTATAAAGGTGATGAAATCTACTGTGGGAAAGTTGCACCAACAGAAGAAGGATGGGTTCAAGATGAGGACGTTTTAGATACGTGGTTCTCGAGTGCTTTATGGCCTTTTTCAACGCTAGGATGGCCAGAAGTTACCCCTGACTTCAAACGTTTTTACCCAACAAATGTACTCGTAACAGGGTATGATATCATTTTCTTCTGGGTTTCTAGAATGATTTTTCAAGGAATCCATTTTACAGAAAAAAGTCCATTTGAACATTGTTTAATTCATGGATTGATTCGTGACAAAGAAGGTAGAAAGATGTCAAAATCACTTGGAAATGGTGTGGATCCGATTGAAGTAATCGAACAATATGGTGCAGACTCACTCCGTTACTTTATCTCAACCAATTCAAGTCCTGGTCTTGATCTTCGTTACGAAGTTGAAAAAGTAGAATCTAGTTGGAACTTCATCAACAAACTTTGGAATATTTCGAGATATGTCCTCATGAATACAAGCGACATGCTAGAAGAAGAAATCCATTTAGACTATGAAGGCTTTGATTTTGCGGATAAATGGATTATTAATCGCTATAATGATATGATTCAAGAAAGTGATCGTTATTTTGACAGTTTTGATTTCACTGAAGCCGCAAAAGTCATCTATAACTTTACATGGAATGATTTTGCTTCATGGTATATTGAAATGGCAAAATTATCTCAAACAGAAAAGAAAACAAAAGCCGTACTCTTATTCGTTTTAAAGGGAATTATCAAATTATTACATCCATTTATGCCATTTGTTACCGAAGAAATCTATCAAATGTTGCCACACTCTGAAGTCTCTATTATGGTATCAAGTTGGCCAGAAATTGCCAAAAATGTATATCCTGAAGCGACTCAAAAAGACTTTTTCTTCGAGATGATTAAATCACTTCGTACGTTAAGAAATGACTATAATGTTTCTTATACAAAACCAATCGATTTATATATTAAAACATCTAGTGAAGATGTTAAGCAATTCTTACTAGAAAACAAGAAATTTATTGATAAGTTTATCAATCCAGAAGTATTTGAAATCAAGGAAGAGTTTTCTTTGACGGAACAAGTTATTTCAGTTATTCTTGGGGAGGTTACCCTCTTTATTCCTTTAGGAAAACTAGTCAATAAAGAAGAAGAAATAGAAAAGCTTGAAAAAGAATTACTCAGTTTAGAAAAGGAAATCAATCGTAGTAAAGGAATGCTCTCGAATCAAAACTTCTTATCGAAAGCACCAGAGAGCAAGATTGAAGAAGAAAAGACGAAGTACGAAAACTATCAGAAAGCGTTTAATGAGACGAAAGAACGCTTAGAGGAAATGAAAAAATAATATGTTTACATCTTTTAATGAAGCGAAAGAATGGATCGAGAATTCTCATCGTTTTGGAGATAAGCTCGACTTAAATCGTATGAATATTGCTTGTGAAATCCTTGGCCATCCACAGCGACAATTTAAGTCGATTCATGTGGCTGGAACCAATGGTAAAGGTTCTACAGCGAATTACCTAAAAAATGCCTATAAACAGGCTGGATATCGCTGTGGAATTTATACCTCTCCTTACGTCGTAAAGTTTAATGAACGAATGGGCGTTGGCGATGAGTTTATCAGTGATGAAGAAGTTCTGAATTATGCAAATGAGTTGCTTGTCCTTTGGAATCAAGTCTATCAAGAATACCAAGACGCGATCACTTTTTTTGAAATATTAACTTTAATGTCATTTCTATATTTTAGAGATCATCAAGTGGACTTAGCTATTGTTGAAGTTGGACTTGGCGGATTACTTGATGCGACGAATGTCATCACACCTATGGTATCGGTTATTACTAATATTTCGTTTGATCATATGAAACAACTGGGCAATACCTTAGAAAGTATTGCGATGAATAAACTCGGTATTGTAAAACAAGGAATTCCACTCATTACAACCGTAGAACAAGAGAGTTTAAAACCTTTGTTTAGAAGTGAAACCGAAAAAAAGAACTCGCTTTGCATTTTTTTTTCTTTAGAACAAGCATCTAATAAACATGTAGGTGAAATAACCTCATTTGATTACCAAGGTAACCATTTTGAATTACAACTCCCTGGTGAACACCAGATTACAAATGCCCTTCTTGCAATCCAAGTAATCGAGTATTTGAATCAAACATCATCGTTTTATGTGTCAAATGAAGCAATCTACAATGGCTTGAAAGAAACCAAATGGCCAGGAAGAATTGAAATTGTCGAGCCAGGAATTATTTTGGACGGTGCCCATAATACAGGTGGCGCGATTGCCTTAAAAAAGTCGATTCAAATGATTTATCCTGATAAGCATATCAAATGTTTGTTCTGTATGATGAAAGATAAGGAACATCAGGAAGTAATCAATTTGTTTGATTCTTTTGTAAGTGAATTTCACTTTACTGAAATTGAGTATCCTCGAAGAGCAGCTGCAGAGGATTTAATGAACGAAAGTCACCATCCGCATAAATATCTTCATCACGATTTCAAAGAGGCAATTGATTCATTGCGCGTCTTAAAGAATGATGAGATATTACTCATTACAGGATCACTTTATTTCATCTCTGAGGCAAGAGCTTATCTAAAGCATTATCATTTATAAAGAAATACACTCCTTGTTGCGTATTATCAAGCAAAGGAGTGTTTTTTTATGAATAAACTAAAAGACCTAAAAGCTGAAGAACGACCAAGAGAGAGATTGGTTTCCGAAGGAGTTTCTTCACTAAGTCTTGCTGAAGTTATCGCTATTTTATTTCGAACAGGATCAAAACAATATTCGGTCATCGAACTTTCGAATGTTCTTATCTCTTCTCTTTCTTCCCTTCAAGATTTAAAAGATATCACCATCCAGGAACTGTCAAAAATCAAAGGTATTGGGAAAGCGAAAGCAACAACGATTTTAGCTGCGATAGAACTGGGAAAAAGAATTCATCGAATGGAAAATGAAAAAGTGAAAATTACGACAGGAAAGGATGTGTTTCATCTATTCGAACAAGAGTTTATCGGCTATAAACAAGAAACCTTATATTGTATCTTCTTAGATCTCAAATCGAATGTAATTACGAAGAAACAAGTGTTTGTTGGTTCATTAAATCAATCGCTGATTCATCCAAGAGAAGTCTTTAAATACGCAGTAAAATATTCAGCGTATACAATTATATTAATTCATAATCATCCATCTGGAGACCCAACGCCATCGAGAGCAGACATTGAAGTCACAAAAAGATTTATTGAAATCGGTGATCTTTTACAAATAAAAGTTGTTGATCATATTGTTGTTGGAGAGAACAGATATGAATCGATCATGAAGTATATTTAAGACGATTGAATCGTCTTTTTATTTTAAAGGAATGTCCACATTGCGAAACATAAAATATCGCCAGAAACAGAGATAATTAATCCAAAATAATAAGGGATTTACATGAATAAATATTCACCTAATATTTTACGAAAAAAAATAGTTTATAAAAATGCTTGAAAAATGCACAAAAAAGGACTATTATAAAGGTGAATAAAAGTTCATATTACATGAAGAGAATGGAGGATAATATGCAAAGAACTATTGATGAAATTAAGATTGGTGATTCTGCACAAGTATCAAAGACAATTACAGAGACAGATTGTTATTTGTACGCTGGAATTACCGGTGATTTTAATCCACAACATTTAGATCAAGAATATGCGAAAACAACTATTTTTAACGGTCGTATTGTTCATGGAATGTTAACCGCTGGATTAATTTCCAGATTACTTGGAATGGAACTTCCTGGTATGGGATCAATTTACTTGTCTCAAGAATGTCGTTTTACAGCGCCTGTTTATTTTAATGATACGATTACTGCTAAAGTCGAAGTAGTCGAAATCATTGATAACAAGAAAGTAAAACTTAGTACTCGTTGCTTTAATCAACGAAATGAAATGGTGCTTGATGGATTTGCTCTCGTCAAACCACCGAAAACAAAAAACGAGGTGAAATAATGGATTTCTGTTTACAAAATGAGCATAAATTACTTGCTCAAATGTTAGAAGAGTTTGCAAACAAGGAAGTCGGTCCTTTAGCAAAAGAAATCGATGAGGAAGAACGTTTCCCTGTTGAAACAGTTCAAAAAATGAAAACAGCAGGAATGCTTGGAATCCCTTTTCCAGAAAAATACGGTGGAGAAGGTGGCGATACGCTGGGTTATATAATTGCTGTTGAAACATTATCAAAAAAATGTGCAACAACCGGAGTTATCTTATCTGCGCATACTAGTTTAGCTTCCTCACCAATTTATGAATTTGGTACAGAAGATCAAAAAATGAAATACCTTGTTCCACTTGCAAAAGGGGAAAAACTAGGAGCGTTTGCCTTAACTGAACCGAATGCAGGAACCGATGCATCAAGACAAGAAACGATTGCAGTGCCTGATGGGGATGACTACATTATCAATGGGTCGAAAATCTTTATTACAAATGCTGGGTACGCAGATATCTATATCGTCATGGCTATGACTGACAAACTTCAAGGCACAAGAGGGATCACCGCTTTTATTCTGGAAAAAGATATGCCAGGATTTAGTGTGGGACCGAAAGAAAAGAAGCTAGGTATTCGAGGTTCTTCAACATGCGAATTGATTTTTGAAAACGTTCGAGTACCAAAAGCAAATATCCTCGGTAAAGTAGGATATGGATTTAAAATTGCGATGAAAACACTCGATGGCGGTCGAATTGGTATTGCTGCACAAGCTCTAGGAATTGCTGAAGGTGCTTTAGAAGAAACAATCAAATATACCAAAGAAAGAAAACAATTCTCTCGTCCAATTGCAGAGTTTCAAAATACGCAATTTGTCATTGCGGATTTAGCAACAAAGATTGAAGCTGCAAAGTTATTAACTTACCGTGCAGCTTATAATAAAGATCACAATCTTTCTTATAGCAGTGAAGCTGCAATGGCAAAACTTTATGCATCTGAAGTTGCTATGGAAGTGACAACGAAAGCAGTTCAACTTCATGGAGGATATGGTTATACAAGAGAGTATCCAGTAGAACGTATGATGAGAGATGCAAAAATAACTGAAATCTATGAAGGGACATCTGAAGTGCAACGTATGGTCATTGCAGCTTCAGTGTTAAAGTAGGTGTAACTATGAAAATTGTCGTATGTATGAAACAAGTACCCAATACTAAAGAGGTTCGTATTGACCCTCAAACAGGAGTCATGATTCGTGAAGGTGTACAATCAATTATTAATCCAGATGACTTAAGCGGATTAGAAGCAGCACTCAAATTAAAAGATGAAATTGGCGCAGAAGTTATCGCTTTAACGATGGGGCCATTACAAGCAGAAAGTGCTCTTCGCGAAGCGATTGCGATGGGCGTTGATGAAGCTGTGCTTTTGACGGATCGTTTATTTGCAGGATCAGATACTTGGGCGACTTCTCTTGCTCTTGCTAAAGCTATTGAAAAGATTGCTCCAGATTTAATTATTGCCGGTAGACAAGCTATTGATGGTGATACTGCGCAAGTTGGCCCTCAAATTGCTGAACATCTAGGCATCCCAAGCGTTGCTTATGTTAGTGAGATTAACTATGGTAATGACGTTTTTCAAGTAAAAAGAATGTTCGAAGATGGCTATTATATTTGTGAAGTGAAAACACCTTGTTTATTTACTGTACTCAAAGAAATCAATGAACCAAGATATATGAGAGTAGGCAATATCTACAGTGCGTTTGCAAGTGATAAAATTAAAACAATGACGGCGGCTGATTTAGATATTAAAGATGAAGATTTAGGTTTAAAAGGATCCCCAACAAAGGTAAAAAAATCCTTTACAAAAGGTGCAAAAACAGCTGGAAAAGTCTTTGATGTGGATGCAAATGAAGCTGCAAAAGTAATCGTTGATAAATTAAAAGAATTGTATATACTATAGGAGGAACCATGGATAATCATAATCAATCAGGTGTATTAGTGTACATCGAACAAAAAGATTTAGAAATTGCCAAGGTATCGATTGAACTCCTTGGTATTGGAAAAGAATTAGCGAATAAAAGAAACACCTATCTAGCTTGTGTAGTGATTGGAGAAGGTGTTACAGCGTTTGCGGAAGATCTTGTTCATCAAGCTGTAGATAAAGTCTATGTTGTTGACCATGAGATCTTACGTTATTATCGAAATGAAACCTATACTTTAGCTCTTTCAAAAGTGATTAAATTTGATGATCCTGAAATTGTTCTTGTCGGTGCTACTGCGCTAGGTAGAGATTTAGCGCCTAGAGTATCTTCAAGAATTCATACAGGACTCACGGCAGATTGCACTTCTTTGGATATTGATCCAGAAACAGGTGGTCTTTTAATGACCAGACCAGCATTCGGTGGAAATTTAATGGCAACAATCGTTTGTCCTAATCATCGTCCACAAATGTCTACGGTTCGTCCAGGAGTAATGATTCCACCTGTAGAAGACTTAAATTATAAGGGTGAAGTCATCCTATTTGATGCAGAACTTAGTGAAAACGATATTCAAACTCAAATCATTGGGATATCCTACTCAAAAAAAGAAAAGAAACCGATTGAAGATGCAAATGTATTAGTGTCAGCTGGACGTGGAATTGGAAATAAAGACAATATGAAATATATCTATGAACTTGCATCTTTGTTAGGTGGAGAAGTATCTGGTACAAGAGCAGTGATTGACACAGGCTGGCTTGATAAAGACCAACAAGTCGGACAAACTGGAAAAACAGTTCGTCCAGACCTTTATTTTGCTTGCGGAATCTCAGGAGCTATTCAACACGTGAGTGGTATGGAAAACTCTGGATATATTGTTTCTATCAATAAAAATCCAAATGCACCAATATTCGAAGTATCTGATTTAGGAATTGTTGGAGATGCATCGAAAGTAATTCCAAAAGTAATTGAAGAACTAAAAAGGATGAAACCATAAAAAAAAGCTCGCGAGAGCTTTTTCTTTTTGTTATTTGTTTAGGAAATCTAGTAAATCTTTAAACACAACATCATGATCAGTTTCATTTAAGATTTCATGTCGATCATTTTCATAAAGTTTATACTGAATAGATTTGAATCCTAGCTTTTTATAAATTGAGACAAGTTGAATAACGGTATCCCCGTAATTACTAAGTGGATCATTTTTTCCTGAAACAAAGAAGAGTGGAGTCTCTTTTTTAGCTTTCCTTATATTGGACTTGGAATTCACAAATGCTAACCATTCAAAGAGGTTCATATTTGCCGTAACTGTAAAAGGTTGTCCGCACATTGCAGAGTGGTGATAATATTGTTGAATCGTCTCATCCTTGGTTAACCAAGCTTCTTTAAAATCACCAATAATACCATCTTTTTTCATTTTCGCTGGATTTGCATCAATTGCCATATTTTGAACAAATTCAGAAACATATTTTTTTCCTTTGAAAAGACCAATTGTTCCTGTTAATAAGATACCAAAAGTAGTCACAACACCTGGTACATAAGCAGTACCAGATATAATGCCTTTTTTATAAATGTCTGGGTATTCGATTAGCATTTTTCTTGCTAGAAATGAACCCATGGAATGCCCCATAATATAAACAGGTAAATCTTTATAATGTTCTAAAATATAATCTTTCACAAGTAAAATAGACTCAAACCCTATTTTACTACCTTCTTTATCAGCAAAATGGACATAATCAGTCGTTTCAGTAGATAATCCATGACCAAGCATATCGCATCCGATGACAAGGTATCCAGATTGATTTAAATATTCTGCAAATAATCCATAACGAGCGAAATGCTCACTTGCGCCATGAATAATATGAACGATTCCTTTTATCTTCTCTGTAGGTTCATAAACATAAATATGTATAGGATTACTTCTTGAATCTTTTAATACAACTTTTCTCATTTTTTCACATCCTTAAATACTTAAATTTATTATAACACTAACCATTTTAATTTAAAATACTATTTGTTATAATAATGAAGAGGTGATTTTACTTTGGAAAAATTTATTTTATCAATTGATCAAGGCACAACTTCTTCAAGAGCGCTTATCTTTAATAAGCAAGGAGAAATCGTTGCACAAAGTCAACATGAGTTTGCTCAATATTTTCCTGAACCAGGATATGTATTACACGATCCAATTGAAATTTGGGAATCTGTGACCTTATGTATTAGTGAATCGTTAATGAAAGCGAAAATTAATGTGAATCAAATCGCTGGAATCGGAATCACAAATCAACGTGAAACTACTGTTTTATGGAATAAAAACACTGGAAAACCAGTCTACCAAGCTATTGTTTGGCAAAGTAAGCAAACAAGTGATATCTGTGATGAATTAGTTGGTAAAGGGTATGCAAAAGTATTTAAAGAAAAAACTGGGCTTTTGATTGATCCTTATTTTTCTGGAACAAAAATTAAATGGATACTCGATCATGTAAAAGGTGCAAGAGAACTCGCTAATTCTGGAGACCTTTTATTTGGAACCATCGATACATGGATTGTATGGAATTTAACGAACGGAAAACAGCATGTAACAGATTATTCAAATGCTTCAAGAACATTAATTTATAATATTTTTGATTTAAAATGGGATGATGAATTACTGAATATACTTAATATTCCTAAGTCTATCTTACCAACCGTGAAGCCATCATCTTCAATCTTTGGTATGACATCCAAATCTGTTTTCTTTAATCATGAAGTTCCGATTGCAGGAATAGCAGGGGATCAACAAGCCGCTCTTTTTGGACAAACTTGCTTTAAGCCTGGAGATGTAAAGAATACCTATGGCACAGGCTGCTTCATGTTGATGAATACTGGTGAGCAACCTATACTTAGCAATAACGGTCTTCTAACCACTATTGCATGGGGAATCGATGGTAAAGTACAATATGCACTGGAAGGCTCGATTTTCGTTGCAGGATCAGCCATTCAATGGTTAAGGGATGGCGTACAACTAATTTATAAATCATTCGAGTCAGAAACCTATGCCAAATCATGTAATTCAAATTTAGGTGTTTACTTTGTACCTGCATTTGTTGGGCTAGGTACACCTTATTGGGATCAAGATGCAAGAGGTGCGATGTTTGGTATCACCAGAGGTACCAAGAGAGAGCATATCATCCGTGCAACGCTTGAATCTATTGCCTATCAAACGAAGGATGTATTGTCTGTAATGGAGAAAGAATCAAAGATTAAACTCAATCGATTAAGAGTCGATGGTGGGGCATCAGAAAATGACTTTTTAATGCAATTCCAAAGCGATATTTTAGATACTTATATCGATAAACCAGTTACAAGTGAGACGACGGCTCTCGGTGCTGCGTACCTTGCTGGACTTGCTGTAAAATATTGGACAATTGAGTCGATTAAATCGTTATGGGGAGTCGATAAAGTCTATAAACCAATGATTTCTGATAAGTGTCGAAAAGATTTGTATTCCGGTTGGAAAAAAGCTGTGAAGGCTTGTCGAATGTTTAAATAAAAAAGTGATTATTTTTAGTTATTATAGTGTATAATGTAATGTAGAGGTGATTTTCTTGCAAAATGATTTTAATCAATTTAATATTAAGAAAAAACAAATCGAGAAATTAAGTATCATCGGATGGATTGTTGTAGGTGTCGGTGGGATTATCGCATTCGCATTACAAAATTCCGCAGTGATGTACGTAGGATTCGTCGCACTATTTGTTGGATTCGTTATTGCCATGAAAGCGACGACAGATTTTAAAAAACTATCGAATCGCTTCAAAGACGAAGTCTTAGTCAATATGTTTAAAGAGTTAATGCCTGGAACAGTCTATAACCCATATCAAGGATTATCGGAATATGAGGTTTATGGCACTGAATTTCTAAAAAGAGCAGATCGCTTTTATTCTGAAGACTATATTTCTGGTGTTCTCGAAGATGTAAAATTCATTTCAAGTGATGTTAGACTTGAAGAAAGACATGTTGAACATACGAAAAACGGAACAAGAACCTATTATGTCCCTTACTTTGTTGGCCGTGTATTTAAATTTTCTTTTAACAAAGAATTTGATGGCTATTTACAAGTTTTAGAAGCAGGTTCACCACTTTCTAATCGGGGATTCAAAAAAGTACAACTTGAATCGATTCAGTTTAATAAAAAGTTTAGAACCTTCACAACAGATGAGC
This sequence comes from Candidatus Izemoplasmatales bacterium, assembly GCA_050177605.1. Taxonomy (GTDB): domain Bacteria; phylum Bacillota_I; class Bacilli_A; order Izemoplasmatales; family Hujiaoplasmataceae; genus JAHIVB01. The sequence goes on along the minus strand of JBFXGX010000003.1, from coordinate 25,523 downwards.
TTAGTGCTTTTTATGTATTAACCCCTGACATTATTGAGGCGATTATTCATCTAGAAGAAAGAAACCCTGGACGTATCGGATTATCTTTCACTGGTGATGTATTGTATATAGCGATTAACAATAACAAAGATACTTTTGAGTTAAAGATGTATCGTGAGATTGATAATTCGCTTGTTGAAGAATTTAAACAAGATTTACTTGTCATCAAAGATGTTATATCAGCGATGAAACTGAACAATCGTTTATTTAAAAAATAAAATATATAGGAGGATTATTTATGGTATTTTTATCTACTACTAGCACAATTATCATTGTATTAGTACTTGCAGTTGTTTTAATCGGCCTTTGGTATATTGGCACAATGAACAAACTTCGTCAACTTGAACTAAAAGTAAACGAAGCTGAATCAGGTATCGACGTAGCGTTAACAAAAAGATTTGATATGCTTACGAAAATGCTTGAAACAACAAAAGGATATGCAAAACATGAATCTGAAACACTTGAAAAAGTTGTTAAATGGCGTTCTGGTATCCCTCAAAATGCAACCGTAAAAGACAAAGAAGAATTCATGTCACAATTAAATCAAGTTGCATCTGGAATTAATGTTGTTGTCGAAAAGTATCCTGACTTAAAAGCCAATACTGTTTTCCAAGATTTGCAATCTGCAGTTGCCAATACTGAAGAACATCTTCAAGCAGCGAGACGTCTTTATAATGCGAATGTAACACAAATCAATACGATTATTGTTACTTTCCCACAAAGCATCGTAGCAAATGCAATCAAGATGGAAAAGAAAGCTTATTTTGAAGCAGAAGAAAAGAAACGTCAAGACGTTGAATTCAAATTTTAATTTTATTCAATAATCGACGAATTTTCAAAAAACGATAAAAAATGAAGACTTATTACGATGATGTCTTCTTTTTTTTTCGGTTTTTTTCATAAATCAGTCAAGAACCAAATAAAATGACTCCTTATTGCAGTTTGTGAAACAGTGATGATTTTTTGTAAAATGATTTCAAGGAGGGATTTTATGTTAAACCAAACAATACTTGTGGGTCGACTTACTAGCGATCCAGAATTAAGAAAAACGGAGGAAGGGCGAATGGTGACGAGTATACGTCTAGCCATTCAACGTCCTTTTAAAAGTGGAGAAAGCAATGAATATGAAACAGATTTTTTAACATGTACACTTTGGCAAGGAATCGCTGAAGCAACCGTTGAATACTGTAAAAAAGGATCAGTTGTAGGTGTAAAAGCAAGACTTCAACAAAAAGATTATATTGTTGATGGGAAAAAAGTAATCTCATATCCCGAAATAATTGTCGAGAAAATTTCTTTTATTTCTTCCGCAAAAGACTAAGATACAATTTGTATCTTTTTCTTTTTTAAAAAAGAAATAAATGATATAATCTTCATAAGGTGATGAGACATGAGAACATATTTAAATTTCTTAGAACATATTCTTGCAAATGGTACTACCAAGGGTGATCGAACGGGAACAGGGACGATTTCTACTTTTGGCTATCAAATGAGATTCAACTTAGAAGAAGGATTCCCCCTTTTAACAACCAAAAAAGTTCACATCAAAAGTATAATTCACGAACTATTGTGGTTTATAAAAGGCGATACAAATATTCGTTATTTAACTCAAAATAACGTTCGTATTTGGAATGAATGGCCCTATGCCAATTATCAAAAATCGCCTTCATATCTTGGCGAAACAATGGACGAATTTATCGAGAAAATAAATCAAGATGAACAATTTGCGAAAACTTTTGGCGATTTAGGACCTGTATATGGAAGACAATGGCGTGGATTTGAAGGAAAAGATAATACCGTTGATCAATTGAAAGAAGTCATTGAACAAATTAAAGTTAATCCAAATAGTCGTCGTTTAATTGTCAATTCATGGAATGCTGCTTTGATTGATAAAATGGCATTACCACCTTGTCATATGATGTATCAATTTTATGTTAGTGAAGGAAAATTATCGCTTCAGTTTTATCAAAGAAGTGCGGATGCATTTCTAGGGGTTCCTTTTAATATTGCAAGCTATGCAATTTTGTTGATGCTTGTGGCAAAAGTAACAGGGCTTGTTCCTTATGAATTGATTCAAACTGTAGGAGATGCTCATATATATACCAATCATCTTGAACAAGTGGAATTACAATTATCAAGAAATCCACGTCCTCTTCCAAAGTTGATGATTACTAGAGATACGGCAAACATCGAAGATTTTGTATTTGAGGATTTTATCTTAGTAGATTATAACCCATACCCAACAATTAAAGGAAAGGTGGCAGTGTAAAATGATAAGTTTAATTTTTGCAGTTGATCCTAATTTTCTCATTGGAAAAGGAAATGACTTACCATGGGATTACAAAGCAGATTTAAAATATTTTCGTGAGAAAACAAGTGGTAAAACTGTATTAATGGGACTTGAAACATTCAAGTCGATTTTATCCAGAATTCATAAACCACTTCC
>JBFXGX010000003.1:0-22938 GCA_050177605.1 Candidatus Izemoplasmatales bacterium | reverse complement strand
GAAATGACTTACCATGGGATTACAAAGCAGATTTAAAATATTTTCGTGAGAAAACAAGTGGTAAAACTGTATTAATGGGACTTGAAACATTCAAGTCGATTTTATCCAGAATTCATAAACCACTTCCAAATCGTCATAGTGTGATTGCCTCTTTGGTTCCTTATGAATACCCTGGTGCAGAGGTTATTGATGATTTATTTGCTTACTTAAAAAAGCCAAGAGAAGAAGAAATCTTTGTTATTGGCGGAAAAACGATTTATGAACTTTCATTCCCATACGCTGATCGTCTTTACATTACACATATCAAGAAAGAACATGTTGGTGATGTTTATCTGAAAAAATTTGATTTATCTGATTTTAAGGTCATCTCAAAAGAAGAAACTGAAGATTTGACATTTGCTGTGTATGAGAGGGTGAGATAAATGATTTTGTTACTTCAACTATTCTTTGCTTTAGCAATGACTGTATATTATGTAGTGAAATCCGCTGTTGTCTTAAACTTTCTTGGAGTTTTGTCTATTTTAGGGGTATTCATTGCGAGTGCAGTTGCTTTCATGATTGTGTTAGTTATTTTATTTGCAATAACGATTTTTGTGACTGAGAAATCTGATAAGAAAAGCATGTTTAAACATGGTTTGTTAAACGTTTTTGCTCGTTATGTTTTCCTTGATTTATTCCGAGTGAAACTTGTTGTGACGGGTAAAGAAAATCTACCAACTAACCGTTTATTTGTTGTTATTTCAAACCATATAGAGTATACTGACCCGATTTATTTAAAAGTAGTCTTTCATAAATTTCCATTGTCCTTTGTCGCTAAAGAACCTTTATTTAAGGTATTCTTGATTAAACAAATACTAGCAGGCTCTGGCAATATTCCTATCTCTAAAAATGCCGATAGAAGTGCAATGAAATCCATTGTTGAAAGTATCAAAGCTGTGAAAGATGGACAACCGATGGGTATTTTTCCTGAAGGAATGAGAACTTATAAGAATGAGTTAATCGATTTTAAACCAGGTGCATTTAAGTTAGCTCAAAAACCAGGTGCTGATATTATCCCTGTTTGTCTATATAATATGCATGGCGTGCTTAAAAAAGGACGGATTAAGCGTCATACGGCTTATATTCACATTTTTCCGAAGATTCCTTATTCAGAATATCAAGATCTAGATACGATCGATGTAGCTGAAAAAGTAAAAGCAATTATTCTTGAAAAACAAAATGAATTTAAAAAAACAATCAAGGAAGATTGTTAGTTGTTATGATGAAATGTATAGCGACGGATTTAGATGGAACATTACTTACCTCAAGTGGTAATTTTTCAAAGAAAACAATCGCATCTTTTCAGTATCTAAAGGAACAAGGTTATACGATTGTTGTTGCATCTGGAAGAACCGATTATGAATTAATCGATATGTTATCACCACTTCAACTTGAAGATTATGATTTAGCGTATATCATTTCCTATAATGGCGTAAAAACAACCCATTTGAAGTCAAAAAAAGTTTTACATGAAGTCTTCTTATCAATTGAAGATTCGCGTGAAATTATCAAGATGCTCAACGAAGCCGATTTAAAAATACATGCTTTTTCGAAAGATACAGTTTATCGTTCAAAAGATTTGATTTTTCAATTACATCAAACTGAAAATTCGCCACTAAAAATGAAAGATATTAATATGCATCATTGGAAAGTGAATCATCCACTTTATAAAATTCTCGTCTATGAAGATGAAAATCGATTAAACGAGTTTAAAAGGCATTTTCAACAGAATAAAATGATGCCTTTTAATCTATTTAAAAGCCATCCACGACTCTTAGAATTTGTAGCACTAAATGGCACCAAAGGGGATGCTCTCAGTAGATTATGTAATGATTTAGGTATTCAACCGAAAGATGTCATTGCATTTGGTGATGAAGAAAATGACATATCCATGTTAGAATTCGCTGGGCTGGGAGTTGCGATGGGAAATGCGAAATCGTCCGTCAAAGAAGCAGCAAACATGGTGACATTATCGAATGATTTCGATGGTGTTAGTGAAGTTTTATCATATTATTTAATATCCAAGGAGAATAAATTATGAACTTTGAACTAGAAATTATTCATTGGCTTCAATCATTTAGATCCACAATACTTGATTTTTTCTTTCAGTTTTGGACAATGTTTGGAGAGGAACTCATTATTATCGGAATCCTTGGATTTTTATATTGGATTTACGATAAAAAGATTGGCGAACGCGTTGGCGTAACCGTATTTATTTCGTTAGTTTTGAATTCCACAATTAAGATTTTGGTGTCGCGACCTCGACCTTATGTTGTCGACAGTAACGTACAAAATATTCGACCAGATACAGCGACAGGATACGCGTTTCCATCAGGACATACGCAAGGGGCAGCTACCCTCTTTACAAGTTTCGCTATTTGGCTTAAGAAAAACTGGATTAGTGTCTCTGCGACGGTGATTATTGTGATGGTCGCCCTTAGTAGAATGTATTTAGGCGCTCATTATTTATCTGACGTGATCGTTGGCGGTTTACTTGGTGTTGGAATATCATTTGTTATGGCATGGTATTTTAGAAAGAATCTTGATGAGCATAAACTTTATCTATTCATTTTAGAAGGAACGTTAATTGTTACTTTCTTAACTTATATGTATTTCTTATTTACTTCGAAAGCGACAGCTGAATTAAGTAACGCTTCCGTCTTATATAATAATATCGAAGGTCTAGCTAAAATGGCAGGATCGATTATTGGTTTCATATTCGGGGTATCTTTTGAAAAGAAAAAGGTTAATTTTGAAACACACCATCATGTTCTCAAAAATTTAATTCGTTTTATCCTTGGAATCGCAGTTGTCATGGCAGTTCGTATTCTTTTAAAAGCCATATTTGGGGTTTTTATTAATCCTGAAGAATTACTTGAAGGAGAACTCCTTAAATCTAGTATTGCATTATTATTTGACTTAATTCGTTACTTATCCATGGTCTTTATCGGCATTGGCGTTTATCCAATGTTGTTTAAGAAGGTTAGAATATGATGGATCTTTATAATCAAACTGTATACAATAAAGACTTGTCAATCAAGTACAATCGTTATTTCCTATTTCGCTTCTTATTGACGAGATTTAGTTTGTTATTTGTAGTTGTCATTGTTGCTTCATTTTATCTAAATATCATTCATATGGGTAAATATATTCTTGTGTTGTGGGGTATTTTTGCCTTTAATTTACTGATCCTTTTGCTGGTCAACATGGTCACATCCTCAAGAACAGCCAAAGAGTTTGATAAAAATCAGGTTTCAATGGAATACCATTTTAATGAAGATACATTTGTTGTATCTCAAATGAATGAAACAACCGAAAAAGAAGTATCATATGTCGAACTTAAGAAAGTGGTTCTGACAAGAGATCTCCTTCTTGGTTATTTTAAGAAATCACCGGTTCCAATGATTATTTCAAAGAATGGATTTAGAAACCAAGAAGATGGAGAGAACCTCTTTCATTTCTTATCTGACAAAATAAAATCATTGAAATAGGCAACTTTTTGGTTGCTTTTTTTCATGGAATATTGACTTTTTTGAAAAAACATTTTATAATAGACTAGTCAGTCTAGACCAAGTGGTATACAAAGGAAGGGATTACTAAAATGAATGATAGAACCTATTACTTACGATCAAACAGTGCTCTATATAATGCAACTATTGAGATGTTTTCAAATAAGTCTTTTGAAAGTGCCTCATTAAATGACATCATCAAGGAAAGTAACTCAAATAAAGGAAGTTTTTATTATCGCTTTAAAGATAAACAAGAGTTATACTTTGCACTTATAGACGCGATGTTTGTTGAACAAATTACTTATGTTAACTTACGTTTAGAGGGAAGTACAGAACAAACTCCAAAAGGCTATTTGACGCTATTATTTGAGTCATTAATCGATGTTTCAAGAGAAGATATCCGTTACCTAAATCTAAACCAACAACTTTTTAGAGAGTCTAGCGATTTTTACGAGAATGTTATACAAAATACAATCAAATCTCCTTATGAAAGAATTCTAAAAAGAATCACCGATACTGAGGTAAAATTGAAACCATTCTGGGCGGTCACAATTCATCGTTTTTATGGAGATTTTATCTTGTATTATCGCGAAAGTGATTTTAATCTAGACCGATTTATTGATATCTTGTCCATCGCATTATTTGAAAATTCAAATGAAATGGTTTCGAAAGAAAACTATTTGGCAAAACAAATCCAATTAAGTACATCGTTTCTTCCATCCGTTGAAAATAATCAAATTTATGGTATTATTGATCCTTTTTTCAACAAATCTACACTTTTTGACTTGATGAAATCCTTTCAATCTGATACAACAACTTATATTTCAAATAGGAAATTACCGTTTGAAGTCGATAATCAAGTTTTATTAAGTAAGAAATTATCATCAAAATTAAAAGTGTTCACCTATCTCACAAAAGAATTGAAGAAAAAATCAGTTATGATTAATCTGGATTTATTTCAATCCATTGATTGGATGAGTGATTCTATTCATACACTCGATAAAGTGTCACAAAAAATGGTGCTTATTTTCTTAGCTCTTCAAGAGCCAAAACAAACTTTTGTTATCTATCATTCATTCGATGACTTTAATGAAGGTGAAAAAGCAAAGCTTTTTGAGTTTCTATTGAAGTATCGACCAAACGGAAGTAAAATAGTATTGATTGATAATAATGTTCATCTATCTTATTACTTTGCATCCACGATTACGATGATTGGTTCTAAAAATCAGATTCACACCTATCAACATTCAGATTTAGTTGTTAAGTATCCTACAGACAGTGTAATTATTAAAGAATCAAATGAGTATGAACTTGTATCTGCTAATTATTTTTCGAGTTCAAAAAAATTACATAAATCATATTTTTATAGCCTTCAAAGTTACTTAAATATCATCTATCAAATTGAAATGGGGGAGTCTTGTGATGAATAATTTCAAAAAATTAGTGCGAAATGATTTTATAAGAATGAAAGAATATAAAATTCTTCATATTCATGTCGCAATTAGTTTCTTATTGGCCGCATTGATGGCATTTTATCGTAATATTTCGATGGCAAATTATATTTACATTAGTATTTTTGTTTTACCTGTTATTTTGTTTGCTATGTTACTGTTTATTGAAAGAGAAGATCAGACGGTAATTCCAAAAGAAGAAGGAGATATAGATAAAAATCAAATCGTATTTTCGAAGATTGTTTCTTCCTTAACTTTACAATTAATCCCACTCTTTTTCTACATCATCGTCATCACATTTGCATATCATCTTCACTTTTCTTACTTGTTATTCATACTTGCTTTCTTATTAGGATCTTTGCTTCATATTCTAATCGGCTTAACGCTTTCAATTATCTCAAAAACCTCGGGTGTTCTTTCCTTTAGTTATTTGACATATATTATACTTTTTAGTTCGATACCTATTTTTTATTCAGCAGGATTGATTCCATTACAGTTTCAATATGCATTACTTGTATCTCCAGCTTATTTGTCTGGAATTCTCATTGATGACGTACTCATCTCGAGTGTTGGCTCATCACTTGGAATTGCTATCATTAGCGCTGTTTTACAAGTTATTTATGTATTATTACTTAGCTATTTTATTATTAGACCATTTGCGAAAAACTATTTAGAGGATTGCTGCAAAAAGTAAACCGTTTAGGAGGTTGCTATGCAAAAAATACTTTCTATTATATTTAGATCATGTCAAATTCAATTACACTATCATTTTCAGGGCGAAGAAATCACAACTTATATAGAATATCAAGGTGACTTTCATATGGCATTGTCGAGGGTCCAACTTGATATGAACGACGTAAAGGTATTGTTTGTTGACCTCAATTACCCACAAAAAAGCAGAGCCATTTTGCACTATTATGGAGAAATCTGTAGGAGCTTTGCGCCAAAATCAGTGATTAAATATATTTCTTTTGATTCTTTTTTAAATCCAAATGAAGTGACCTATCATTTATCTGGAGATATAAAGACAGAAACAGTTCTCTATTATCAAAATAAAGTGATTGCCATCGAGAATTTGGACCTAGGAGAAGGTTCTCCAGGGAGTGCAAAACGAATCTTTTTTGATACAATGAGATATCTATCGAGTGTACTATCAGGCATCGTCGAACGGACGAATTTTTCAAACGAATTGATTCAAAGGTACCATTTATTATCGAGTGATGATATATCTTCATTTACTGAGAATTGTTCAAAGATGGAAATGATTGATATTGCCCTTTTAACCGCGAATTTCTCATCTGTAAACCAATATGCTTATCGTAATTTTTCGGATCGTATGGATGAAATTCGTTATCGGTCAGAACATCTTTTGTCAGAAATCAGAGAAAAACCAATTAAATTAGTCTTTTCAGGTTGCTTGTTTGATAAAAACTCTATTTTTAAGGAAGAAATTGTAAATCAAATCTCAAAAATGGGAAACATTGTTGAGATATGTGATGCAGGTTCATTAATACAAAGATATTTAGAGAGGAATGTAGAATGATTCGATATCTTGAAGATAAAAAGTTATTTCATTTAATTACAAATAAAACGTCCTATGTATTTGAAATATTACCCACAAAACATCTTGGACATCTATTTTATGGTTCTAAATTAGTCGATGAAATTGAACCAGATACATTACGTACGAAGTTTGATATTGAAGTAGGCAATCAAGTACTCTATCATCAAGAAGATCGAACCTTTAATCTCAATACTGCTCATCTTGAATTATCAACGTATGGAAAAGGGGATTTCAGAGCACCAATGTGTCATTTTCGTTTTAATGATGGATCTAGATTAAGTGATTTTTTGTATACTAGCCATGAAATCCTGGAAGGGAAGCCTTTATTTGAAGTTCTGCCAGAGTCTAAATCAAACGACAATTCAAGGGTTAGTACACTAAAAATCGTCTTGGTAGATGAAGTGCGTGCACTAGAAATATGTCTATATTATTCTGTATTCGAGGAGTCAGATGTTATTACAAGAAGAATTACCGTGATGAATAACAGTCATGAGGATGTTACCATTGAAAAAGCAAGTAGTATGAACTTAGATATGTGTAATAAAGATTATGAACTGATGACACTGGATGGCGCATGGATTCGTGAAAGAATGGTCACAAGAAGACCGGTTCAACCTGGTATATATACGATAGACTCAAAAAAGGGAGTTTCATCGAACGACCATAATCCATTTATTGCACTACTAGAACCTAGTACTTCTGAAGAATTTGGTAGATGTTACGGTTTTTCACTTGTTTATAGTGGCGATTTTGAAGCGAGTGTTGAACTGTCTCCGCATCAAAACATTCGTGTTTTATTTGGGATTAATTCGTTTGACTTCTATTATAATTTAAAGCCTAATAATACCTTTGTGTCTCCTGAAGTAGCCATGACTTTCTCAAATCATGGATTGAGTGAGTTAAGTCACCAATATCACGAATTTGTAAAAAAAAACATTATTCCCAAACAATGGCAAAATAAAGACCGTCCCATCGTGTTGAATAACTGGGAAGCAACTTATTTTGATTTTAACGAAAAAAAGATACTCAAACTTGCGAAAGCCGCAAAGCAACTAGGCATTGAACTTTTCGTCCTCGATGATGGATGGTTTGGTAATAGGTTTGATGATCATTCTTCACTTGGTGATTTCTATGTAAATCAAAAAAAATTACCCCATGGCCTCGAAGGGCTCTCAGCTAAAATCAACAAACTAGGTTTATCTTTTGGCTTATGGGTTGAGCCAGAAATGATTAGTAAAGATAGTGATTTATATCGCTCGCACCCAGACTGGGCATTATCACATCCGGGATATCAGCCTTCAGAAGGAAGAAACCAACTGGTTTTAGATTTATCTTCAAGTGTCGTTAGAACTTATCTTTTTGAATCTTTATCCCGTGTATTTGAAAGTGGGAATATTGCTTATGTAAAATGGGATATGAATCGCAATTTATCTGATCTTTATTCAAATCATTTACAGAAAGAAGAACAAGGTTCTTTAAACTACCGATATTATTTAGGCTTAACTGAGTTGCTTACAAAACTGACCCAAAAATTTCCCAATATATTATTCGAATCATGCGCAAGTGGTGGAAATCGATTTGACTTAGGAATGTTGTGCTTTATGCCACAAACCTGGACAAGTGATAATACAGACGGACTCGAAAGGGTCAAAATACAGTATGGAACAAGCATCGTCTATCCATTATCAACAATATCTGCGCATGTAAGCGAGATTCCAAACCAGCAAACAATTCGTCAAACTCCGCTTGAAACGAGATTTAATACCGCGATGTTTGGCCTTTTAGGATATGAACTTGATGTAACCAAGATTACTCCTTTTGAAAAGAAAGTAATCAAAAAACAAATTGCTTTTTATAAACAATATCGTTCTTTATTACAATTTGGTACGTTTGAAAGATATTTATCTCCATTTGAACATGATGAAGCTGCTTGGGCAGTAACATCGATAAATAAAGAGACTCAAATCTATGGGCTATATCAATTAAGAGAACAGCCAAATAACAAATTGGAGCGTTTTGAAGTTCGGGGAATTGATCCTGCAAAGAAATATCATGTTCGCAACAAGGAACAATATTTTAACCTCTCTAAATTTGGACATTTAGTCCATCACGCATTACCGATTAAAATCAACGCGAACGGTTTGCTTTTTCATTTATTAAAAAATCGATATTTAATGCCAATAGAGAAATTTGATAAGTCGATCTCCGGTGAAGAACTTCTTTATCACGGATTTGCGCCATATCAACCGTTTATTGGCTCAGGATATACCGACAAAGTAAGATTGATGGGAGATTATGAATCCCGCGTATATATTCTATCTAGCATTAAGGAGGACAACAATGCGTAGAACCATCCATTTAAATTATGATTGGGATTTCATTGATCATTATGATGAATCAAAACCAACTGATGAAAGCCAGTTCTTAGTCAAAGAACTCGTCGATATCCCTCATACGATTAAAGAAGTTCCATTTAGTCATTATGACCCACAACTCTATGAGTTAAACGCACTTTATCATAAAAAAGTGTCGCTTGATGAGATAAAAAAAGACGAACATATTTTTTTGAGATTTTATGGTGTAGCAACGAAAGCGACGGTTTATTTTAATCATCATCTATTAGGTGTTCACGAAGGTGGATATACACCATTTAGTTTTGATATTACTTCAGAGGTTGCGAAACTTGATCAACCAATTTTTGATATTTATGTTTGCGTTGATTCAAGCGAAATTGAAAATATACCTCCCTTTGGAAATGTAGTAGATTATCTCGGCTATGGAGGAATCTACCGTGAAGTCGAGATAGAAATCATTCCAAAGTATTATATTGAAGATGTTGCGGTAAAAACGCGTGAGGCTTTACAACTCTCAGAAGATGCGATGACGCTTGATTTACGCGTAAACTTAATGATTGAAGGAATGAAAAATCCTCGTGTAGAAGTAAGTGTTCTTGATGGAAATAAAGCAATATACAATCACATGTATGACGAAGTCGCCCCATGTTTTACAAGACAAGAAACACATCAACCAATTACTAGATGGTCGGTTGATTGCCCAAAATTATACCTTTTGGTGATTAAACTTTATTCGAAGAATAGTTTACAAGATGAAGTAGAGATTAAGTTTGGCTATCGAGATGCAAGGTTTACTGAGGATGGATTTATTCTCAATAATCAAAAATTAAAGCTAATGGGATTAAATCGTCATCAAAGTTATCCGTATGTAGGTTACGCTATGCCAAAGACAATGCAAGAAGCAGATGCTGACTTTCTAAAATTCACACTAGGATGTAATATCGTCAGAACATCTCACTATATGCAAAGTGACCACTTTATTAATCGTTGTGATGAAATCGGTTTGTTAGTATTTGAAGAGATTCCTGGTTGGCAGTATATTGGTAATGCGGAGTTTAAAGAAAGAAGTTATCAAAACTTGAGAGAAATGATTCAACATCACAAGAACCATCCTTCGATTGTTCTTTGGGGTACGAGAATCAATGAGTCTCCAGATGATCATGATTTCTATGAAAAACTCAGCGAGTTATCGATGGAACTCGATGATTCAAGACAAAACGGTGGTGTCCGTAATTTTGCTGGTTCAGAACTTCTTGAGGACGTATATACCTATAATGATTTTTCACATATTGGGAATAATCCAGGGCTAGAGAATCCTTTAAAAATTACACGAAAACTCGTTCCTTACCTTGTAAGTGAACATAACGGACATATCTTCCCTACAAAAAAATCAGATCCACTTCAAAAAAGAGAAGAACAAGCTTTAAGACATATGAATGTACTAGATTCAATGATGAAATATCCAATGATTAATGGCGCGATTGGTTGGTGTATGTCCGATTATAATACGCATAAAGATTTTGGATCTGGAGATAGAATCTGTCATCATGGCGTATCAGATATGTTTAGGATTCCAAAATATGCTAGTTATACTTATGCTTCTCAACAGGACAAATATCCAGTCCTTGAAGTGTTGTCCAATATGAACATTGGTGAATATCCTCGTAGTGTGATTCCAAGTGTTACAGTGATGTCCAATTGCGATTACATCAAAATATATCACAATGAACAAGAAATCAATACTTTTTATAGTGATTATGACCTTTATCGGTATGTGAAACACGCTCCAATTATCGTTGATGATTTTATTGGTAAGCAATTAGTAAGCGATGGATTATACAAGAAAAATGTCGCGAATATGATTAAGAAAGTGCTTATTTCCTATAATCATCATGGTATGGCTATGCCTTTAAAAGATAAACTAACAATGTTAAACTTGATGATGTTTCATAAGTTCACAATGAATAAAGCGATGGAAATCTATGGTAAATATTTAGGAAATTGGGGAACTGAACATGGGAAATATCGTTTTGATGGTTATATCAATGATGAACTTGTTATCTCCAAAACTGTTGGACAAACCAAAGAATTTATCTTAAATGCAAAAATAGATCATCCGACATTACATCATAAAGACACGTATGACGCAACCAGAATCGTTGTTTCGCTAGAGGATGAACATGGAAATACTTATCCATTTGCAAATCATGTGGTGAATATTACAACGACAAAAGAGCTTGCAGTATTAGGCCCTAAAAGTACCGCTTTAAATGGTGGTAGCACTGGGTTCTATGTAAGGACAAAAGAAAAAGGGAAGGCTAAAATAACCATCTCTTGTCCTGGATTTGAAGATATAAAAATCGCGGTAGAAATAAAATAAGGAACACATTTTGTGTTCCTTTTTTTCTTTAAATAACGCCATTATTAATTAAAAAAGTATAGATGATATAGTTTGGAACTGAAAATGAATATTCATCATCATCTTCATAACCCCATGTATTTAATCCTAATAAATTCCCATCGACATCAACCAGTGCCCCACCTGAACTTCCCTCATGAATTGGTGCATCATGGTAGATAACACTAAATGAAACGTTTGATAATGTTTGCATTGATTTGAATTCACCGAAGGTAACATTATTGTTTACATCGAGTGGATTTCCTACCGCAAACACAAGTTCTCCAGGAGTAAACTGTGTAAATAATCTTGTAGTGTAATCAATAATGTGAACTTGAGTGCGTCCTTGCTTTTCAAATTTTAATACTGCTAAATCATAATTAGTATCGTACGTGACCAATGTAGCTTCACTCGGTTCACTATCTTCAAACGCCTGAATTTGATACACTCGTTCGTCTGCTTCGCCATCAACAACATGATAGTTGGTTAATGCATAATAATAGGTATCATCTTCCATGAATATAACGCCACTTCCTTCAGAACCCCCAGCTAGAGTTAATTCTGTCAAGGTAGACCAAGGAAATTTTTGCACATAATTGTAAAGTGTCGTTGTAATTTGAATGTTGCTATGACGGATCATATCTCTTGTGTTTAGCAAAACGTCATTATACTCATCGATGTTGGTAAGATCATATGTTTCACTATGATAAGTTGGAAACGTTGAATACTCTAAATCTCCTATACTAATCGTTCCATCAATCGTTGAAGGAAGGGTTGTAGATGCATCTGTATTGCCAATATTTAAGGTCATGGTTAATAAAGAACATCCACTTAAGTAAAAGAAACTTACAAAGAGAAGAACCAACATTATTTTCTTTTTCACCATTATCACCTCGAATTCGATAATATTATACAATAAATTCAATGTTTATTGTGTGATTATGCAAGAAATTATTACTTTTTTTGATTTTAGTCTGTGACTTTATTATTATTTATAATATAATAAAATCGGTTATTTGTAATTTTAGGGGGGAAAACAATGCCTACATACTTTACAGCTGAACAACTAGACTTATTATTTAATTCACTGTTTATATCAATCATTGTCATTGCAGTGCTTGTTGGATTGTTTCGTGGATTCAAAAAAACACTGATATCTTTTATCACGACTTTAGCATTTTATTTGCTATTTTTCTTAACGCTCAATACGGTAGTAAACTTCATATGGACGTTTGATACGCCATATGTTGGTCAGTTACTCGTTAATGTGTCTCCAAATTTATCAAGTGTTACGTCCTTACAAGACGCTTTGCCACAAGCATTAGCAATCTTTGTTCCTGAAGACTATGCGTTTGCACTTGGTAATGAAAATTTGATGCTGATGGCTACTGGCATCGCACTTTTTGCAGTGAAATTAGTGTATACACTTCTCTATTTCACTGTTTTTTATGTCTTGTATAAACTTTTGGTTTTAATTATTCGTGTTATTTTCTTCCCTGATCGTAAAAATAATAGTAAATATGTCTCTAAAAACAGAGGACTAGGAGCACTTTTTGGTGTATTAAATGGGGCCATGGGAATTATGGTTGTATTGATTCTCTATGGTGGATTAATTTCAATTATTGAAAGTATGACCCTTCTCGTCCCAACCGAAAATACGCAAACTCAGTCATTTGAGTTTCCAAGGCAAGAAGTGTATCAAGCTTCTCGGACAATTATTCCTCTAGAAGATAGTTCTTCCCCGTTTGATCAAATTGCTGAAACCGTAGATATGCTTAACAATTTTGTGACTAGTTACAACGAAAATGTGATTGTGCAGTATGGTACATCCATTACCGTATATGATGATCAAACAGAAAGTCAAGTTAGTTTAAATCTTTATTTGTTTGATGAAGTATTATCTTTTGAATATAAGGACACTCAAATAGCACTTCGTAAAGAACTTCAAACGGTTAGCAGTATTGCAGGTGTTGCTGTTAATTCTAATTATATGGAAACAAGAAAAATTAACGATATCACTGGGGCAGAGGTTTCTGAAGTATTCAACCTTGTCTCTCATTCTAAATTAATAACAAGCATGATTCCGATTGCGATTGAAGTAGGATCAACTGCTTACGAAACTGATTTGACGTTACCTGTCGATGAACTGTATGCAATCGATTGGGCAACTGAAATTGCTCAACTAGGAGAAGTTGCTGGAACGATTTTTGAAATTATCAGCGTGACTGGTGTCTTTGAAGAAGATTTTGATGTTACGACGATCGATGTCACTGGAGATGAAGTAAGAGGACTTTTTGATGCCTTAGGAGAATCAGAACTAGTTACCCTTTCGGCTTATGTTGCAGTTGAGTCACTACTTCCTACCGTTTTGTCAGAAGACTTAAATGCAGTGATTACGATTCCTGAAGGTCTTGTTTGGGCCGATGAATTTAGTGCTTTTGGTGCAATTGCTGGAGCAGTACTTGATACTGGTGTTACGATTGAATCAATTGTAAACTCTGATCCTCTCGACATGATTACTTTGTTATCTAGTCTTGATTTCACGGTCTTACTAGATTCGAAAATTGTTACTCAAGCCTTAATTAATGTTCTTGAAGGTAAATTAAATATTGAAGAGTTGAATGCTTTTCTTGTTATACCAGATAATATCATTTGGTTAGATCAGTACGATGATGATGGGAATTTGATTGCAAGCGGTGAATTAAGAAACATCTTAAGTGCTATTAATGCAATTTCTCCAATTATCTCTACAGTTGATTTCCAGAATTTCCAAACATCCGATCTTGCTAGTCTTGACTTTGATTCGATTAACTCCATTTTTGAATCTGAAGTATTAGTGGCTAGTATATCTGAATATGTAAAAACGATGCAAATTGGATTTGATTTAATACTACCTGATTCTATATTTGATGAGAATGGGTATATTCTAAAAACAGAATTACAAAATTTAGTTAGTGCAGTTGGGGTTGTAGCGAATAAACTAATGTGTGAAGAAGGAGATACAGCCTGCGAGGAAATCGGTATCAATCTTTCTGCAGCTTTTAGTTTATCGGATGAAGATATTGATACTTTATTATCGTCTGATATTTTAGAAGCGACTGTTGGCGACATGATCATTTCTGAAGCAGGAGATGCATTAGTCATTCCTCCTTCCGCTTTAAAAGAGATTTTTGTGAATGAGGTTTCACAAAATGTCGTTTCAAGAGAAGAAGTGAAAAAAGTATTTAAAGCTGTTTCAATTCTTGGAATTACCGATATCAATAATATTGAAATGGATGTTTCCATTTTATCTAATCTAGCGACTGAAGATGATTCGACCGTCCTTGATACTGAAAAGGCAGATACACTTTTTGCGTCCAATATCTTACTAGCAACCCTTTCAGATTATCTTTTGCAAATGACTGAAGGCGATTCCTTAATCGTTGTACCTTATTACTCAGAAGAACTTGTATCTGTGAGATATAACGAAAATGGAATTGATTATGTATCAAGAGATGAATTGACTCATATTTTATCGGCTATTTTAGTTCTCGACATACAAGATTTCAATAATTTAGAAAGCCTTGATTTATCCGTAATCAGTGAAAATAAAGAAACATTACTTTCTTCAGCAATCCTCCATGCGACGATTTCGAAACAATTGCTTGATATGGATATAGATATGATTACGATTCCAACCTATGATGAGGATGAGAACCCTATTAAAATCGTTGTTGGAAGCGACACTGAAGCAACTACTTTGATTAAAAAAACGGAGTTGTTCGCAATTTTTGATGCCCTCCAAGTATTAAATATCACCGATATTTCGACATTTGATGGCAATATTGATTTATCGCTTCTTTCCGAAGGGAATAATCTAGATGTTTTACTTTCTTCATCGATTCTTCAAGCAACGATTTCAACACAAGTGCTCAACTTGGATGCTGATGGCACCGTTACTGTCCCTTATGTTAGCGAAGAAGGTAACGATATTCGCGTGACAGTTGGACCAGCTCTAAATCAGACTGAATATATTGTTAAAGATGAAATAAGTGCTGTTTTTGATGCACTTGATGTATTAGGAATTCAAGATGTAACAACATTTGATGGAAGTGTCGACTTAACTGTTTTAAGTGAAGAAGGAAATTTAGATATTTTACTTTCTTCAGCCATAATCCATGCGACAGTTTCTCAACAAGTGTTTGATTTAGAAAATGATGGTACGTTAACCATTCCATATTATGCTGAGAATGGAACGACTGAAATTAGAGTATTTGCTGGACCTGTAGGATTTGAAACTGAGTATTTAGTCAAAGATGAAATTAGCGCGATTTTTGATGCCCTTGATGTCTTGGGTATTGAGGATGTTACTACTTTTGATGGAAGTGTCGATTTGTCATTATTATCCGAAGGCGATAACGCGTCAATTCTCCTCTCTAGTTCTGTCATTCAAGCTACAGTTTCTAAACAATTAACCGATCTCGAAGTGGATGGGACGTTAGTCGTGCCTTACAAGGCTGATGATGGCGTATTAGATATACGTAAAACCGTAGGGGTTAGTCCTAACGATACTGAATATATAATCAAATCAGAATTAGAAGCCATCATTGATGGACTTAATGTTTTAGGTATTACTGATGTCGAAACCTTCGATGGTAGTATTGATTTGAGTATTCTATCCGTTGAAGGAAATATGGATATTTTACTTGCAAGTTCTGTCATCCAAGCGACAGTATCAAAACAAATTACTGACCTAGAAACAGATGGAACGCTAACTGTTCCTTATGTAGCCGACGATGGTATTACAGCTATTCGCGTCAGTGTTGGGTTAGGAGAACAACAAACCGAATACATCACCAAAGCAGAACTTACTGCAATGATTGATGGACTGAATATTTTGGGTATTACGGATGTAGAAACCTTTGATGGAAGTGTTGACTTAAGTATATTAGCAGAGGGCGATAATGCAACTACGTTACTTTTATCGAGCACCATTCAAGCGACAGTATCAAAACAAATATTTGATTTAGGTACCGATGGAACTTTAGAAGTACCAACGTATCAAGAAGATGGTGTAACCTCCATTTCCGTAACAACAGGACCTGTATTACATGAAACAACGTATTTAATCAAAACAGAACTTGAAAGTATATTTGATGCACTAGACATTCTTGGACTGACTGATTTAGAAACATTTAACGGAACGGTTGATTTAAGCACTTTAGCTGAAGGAAATAACGCAGATATCGTTCTTGCCTCCTCAGTCATTCAAGCTACTGTATCAAAACAAGTTCTTGATTTGGATGCTGATGGTACCATTTCAGTTCCTTATATGGCGGATGATGATACTTTAGCTATCCGCATTACAGTTGGCGAACTCGAAACCTTAACCGATTATGTTCTACGAGATGAATTAGTTCATGTGATTCATGCTTTAGATTTACTAGGAATTACGGATGTCGAAACCTTTGATGGAAGTGTCGATATATCTGTTTTCTATGATGTAACAAACCGTGACACATTATTACTTTCATCCATTATGCAAGCCACCATTTCAAAACAATTAATAGATTTAGGTAGTGACACTTTACTCGTACCTTACGAAGATAGTTTATCAGTCGCCATCAGATTATTGACAGGTCCTGTTGATCACACTACAGAATATGTGTCAAAAACGGAGATTAGTGCGATATTTGAAACACTAGAAATGTTAGGCATTACCGACATCACTACTTTTGATGGTGATATCGATATTAGTTTATTCTATCTTCAAGAAAATCGAGATGTATTACTTGCAAGTGCTTCAATGCATGCCACAATTACAAAACAATTAATTGATCTTGGCAGTGATACACTTCTCGTTCCTTATACGGATAGCACTGATACATTGGCAATACGTTCAACAATTGGACCAGTTGGTCTAGAAACTGAATTTATCTTAAAATCAGAAATTGATGCTATGTTTGAATCTTTAGAAGTACTTGGCATTACCGATATCAATACCTTTGATGGCAATATTGATTTAAGCCTATTCTACACGCAAGATAACCGTGATATTCTTCTTGGTAGTGCATCAATGCATGCGACAATCTCAAAACAATTATTTGATTTAGGAAGTGCAACCCTTACGGTTCCATATCGTGATAGTTTAGACACACTTGACATTCGTCTTACAACTGGTGAAGTTGGATTCGAAACTGAATTCGTATTAAAAACTGAAATTGACGCTATGTTTGAATCTTTAGAAGTTCTTGGCATTACCGATATCAATACCTTTGATGGTAATATTGATTTAAGTTTATTCTACACTCAAGACAATCGAGATATTCTGTTATCCAGTGCCTCAATGCACGCGACAATATCAAAACAATTATTTGATTTAGGAAGTGCAACGCTTACGATTCCTTATAGAGATAGCGAAGATTCACTCGCAATCCGTCTTACAACAGGTGCTGTTGGATTCGAAACAGAGTTTGTCTTAAAAGCAGAAATTGATGCGATGTTTGAAGCATTAGAAGTGCTTGGTATTACAGATATTAATACGTTTGATGGAAGTATTGACTTATCATTATTCTATGCTGAAGGCAATCGTGATATCTTACTTGCAAGTGCCTCGATGCATGCGACAATTTCAAAACAACTATTTGACTTAGGAAGTGCAACACTTACCGTTCCTTATTTCGCAGACGACGATACGACTGTGATTCGTTTAACAACAGGTGGGGTTGGAGAAACTACTGAATTCGTTTCTAAACCTGAAATACATGCGATGTTTGAAGCATTAGAAATCCTTGGTATTACCGATATTAATAGCTTTGATGGTAGTATCGATCTTACTTTATTCTATGAACAAGCAAATCGCACTGTATTATTAAGTAGTAGTTCAATGCACGCAACAATCACGAAACAACTACTTGATTTAGGGGAAGCTACTTTAAAAGTTCCTACACTTGATCAAGATAGTAATGTGATTCGTTTGACGGTTGGTGCTTTATCAACAGAAACTGAATATATTGTTAAGGATGAAATTGATGCGATGTTTGAAGCATTAGAATTACTTGGAATTGATGATATTAACAGTTTCAATGGAAGTATTGATTTGTCGCTCATCTATGGCGAAGCGAACCAAACAATTCTTTTATCAAGTGCTTCAATGCATGCGACAATCACAAAACAAATAACTGATTTAGGACCTACTGTATTGCTTGTACCAAATACGGATGTTGCTGGAACAAGTATTCAAGCTACCGTTGGCGGAACATTATTTATCTACAAAACAGAAATAAAGGCATTAATTAACGGTCTTGAGATTTTAGGTATCACTGACATTACAGCATTTAATGGTACTGTATCACTTGTTAACTTATTTAATGATACAAATCAGAATATTTTATTATCAAGTGCCTCGATGCATGCGACAATTACAAAGCAAATTAATGATCTTGGACCTTCTGTCTTACTTATTCCTGATACGGATGTAGATAATAATCCAATTCAAGCAACAGTTTCAGCAACATTCTTCATTTATAAAGATGAAATTAAAGCCATCATTAATTCACTTGAGATATTAGGCATCACCGACATTACTGCATTTAATGGTACCGTATCACTTGTTAACTTATTTAATGAAACAAATCAAAATATCTTATTAACGAGTGCATCAATGCACGCGACGATTACAAAACAAATCACTGATTTAGGACCAAGCGTATTACTTGTACCGACAACGGATATTGATGGAATTACGATTAAAGCGACCGTCTCATCAACGTTATTTATCTATAAAGATGAAATCAAGGCGATTATTAATGCTCTAGAAGTTTTAGGCGTTAACGATATTACAGCATTCACTGGCTCAATTACGATTTCAAGTCTTGCTTTAGAAGCAGACCAAGATACTTTATTAACCAGCGCTTCAATGCATGCGACGATTTCACAAACCTTACTTGATTTAGATGATGCAGTATTAATCGTTCCACTTTACACTCCAGTAGGAGAAGTGGAAGCAGAACGTATTCAAAAAACTGTCAGTACAACAGACTTTATCATCAAGTCAGAAATCAAAGCTTTAATTAATAGTTTCTTAGCGATGGGATACACTGACTTAGATAACTTTGGTTCTTCAATCGATTCATCGAAATTCTTTGATGACCCAGATACATTATTACTCTCTTATTCAATCCAGGCTACACTCTCTGATAAGTTACTGAACGGAACGGGTGGAAACTTAATTATTCCAAACGCTAATATTTTAGGAACAGTCACAATCCGAATCGTAGAATCTGATGTAACTTATATTGAAATTAATGAAATGAAAGCCATCCTAGATTCGCTTGATGCTCTTGGATTAACAGACTTTAGTAACATAACCATTACCGCGAACCTCGTCTTCGCAGCAGATTATGATTTATTACTTGCAAGTTATTCAATGCAAGCTACTATTTCAGATAAGATCTTAACGGGTGCACTTGATGAATCTGCAGCTGCAGGTAGTGGTAGTTTAATCGTACCAACTTACTTTAGAGAAACACTCAGTGTTGGCATAGGTAGTACAGTACAAATTGAAAAATTAGAATTAAAAGCATTACTCACCTCCTTAAGCACGTTAGGAGTTAGTGATTTCTCAGGTGCAATGGACGCAAGCGTTGTAACTAGTTTAACAGATGCACAGTTAGACACAGTCCTTGGCAGTGGTTCAATGCATGTCACTATCGACAATATGCTGAAAGGAAATAGTAATATTAATACGAAGATTCCTGATTTAGCTTATGAAGATGTTTATGATTTAACTGATATTATCACTAAAGTAGAAATTAAAGCATTTATTAAAGCAACAAATGTTTTAGCAACGGGTGATATCTCGAATGTAAGTATTGATGTCAATGCGGTAGCTTCACTTACTCCAGCAGAACGTGACATTGTTCTTGATTCGATGATCGTTAGAAATATTATGACAGATCAATTAGAAGCTATGATGCTTGCGGATGATCCATTTGACCTTTATTGGCCAGCTGATACATCTTACATGAATAATGACAATACGACATTCTTAACTGAAGCGGGTATCAACGAAGTATTAACACATTACGGATTAATTTAAAACAAAAAAGTTGAGGGTCAAACCTCAACTTTTTCTTGTCTATTTAAGGAAAATAGATTATGATTACATTAGATACATGAAAGGAGTGATACGTATGATTGAACATACAATTTTTAAACCATTTTATTTAGGAGGCATACGTAAGTAACCTGCCTCCGGAAAGGAGGAATCATGTTAGAAACACATTTTCAAACGGTCATCTTTCCGATTCATTTTCAAAAAATGATTCAAAGAGATGATCGCAAGCTTGCTAGAGTCATCTCCGTACAGGCAAATCATTATTACGTACAAACAGAAGAACAATTCTACTTAGCTCAACTTTCAGGGAAATTTTTCTATAATACGAAAAAAGAAGAAGATATGCCGATAGTTGGAGATTATATTGAGATAGCTTTTCAAGATGAAAAAAGAGCAATCATCCACAAGGTTTTTGAACGCGTGACTTTACTCAAAAGGAAAAGCCCTGGTAGTAGTGGAAAAGTCCAGTATCTTGCAAGTAATATCGACCAAATATGGGTTGCGATGGGACTAAATAACGATTTTAATATTCGTCGGTTAGAGAGATATCTATCTATTATTGAAAAATCAAAAGCAAAGCCAATTGTTGTATTAACCAAAAGAGATTTAGTAGATGATGCTGAGGATAAGAAAAGTCAGATTAGTCAGTATTTTCCAAACGTTGAAGTTTGTACTACTTCATCGAACCTGGAAGATGGATTTTCAGAACTCAATCAATTTTTAGTTCCAGACACCACCATTGCCATTATTGGTTCATCGGGTGTTGGAAAATCTACCATCACAAATTACTTGCTTAATGAAGATGTTCAAAAGACCAATGAAACAAGAAAAGATGATCGTGGTAGACATACAACTGTTTCACGAAATCTATTTTATAGTTCGAATCATTTTGCGATAATTGATATGCCTGGCATGCGGGAAATTCAAATTGACGATGCAGATTTTTCAGATACGTTTCAAGATATTTATGAATATGCATCAACTTGTCATTTTCGAGATTGTACACATACGAATGAAGTCGGATGTGCCGTCATTCAAGCTGTGAGTGATCAAATAATCGAGTATTCGAGATATGAAAATTATCTCAAAATGAGCAATGAGCTTGTAGAAAGAAAAAAATTTAAATTACGCAGTAAATAACCATAAATTAGCGCGAATTCAGTAGAATTCCCGCTTTTTTTAAATTGTAGGCAAACTGAATTGAATATTTTCAAAAATAATATATAATGAATTTATAAGACATAAGGAGGGGTAATATGGACTTAACAATTTTAACGTCTTTAGATTTGATGTTCTACATCATATTCGGACTAGCAGTACTTGCCGGATTTATGAGAGGTATGAAAAAGACGCTATACAGCTTTATCACAATGCTGATATTTTATGCAGTGTTTTTCTTTACGATTAATCAAGTAATCGATATGATTTGGACCATGAATTTGAGTTTTCTTGATGGAACCATATCAGGAATTATGCCTGAACTCAGTGGGTTTACTTCTTTTCAAGATAGCATCGGAAATATTGGTCAAGTATTCTTAGGTGATACTTTTGATTTAAGCACAGCATCGCCTGAAGTACTAGCTTTACTCGTTGGCGTTACTCAGTTTGCATTAAAACTTGTATACACATTACTCTACTTTACAGTCATTCTATTAGTGTATAAATTAATCACAGCGATTATTTACGCAATCTTCTCTGGTAAACGCGATAAAAATAAATCGAAGAACCGCGGGTTTGGTGCGATATTTGGTGCTTTAAATGGTGCCTTAGCTGTCTTTGTATTACTTATAACTCTTGGTGGATTTATGAATGTTACTGAGAATGTGGTTAGTTTAGTGGAAGCTACAGATGGTTTAGGGAATACAACAACCGTAACATTTACACCACGAAATGAATTATATCAAGCTGAACAAACCATTATTCCTTTAGCAAATTCCTCTGTTCCAACAGACTTGTCTTCGACAATTACATTACTACAAGGTATGGTGGATAATTATAATAATAATTTCTTTGTTCAAATAGCCAATCAAATTACGGTGACGGATATCGATGGTACTAGTCAGATTCCTCTTCATCTTTCCCTTTTTGATAGCGTATTATCCTTTAAAATAGGCGATGAAAATATCGCTTTACGATATGAACTCAGTGTTTATACAGAAGCAGCACTTGTATTCTTAGAATCTGATTATGCTAATACAGGTGTTATTTCGGATGTAACCGGCGATGAAATTCGTTCAATGTTTGAAATTTTATCCCATTCCGTATTAATTCCTACATTACTTCCAGTCGCAATCGAAGTAGGAGCGCAGATGCAAGATGTAACGCTTGGTGTTTCTACTGCTGAGCTATATCAAATTGATTATGCATCTGAATTATCGACTTTAGCAGATGTTGCTGGAACACTATTTGATATCTTAAATGGTGCAGGGTTTATTAGTGGAGAAGGTAATGTTGGTCAAATCGCTGTCGACGGAGATATGGTTCGTGGAGTATTTGGCGACTTGAGTGATTCTAGTTTGGTGACTT
>JBFXGX010000002.1:152213-154292 GCA_050177605.1 Candidatus Izemoplasmatales bacterium | reverse complement strand
ATACTTTTCTTTTTCATTTTTTTTAGTCTCCTTACAATAAAAATGCCCGGAAACTTCGGGCACTGTACAACCAAAAAAAATGGAAGTTCACTTCTCTCATCCAGACTGTACTGTCGGTTTAGGAATTACACCTAATCATGCATTATGCTCGCGGACTATACCGCCGGTGGGGAATTTCGCCCCGCCCCGAAGTTTAACGTATTAAGTTAATTTAATTATAATAATCTTGTCTGTAAATGTCAAGTAATGCCTCATAAAAAACGTTTACTTACAGATTTTTTCCAACAGCACGAATCATTGATCCATCCATCCCTTTGATTTTTAATGGTAACCCAATAAAATCAATCAAGTCCTTACACTTTGATAAATTGTTTAATCCTTCAATTAATACAATTCCTCTGGATAGAACAGCCAAATGTGCTTCTTTAATGTATCTGTTTGGAAAGGATATTGTCGGCAAATCTAGTCCCAAGACTTGAATATGATATTCTTCAAGGAGTTCAATAACACTTGGTTCAAATTCGGGAATCACATCAAAATATCTTGGTGTGTTAAAATGGACATCATTTCCCGTGTCGATCAAAAGAATTGATGTGTTATTCTTCACTCCTACTAACTGTTCTTTAATCCTTTGTGTTGAAATGATATTTTTATCAGGTAAAAGATGCACTACGTAAGCTTTACCAATAAGTTTATTGATATCTAACTCTTCGATGGTGATTCCATTTGAGATAAAGTGAAATGGACTATCAAGATGTGTCCCAACATGCATTGCAGTCGTAATCTCTTCAATGTGAAAACCATTTTGAAGATGGTTCGCTTTTACTTGACGAATGAATTTTGGGTCTCCCGGATAGGTCAGTGTATGTTCATCTATCTCGTGCGTTAAATCAATCCATTCAATCATGACTGTGTATCCTCTTGATAAAGCGCTTTTTCAGAGGAAGAGAGTTGACTAATAACGATATATTGGTTCATCTTAAGAATAGCGATATTATATTTTTCCGTACCTTCAATACTATTTATTTTCCCAGCGTATTCAACACTCATTGAGAGTAAATTTGCATCATGATCTAGTGTGATATCGACGGTAGCGAAATTGACTGTATCTAAAACATTCGTAACGAAAAAGGTGGAAGTGACGTCACTACTTGATAACTCAAAATGTACCGTTAAAGTGTTCGCATCAATCAATATCGATTGGTCTCTTGTAGAACTATAATCAATGGTTGATTTTAGAAATGATTTATAGAGGGTAACATATTCTGTTTGTTCCAGTTGTTTTTTCACGTAATCTGTCGAAGAATCCGTCTCTCTAGCAGTATAAACCCATCCGGACTCATAATCCGCAACACTATTGAAATCAGTCCCATTTTCAGTGACATACATTTCTACTTGACCGATAAAGTTATCTTCACCGATATTTTTCATCTTGACTCTCATAAATTCGTTAATTTGATAATTGCTACCATCATAGCTTCCTGAATATTCAAGTGATAAGCTATCACAATCAAGATAATTTTGAATCGCTACATTCATCAAAGTAAATGCTTCTTCAATGGAGTAATCCGGTACTTCTTTTTGACAGGCCATTAAAGGCAGTGTAAACAAGGTAATAACTAGTAATAGTATAAGTTTTTTCATCGATTTTTCACCCAGCCATTATTATACCTAAAATAAGGACAAAAAACAATTTAAAAAAAGAAAAGACTCAAGGTTATCTTGAGTCTATTTTACTTTTTTAATCTTCCAAATTAGGTTTGCATAATCTTGTATCGATCGATCACTTGAGAATATGCCACTTTTTGCAATATTTACAATCGACATCCGTGCCCATGCTGATTTGTCTTTATACATCTCATTCGCCTTTTCATGTGCTTTACAATAGGCGTCAAAGTCTCTTAATACAAAATAGGTATCGTCATAAACAAGGCGATTAAAAATTTCTCTAAATTCTTCTTTATCAACATCTTCAAAGAATCCCGAAACGAGCAAATCAAGAATTTGATGAATACGTTCATTTGATTGATAAATATCATTTGGACGATACGTATGTTCTTTCATTAATGAAGTGACTTC
>JBFXGX010000002.1:0-152113 GCA_050177605.1 Candidatus Izemoplasmatales bacterium | reverse complement strand
GTTAATTCTTTGTTTGAATGTAATAACCATCGACGATGGGTAATGCCATTTGTGACATTCACGAACTTGTATGGATAAAGTTCATAGAAATCTTTCATTTCGATATTTTTTAAGATATCCGTATGAAGTTTTGCGACGCCATTCACAGAGAAAGAGGCAATGATACATAGATGAGCCATTCTAACTCTTCCATCACCAATAATCGCTAAACGATTTATTTTGTCAATTTCACCATAACCTTTTTGTTCTAAAAGATCATGATAGAAACGACGATTGATTTCTTCAATCAATTGATAAATTCGTGGTAAAAGTGGTTGCATAATTGAAATCGGCCACTTTTCGAGTGCTTCAGCTAATATTGTATGATTAGTATAAGCAGTCGATTTAGTGACGATATTCCAAGCTTCATCCCACTCCATTTTTTCTTCATCAAGTAAAATTCTCATCAATTCAGGAATAATCAGCGTAGGATGGGTATCATTGATATGGAAAACATTCTTTTCATGTAAATTTGAAAGTGTACCATACATTTCCTTGTGCTTACGGCACACGCTTTTTACACCTGCAGAACTAAAGAAATATTGTTGCATCAAACGGAGTCTTTTACCATCATCAGTTGTATCATCAGGGTAAAGGAATCCAGAAATACTTTGTAGTTTTGTTTCATACTCAAAAGCAGAACCATTTTTTGGATATTTACGAGATGGTTCAGCGTTCCATAAACGAAGATAAGTCACCATTCCATTATGATCTCCAATAATCGGAACATCATATGGAACTGCACGAATATATTCATCAGGATGATAGACCATACCTTCTTCATAATTCACATAGCCGAAAAATGGAATATCTTCCGCTTCTTCCTCTTTGCGAATTTCCCAAACGTAGCCATCACTTAACCAGTTATCCGGACGTTCTTCTTGATAACCATTTTTAATTTTTTGTCTAAACAATCCATAACGATACCGAATACAATGTCCGAATCCTGGAATACCTTGGGAAGCCATTGAATCTAAATAACAAGCTGCTAGACGACCTAATCCACCATTTCCAAGTCCTGGATCTGGTTCATATGCCTCAACTTCATTTATCTCTAGTCCAAGTTCATTGAAAGCTGCTTCGCAAACA
Organism: Candidatus Izemoplasmatales bacterium; assembly: GCA_050177605.1. GTDB lineage: Bacteria > Bacillota_I > Bacilli_A > Izemoplasmatales > Hujiaoplasmataceae > JAHIVB01. Next base: position 150,985 of record JBFXGX010000002.1, on the reverse strand, counting down.
TCACGAACACCTAAGTTCATGAGATTGTTTGTGATTAGTCTACCCATTAAAAATTCCATTGAAAAATAATGTACTTGACGACTCTCTTTTTTCACAAGTAATTGATTCGTTTTCATCCAATCACTTGCGATGGCCTCTCTCGTCAAAGTACCTAGTACATTATATCTTTCACGAACACTCGAATCTGCTACTGTTGTTAAATAGGTATTTTTCAAGCGTTCTGTAAATGCCTTTTTAAATGTTTCTTTTGATTTAAATACTCCTGTATTCATCTATAACACCTCACCAAAGTCATTTTATCATAAAGTGAATGCATTTCTTAATGGTAACCATATGATAACGGTTACTGATTCCTATTTTTTGAAAGCATCATTCGATATAATTCAATATATGATTTTGCGCTATCTTCAAGAGAAAATCTAGAGTTCATCGCGTTGATGATTAATTGCTTCCAAACAACTTTTTGATTAACAAAGAGCGAGTTTGCATGCCTCATTTGGAACAGCAAATCTCGTGCGTCATAATTGTAGAATTTAAAACCATTCCCTCTTTTTGTAAGGGCATCAAAATGATCCACAGTATCATTTAACCCTCCGGTTTGTCTTACAATAGGGATGGTTCCATATTTTAAAGCAATCATCTGTCCAATACCGCAAGGTTCATAGCGAGAAGGCATTAAGAAACAATCAGCGCCAGCATAAATATAACTTGGTTCAGTTGCGTCGTATACAAGATTTAAACTCACTCTGTCACCGTATTTAGCTTTGATTATTTCAAGTCTATCCGTATACTTCTTATCGCCAGTCCCTAATATGACAAATTCAGTAGAAGGATCCTCTAAAAACTCATCGAGGGCTTGAATTAAAATATCAAAACCTTTTTGCTCGACAATGCGCGTTACCATGCCAGCGATAAAGTACTGTTCTCCTTGTCTTAATCCAACCTTTTGTTGGAGATCAAGTTTATTCGCTTTTTTTGCTTCAAACACATTAATTAAATTATATTTTTGTAAAATGGTTAAATCTTTCTTTGGATTGATTTCATCATTCAACCCATTAAGAATACCATAAAAATCTCTTTCTCGTTTATTGATAATATCGACAAGATTTTTACTGTAATACTCATATTTTAACTCATCCTTATAGGTTTCGGATACTGTTGAAATATTGGTCGCATGAGATAACCCAAGTTCCAAGAAATTAATCGTATTATGTTCACTAGTCACGGACTTAAGATTTAGTTTTTCTAGGATGGCGGCATCAGAAACTCCTTGATATTCAATATTATGAATCGTCATCAAAGTCAATATTTCTTTTTTACAGCTTTCTGCTAAAATCAGCGGAATCAGTCCTGTATGCCAGTCATGCAAGTGAATGATATTCGGTTCAATTTCGAGAATTTCAATAAACCTCACACAAGCAAGATTAAAAAACGCAAACCTATCACCATCATCTTGATAACCGTAGACTTTTTCACGATCAAAGAAATCGTAAGATTCAACGAAATAATAGACCGTGTTTTTATCGACATAGGAATAGATTGATGTTTTATAAGTATCATCGCCATAAGCAATGGAAATATCTACTCTAGGCTCCAAAAATAAAGAATATTTTTCTTTAATTTTAGGATAAAGAGGCATCATCACTGAAGAGATTACTCCTTGATACGCATAGTTCTCAGCTAAAGATCCAACTACATCCGCTAAGCCACCAGTTTTGATAAAAGGCCAACACTCTGAGGCAATTTGAACAACATTAATTTCTTGATCAGAAATTACGATTTGTTTCTTCTCTGAAACGAATAAATGTTGATAATCTCCATGTACATTTGCGTCTTTTAACACATGGGTCTCTTTGTCTAGGACTGCGTACTCAACAACAGCGTTCTCTTCCACATTACATTGATTCATGATGACACTATTCCGAATAATCGCACCTTTTTTAATGTGGGCTTTACGACCAATAATGGAATTCTCAACGTGGCCTTCAATAATGGCTCCAGAAGCAACAATCGAATTTTTACAACTTGAGTCTTCTGTATATCTCGATGCGGCAGACATTGTCTCTTTTGAAAGGATACTACGTTGTTTATGAAATAATTGATTTCTAATTTCTGGTAATAATAATTGCATATTGGCTGTATATAAATCATAGGGGCTTTCAATATAAAAACAAGCGTTAGTAAAGATATAAGGATTCCTTTTTAACTTCGGAGCATAATCAAAAACATCCGATAAATTACGATATTGGATGGAATCATAATGCATAATATAATCAAGAAGTAATTTCTTTGATAAAATAAATGTTTTAATTCGCTTATGATCACTCGATAGCACTTCTGTAATATCGGCATTTTCAACCAAGTGACTATGAAGTAATACTTGATAATCAATATTCCACACGATATTTGCGGGACTAACGATTACATACTCTTGATTACTTCTTAAGAAATATTCAATATGTTCATACATCCGTTGAAAACTAATCGAATCATCAATAGTTAAGTTTTGATTTTTCGGAGGAAGAATAAAAATTCCATCTCTTCTTCGATTCAAATCCCATCGGTCACCTGAACCAATATGGTCGGACAAGGACCGATAATTCCCATAGGGAAAAATTGCCACATTGGATATATGAGAATTCTTGCAGTTGGATAATGTAAAATCAATTAATCGATACTTCGCACCAAAAGGGAGTGCTCCGGGCATACGATGTCTGGTCAATTTATTAAAACTACCTTTGATTGACGCATCGACGACCATAAATAGATTATTCACGAATCTCACCTACCTTCAGCAAGTTTGATGTGTCGACAAGAGTTATTTGATCTGGCTCTAAAAAGTACCCTTTTGGAATACGAACGCCTTTATTCACAATACAATTTTGAAGTCTTGCGCCTTCGCCTACTTCTACATTTGGCAGTAAAACGGCATCACGAACAAAACTATTGCGTGCTAGACGACATTCGTATCCAATCACACTATGATAAACATTTCCATCGATATGACATCCATCCGCAATGATTGATTTCTTGATATTGCCATTTTGAAAAACCATATGAGGAGGTAGATTGAGTGATTTTGAATAAATCGGTAAACTCTTCGATGTATTCAAAGTCAAAAAATCTGGATTATCAAGCAAATCCATATTGGTTTGATATAACGACTCAATCGTTCCAACATCTTTCCAATAGCCATTGAAAGTGTACGCAGTAACAACGTAATCTTCCTTTAAACTTTTAGGAATGATATTTTTACCAAAATCGAATTCATCTTCAGCTTCGATATTCTGAAGCAGTTTTTCAAGCGCAGTGGCTTGGAAAAGATAAAGCCCCATAGAGGCAAGTGTTGATTTAGGCTGCGACGGTTTTTCTTCAAATCCAGTCACAAATCCACGTTCATCAACTTCTAAAATACCAAATCTCGATGCTTCACTAAATTCAACATTCGTACAAGCGATGGAGACTTCTGCTTTTTGTTTTAGATGATGTTCTAATAACTTTTGATAATCCATTTTATAGATTTGATCTCCTGAAAGAATCAGCACATAATCAGCTTGATATTCTTTCACGAAATTAAAGTATTGCTTTACAGCATGCGCTGTACCTCTTTGCCACAAGACATCACCATTTCGCGCAAAAGGCGTTAAAAAGTGAACACCACCATCATTGACATCCAAATCCCATGATGCTCCAGAGCCAATGTAATTCATCAAATCATAAGGCTCATATTGAGTCACGAGACCAACCACATCAATTTCTGAATTTGTAATGTTACTTAAGGTGAAATCAATCAAACGATATTTCGCACCAAAAGACACAGCTGGTTTGGCTGTGTCTTTTGTAATTTCTTTCAGTCGTGAGCCTTGACCGCCCACTAAAATCATCGCTACGATTGTTTTTTTCATACGTTCAACTCTATTCGTTAAATAGATTTTTTTCGTTTATATATTTGAATATGGTGATGGATAAAGGTGCAACTTTAATCCAAATTGATTGCGGTAAGGAATGAATCGACTCATCTACAGAATAGAGGCTGGCTCCATTGTAAATATTAGAGCCACCATAGATATCTTTATCTGAATTGAGTACTTCTTCATACGCTCCTTTATATGGAACACCTATTTGATAATGATCATACGCATTCGGCGTCATATTTAAAACAACGACACAAGAATCGAACTCATTTTTGCCATGACGAGAAAAAATGAAAATAGATTGATCTACATTGGTTTGTTCAATCCAACGGAAACCATCAGGATGATGATCTAATTCATAGAGGGCTTTGTGATAGTTATAGACTTGTATTAAGTCTCTAACAAAACGATTTGCTCGTTCATGCATTGGATACTCTAGTAAAAACCAATCGAGTTCATCCTTATCTTTCCATTCATGCATTTGCGCAAACTCTCCGCCCATAAATAGTAGTTTCTTTCCAGGGTGAGTAAACTGAAGTCCGAGTAGGACTCTGTAATTCGCAAACTTTTGCCAGTAATCCCCAGGCATTTTGGATACAAGAGAATGTTTCCCATGAACTACTTCATCATGAGAAAGCGGAAGAATAAACGACTCAGAGTACGCGTAAACCATTCCGAAAGTGATTAAGTTATGATGATATTTTCGGTAAATAGGATCTTTTTCGAAATAACGAAGTGTATCATTCATCCACCCCATATTCCATTTATAATCAAATCCGATTCCACCATCAAGAACACCTGTAGTGAGATTAGGATAAGTGGTCGAATCTTCCGCAAATAACAATACTGAATGGTCTTGTTCTTTAATGGCGTAAGATAAATTCTTTAGAAATTCAATCGCGCCATAATTCGTTCCAATACTTGAATTACCAAGATAATATAGAATGTTACTGACGGCATCGATTCTAAATCCATCGACATGGAAATAATTCATCCAAAAAAGAGCATTTGAAATCAAAAAACTCTTCGTTACTCCTTTTCCTAAATCGAGGTTAACTGTTCCCCAAACGATATTTTCACGAATGTTATAATCTTCATACTCATAGAGTGGCTCACCATCAAACATATATAATCCGTGAGCATCTTTACAAATGTGTCCTGGAACCCAATCGAGAATCACACCGATATTTTCTTTATGACACTCATCAATAAAATACATTAAGTCTTTAGGAACACCATATCTCGATGTTGCGCTGTAATAACCTGTCCCTTGATATCCCCAAGATTCATCGAGTGGATGTTCTACAATCGGCATCAATTCAATATGTGAAAATCCATGCGCTTTTATATAAGGGATTAAATAGTTGACTAATTCATTATACTTATGAAAACTACCATTTGGCTTTGTCATCCAAGAACCTAAATGGACTTCATAAACCGATAGTTTCTCTTCTTTTGAATTTTTACTTTTTCGGGTCTCAAGATATTTCTCATCATGCCAATAATACCCATCTAGATCGTAGACTTTAGAACTAGTTTCAGGTCGATCATCTGAGAAATAAGCATAAGGATCTGCTTTAAAAATGGTTTGGCCATAGCTTGTGACGATACAGTATTTATATCTCGTCCATTCACCGAGTCCTTCGATGTAAATCGAAAATACACCAGCTTCATCCACTTTCGTCATCACATGACTTCTAGAGTCCCATGAATTAAAATCACCAACTACCGATACGATTCTTGCATGAGGGGCATAGACAGTGAAATTAACACCGATAATTTGGTTTAATTCATCTTTAACAACATGCGCTCCAAAATGCCTGTATGCTTCTTTTAACTTGCCTTCATTAAACAAATATAGATCTGCTTCGCTGACACCTTTTTTCATGAGTTGCTCCTTTCGAGTATCTTGATAATATCTTGATATTGAAACCCTTTTGAAAGAAGCTTCTGAATGACTTTTTGTTTTAATGCATCATTCGATAGCCCTAACTTTCGGGATTTATCCAGGACTTTTGTATATTCTCTTTTTAATTCTTTTGACTCATCAATCAACGCACTAATATCATCTTGATGATGAATGACAAATGCTTGTACTTGTTTTAGTTCATATCCTTTAGAAACAAGATAGGTCATCATTTTGTTTTTTGCTTGTCTGGTTGAATTGTTTTTATAATGGCTGATTCTTTTGTTAAATAATGACGTTAAGTTCCTTTCAATTTTTTGATTCGTATACCCACTGAGTTGATTTGCTATCAACAGTTCTGAAAATCCCTTTTGAGTGAATAAAAAACGAATTTTCTCTGGGCCAGATAACATTTGATTTGCTTGATAATCAAATAAGTATTCAATTAAACGTTCATCATCTAACACTTTATATTTTTTTAATTTTTGGAGGACATGACCAATAAGATCTTCACTAATCCCCTTTTTTAATAAGTATTCGTAGGTCTCTTTCACCGATTTTTGATATTTAAGCACGTATTTTAGGGTCGATTGAAAATATACATCAATAGATTCAGAAAGCAAAAAAGACTGATACATCTCATCGGTTAATTCTTTATCTTTGATTAAACGGTATTCGACCACCAAGTCTTCGCTAACGTCAAAAGACTGAGTGTTATCTCCAATAAGAAATGTGACGGTATAAGTCTTATTTTTTTGCTTTTTTAGTTCTTGTACTTTGAACATCTTCGAGAATCACCTCATCTGGGCTTGACCATTCACCTTGAATTTCTGAAGCCGGTGTAACATAGACAAATGCACTAGGATCCGTATCTTGAATAATTCGTTTGACAAAATGGTACTCAGAATTATGAATCACCATAACTAGTATCGTTCTCGAGGTTTCTGAATAACCGCCAATGGAAGGAATTTCAGTCATTCCTCTACTAAACGATGCAAATACTGCTTTTTTTAATTCTTGTGGTTTCGTAGTAACAATATTGAGTGCTTTCTTTTGTTCAATTCCTAGCAAGAATGAATCGGACACTTTTCCAGATAAGAACGTGATTGCGACGGCATACAGAAGTGTAATTAATCCGCTTTCGATGCCATTTGGAGAAGTAATCACACCAAGCAAGATCACTGTTGATTCGACTACATAAACTGCAGTTCCAATCGTTAAGCGAGTATATTTTTGAACAATTTGGATAATGATATCCGTTCCACCTGTGGTACCACCATTATGAATTACAATAGCAAATCCAATGCCTATCAACCCTCCAGCATAGAGAGCGACGAGTAATAAATCAGTATCTCTAAAAGTAGGCGATGGAATTGCAATTTCAAAAATTGCTAAGAAGATAGGAAACAAAATAGATCCATAGAGACTACGAACAAATTCCTTTTTTCCAATAAATAAAAAGGCAGCTATTAATAAAATGCCATTTAAAATGAGTGCTAACATTGAAATTGGTAATACTTGGGTGTACCTGTAAATAACCATCGATATACCGGTTGTACCACCTACGACAATACCTGAAGGAATAACGAAAAAATAGAAAGCAACAGCCATTAAGAAGACACCAAATGTAAGAAATAAATATTGTTTTATTTTGATATAAGTTTGTTTAGATACTAATTTTTTCATTTCTCCCCTTTGCCTATTTCATTAATAAATAAGCTTGTATAAACCCTTCTAAATCTCCATTCATCACTTTTTCAGTATTTCCAGTTTCATAGTTTGTTCGATGATCTTTCACCATAGAGTACGGATGGAAAACATAAGATCTGATTTGACTGCCAAAAGCATTGGAGACATTCGTAGTCGAAAAAGCATCCAATTCTTTTTGCTTTTTCTCTAGTTCTAATTGATATAATTTACCTTTCAAAACACGCAGAGCTGTTTCGCGGTTTTGTATTTGTGAACGTTGATTTTGACATGTCACAACGATTTTGGTTGGTAAATGGGTGATTCTGACTGCGGAGTCAGTTGTATTCACTCCTTGGCCCCCATTCCCACTAGAACGATATGTATCAATTTTTAAATCCTGATCATCAATTTCAACATCAATCGAGTCATCTAGTTCAGGCACAACGCTAACACTAGCGAAACTAGTATGTCTTCTTCCAGATGCATCAAATGGAGAGATTCGAACTAATCTATGAACCCCAGATTCGCCTTTCAAGTAACCATAGGCATAAGGTCCACTGATAAGAATCGTTGCGGATTTTAAGCCAGCTTCATCGCCATCTAAATAATCCAGTACAGTCACTTTATAGCCTTGATATTCGGCATATCTTAAATACATTCGATAAAGCATTTCTGCCCAATCTTGTGATTCAGTTCCCCCAGCACCTGGATGAAACTCCAAGATAGCATTAAACTTATCATAAGGCTTATTTAAAAGGATCTTGATGGTAAGATCATCGGTGAGGTGTTTATATTTTTCTATATCTTCTTCCGTCGATGATAAATCGAAATGTTCATCTACTTTGGCAAGTTCATATGCTAGTTCAATATTCTCTAGCAAATCCTTGATTTCATTAAACTGATCTAACAATGTTTGAGCATCCTTTTGATCAGCAATCACTTTTTGAGCTGATTTTTGGTCGAGCCAAAAATGAGCCTCTAAAGTGAGTTCATGATATTTACTAAGTTCAGCTTTAACACTATCTTCATCAAACGTTTCTTGAAGTGTGTCAAAAGTGGATCGAAGTTCAATCAAGATGGTCTTTAATTCTAGATATGTCATCTATCTCACCTATTCGTTTTGTCCATGACAATACTTGTATTTTTTTCCACTTCCACAAGGACATGGATCATTTCTACCAACTTTTTGAGTGACTTTCTTTGGTTGCTTCTTTCTTGTGTCATCCTCTTTACCCGAATATGTTGATATCGGTTTCGCTACTTGAACACGTTCCGTATTTTGACGCACTTGTGCTTTTAATACATATTTAGTAGTGTCATCTTGAATATTATGAACCATCGTTTCAAACATTTGGAATCCAAGTTCTTGGTATTCTCTAAACGGATTAATTTGTCCATAACTTTGAAGCGTAACCGCTTGTCTTAATTCGCTCATTGCATCGATGTGTTGGACCCAATACGTATCCACAACGCGAAGTGTAATTGCCTTTAAGAAATCATTGTATACTTTTTCAGTTGCCAATTCTTTCTTCATTGCTGCATCTTTATGGTAAGTATCAAGTGCATACTCAAGAACATTATTTTCTTTATTTAAAACGATATCTTTGTCAATAACATCTTTTGCGAAGAAACGATTGAGTAATTTATACATTTCCTCACGGTCGTCCAAATTAGCAGTAATCACACGTGAAAGTGATGCTTCAATCATTTGAATAACTGAATCTTCGATGGATTCATGATATAAAACATCGGTTCTTTGTTTATAGATAATCTCACGTTGTTTACGTAAAACTTCATCATATTGTAAAACTGTTTTACGACGGTCAAAGTTGTTTCCTTCAATTTGGTTCTGTGCTCTCGCTACAAGTTTAGAAAACATACCATAATCAAGTGGTTCTTCTGTATCGGAACCTTTGGTTGTAGTAATCATTGTAATCATTCTCTTAAATCGATCGCCACCAAAACGTTTTAACAAATCATCGTCCGCTGATAAATAGAATCTTGAATACCCAGGGTCACCTTGACGACCACTACGACCACGTAATTGGTTGTCAATACGTCTTGATTCATGACGTTCGGTACCAATGACAGCTAAACCGCCTAATTCCTTCACACCTTCACCAAGTTTAATATCGGTACCACGACCAGCCATATTAGTCGCAATAGTAACGGCACCCTTTAACCCTGCATTTAATACGATCTCAGCTTCACGCTCATGTTGCTTAGCATTAAGAACATTATGTTTCACACCTTTACGTTTAAGAAGGGACGATAATAACTCTGAACTTTCGATTGAGATTGTACCCACTAGAATTGGTTGACCAAGTTGATGACGTCTGGTTATTTCTTCAGCTAACGCTTTGTATTTTGCTTCCATCGTTGCGAAGATTAAATCATTATCATCTAACCGTACCACTGGTTTGTTTGTAGGAATTTCGACAACGTACATATTATAAATATTCGTAAATTCTTCTTCTTCCGTTTTGGCAGTACCAGTCATACCCGATAACTTCTTGTACATTCTAAAGAAGTTTTGGAAAGTAATTGTCGCCATGGTCGTCGTTTCTTTTTTGATTTCAACCGCTTCTTTTGCTTCTAGTGCTTGATGCAATCCTTCAGAAAATTGACGTCCATGCATCAAACGTCCAGTAAACGAGTCAACGATAATGACTTTACCGTCTTGTACTACATAATCCACATCACGAGCCATAATATAGTTCGCTCTTAATGCATTATTGATATGATGTAAAAGTGTTACGTTTGATACATCATATAAGTTTTCTAAATTGAAAGCATCCTCAGCCTTATGAATTCCTTGTTCTGTTAGAGAAATAGCTTTGTCTTTAATGTCTAAGGTATAATCTTCTTCCTCTTTTAAACGAATCACAAAGTAATTCGCTGATTGATATAAATCTGCGGTATTTCGTTCACCACCAGAAATAATTAAAGGTGTTCTAGCCTCATCAATTAAAATGGAGTCAACTTCATCGATAATGGCAAAATTAAGAGGACGTTGAACTACTTGTTCCTTGTAAATAACCATGTGGTCTCTTAAATAGTCAAATCCAAGTTCATTGTTTGTCGAATATAAAATGTCAGAAGAATAAACATCTCTTTTTTCTTCTGCACTTAATTCACGAACATTGAGTCCGACAGTTAAACCTAAAAAGCGGAATAAATTTCCGATTTCTCCGTTGGCTTCACGTCCAGCCAAGTATTCGTTGACTGTCACGATATGAACACCATCACCAGGAATGGCATTTAAATAAGCAGGCATAACAGCGGTTAAGGTTTTACCTTCACCGGTTTTCATTTCTGCAATGTTACCTTCATGAATGGCGATTCCACCCATTACTTGCACTTTGAATGGTGTCATTCCAGTGAGTCTTGTGGACGCTTCCCTCACTGTTGCGAATGCTTCTACAAGCAAATCATCAAGGGTTTCACCATTTTGATATCTTTCGCGAAAGGTGACTACTTTAGCCGTAATTTCTTCATCAGAGAGCAATTTATACTCATTTTCTAAGGCTAAAACTTTGTCAGCTTTCTTCTCTAATTTTTTTAATGTTTTCTTATTTGGATCTAAAAATTTTAACATCTTTCCACCTCATTCGTTTCAATATAATGATACCATAAATTAAAGTCTTTTGCCAAACTATTTATAGAGTGGTCAAAAAAAAAGTGACCTTTAGGTCACTTCATATTACTCTGTTTCTATTAGGCCATATTTTCCATCATCTCTTAAATAAAGCACGCTAACTTCTTTATCTTCATTTCTGTAAATAAAGAAATCATGTCCTAATAACTCCATTTGCGTAATAGCTTCATCCAGAGATAAAATATCAAGTTTAATTCTTTTTTTCTTTACTGGGCTAATTAATTCTCTTTCTAATTCTTGAATATTAAGGTCATCCATTGTAAATGCATCTTTGATTCCAGTCTTTTCTTGTAAACTACGATTCATTTTGTGTTTGTTCTTACGAATTTGAGCTTCTAGTTTGTCAACGGCACGGTCAATCGCTGCGTATAAATCCTTGTCTTCTACTTCAGCTCGAATAGTGATGAATTTGATTGGAATCGTGATTTCAACTTTCGTTAAATCTTTAAATACTTTACAGACTACAAATGCTTCGAGTTCTTCTGAAAAAACTTTGTCAATTTTGTGTAGTTTCTTTTCGAAGTAATTTCTAATTGAATCAGTAATTTCAAAACCATTTTTTCCTCGTACGTCAAGCTTCATATAAATCACTCCTTCTTGTATTTAATTCCAATTTCATTATAGCACCATTTTAAAAACGAGTAAACAAGGTCGCTATTTTTTTTACAAAAAAATCATCATTCCATCATAATTTCAACCAGCGATTCCTGTTCAGTCGTGATTAACAAAATCGTTCTAAACACATATAAATAGGAAGCATATTTATGAAAATGAATCCGCTCAGCCTCATCAAAAAAGAGAATGATTTGGTAAGATGAAGGGTTCTTTAGGACGTCCATTAAAGGTTTTCTATAGTTCGTATAGAATGACGGTAAAATCTCTATATCAGGGCGTTTTACAGGAAATATCTGACATAGATCTATATACCCATTTATCAGTGGTACACGTTCATAGGAAGGTTCTTCATTCAAAATTAATTCGCATTCTACGCAACAGTTGTTAAATTGAAAAAGGGATAACCAACTGGTTTCTATTTTCAGTGGTTTCTTACAATATGCACAAATCACGCTTATTCTTTTCCCGATTCATTTTTTTAATATGGTTGATTGCTTCTTCCATTGCTTTTGTAATCTTCTCAGAGAACATAATGATTTCGCCATGAGGAAAGTCTGCTTTCCGTCCAACTCTACCCGCAATTTGAATCATCATTTCCTTCGAAAAAATAGAGTGATCTGCCCAAAAAATCATGACGTACAAGTTTGGATAAGTGACGCCTCTTTCAAGAATTGAAGTGGAAATTATCACTTCCGTTTTCCGTTTTTCAAAATCCTTTAGTTCATAGGATTTGAAGATTGTTTTCGATGTGAACAACTTTGCTTGATAGCCATATTCTTGAAATACAGATAAGAGTAGCTCGCCTCTTTTAATGGTCGGTACAAAGACAAAAACATACTTCTCTTCTTGGAGCCACTGATCAAGTGTCTTCTTGACTATTATAGGCAACTCATTATGAAGGATTTTCCCATAAAGATTTCGTTCAAGATGAATTTTGGGAATGTCCATATCTTCACCATGAAATCGTTCATAAATATCATACGTTTGCATCTCAAATTGTTTTACTACTCTGAATGTATCACTCGTGACAGTCGCACTCATGATGAGTAGAACACCATCAGGCTTCAGCGACTTTTGTATAAGACGATATAAAAATGGGTTTCCTTTTAATGGAAATGCATCAAACTCATCAATAATCAACAAATCAAATTCTTGATAATAACGAATGAGTTGTTGGGTTGTCGATATGATAATATCCGCACCTTCATCCTCTTTTGCATCTTGGTGTAATTCTCTCACAGTCGTCCTAGGAAAGACACTTTGGATTCTCTTCGATAACTCTTCTACGACTTGTCTTCTAGGAATTGTAATACAAACTCGATAGTTTTGATTGAGTGCATACAAAATAGTATCATACATCATTTCAGTCTTTCCGGCCCCACAAACTGCATTTAGATATCCAGATTTTTTTTGTTCTAGACAATGCAAAAAGAAAGAACTTCCCTCTTTTTGAACACTGGATAAAGAAAAAGGGATCGATAATATATGATCTTTCCTTACAGTCATTCGATGATAACGATAAAGTGAAGTTAGATTGGTCGATAATCCATACGGCTCACAATCAAGACAGTAACTTCTTCCATAGAAATCTGTTCTGTGTCTAGAACTATCCGAAAGACATCTTTCACAAAGATTATTATGAAGTGACTGTACTTTCGTATATTGAACATTCGCGGGTTTAAACATCGTTTCTTTCATAAAAAAATCACCATTCAATAGTACGTCAGAATGGTGATTTATCTTTATTAAATAACGATATTTACTAGTTTGTTTGGCACAACAATGACTTTACGAACTGTCGCTCCATTTAAGAAAGCAATGATTTTTTCTCTGTCTAATGCAGCTTTTTCTAATACTTGATTGTTAGAATTTAATGGCATCGTCATTTTATCTCTTAATTTGCCGTTGACGCTTACAATGATTTCTACTTCGTCTTCGACAAGTTTTGATTCATCAAATACAGGCCAAGATTCAAACACTAATGGATCCTTGTGTCCAAGTAACTCCCACAACTCTTCGCTCATATGAGGACTCACTGGATAAAGAAGTTTTAACATGGTTTCATACATCTCTAAACTAATAGCGTCTAAACTAGAAACCTCATTCGCTAGAGTCATCATTTTCGCAATCGCTGTGTTAAACTTTAAATTCTCATAATCTTCGCTGACGCCCTTAATCGTTTTGTGAAGTAAAGTTTCAATAGAAGACGGAATCGAAGCGTCCTTTTCAACGCGTTCAAACATTCTCCAGGTTTTATCTAAGAATCTTCTACATCCTTTGACACCTGACTCATTCCAAGGTGTTGGCATTTCATAATCGCCAATAAATAAAATATACATGCGAAGTGTATCTGCGCCATATTCCTGAATAATGTCTAGCGGGTTGATTACATTACCTTTGGACTTGGACATTTTTTCACCGTCTTCACCCAAGATCAAACCTTGCGCTGTTCTTTTTTTATAAGGTTCCGCAAAAGGAACTTCTCCAATATCATACAAGAAATGATTCCAAAAACGTGAATAGATAAGATGTCTAGTCACATGTTCCATACCACCATTATACCAATCAATTGGGCCCCAATAAGCCATTTTTTCTTTATCGGCAAAATGATTTTGATTATGTGGGTCCATATACCTTAAGAAATACCAACTAGAACCAGCCCATTGAGGCATTGTATCAGTTTCTCGTTTTGCAGGTTTACCACAAATTGGGCATGTTGTATTCACATAGCTAGCGATATTTGCTAGAGGTGATTCTCCTGTGTCGGTTGGGATAAACTCTTCTACCATTGGTAATTTAACTGGTAAATCTTCATAAGGTACTGGGACAGTACCATGTTCTTCACAATAGATAATCGGAATCGGTTCACCCCAATATCGTTGACGATTAAACGCCCAATCCTTCATCTTAAAGTTTTGAGTCGGTTCTCCAATTCCCTTTTCTTTTAAAAACGCAATGATTTTATCTTTTGCTTCTTCAACACTTAATCCATTTAAGAAGCCACTATTGACAAGCGTTCCAGTTTCAGTATCAGTAAAAGCTTCTTTCTCTATATCGCCACCGGCAATGACTTCAATAATCTTCATGCCAAATTTTTTCGCAAAATCATAATCTCTTTCATCATGACCAGGAACGGCCATAATCGCTCCAGTTCCATAAGTAATCATTACATAATCAGAAACGAAAATCGGAATGATTTCACCAGTCACAGGGTTGATTGCTTCTAATCCTTGTAACACAACGCCTGTTTTGTCTTTTACGAGTTGCGTTCTCTCAAACTCAGATTTCAGTTTCGCTTTATCTTGGTACTCATGAACTTCGTGATGATTTTGAATTCGGTCATGCATTTTTTCAAGAATTGGATGTTCTGGAGAAATAACCATGAAAGTAGCCCCAAAAATAGTATCAGGTCTCGTAGTAAAAACTTTTAATACTTCCTTTGTATCTTTCACACTAAACTCTATAAAAGCACCTTTTGATTTTCCAATCCATTTTTCTTGTTCTGTATGAATGCGATTATTCGATTCCAAGACATCAAGCCCTTCTAACAACTTATCAGCGTAAGCAGTAATTTTAAGGAACCATACATCTTTTTCAAGTTGTGTAACTTGTGATCCACAACGGTCGCATTCGCCACCTTGTGACTCTTCGTTCGACAAAACGACTTTACAGTCTGGGCAGAAATTAACATATGTTTTCGATTTATACACTAAACCGTGTTCATACATTTTAAGAAAAATCCATTGCGTAAAACGGTAATATTCTTCATCGGTTGTATCCACAGTACGGCTAAAATCGAACGAAAAACCAGTTTTTTGTAACTGTTTCGTAAACATTTTGATGTTTTCATCGGTCACAATCCGTGGATGAATTTGATTTTTTATAGCATAGTTTTCTGTTGGTAAACCAAAAGCATCAAACCCAATTGGGAATAAAACATTATATCCTTCCATTCGTCTTTTACGAGATAATACTTCAAGCGAAGTATAGGCACGAATATGACCAACATGCATTCCATGACCACTTGGATATGGGAATTCCACAAGGTTATAATACTTTGGCTTAGAATCAAAATCTTTGGCTTCAAAGAAATGATTCTCATACCATAATTTTTGCCATTTTGGTTCAATTTCTAAATGGTTGAAGCTTGGCACAAATGCACTCATTTTTGTTCCTCCTATCAATAAAAAAATCGTCCTAAAAAAGGACGACAATGCGCGGTACCACCTTTGTTCTAGATTGCTCTAGCACTCAAACCGTTAACGCCGGAATACGGATTAAACTCACGTGTTTTGCTTAATCAGCTCCCTAGACGAGTTCATCTATTTTTCCATCCTAGATTTCACCAAACTCTAGGTCTCTACACTGGTCCAATAAACTACTATTTCTAGTTCTTTGCTTGTTAGTATAAGTTTATCACAACTGGAATCTTAATTCAAGAGATTATTTATCTTCTTCATTCGTTGAATCTTCTTCAAATTCATCTTCGTCATTCTCTTTATTTACTGGCATCGAGGCCTTCATTTTTTCATAGATTTGTAACGATAAACCTCTTCTTAAATAGTACAGTGAATAGTAACTTCCTAAGAATAGAATAAAAAATACGGTATTTGACATATTGATGAGAGAGTTAAACGCAATCACTGCCGCTACTGGCGTCGTAGCGAATCCAACTAATTTGTAGATTTCACCAAATTTCATAAATCTTCTATACTGGCTAAACGCAACGGTTGAGATTAAAATCCAGAATAGTAAAAGTAATAAATTGAGAATATATGCAACAAAGATAGAAACAATTAAAATACCACTTGTAAAAGCACTCATCATTGTATCAAAATCAGGAGAGGCCGCTAATAATTCTACAGAAGACCAAGTTAAATATTCATTTCCATTACGATATAATGAAATATTCGTTCCTTGAAAAACCATAATTTCAGATTCCAACATATTCACATCTTCGATGGATTCCGATTCATCTAAAAAATAGAAAGTAAAATCATAGAGAATAAACGCTTCATTTGGATCATGGTTTTCCCCTGTACAGGACAGATGATTGTCAGTAATAGTACAGCCCGTTGTAGCGATTGAAATCTCCGAGTTTGAACTAAAACCCAAATAATATACAAAAGTCCCTGTTGTCATAAACAGAGCTAATAATAATAGATAAAAGATAAAAGTGGATGTTCGCTTATTTTGATACGTAATTATTTTTTTTGGATCAAATAGCGAATCTCTAAATATATGAAACATAATATCACCAACTTGCTCTATTATAACATATTATCTAGGTCACGACCAAGAATATTATGTGATATAATATTGTCGGTGATAAAATGGATTTTGAACATAAAGAAAGACCTTATTATACGATTAATGATTATTATTTAGAAAAATACGGACACAAAGTATATAAAATATCATTAAATGGTGACTTTACCTGCCCAAACCGTGATGGAACTTTGTCTTATCGAGGCTGTATTTTTTGTTCTGAATCAGGTAGTGCTGAATTCGGTGGTGATAAATCACAACCGTTAAGGAACCAATTTCAAACCGTCAAAAAAATGATGCAAAACAAATGGAAAGACGGGAAATACATCGCCTATTTTCAAGCAAACACAAACACCTATGGTCCGATTGAAAAATTAAAATCATTATTTGAAGAAGCCTTAACCTTGGATCCTGATATCATCGGATTAAGTATCGCTACAAGGCCTGATTCGATTACTGATGAAACTTATGAATATCTGAGTGAACTTAACCAAAGAACATTTTTATCCATTGAACTTGGCCTTCAAACAATCCATGAAGAAACCTCAAAGAAAATCAACCGCGGTCATACCTATCAAGTTTTTGATGAAGCAGTCCACCGATTAAGAAGTTTGGGTATTCATACCGTTGTTCATATTATTAACGGACTCCCTGGAGAAACGAAAGATATGATGTTGGAAACGGTGAAGAAAGTCAATCAACTCGATATTCAAGGATTAAAAATCCATATGTTATTTATGACTAAAAACACACCAATGTATGAAATTTACTTAAAAAATCCATTCCATTTTCTCACGCTGGAGGAATATGTTGATATCACAGTCAGTCAAATTGAAATTTTGAGGCCAGATATCGTGTTACACCGTTTGACGGGAGACGCAGATCGAAACGAATTAATTGAACCCTTATGGACACTGAAAAAATTTGTCGTCACCAACGAAATCGACAAACTACTTCGCAAGAAAAAAACATACCAAGGAGTCTATTATGAAAAATAGTGCAACGTATGCTCATGAGCTTTTATCTATTCTAGATTTATCGAATGACATAACCGTCGATATGACGGTTGGCAGGGGGCAAGACACCGTTTTCTTAAGTAAGGTATCGAAAGGAGTCATTGGTTTTGATATTCAAGAGGAAGCCATTCAAGAGACGAAGAAACGCCTAGATGAGTTGCATATCGAAAATGTAAAATTAATCCATGATTCACATCATTTAATACGCCAATATATCAAGAATGAAATTGGATGTATGATTTATAACCTTGGCTATTTACCTCACGGAGATAAAGATATATTAACCCAAGGATCGACAACCATTGAGAGTTTGAAAGAAGGATTGCCTTTACTCAAAAAAGGTGGTAGATGCGTTATTACTGTGTATCAAAAACACCCTGGAAATGAAGCAACTTTGTTACAACACTTTACGAGTAATTTATCTTCAAAAGAATATGATGTGACAAAATGGAGTATACTCAACAAAGAGTTAGCTCCCTATATCATCATTATTGATAAACTATAAAAAAGAACCGCTCTCGCGGTTCTTTATTTTTATAAATTATCAGTGTAAATTTCCCATTTTTGTTTCTTTAAAATTCTCGAATAAATATTAAATGGAAACATCATAATCTTTTGATTATAGATGAGTGCTAAACTGTCTCTTGTACGTCTTACTTCATGAAGGTTGTCGTAGGTTTCAAAGATATAGGTGTTTTCCTCACTCGAACGATCAACATAAAGGATTTGTTGATCAATAAGTAACATCAGCTTCTTCTTATCTTCAAATGATAAATCTTTGATTGTCATTTTTGAATATTCGTTCAGTTTTTCGTGATTCACCACTTTCGATATCAAATTAAGCGTTTTTCTTAATTCAATATCAAACTTTGATTGATATTTAAATACCTCTTTATAAGAAGCTAGAATCGATCGAATCAAAAAGATTGATGCAATTGCGATAACTCCTACAACGAATAAAATCAGAAACGTAAGCTCTAAAATAGCTTTCCAATCAATAATTAGCATGTTGTCCACCTTATTTCAAGTAATTTTTTAACGCTTCCACTTTGTCTAATTTTTCCCAAGGTAAATCTAAATCATCACGTCCAAAATGTCCGTAAGATGCCGTTTGTTTATAGATAGGTCTTTTTAAGTCAAAATAATCGATAATGGCTCTTGGTCTTAGGTCAAACTCTTTTTTGATAATTGCGACGATTTCATCATCAGATAAAACCCCACTACCAAACGTGTTTACGCCGATACTTGTTGGTTTTGCTACGCCAATTGCATAAGAAACTTGCACTTCAATTTCTTTTGCTAATCCAGCTGCTACGATATTTTTAGCTACATATCGTAAAGCATAAGCAGCGGAACGATCTACTTTTGAAGGATCTTTTCCAGAGAAAGCACCACCACCATGATGGGCTTTTCCACCATAAGTATCCACTATAATCTTTCTTCCTGTTAAACCAGAATCACCAGCAGGTCCTCCAATTACAAATCTTCCAGTTGGATTGACTAATATTTCAGTAGACTCATCAAGATATTCTAATGGTAAGACTGTATGAATCACATACTGAATGATATCTTCACGAATCTTCGCTTGAGATACTTCTGGCGAATGCTGCGAAGAAATAAGAATCTTATCAAAACGTTTAAATGTTCCATCATCATTAAATTCAGCTGTTACTTGCGTCTTTCCATCTGGACGTAAATACTCGAGAAGATGCGTTTTACGAACTTCCGCTAATTTTTGTGCTAATAAACTTGCATAGTGATAAGTCACCGGCATAAATGAAGGGGTCTCATCTGTTGCATACCCAAACATCATCCCTTGATCTCCTGCTCCTTGTTCATGGGACATTGTTTCATCAACACCCATCGCAATATCAGAAGACTGGCTATTGATTGAGACTAAGACCGCTAAATTGTCCGCATCAAAACCAAATTTTCCACGGTTATACCCAATTTCATCTACTGTCTTACGAACAATTGCCTGAATATCAACATAACTATTTGTAGTGATTTCTCCTGCGACTAATACAAGACCAGTAGTCACAACGGTTTCACAAGCAACTCTTCCGTTCTTATCTTTTTCTAAAATGGCGTCCAAAATGGCGTCAGAGATTTGATCACAAATCTTATCTGGATGTCCTTCTGTTACTGATTCTGATGTAAAAAAACGATACATGGTAATTCTCCTATTCTAATGTTAATTTGTAATAAATCGATTCGAAATCATCACTATATTTTGCAAAACGATCAACAATTTGCGGATCAAAATAGGGATAAAATTCGAGTTGAATGAGATCAACTGCTCTCGCATGTTTCATCTCTTTTTTATAATTTCGAACTTGACGTAAAATATCATAAATTTCCATCAATAAGATCACTTGAGATTCGCGATTATTCTGAATGGAATTCATTTCTTTCATAAAGTCTTGATCAGCTGTTTTCTCAAAATGAGCTCTTACAATATCTTCAGCTTTCTTCTCTAATTGAAGACGTTTGATGATGACTGAACCGATAATAGTTTTATCGCGAATTTTTTTGAAGTCTTGTTCATCTAGAACTTCTTTGTCATCATAATCTTCTAGTGATAACACACCTTTTTTATCGATATGTATCGTCGAGAAGTCAAAGATTTCTTTACATAGTTTTGGCGAATAGCCTAAGAAGTTACCAAGTTTGGATGCAAGTTCAGCAACCCTTCTAGAAGCCTCATCCTGACGCTTTTCTTGGTTCCCTTCACTACGTTGTTTGTAAACACTAATGACATCAAAAACATCACTAACAACCGCTTTAAAGTCTTTTTCCATGGCCCTGCGTTTGACGAGTTCTTCTTTACGCTTATTATTCATGTTTTCACTAATTCTAGCAGTTGAATTGAGCGCAATCATAAAGATTACTAGGACTAATGTTCTTAAAATAATATCCGATAAGATTGGTCCTGAAATATAATTCCATAGCGTCGTTATATCACCAGCATAATTGTAAACTGGATAGAGAATTGTAACATGGATAATCGTCATAAAAATAATTGCGACCCGGAAAATAAACTTTAATAGTTTTGTATCTTGATATAAAGCAATCACAACTAATGCGAAATAAATGAGAGAATATCCCGCTTGCGTAATGGACATAAATCCTTCAGTAACATCTGTTTGTAATGTCCATTTTAGTTTGATATAGACCACCATGGCCATCATTAAAATGTAGATTGCGGAAAAATATTCACCTAATACTTGTTTTTGATAGGTAGTGGGCTCTTCTAGGATGATCTTCTTAATGGACATGTTTGTGAAGAACATGACTAAAAAGAATCCAAACGCAACAATGAGATTGACATTAAGCCCAACACTTTTTGATCCAACAAAGGTAAAAATCATAAATACAAAGTTGGTGATCATAATAATATTTTTTATGACACGGTTTCTTCTGTAAAGAACACTTGTTTCATCTAAAATATCGACATCAACTTCAAAACTTAACCAAGTAGCAATTTTCGAAGTAATCTTTTTCCAGATATTGTTCGATTTATTGACTCCTTCTACTTGAAACTGCTTGATGTTCGCACTAACTTTATTTTCATCAAACTTGGTTTTGAAAGAGGTTATTTTAAAGAAATCAACAATCTTATCAAGACCAGATTTTCTTTTTGGCGCTTTCTTTACCGCAACGGTATCGAAATAAGCATCTATTTTATTCGTATCTTCTTTTTTTGAATCTTTGCTTGATTTCTTCTTTGAAGAGTAATCATTATTCTTAAAAAAGTTATCTAGTTCTTTCTCACGATTGTCCATTTCTTCACCCCCTTTCAAAAAGGATAATGTTTAGTTAAAATAACTTTGGTTCTTCAATAATACTTGGATCTTTTCTTGCTTCAATCTCGTTTTCGATTTGCGCAACTCTTGTGGAGGCTGCAGCAGCGATTGCACCGACGATATCGTCAAGGAATGTATGACATTCTTCTTTATCTTCTTTCCCTGCTTCATTTAGTCTAGAAACAACACCAGGTTTGTTAACATCGATATCACCAAAATTGGTTTTACCGATTGTACCGTACAAACCAGCTAATTCAAGACCAAATAATTCATCAATACCAAACATGCCTAAATCGCTAGCCAAGATTTCTTGAATAGGACCTTTAAACATTTTCGCTTCTGTTAAACGATCAATTTCAGCTCCAAGTTGTAACAAATGAAAAACATCTCTTAAAGATAAGATTTTTTCTACAGATTCTTTGCATTCTAAATAAGAGATATTAGGATTCCATTTTGATTGTTGGCGAAAAGCAACTTCAGCAATTTCATCAACACTGACACCTCTTTCAGCTAATTTATCAACATTCATTTGAAACATTTCATCTCTTGTAAATAAGTTTTTTCGACGATTCATTAGAAACATCACCTTTCATATAAACTATCTAACAACATATTATAACATAATATGATTCTATTTATCAAAGCTATTTCAACACTTTTCCAACTTGGAATAAGTTTTGTTTATCTCCAGAGAGAAAAGCAGCCGTATCCATCACATTCTTACCGGAAACGCCTATTCTTAGTAATGCGATTCTTCCTTGTCCTGTGTTGACAACAACAGTCTTTTTTGTCACTTCAACGATTTCTCCTGGGATTGAGTCCACTCGACTTATTTCATCAACAATCGCTGTTTTATAGACTTTTACGAGTATATCATCAATCAAGAAATACGTCAGAGGTGAAGGATGATATCCTCGCACATGATTATAGATTTCTCTCGCGGACTGAGTAAAATCAAGATGTTCTTCTTCATGCTTAATGTTATAGGCGAAAGTAACTTCACTTAGGTCCTGTGGGGTAGCTTGGATGGTGCCTTCTATTACTGAAGGCAATGTCTTTAGCAATAAATCTCTTCCGAGTATTGCTAATTTTTCTTCGAGTGTACCTACATCATCACTATCCAAAATCGGTAGTGCTTCTTGGGATAAAATCTCTCCGGAGTCCATTTTATCCGCCATATACATTATCGTCACACCGGTTTCCTTGAATCCTCTCTGGATTGCTTTATGCATCGGTGCACCGCCCCTTAGTTTTGGTAAAAGCGATGCATGGACATTGATACAGCGATATTTCGGTGTTGTAAGAATAATACTTGGTATCATTTGCCCATAGGCAGCAACGATGATTACGTCAGCTTCTTCATCTAAAACACGTTGATATTCTTTTCGTATGGATTCTGGTTGAAAAAGAGGTATTCCGAGTTCCATTGCTTTTTCTTTGACTGGTGTAGGTTTCAATACTTTCTTTCTTCCAAATGGCCGATCGGGTTGTGTTACGACTAAACTCACTTGATACAATTCACTTAATCCTTGTAATACTGGAACGGCAAAATTCATCGTTCCCATAAATACTACTTTCATCCTAAATCACTCCTTGCTATACTACTGGAAACATATCAATGGCAATATAGATTTGATCTGTCTCATAGGTTTCTTTGATTTGTTTGAGGGCGCTGACAATCATTTTCTCTTGTCGATATTTGATCAATATTTCTGCCCGGTACTTCCCTTTGATTCGTGAAACAATCGGTAATGTTGGTCCTAAAATAATTGCTTCACTCGATAATTCAGCCCGTAAGTTTTTGACAATCTCATATCCTCTTACGAATACATCCCTTACATTTTCGCCTTGTAAAGTTATTTTATTAATAAAGTAGAAAGGGCTATATCTGGAGATTTTACGGAGTCTCATTTCATATTCATAAAAGGAGTTATAATCTGACATTACTGCGTAATGCAAAGCATAATGTTCTGGATTAAAGGCTTCGACAATAACCTTTCCTTTGAGGTCATGTCTTCCCGATCTACCGGATACTTGCATGATGAGTTGAAATGTTTTTTCAGGTGCTCTAAAATCTGGAGAATAGAGATTACCATCGGCTTGTAAGATGCCAACAAGTGTCACTTTTGGAAAATCTAAGCCTTTCGCAATCATTTGCGTACCTAGTAAGATATCTCCTTTTTCTTCAAACTCATGGAGTAGTAATTCATGAGCATTTTTCGTTCTTGTCGTATCGTTATCCATCCGTACAATGTGCGCTTGAGGAAAATGTGTCTGCAACTCAATCGATGCTTTTTGTGTTCCACTTCCATAATATACCAAATCAGTGCTTTCGCATTTAGGACACTTTTCTGGTATAGCTTCTTTATGACCACAATAATGACATTTTAAGGTGTGGTCGGTATCATGATGAACTAAAGAAATATCACAATTTGGACAAGTTATGACATGTCCACATGTTCTACACATTAAGAAACTTGAATATCCTCTACGATTCAAGAGTAAAATAACTTGTTCCTTTTTATTAAGCCTGATTTTAATTTCATCCAGAAGTCTTTCAGAAAAAAGACCTTTGGTACCTTTTTTGAACTCTTGTCTCATATCGATTATTTCGATATCTGGTTCAAACGAGTTGAGTGCTCTCTTTTTTAATTCAAGTAATTCATAATAACCACGTTTATACCTTGCATAGGATTCGATATTAGGCGTTGCAGAGCCAAGGACTAGTGGAACATGAAGTTGCTTTGATCGTTGTTCAAGCACATCAATCGCATAATAACTTGGCATTTCATCTTGTTTATAGGTGCTTTCGTGAGCTTCATCGACTATCATCACTGCGAGCTTCTTTAATGGTGCGAAACATGCACTTCTTGCGCCAATAACAATGGAAACTTCTGAACGAATAATTTTTCTCCATTCATCATACTTCTCACCAATCGAAAGACCACTATGTAAAACAGCTATCTGTCCTTTAAAATGTGCTTCAAAACGAGAAACCATCATCGGCGTTAATGCAATCTCTGGGACTAAGAAAAGTGCTTCATTGCCTTCTTCGAGTACCTTTTCTATCACCTTAATATAGATTTCTGTTTTTCCTGATCCAGTGACTCCATGGAGTAAAAATGTTTGCGACTGATGTAGTGAATCAATTATTTTCTGGTATGCCACGTTTTGTTCTTCATTCAGGATAATTTCCTTCTTCTTTGGTGGCATCACATATTTAATTTCTCGGTACTCTTCTTTGTCATAAATTTCGATATTTTCATACTTCTCTAAAGTACGCAAAATAGAAAGTGAAACATCCAACTTTTCAATCAAAGATTTCACAGATATATCTTCGTCCGTATTTGATAAATACGAAATAATTTTTCGTTGTTTATCGTTTTTGAACTCTCCAACTGGATTTAGAAGTTTGACGTATTTTTTAGTAATAATATTGCTTCTAGAGACAATATCATAATTTTGTTTAATGACATTTTCTTTAATTAATCTCTTAATTTCTTTTGAATAGGGCTCCCACACTTTGGTGTATTCAAAAGTAGGTTTCCCAAGTAATTGCTCTTTAAACGCTTGAGGAAGCTTTGATTCATCAAGCACTTGAAAGGATATTTTATAGACTGCTTTTAAAGCAGAAGGTATCATCGTTTCGATGATTTTGATAAGTGTAGAAGCCGTACTTCCTTGCATCCCATAAGCAAGTTCAATTAATTCATCAGTAATCATTGGCTCAAAATCAAGGATTGATAAAATTGGTTTTAACTTATCTGGTGACTCTTCAGAATTTTCAGTTATCTCGAGGACAAAGCCCATCACAGTTCGATGTCCAAACTGTACAGTAACTCTCATTCCGCGTTCTAGAAGAGGTTCAATCCATGAAGGTATGACATAATCAAATAAACGATCGACTTGTTTTGCACTTACGTCGACTAATACTTTCGCTATCATACGTTCACTTCCTTTCTTCAGTGCTACTTATAACAATTCTTCATCTGTATCCAAATCATCTGGTAAAACAACATTTTGTTCATAAAAGAGAAGTTTGTCGTCAAGTATGGATACTTTCATTTCATTCATTGGCACAACATGTAAAAAGCAATATTTATTTACCTTTATTTTAACTAACTGACTGTTTCTCAACCGAATCGATAAAAAATATTGTTTATGATCTTCGAACTTATCTTCAAGATAAGCTATTTCCGTATTTTCATGAATATACTTTCTTATTTTGATATTATGCTTCATCATCCATATTGCCGCAATAACCGCAAGAATTGAAAACAAAAATAGAAAAGCAAAAAAGAAGATTAAAAAGTCTATTAACGCTAATGAACTAGGCATCTTTATTCCTCCTTTTTCAAAAAAAACTAGACAATCCGAGGTCTAGTTTCTTCACTCATAAACGAAGTAGTGGTACCCGAGGCCGGACTTGAACCGGCACGTCATTGCTGACACTGGATTTTAAGTCCAGCGCGTCTACCTATTCCGCCACTCGGGCATAGCCCTATTTTACATTTAATTTATGAAAAAATCAATACATTTAGGCTTGAATGATTGCATAAATGAATTCTATTAGGTATAATAGAATAAAGATTTATACCAATTCATAGTCTAAACAGAAAGGATTATTCACCCATGCAAAATCAATTTATTCAATCTGGGGAAGTCGGGATTTTTGCACTTGGTGGATTAGGTGAAGTCGGAAAGAACATGTATTGTGTGGAATATGGTGAAAGTCTCATTATCATCGATTCCGGACTCATTTTCCCTGATGAATATTTGATGGGGATTGATTACGTCATTCCAGATTATACATATCTTATAGAAAATCAAGATAAAATCAAGGCCTTGGTTATTAGCCATGGGCATGAGGATCATATTGGAGCGATCCCATTTTTACTTAAACAAGTCAAGATTCCAGTTATTTACGCCTCTGGATTAAGTGTTGGCTTAATTAAGAATAAACTTGAAGACCATCCTGGTTTATCAGCTAATCTACAAGAGTATAAAGAAACTTCCATTTTACAACTTGGAGAAATCCAAGTAACATTTTTTAGAACAAATCATTCCATTCCTGATTCCTTTGGAATTCGAATGAAAACACCAGTCGGTGTTATTGTACACACCGGCGATTTTAAGTTTGATTTTTCACCAACTGGCACCGATGCAAATTATCAGAAAATGGCTTCGATTGGTGCAGAAGGCGTTCTTTGTTTATTGTCTGATTCAACCAACGCTGAACTTGAAGATTTTACGACTTCTGAGATGGTAGTCGCAGAAACCATTAAAGACTTATTTAGTTCAGTTAGTGGTCGAATTATTATCGCTACTTTCGCTTCCAACGTCCATCGTGTTCAACAAATCGTCGAGGCTTCAGTCAAAACGAATCGAAAAATAGCAGTCTTCGGACGAAGCATGGAAAAGAATATTGAAGTAGGGCTCAAACTCGGATATATTAAAGCGCCAGATGGAACCTTCCTATATTCAAAAAATTTGGTGGGAATGAAAAGCAATAATTTAACCATTCTATGTACTGGTTCTCAAGGAGAACCGATGGCTGCGTTAACACGTATTGCTTCAGGCACACACAAACAAATCTCATTAATTCCTGGCGATACTGTTATTTTATCCAGTTCACCTATTCCTGGTAATCAAGAAAGTGTGAATAAAACAATTAACTTATTATACAAAAATGGCGCGAATGTAGTAACTCAGTCGCCATTCGCCGATGTTCACGCATCAGGTCATGGTGGACAAAACGAATTAAAGTTAATGTTAAAACTGATGAGACCAAAATACTTTATGCCTATACACGGTGAGTTTAGAATGTTAAAAACCCATGCTAAACTTGGCATCGACACAGGTGTGAAGCCTGAGAATACATTTATTCTTGATAATGGTCAAATCTTAGCTATTTCAGATAAAGAAGCACATATCAGTGGCAAAGTCCAAACTGCAGATGTTTATGTCGATGGTTCTGCCATTGGTGAGATTGGTTCACAAGTCATTAAAGACCGTCGTGACCTTTCTGAAGATGGGTTGTTAAGCGTTGTAATGACGATTAATCAAATCCGAAAAGAAGTGATCTGTACACCTACCATCATATCTAAAGGATTTATCTTTATGAAAGACAACGAGCAAATGATTAAAGATCTTCAAGAGATTGCGCTTGATGTTACAGATAAATATTTAAATGTTGGTAAGAAACTAAATATCAATGGAATGAAGAACGATTTAACAAAAACCATTGGTAAATATATTCATCAGAAAACATCTAGAGATCCAATGATTATGCCAGTGATTATGGTATTATAAAATTCGTACAAATAAAAGAAAGCGAACGAGTCTACACTTCGTTCGCTTTTTCAATTGTATTGTTTAATTCTACTTGTTTTAATCCATTACATACATCTCTAAACGAGAAAAATACTTCTTTCGTTACATAGGCGTCTTCGAGCGCATTATGCATCTGTTTTGTCAAATCAACCTCTTTATATAGGTTATACGCATTAAATAATCCTAAATCATTTTTTAATCCGTAATACGTTTTATGAAGCTTTAGCAAATCAACAAACTGTGTTTTGGAGGTATAGTCTGGAAGATTGTGAATCTTATTCATTTTTCTTAATTCAATTTGATCATTTTGACCCCAAACAAGAACCATCGGCTTATACTCTTTAAGGATCTTTTGAAAATAGGAATAAAATTCAGCGTAAGTAATTCCCTGATTGATATCCTCTTGATTGATTGATAAGAATCGTTTTGTTCTTTCAGAGATATCTTTGAATAAAACGGGTTGGATGAAATGATTGACTTCATCAATTATCAATCCATCATTATCCGTTAATACAAGACCAACTTGAATAATCTCGGAAATAAACGTTTCGTAGTTTTTATAAGGTGGCATTGACATTTCAAAATCTAAGAAACATTTATATTTCGGCTGATTCACAATCGATGAAATGCCGGACTTAATAATCGATATATCATAATAAACGGTTGGATTTTGTTTATTTGGCGATAACACTTTTTCAATGCTTACAACCGTTTTAACGGTATACCCTTTATATTTTTTTGTGTCCTCACTTACGTATAGAAACACGTAGATACCTTCTTGAAAATATTGCATAAAACTTTGGAATAGTCCTTTTGCCATATAATAAAAAGATACTTTTTGTTTGTCTTTCATCGCTATAATTCGTGATTTTTCATCTACGCCATGTAGTAATCCGTATATATACTGTGCCATAACATCACCTTTTAATATTTTAACACAAACTGAGGTAATTAATTCACATTTCCTTGATTTTATTTTTGAATTAACGCTATTTTTAGATTTTCAATTTGCTTTTTATTTAGTCCAAGCGATTTCAGTTGATCTTCGCTTGCATTTTTGATATTTTCAATTGTTTTCAGCTCAAGCAATAATTTTTGCTTCGTGGCTTTTCCAATCTCGGGGATTGCATCAAGAATGGAAGCATAAATTTGGTCTTGATGTTTACTCCGATAAAAAGTAATCGCAAAACGATGTACCTCTTCTTGAATCTTTGATAGAAAGAAAAAGAGATTAGAATGCTTATCTAAAAGTACATCCTCTTCTTGTAGATTAAAAAGAACTGATGTATGATGCCTTTCATCCTTTTTGAGACCGATGATTGGAATGTCCAAATACAGACTGGCTAAAATGTCTTTTGCAGCATGTACCTGCGTAATTCCTCCATCCATGATGATTAAATCAGGTCGCTCACTTTGTTCCACAAGCATTCGTTGATAGCGACGATACAAGACTTCTTGCATCGTGTGGTAATCATCAGCCTTATCGACTGTTTTGACTAGATATTTTCGATATTCCTTCTTTGCTGGTAATCCATCAATAAAGACGACCATCGCTGAAACAGGGTGTTTCCCCATCATATTGGAGTTATCAAAGGTATCAATTCTTCTGATCTTTTCAAGTCCTAAAACAGAAGCCAATTCTTTTACGGCACCAATTGTTTTGTCATGTTTTTTGAGGAAAGTTTCGATATTATTTTGAAGATAAATTTTGGCATTTTCCTCAGCCATCTGAAGGAGTGCAAGTTTATCTCCTCGTTGTGGCGTTAGAATCGTAGAATCAATCATATTTTCTAAGACCGTATAATCCAGCCCAAAAGGAAGTAAAATTTCCTTTGGAACCACTCTGCGTTGATAATATTGACCAACATAGGAAACAAATGCATCTTCGACAGATTCTTGCGAATTAAATAAATGATTTTCCGAGAAAATAATCTTTCCTTGTCTCATAAACAAAGTACAGATACTAATATAATCATCATAACTATGATAGGTGATGATATCTCTGTTCTTCATATCTTTAAAAATAACTTGTTGCTTCTTTACTGTTTTATCAATGGATTCAAGAATATCTTTCATTTCTTTTGCTTTTTCAAATGCTAATTCATCCGAATACTTCAACATCTTCTTTTTTAAATCATCGATAATTTCTTTACTGTTTCCTGACATAAACTCTTTTATTTGATGAATCACTTCTTGATAATCCTCTTTTGATACTTCAAATTCACAAGGGCCTAGACATTGCCCCATATGGTAATATAAACAAACCTTTTTTGGTAAGGTTTGACATTTTCTTAAAGGAAATATCCTATCAAGAAGCTGAACTGTGTCTCTTGCGCTTGATACATCAGGAAATGGCCCATATTGTAAAAGTGCTTTTTTATTTGGTTTTCGAGTGATGATTAGTTTTGGATAGGCTTCATTTGTCACTTCGATATAAGGATAACTCTTGTCATCCATGAGCATAATATTGTATTTCGGTGCATGTTGCTTAATCAGTGATAATTCAAGCAAAAAAGCCTCTAATTCAGAAGAGGTAACAATATAGGTAAAATCTTCAATGTTCGACACTAAATTTTGGGTTTTTTGATCATGGCTTCCCACAAAATACGAACGAACACGATTTTTTAAGTTTTTAGCCTTACCAACATAGATAATGTGACCATAACGATCGAGCATTTGATAGCTACCAGGCAAATCAGGTAAGGTTGATAATTTTTGCTTAATTATTTCATTCATCATACCACCTCCTCAATTATAACAATTATGAGTGTACGATTCAAGTAAAGAGAAAAAAGAAAGACTTTAGAAATCTAAAGTCTTATTCTTTAATTGATTTTATG
Organism: Candidatus Izemoplasmatales bacterium; assembly: GCA_050177605.1. Taxonomy (GTDB): domain Bacteria; phylum Bacillota_I; class Bacilli_A; order Izemoplasmatales; family Hujiaoplasmataceae; genus JAHIVB01. Next base: position 119,940 of record JBFXGX010000002.1, on the reverse strand, counting down.
ATTTTATCGACTGCAAGTCCCTTTTTATAGGAATCATCGTATTTGAATACAAGTTCAGGAACTTTTCTCATTTTTACACGTCTTGCGACTTGGTTTTTGATGAAACCTTTCGCTCTTTCTAAAGCAACTTCAGTTTCTTTGATATTACGTTCATCACCAAGAACAGTATAATATGCGTACATAAATGATAACTCATTAGTGACTCTTACGCCAGTGATTGTAATGAATCCAACATTATCTTTCACATGATTCATGACTTCATCGGCAATCACACGTTGAATAAGCGTCTCAATACGATCTACTTTTGCCATATTATTCCACTTCTTTCATTAAGGATGCTTCAATAACGTCATCGACTTTGATGTCATTATAATTTTCAATCATAATGCCACAATCAAATCCTTGGCGAACTTCTTTGACATCATCTTTGAAACGTTTTAAGGATGCTATTTTGCCCTCAAAAATGACTTTTCCATTTCTGAATAGTTTGACTAAGGCGTCTCTTTTAATATTTCCAGAAGTCACCATACATCCTGCAATCGTACCCACTTTTGAAATAGAGAATGTTTCTCTAACGACAGCTTCTCCAATCGTTTGTTTTTCGAATACTGGATCTAGTAAACCTTTCATTGCGGCTTCAATATCATTCAGTGCTTCATAGATAATACGATATTCTCTGACTTCGACACCTTTTGATTCGGCAGTATCTCTAACATTAGCAGGGGTTAATACATCAAATCCAATAATGATTGCACTGGATGCTTCAGCAAGTGATACGTCAGTATCTGTAACTTGACCTACACCAGTACGCACGATATTGATTTTGGTTCCTTCAATATTAATCTTCTCAATGGATCCTTTGAATGCTTCAATGGATCCTTGGGTATCCGCTTTAATAATTAATCTGAGTTCTTTGGTTGAACCTTCTGCTTTTTCAAAGAATTCTTCAAGTGTAATCATCTTTTTGGAAGCATGTTCTTCAGATTGAGCTCTGTCTCCACGCTTTTGAGCAATGTCTCTTGTCATTTTTTCATCGTCAAAAACCATGAATGGATCTCCGGCCATTGGAACATCATTTAATCCAATGATTTCAACGGCAGCTCCAGGAGAAGCAACTTGAATAGTTCTTCCAAGGTCATCTGTCATTGCACGAATTTTCCCATACGTTGACCCTACTACAAAGGTGTCTCCGACTCGTAAACTACCGTTCGAGATTAATATTGTAGCGACTGGTCCGCGACCTTTATCAAGTTTAGCTTCAATGACAGTACCAATTGCATTTCTTTTTGGATTTGCTTTTAGTTCCATCATTTCAGAGACTAATTGAATTGTATCAAGTAAATTGTCGACACCTGTTCCTTTTAAAGCCGAGATATTACAGAACGGTGTCTCGCCGCCCCAATCATCCGGTAATAATCCAAGGTCGGCAAGTTCTTGTTTAACTCGATCTGGATTAGCCCCGACTTTATCCATTTTGTTGACAGCAACAATAATGGAAGCATTGGATGCTTTTGCATGGTCAAGTGCTTCTTTTGTTTGAGGCATCACGCCATCATCCGCAGCAACAACTAAAATGACGATATCCGTGATTTTTGCACCACGTGCACGCATTTCAGTAAATGCAGCATGTCCTGGTGTATCGATAAAAGTAATAGGTTTTCCGTGACGGATAACTTGGTACGCTCCAATATGTTGTGTGATTCCACCAGCTTCTGAAAAGACAACACGAGAATGTCTTATATTGTCAAGAAGAGTTGTTTTTCCATGGTCGACATGCCCCATGATAGTGACAACTGCTGGTCTTTCAACTAAATCTTTTGGATCATCGATGACTTCGATTTCTTCGAATCTTGTCATATCCGTTAATACTTCATCTTTTAATTCAAATCCATAATCAAGAGCCACAAGTTCTGCAATCTCACGATCTACGGTTTGGGTTTGCGATGCCATAATTCTCATGAACATCATTTTTTTGATTACATCCGCGACAGGGCGATGTAATGCTTCGGCTAATTCTAGAACCGTCATTGATGAATTGTAGTATACTGTTTTATCAATGATTTCTGGCTCTTTTTTCGGAGGAGTTACACCTTTTTCAAATGGTTTTTTCCCAGAAAAATTCGGTTTCTTTTTGGTTGTTGGTTTGTTAGCCATTGTACCACCTCTTTCTATAAAATTTCGTTAAGTGATTCCTTCAGCAACTTCGCGAATTTTTGACTAGTAATGGTAACTACTTTACGATTTTCTTTTCCGATGGCTTTATTGATTTCCTCGGAAGTAAAGTCTGTAATGAGTGGCACTTCATAAAAAAGACATTTATCTGTAATACGTTTAGTTGTATTAACCCCCGCATCGCTCGCTAAAAAAACGAGATAAGCGGACTTCTTTTTTATTTCAATGAGCGAAAACTCTTCACCCGTTATTAGTGCCTTTGCACGCATTGCAAGTCCAATATTTTGAAGCGTTCGTTGTTTATTCATTATTCTACCATACCCAGTAAAGTTTGATAGATTTCTTCAGGAACAACGACCTCTAAATGTCTTTCAAGAATCTTTGTTTTCTGTGCTTTTAATATAACTTCTTTGTTTTTGGAGACATAAGCTCCACGGCCATTTGCCTTCCCTGATGGATCAACAATCACTTCTCCTTCGGGCGTTTTAACTACTCTTAATAATTGTTTTTTCTCGAAGCGTTCTCCGCTAACAACACATTTACGAAGAGGAATCTTTTTTTGCTTTTTCACATCGCACCTCTTTAATACTCAATATTTTGAATACGTGCATCCGTTTCTGATTTGATATCAATCTTCCATCCACTGGATTGAACAGCAAGTCTTGCATTTTGACCTTTTTTACCGATGGCAAGAGATAATTGGTCATCTTCAACAATCGCAACTGCGCTCTTTTCTTTTTGGTTCACAAGAACACTGATGCATCTTGCTGGTTGAATAGCATTCGCTACAAGTTCTTCAGGGTTGGTTGAATATTTGTAAATATCGATTTTTTCACCATTTAATTGGTCAATAACATCTTTGATACGTGAACCATTTTTTCCTAAACAAGCTCCTACTGGATCGACTTTCGGGTTGTTTGAGGAAACACACACTTTACAACGGTCTCCAGGATCTCTTGCTAAACCAACGATTTCAACAATTCCTTCTTGTAATTCAGGAATTGCATTTTCCATTAAACGCTTTACAAGGTTACGGTCAGTTCTTGAAACATACACTTTAGGTCCTTTGGTTGTTTGTTCTACCTTTGTAATATAAACTCTTACTTGAGTTCCAACAACTAAATCAGATTCAAGTAGGTCTTTAGATGGAATACTTGTTTCTGTGTCGTACCCTAAATTAAGTGTAACGAAATCATTGCTAATTTGAACAACTTCTGCAATCGACATTTCACCAATTTTGTTTGTAAAAATATCAAAATTGCGATCTCTTTCCAATTGTTTCAAACCTTGTGTAAGAATTTGTTTGGTACTTGAAGCAGCCATTCTACCAAAATCTTTTGGCGTAATTTTCACTTCAATCGAGTCACCAATCTTTGCATTCTTCTTGAATTCTTGTGCTTCTACAAGAGTGATTTGAGTTCCTCTTTCGGCTTCAGGATCTACTTCTTCCACAACCAAATAAGTTGCGACAATTAAAATCTCAGCTTTTTCTTCATTGAAAATGACTTTGGCATTTTGTTGGCCGTCATAATCTTTTTTGTAAGCATTTAATAGCCCTTTTCCAACAATATCAAGAATTTTGTCTTTTGAGATTCCTCTGTCTTCTGCAATTAACTCTAAAGCTTTAAAAAAGTCTTTACTAATCATTTTTCTATTCTCCTAAAATTTTATTGCTAATCGAATTTTTTGAATGTCGATTTTACTGATTTTAATATTTTTGCCACGGACACGTAAAATAATGGTTTCGGGATGGTTTTCAAAAAGTTCTCCCTCAAGTGATTGCTCAAATGTCTCGAGTTTCACGTAATAGCCCAAAAAGCGATTATAGTCTGATTCTTTTCTGAGTTCTCTTTCTGCTCCTGGAGAGGATACTTCGAGGAAATATTCTTCAGCGATAGGATCGAGTTCATCCAGAAAATCATTAATCCCATTCGATACAATTTGACAATCATCAACGGTAATCGTTGAGTCATTATCAATCGAGATTCGAAGAATCTTCCTTTTTTGTTCGGTTACGAACTCAATATCGTATAGTTCGTATCCTAAGTCATTAATTTTCGGTAATAGTGCCGACTTTAAATGGTCGAGATTCATAGACACCTCCTTAAGTCATTAAAAAGAGAGGGTCCGACCCTCTCTTAAAGTTCCTTTATGCATAAATAATTATAACACAATAATATCGATAATACAAACCTTTTTTTATTCTGCAGGTTTGGTTTTTACATTAATAACAATATCTTGATATTCAGGATATTTTTTGAACCAACTAATTGCATAAGGACATTTTGCAACAATCTTTTTTCCTCTAGCTTTTATTTCATTATAAGCCAAGACCATGAGGTGAGAAGCGAGTCCTTGTCCTCGTAAAGATTCATCCACATAGACATGGTTGATATCTAGTCTGTTTTCGTCTCTTGTTGGAAAAGTCACTTCTGCGATAACTTTTCCAGATTCATCACTTGAATAAATTCTGTTTTCTTCTGTAATAAATTCCATTCTTTCATTGTCCTTTCTATTGACTAAAGTGGTACATTAATATCGATGCCGCTACTCCTGCATTCAGTGATTCAGTATTTTTCATTGGAATTGTGACAAAGGTATGACTTAAATCTAATACCTCTTTCCTAATTCCAGAGGCTTCATTTCCGATAATTAATGCAATTTTTTTACTGCTTTTCGTTTCTTCTAAGGTACTTTTCCCATCCACAATACTTGCGATTACCTCGAAGGAAGGATTATTCTTGATGAACGTAATAAGATTTTGTTCAAGAAAATTGATTTTAAAGATTCCGCCTTGTGTGGAACGGACAACCTTTGGATTGTATAAATCCACACTTCCTTCAGCGACAATTGTATCGAACCCAAAAGCAATCGCACTACGAATGATGGTGCCAAGATTGCCTGGATCTTGTAAATGATCTAACAACAATACTTTGTCAGTGATTTTAGCGTCGTTTTCGAGGGTACAGAGTCCAATGACACCAGGGGGCGTATCAACATCTGAGAGTTTCTTCATGACTTCTTTTGAAACCACTGTGAAAGGAACACTGAAATCATCGAATTCATTCACGGTAAGAACCATTTTACATCTTCCCATATGAATTGCTTCTTCAACTAAATGAGGTCCCTCAACTAAAAATTCACGTGTTTCAAGACGATATTTTCTGTCTTTTAACTTTGTTAACTGTTTTATATATTCATTGTTTGTAGAAGAAATCATCTTATCACCTTCATCTATTATATCATTCAGTAGGGTTTTGGGGCAATGATATACTCAAAAAAAAATGGAAGCCGCAGCTTCCATTTCATTAATTATTACCACTTGGAAAATATTGATCCATTAAAGCAATTAATGCTTCTACATCAGAATGATAAATATTGATATTGGTTATTTGTTCAGCAGTTAAATTACTTGAATCATACTCTAATATGACTGTTCCAGAAACGACAACATCACCAAAAGCATCTTGTAAAGCGGTGACTTTATCTACCGTAGTACTTAAATCTTCGTAGCCCATCAAGTATTGAGTGTCAAATACAGCGCCAAAGACAGTTGCGATTAATGCGTCTGGATCAATTGTTTCATCCACTAATACGGCATTAATTAAGTTTGCAATAGCAATTGCACGGATTTGATTTGATAAATCATCATCTTGTCCATCTACTGCTTGAATGATCGCTTGTTGATCGATGATTTCCTGAACACGAGCTTCTGTTGCATTTTGTAGAACCATTGATAGTGTAGGTATTAACAAGACAACGTCTGAGAAATACGTATCAATGATCGTAGCAGCTTCTAGTGCAGTTGCTTCGGAATCACCAAAGGCATTAATATAAGAAAAGACGATTTTTTGAATTAAGGTCGAAACTTGATCAAGTTCTTCCGCTGTCAAAGTGGTTGTAAGTGGAGAAATGATTTCTCCAACTAAGTTGATAAACTGAGTCATATCAGCTGCTGCTGGTAATCCTTCTGTTTGTGAGAAAGTCTCAATCATTGAAACGAGTTGAATCAACTGTTCTTGCGTAAGTGATGATGCAAAATTAGCGACTTCATCGAATAGAATCAAGACAACGTCTTTCATTAATTGAACATTCATTTCATCATCAATTAACGAAGTCAAAACAGTTTCTAGACGGTAATCTTGTTCATAATCCATCATCGAGATTGCAGTAACATCCATTTGATATTGATAGTAAGCAACATCATTCGCTGCAGTCAACCTTAAGAATCGTTGATTATGCAAGTATACTTCGATATAGGTAACCGTGTCACTAATATAAATATGATAAGCTTCTAATGAAGTTTCATCCGTTTGATATAAAGCAAATGCATCTACAAATTCTTGCCATTTATCTAATAATGGGCCATAAACTTGTTGATATTCAGGATATTGCATATTCCATAAATTCTCATAAGCAACCATATCTGGTGCTGTTCCCTTGTCATCTCCAAAACGATATAAGAACAGTTCTTGATAAGTATACTCATTGAAATACCAACTATAGGTTGCATCGCTGTACATATTATTATATACATCTTCTAATTGATTTAGGGCAATCGCTTGCGTCCATAAACTGGAAGCTAAACCATTTGCCGTTGGATCAGTGATTAATGCAATTTCATATGCAACATCTGTATCAATGTCGCTTACTTCTTGGATGGCCGCATCTCTAGCTACTTGATATTCATCAAGAGACGCTTGTAAGTCATCATAGATACTTATTGTGCTATATTCACTTAATTGTTGGTTCGCGAAAATCACGAAGAAATCTACGAGGTTATCTGCTGCTTCTTCTCTAGTGATACCATTTTCTATAACATAATTGATAAAAGCAGTCGCTTCTGATGGTGAATACAAGAAGACATAACCTGATACAAACAATGCTTGAATTGCATTTTCCACAAATACATTGTATAAATCAGGATTAATATCACTTAATGTCGTTATAACCGTGCTAACGGCAGTAACTTTTGCTGTAACTGAAGTCGTTTCGTCTGTTAAAACACCGATATTATCAATGATTAGTTGTAAATTTTCAACTGTCATATGATCGATTGTATAAGTAATACTTCCAACTGATTCAGTCGCAACTAAATAGATAAAATCAAATAGACTTGAATATAACGTTATTGTTTCGTCAACTTCTGCTTGTAACATTCCCTCATGTAACAATTGAATCTCTAGCACATCAAAGAGAACTGTTTTAATCATATCGACTTCATTGCTATCAAGATTTGTTATCATTGTTTCAATAACTACAGAGAAATCTTGAAGATAGGAAATAATTGCTTCTGTACTTAAATCGATGCCCTCAAGCGGATTAGTCATTCCCGTATCTGAATAAACTGTATACTCCGAATCGGTCTTTGATTGTCCCATAAGTAGTTGTAATAATAGGTCAAATGTAGCAGGGTCCATCGAATTAAGGATTGCCTCTCCATCATCTAATAAAGCGGCGATTAAGTTCTTAACGAGTTGTTCATTGGTAGGGTCTGATAAGTAATCAATGTAATCTTGAATTAATAGCGCTTCAGACGCTTGATTCATTTGAAGTTCAGCAATTCTTGATGTAGCATCGTCAATCATGCTTTGATACCAACTTATATTTTGTAAATTGCTTTGATACATATACGCATTATTCATCACGTCGGAGATAAATGTTTGATATGCTTGATTAGCATATAAAATATCTTCTAGTGGAACAATCGTATTTGTATAGTAATTATTTTTCAAATCTCGCGCTGTTAATAATTCGTCAATCAATGCTTTTTGCATTGAATCAAGTGGATCATATAATTGATGGAAGTTTTGATCCATCATATTTGCATTAAATCCATCCGAGATTGAAAGATAATATAAATAATTATCATGAGAACTGAGTATACCGTCAAGAATCCAGTAGTCAATCGAGTTCATGGCATCATTGACTAAATCATTTGCATGATTGTAATAGATGAAGTATTGTAATTTAGCGTTCCAATAATCGATTGCAGTTTGTTGAAGTTCTGGGCTAAGTGCAGCGATATCAGCAGCAATCAATTGATCGATTTGATTGAAATAGGAATCGTAATCATCAATCATTTGTTGGTAATACTCAACCTCACCAGTCCAGTAATCAATTTCACCACTATTGACGCCATTAACCAAATCTTGATTTAACTTAATGAGTCCGAAATTGAAAATGTATCCAGCAATTGCAGTGTTACTGAATCCAAGTTCATGAACTCTTGCAAACCATGTTTGGAATTCTGTGATTGTTGTGAAAGATTGTACTTGTTGTACGAGACCTAAAACAGAAGTAATCATATAATATGTTTCTTGTTCATCTGTTAGGCCAAATAATTGTTCGAATAAAAGAATCTGTGCATTTAATTCTTCATCAGTCATTTCACGACCTTCGAGTTGTTGAATTAGGATGTAGAAATCTTCTGTTTCATATCCAAATTTAATTGGATTTAAGATTTGTTCAAAACCACCCTTAAACATCATTGTTATTGCTTCCACTCTGGCCATTAATTCTTCGATTTCGAGCATTTGATCCATTGTTAAGTTATTCGAATCATAGTCTTTAACGATACCAGCGAGTTCAATGATACGAGCAACGTTCTCGCTGATTGCAGTTTTCACTAAGATAACAGTATCTTCATCTGGGAAGAATCCATACTGTACGTCAAAGTAAATTTCAGTCATATTGCTTAGTAATCCTGCAACGTCTAAGTCATTATCTCCAAGAATCACAGTCATTAATGATGCTATTTCAATCACAACTTCTTCTTGTGTAAACATATCTGATTGAATGAATGTTACAAAGTTAATGATGGCATCTGCTTTCGTTTGATTGATAGAATCTAAGAAAGCAATCACATCATCGATTGTTGATAAAATCATCGGTCCATATTGATCGATTGCCGCATTAACATTGACAGTTACTGCTGCAATTTCAGCTGGAGTTAAATCTTGGGTTAGGATATACATACCAAAGATATCTTTTGCAATCGATGCAATATTATCCATATCTTCAACCGTTAGCGTAGCGCGTAATAAAGTCAATACTTCTTTCACCATTCCGGTATAAAGAAGGATATTTTCACTCGTTAAATCATCTTGAGTTAATGCTACATTTCCTTGAAGTAGATTAAGAACGAAATTAAAAGTATCTTCGCTAAGGTTCATAATGACATGGTCTAAAATATCATAAATGGTCATCATTAATAATTCAACTTTTGCTTTTCCAGCAGTTGAATTCATATAGCCTTGGAAGGCAACCATCACTTGATGTTGTTCCTGTGCTCTTAATTGTTCTTGTTGTAATTCATAGATATAATATTCATTTGAATTTTTTTGGTTAGCTGCATCTTGATAATATCCATAAAAATCGCGAACTTTATTTCCTAGATTTGAATCATTATTATCCTGTAATTGATAAACAACGTGTTCATATTGACGAACATCACGATATTCAATTGTTTGATAAGCAGTATAAAGTGTAATCGCGTTTTGATACATTGCGGACTCACTAGGAGATAATGCATTCGTTAATTCATCCACTGCAGCTTGATACATCTCTTGTTTTGCTGTATCAACATATTCGTAAGTATAATATAATACACTATCGATATTCCATAAAATATCGTTTAGTTTATCTTGATCCCAATCGTTTCGATAAGTTTCCCAACGAGATGTATCTACTTCATCCCAGTAGGCTTGGTTCGCAAGATATGAAGCCACAAGTGCATCATAAAATCCTGTACAAGTATCTACGTTTGATGTTTGATTAGTACAGTAGTCGACTAAATTCGTGCGATTCGTAACCATCGTTTGTTCGTTGGCTGCGATTGCAGTTTGTAAAGCCGCAATTTCACCTGCATAATAAGAGGCATCATAACTTAATACTTCCTCATTGATTTTTTGTTCAATGAGTTTCATCATCATGTGAACGATCACTTCTCTGGAGAATCCTAATGCTTTTGCATTTTGATACCAGTTACGAGCGTCCTGTAAAGTCTCAATTAAATCTAAACCAGAAAGTACTGTCGTCATTCCAGTAAGCAAGTAATACAAATCTTCTTCAGAAGTAACACCGAATAGATCTTGATAGAAATCAATTTGAGCCTCGATTTCATCCGCTGTAGGTGTTTCACCCGTCGCATTATCAATAAAATAATCTATTAGATCTTGACGATCAAAGGTACTCTCCGTGGTCGTCGTGACTTCTGTAGTTGTTGTTGTAACGCCGGAACTTGTTGTAGTCGTGGTAGTAGTGGTTACGACTTGTCCACTTGATGTAGTTGTCGTGGTGGTGGTCGTTGTTGTAGTGCTTGTTGTCGTCGATGTGTTCGTGGTCGTCGTAGTCGTTGTTGTATCAGTCGACGCTTGCGTGTCAGTTGCTGTGGTTGTAGTTGTCGTATTTCCGCCTAAAAAATCACAACCTGCAAGGACAAATGTAAAAATGACCATAAGCAACATTAAAACAAGTTTTCGTTTCAAAACAAATCCCCTCCTATAAAATATTAATTTTTTATTACGTATATTACTTATTTCTTAACTTTACTATATCACTTTATAGATTAAAAATCTATATCAGTTTCGGTGTTTTACGTAAATTTTTTCATATTTTTCATCTATTTTTTATATAAATTGTACAGAAAGTGATAAATTGATAAAAAAAAGAGCCCGAAGGCTCTTTATATAAAATAATCTTTAGTCAACGAGTGCGTAACCCCAAAATCCCCAGTAATAATCTGACTCAAGTTCAGTTTGATTCATAAGTTCAAATCCATTATTCATATCATACATTTGAATCTTTGAATAAGAAACAGTGTAAATATAATGAGAGATGATGACTGTGCGGTCAATTGAATCGTAATAGGAATACCAAGGGTTTTCTGAATCTGGAATATAATGAGTTAATTTCGATACAAATTCTAAGGTTCCATCATAATAAGCTTTGAAAACATAAGCATTACCACTATAGGCATAACCATAATACCAATCTGGATTCGTCTCATTATAGACAATTGTGTATTCTTCTACTGGTATAACGAAATACATATAATTTTCCCCCGTAGGTTCATAATATACAAACGCCTTATGATCATATGTGACTGGTGTGTATGAATAATCACTTTCGATAAAATAACTAGATAAGATGACTGGTGTATCACCACTTGTATCATAAAGTGACACTTTGACTCCAGTAAATCTTGTCCATCCATATTCGTCAACTTCAGCTTGTCTTCCAATTCCTATCATCAAGTTATCATTGACTAGGTGGAGATAATCAGAGACGCCTTCCTCATAAAGTTCACCAATCACTGCAGGATTTGCTGGATCACTTAAATCGAGTTTATATAATGGGTCGGTATTAACGAACGTAACAACGTAAGCTACTCCGCCGTTATATCTCACGGCATAGATTCGTTCATTTTCTTTTCCAAGTCCACCAAGTACACTAATCAGATTCATCTCTCCTGTGGAAGTGGCATCGAGCAAGAATAATTGATTGGTTGTTCTACTTCCAGTACTAGCCCATGAATAAGTCGTCGTCGCAATACGGAATACGCCATCATATTCATCCATTGAGAATTGATCGAGCGGTACACCATATATTTCTCCACAAGCTTGATATACTAAACGTCCCTCATCAATTTGGAAACGTAAAATATAAGTTGTTTGAGTATAAGAACTAGTTTCTTCGATGTAATCATAACGATATACGGTTGTGTATAGATTATCAAGAGACATATAGATTTGATATGAACTACCTAAATATGCACTGACATCTGCAGGAGAATCATCTCCTAAATTGACACTAGCAAGAATTAAATATCCCATTGAAGTTGTATCGTTTGGCATATAATAAATTTGATTTGCAGGAACGGTTACAACTTCATCACCAATCGCTGAATCAGTATATTCAGGAATAAAATGATTGGTATCATAACCATAATAAATTTGATAATTATCCATAACCAAATACAAAGTGTTATTGATTACGCGAGAACTGACTAAGTTTGAACTATCAAAATAAAGTGATTTAGTAACTGTAAGATTTTCAGGATCTTCTAAACTATAAACATTGACTCTAATTCCATAAGAGTAACGATAATAGTAGTAAACGCCACCCATTTTGTCATCTACTGAATATTCATTTTGATCATAATTATATTCTGAAGAAAGTAATATAACTGAATCATCTGTTAAATACATGCCAATATACCAACTATTTTCAGTTGAAAATTGGTTGACGATTTCTAGATTTGAAGCATCAATCATAAAGAATGTTGAATTTGTAATGACATAGATATATCGTCCATCCGTAAGAATACGATCGGATTCATTAACCCCTTCAACTTGATCATTTGTTTTAGAGTAATCTGCGCTACCATCGGTTCCAAAATCAGCAGTTGAATTATCTGTCGTTTGAGGAGCGTCAGCGATTGATTCATCTGTGACTGCATTAACTAAATCGCCACGATAATAATAATCCCCATAGTTATTTGTATAATAGGTTTCTAAATAGCTTTGAAGAGCTGCATAATTTGTGAAACTTCCTACTTCAGAAACAAGGTTTGTTTCTTTTGTCGTTGTTGGAAAAGTTCCGGATTGACAAGCACTTAAAATACCAACAAAGAAAACAAATAAAGATAATACGATAAATCTTTTTAAGATTACAATACTTTTCATATAGATTCCTCCATTCACTTCATCAATATAAACAAGTGAAATGTGCTTTTTGTTGGAAAATTATTTTGTTAATTCAAGGAAAAGTGTAATATCTTCTTTTAATAGCTCTAAACTAGAGACCCAGAATGCTTTATCAGTAACGTCAATTCCAGCTATCTTTGCTGCATCTTCACAAGTATTTCTTCCTGTAGCACTTAATAATTCATCATATAATGGAACAAAGGCATCTTTATCTTCTAAATACTTCGCGTATAATCCTTTGGCAAACAATAATCCAAAAGCGTATGGGAAGTTGTAATAACTTAACCCGCCACTGTAGTAATGCGATTTACATAACCACATATATGGATGATAGAACGCAGGATCTAAACCATCACCATAGGTTCTTTTTTGAGCGTCAAGCATCAATTCTTTTAATTCATTTTCATCAAAAATTGTAGTGACTCTTCCTTCGAAAACAGACTTTTCAAAGTAAAATCTTGATAAGATATCTACAATAACTTGGGTATAATCTTGAATAGAAGACTCAAGCAAATTGATTTTTTCATCCACAGTTTTTGCATCTTTTAATGCTGCTTTATTCACGATGGTTTCACAGAAAGTAGATGCTGTTTCAGCCACTGGCATTGTGTATTCAGCATTTAAAATAGATTCTGTAAAAATCGCTTCGCCATGATAAGCATGTCCAAGTTCATGGGCTAATGTAATTACATCACTAAATGAACCTGTAAAATTCGTTAATACACGAGATTCTTTGATACTGTGAGCGTTAGAACAGAATGCTCCACCAACTTTTCCTTTTTTAGGAAGGTAATCAACCCAATGATCTCTAAAAGCACGTTCAGCCATTTCATGTAGTCTAGGACTAAATGTACCAAAATTCTTTAAAATGTATGCATTGGCTTCTTCTACAGTGAAAGTTTGACTAACTTTGCCCATAGGTGCGAATAAATCATAGAAAGGTAAACCATTTTTATGTCCAAGTAATTCACCTTTTCTTTTGAGATAAGCGCGGAACATTTCTAAGTAATCTTCCATTGCACTAATCATTGAATCAAGGGTTTTTCTTGAAATACGACTTTGTTCAAGGGTTTGATCAAGTGGCGATGCATATCCTCTTTTTTTAGAAAGAACATTGACTTCTCCCTTAATTGCATTGAGGCTAAATGCTACAGATTGATCAATTTTCTTATAAGCTGCTAATTCTGCAAAATAAGCATTTTTTCTCACTTCGGCTTCTGGTTCATACGCAAGATTACGAACTTCTGATAATGTAATTTCTTTTCCCTCATAATCGACTGCTACAGTAGAAGTGAGTAATGATTGAAGACGATCCCATGCTAAAGAACCAGATTGTTTTAATTCAGCAATTAAACTTTCTGTATCTTCATCTAGCAAATGAGTGGCATTTTGTCTCATTTCTTGAATGATAAATGCATGTTCCTCTAAAAAAGGGTTCGCTTTTAACATTTCCTCAAGGGAAGGAAGTGTTACAAGCCACTTGCTGAATGCGGTTGAAACACGTGCAAGTTTCGCTAATTCTGATTGCATTTTATTCATTGCTTTGATAGCTTCCATATTCGTTGAATCCGTCGAAGATGATAAGGATGCGAATTGCATTAACTTGTCAGTTAATTTGTAAAAATTCGATAGTTTTGTCAAGAAATCAACTAATTTTTCTTGTGCATTTTCTTGCCCTGAAAAAGATGATTCAAGTGAAGCTAACGCTTTAATTTCTTTTTGAAAAGTTTCCAAGTCTTCAAGAAATTTTGGATCTTGAAATCCTAAATAAAATTTTGATAAATCCCAATTGTTCATAATATTCCCTCCATGTGTAGATACTCTGTTTTTGTCATATAATAGATTTTTGATAATTTAGGACCATAGCTTAACGATTGATGTGTTCCTTCTTTTTCATAGATGAATCCACATTTTTCAATGACCCTTCTCGATTTGTCATTTCCAAGGAAATGAGCTACCTTGACAATATCAACGTCAAGATCCATAAAAGCATAATTTAAGACCTTTTTACAAGCCTCCGTCATGTATCCATGCCCTTCATATGGTGTGGATAGTACATAACCAACTTCGTGGAGGAGTCTTCCTTCAACATTGATTCGCTTATGTAATCCAATCGATCCAATGACTTTTCCTTCTTCTTTTAACTCAATTGCCCATACATCTTGTTTTTCGATGAAGTGTCTTAAAATCTGCAGCGACTCATGTTTTGAATTGTGTGGCGCCCAGCCAGCGCTTGGACCCACAGTATCTAAGGATGCATATTCATATAAATCATCAACGTCGTCTAGTGTAAAATCACGAAGTATTAATCTGTTTGTTTCAAGTTGTTTCATTCCAACACCTCTTGTAATACCCAGCCCTTCGTTGTAATATTCACAGGTAAATCTTTTCTAACTGTAAGTATCTTCGTTTTTTTAATGGCTTCTTCAATCATCGGCTGATAATCGAAGTTTAATTCGTAGCGTTGTGCAATTTTAATCGTCGGATGAATTGCAGGATTTTTTGGCGTATACACCGTGCAACAATCTTGAAATGGACGATTCGAAATTGCTAAAGTTTCAATCTCTGAAGCAATCTTAATTATATCCAGTTTATCATAAGTAGTTAAAGGTCTTAAGATTAATGCATCCGTTACATTTTGGATCGTATTTAACGATTCAATCGTTTGAGATGCAACTTGACCGATCGAATCACCGGTAATTAATACTTTAGCTTTTCTTTGTTCTAGTAGTCCTGTGGCGATTCTTAGCATCATTCTTCTCATAATTGTAATATGATACTCTTCTGGTATCTTTAAAAGAATTTGTTCGTGAATGTCTTTGAAAGGAACAAATAGAATCTTCACGCTGTTTCCTAAATTATAACGCGCGAGTACGCTCGCAATATCAATAATCTTCTGAGCGGATTCCATCGGTGTAAGGGGGGTACTCTCAAAATGAATACATTCGATGTGAATTCCCTTTTTCATCGAAAGATAAGATGCGACGGGAGAATCAATTCCCCCGCTAAGTAGAACGAGTCCTTTTCCTCCCATAGGAAGCGGAAACCCTCCCATACCTTTTGTTTCAGATATATAGATATACGCAGACTCTCTTCTAATTTCGATATCCAGTGTCAACTGCGGATGATGAACATCGACTTTTAAGAACGGGCAGTTTCTTAAAATCTTGCCCGATATTTGTTTTGAAAAATCCATCGAGTTAATCGGAAAATTTTTGTCAGCTCTCTTTGTATCTACTTTAAACAAGGTCGGTAGTTCTTTTGTTTCTTGGATAATCAATTCAATAGCTTTTGCGGCAATCAACTCGATATCTTTTTCTACCTTGATGATTTCACTAAAAGAATAGAGCCCGGATACATAAAGCAATCTCTTTTTAACTTCCTCTTTCACTTCTTTTTCAAAGAATATATATAGTCGGTCATGATTAAAATCATATTCAATTTCTAGACCTTCGAGTTTCTCCTTAATTAATTCATTGATAGCTCGTACAAATAACTTCTGATTTTTACCTTTGATTGTTAAATCTCCAAAACGGATTAAAATGCCTTCTGTCTTCATAAAATCACCCTTTACCACACTCTATTTTATCATATTTATTGAAAATTATTGGAAACTATTTTATAATTGTCACGGTGATAAAATGTATACCCATCCAAATAAAGAAATTTCAAAAGAAGAAAGATATGAACTATTCATAAGTTATGTCAAAGGATATCTAGATAAGTTTCTACTTGACATCTCAAATCTCGCTAATTTTAGTGCAATTGTTTATGACTTTTTTGAAGATGTGAATTGGGCTGGTTTTTATTTATTCCATGAGGGGAAACTCGTCCTGGGTCCTTTTCAAGGAAAACCAGCATGTGTTGAAATAGAAATCGGCAAGGGAGTTTGTGGTACTGCTGCAAAAGAGAGAAAAACTGTTCTCGTTGATGATACTCATGCATTTCCTGGACACATAGCTTGCGACCCTTTATCGAAGTCGGAAATCGTCATTCCAATCATTAAAAATGGGATGCTCTATGGTGTGCTCGATTTAGATAGTCCGAGCCTTTCTAGATTTTCGAAACAGGATCAATTATATCTAGAAAAAGCAGTTCATCTTTTGGTTGACATTTTATAGGTATTAGGTTATAATATCACGTGCGCATGTAATAAAAAGCAGTTGTCTTTATTTATAAGTTTTTTAGAGATTGTTCCTAATATGGTTTGGTAGTATTGTTAACTGCTTAACTAGAACCCATCAAAATAATCTCAAAGATTTAGTGAAAGACTCCTCACTTGTTACACGTAAATAAATTAAGGAGGAAAATATATGTCAAGATTTTTAGGTTCTGAATGGAAAGTATCTCGTCGTTTAGGTTATTCTATCTCTGAAACTGGTAAAGAGCTTAACAAACGTCCATATGCTCCAGGGCAACATGGACAAAAACGTTCTAAGTTATCTGAATACGGTGTTCAGTTACAAGAAAAACAAAGAGTGAGATTTACTTACGGAGTAAATGAAAAACAATTCCGTAAAACATTCAATGAAGCAAAGAAAATGGCTGGTAAACAAGGTGCAAACTTCTTATTCTTATTAGAATCAAGATTAGATAACCTCGTATTCCGTGCTGGATTTGCAAGAACTCGTCAACAAGCTCGCCAACTTGTTAATCATGGACACATCTTAGTGAATGGTACAAAAGCTAGTATCCCTTCAATGAGATTAAAACCAGGTCAAGTGATTTCTGTTAAAGAAGGATCCAAAGACTTAGTCGTGATTAAAGAAGCGTTAGAAGCTGTTGTGAGTAGAGTTGAATTCGTCAGCTTTGATGATAACAACAACACTGCAACTTTCGTACGTTTACCAGAAAGAAGCGAAATTTTACCTGAAATTAAAGAAAATCTTATCGTTGAGTTATACAATAAGTAAGATATTTAAAACGCATCCCTTCGGATGCGTTTTTTTTTGCCAATTTATCACGAAAAAAAAGGAACTCAGTTGAGTTCCAATGATTTATTTTACTGCTGCTTTAGCCATTGCGATGAATTTATCTGGATCAAGGGATGCTCCACCGATTAATGCACCATCAATGTGTTCTTTCGATAATAATTCTTCAATATTTTCTGGTTTTACTGAACCACCATATTGAATACGAACTAATTCTGAAGTTTCTTTTGAATAAAGTTCTTCAACCATATGACGAACAAATCCACAAGTTTCATTCGCAACATCAGCTGTCGCTGTTTTACCTGTACCGATTGCCCATATTGGTTCATATGCGATGACAACTTTTAAAGCGTCTTCTTCACTAATACCCTCAAAAGCTTTTGTTAATTGCGTACGTAAAACATCATTCGTTTGATTGTTTTCGCGTTCACTTAAGTGTTCGCCGACACAAACGATTGGAGTAATTTCATTTCTTAATGCTGCGACTAATTTCTTGTTGACCTCTTCATCGGTTTCATGGAAGATATTTCTTCTTTCACTATGTCCGATTACAACGTATTCAACATTGTAACTAGCAAGTAAAGCACCAGATACCTCTCCTGTAAATGCGCCTTCATCTTCAAAATAAAGATTTTGTGCACCAATACGTAGATTATCTCCTTGGCGTTTCACAAGGTCTCTTAATAATGGAGCTTGCGAAACAACAACAGTATCAACCTTTTCAATGTCTGGCACCATCGTTGATACTTTTAAAATGAAGTATAAAGCTTCATCTCTGGTCTTGAACATTTTCCAATTGCCAGCGATAATAGGTTTTCTCATATTACGCTAACACTTTTTCAATGTCTGAAATTGCAGTTGCTGCATTATCTCCAACTGCGATTAATTTTACATTTTCGCCTTGAGGTACGGCTAAACTCATTAATCCTAAAATTGATTTGGCATCAATTGTGACATGTGCATAAACTAATTTAATATCTACATCATATTTACTTGCAGTCTGAACGATTTTAGCTGCTAGTTCAGCATGTAAACCATGTGTTGATTTAATGGTAATTGTTTTTTCCATTTGCGTTCTCCTTTTTAAAACATTGGTGGCGTGGATACCCAAAGAACCACCGCGTTATGATTTGAATGATTTTCTAATGAATGAGCTTTGTTAGAAATGTAATAAAAAGTTTGTCCTTTTTCAAGTTTTGCTTTCTTCTTTCCCACCTTTAAAATAACTTCGCCTTCTAATACATAGCCAAATTCTTCACCAGCATGTGGCTCATCATCATAAGCTACTCCACTTGGACTCAGTTCAAGTAAAATGGGTTCCATTTCATATTTTTGTGCATTGGGCACAATCCAACTGATTTTAATATTTTTTTCATGATCTATTTTTTCAAAAAATTCAGATTCAGTAAATACAAATACTTCTTCTTCCTCTTTCGAAAAGAAATCAGAAAGGTTTGTTCCAAGGACTTCAAGAATATCTTGTAGGGTCTCAATCGAAGGTGAGGTTTTATCACTTTCAAGTTGGGAGATAAATCCTTTTGATAATTCACTACGATCCGCAAGTTCTTCTTGGGTTAATCCGTTTTCTAAACGTAACTCTCGAATCTTATTGCCAATCCCTAACATCAGGTACTAGCAATCACATCCTGCGTCGCCGCAATTACATTTCGGTGCGTCTGCTAAAGCTTCTACACCAGGAAGAGGTTGTCCTTCTAAATATTCTAAAGAAGCTCCACCACCAGTTGAAATATGAGTAAAGTCTTTTTCAAAGCCCATTGAAATCGCTGCAGCGGCACTATCTCCACCACCGATAATTGTTTTTGCGTCTTTTAATCCCGCAAGAATTTCACAAATAGCTTTGGTTCCTTTGGCGAATTGTTCAAATTCGAATACTCCAAGAGGTCCATTCCATACCACTGTTTTTGCACCTTTTAATTCTTTTTTGAATAGTTCGATTGTCTTAGGTCCAACATCTAAGCCCATTTCGTTTGCTTTGATGTCTTTGTAAGTAGTGATTCTTGAAGCTGCATCAGCTTTAAATTCTTCAGTCACAACTAAGTCCACTGGAAGAATTAATTTGCCATTTGCTTTATCTAGTAAACTTTTAGCAAGTTCTAATTTATCATCTTCGCAAATTGAAGTACCAATATTGTATCCTTGAGATTTCATGAAAGTATAAGCCATACCTCCACCAATTAATACTTTATCAGCTTTTTTAAGTAGGTTTTCAATCACTGCAATTTTATCAGATACTTTTGCCCCACCTAAAATCGCAACGAAAGGACGATCAGGATTGTCAACAGCATCTCCAATATAACGTAATTCTTTTTCTACTAAGAAGCCAGCAGCGCTATCTAAATGAGATGCGATACCTACATTACTAGCATGTGCACGGTGAGCAGTACCGAATGCATCGTTAACGAATACATCTCCTAGGCTTGCCCAGTATGCGCCAAGTTCTGGATCATTTGAAGATTCTTTTTTACCATTAATATCTTCAAATCTTGTGTTTTCAAACATTAATGCTTCGCCATTTTTTAATTCATTGATGGCTTTTTCTAATTCTGGCCCTCTTGTGAAAGGAACAAATTTCACTGTTTGCCCTAATAACTCGGATAGTCTAGCAGCGGCTGGTGCTAAACTTGCACTGGCTTTGTCTGCTTCTGATTTAACACGGCCTAAATGGCTAAACAAGATTACCTTTCCGTCTTCTTCTAAAAGGTATTTAATTGTAGGTAAAGCTTGTTTGATACGATTATCATCAGTAATTACTCCGTTATCCATTGGAACGTTAAAATCTACTCTTACGAGTACTTTTTTTCCAGAAACAAATAGGTCTTCGACCGTTTTCTTTTTCATATTGTCCTCCTAAAATATCGCTTACAACAATACTCATTATACTATTTTTATATTAAAAATTCTACTTAAATGTATGGCTTTTGTAAAAATGAAAACATTTTCTTATTTTGAATTTATCTCATTTAGATAGTCAATGATTTTTTCACATTTAGTTAACCCACGATAGAGTGTCTTTCTTGAAGACAAAATCATTTGGTGATTATTTTTAAATGAGATGATCGCCTGATGTTGGTGATGCGTTTCTATTTGGTCAATTTGGTGAAAGTTTAGATAAATTGTCTCTTTACTTCTTCTACCAGATAATGGAAACAAAAGTGTTTTTTGATTAATATAAAGTGGTGTTAAATGAGCGATATTTAAATTTCTTTTCACTGATTTGAGCGTTGCCTGAAGTGAAGAAAGACGTAGTTCAAGCAAGTGATTTAAATACCTCTCAAGCGAACAATCAACTTTGGTGATTTGATGATTTTCTACGACAAATACTTCGCCATACTGATCTTTCACTAGATAATCCACGATGCCACCCCTAGTTAAGGATATCATAGAAACAAGGAATTGTTATTTGAAAAAAACCATAAAAAAAGCCACTACGAAAGTGGCTTTTGATAATTATTCTGCGTTTCTTCCTTTTGAGAATTTAGTCAATCTAAGTTCTGTATCAACATTGAAGAAATGACATTTGTTCATGTTGAAAGCTAGAGGAATTTTGTCACCGATATGAACATCACTACGTGCATTTACTTTTGCAATAATGTTTGATCCACCGATAGCGATATGAATGTTTGTTTCCGCTCCAAGAAGTTCGGCAACATCCACAAGTAATTCAGCTTTTGAAGTTTTGTAAGTTTCTAGCGCAACAACTTCATCATGAATATCTTCAGGACGAATACCTAAAACGATTGGGCAATTTAAATAATCTTTTTCTTTTAACATTGCAAATTTAGGTGCAGGAACTTCTAATTTTAAATTTTCACAATAGAAATAACCATCATCTTGAACTTCACCAGTTAAGAAGTTCATTGCTGGTGTTCCAATGAATCCACCAACGAACATATTGTTTGGATTGTCATAAATTTCTTTTGGTGCACCGATTTGTTGAATATATCCATCTTTCATAACAACAATTCTAGAAGCCATCGTCATCGCTTCAATTTGGTCATGGGTTACATAGATAGTAGTCGTGTCTAGTGTTTCATGTAATTTAATTAATTCAGCTCTCATCGCTACTCTTAGTTTAGCATCAAGGTTACTTAAAGGTTCATCCATTAAGAACACTTTTGCATCACGAACGATTGCTCTACCTAAAGCCACACGTTGTCTTTGTCCACCAGATAATGCTTTTGGTTTACGATCTAAATAACCAGTTAAACCTAAGATATCTGCTGCTTTTTTTACTCTTCTTTCAATTTCGTCTTTTGGCATTTTACGAAGTTTTAAACCAAACGCCATATTATCATAAACTGACATATGAGGATATAAGGCGTAAGATTGGAATACCATCGCGATATTTCTGTCTTTTGGTGCGACATCGTTTACAAGCACATCATCAATATAAAGTTCTCCAGCTGTAATTTCTTCAAGACCAGCAACCATACGAAGTGTTGTAGATTTTCCACATCCAGAAGGACCGACGAATACGATAAATTCTTTGTGTTTTACATCTAAACTAAAGTCAAATACGGCTTGAACACCATTATCATAGACTTTATCAAGATTCTTAAAAGTTAATGTTGCCAAAGTAATACCTCCTTAAAATTGGTTTTCGTAAATATTATAATCCTTTCTCTATCGATAACCTATATGCAAGTTGCACAAAGATTAACTAAATAAGAGATAAAATGCAAATGCACCTTTAAAATGACGGATGAATAATCCTGATTTTTGTTCAAAATGATCTAATCTGTAATTCAGCGTATTGCGATGCATATATAAATTTTTAGATGTCTTTGAAGCATTTAAATCATTTTCGACAAAACCAAGGATTGAATCGATGGTTTCCCACCCAAACATTGACACATATAAATCTTTAAAATAATCTTTATAGGTATTTTGCGTTTTTCCGATCATAGCGATTAAATCCGCAATATCGAATGATCCGAGCCCTAGTTTTGGTAATAATAACATCACCATCTCGACATCGAGATATTCATTAACTGGTAATAAAAATGAAGACATATCTGTATATAGTTCTTCGGCAGAAAGTTGCCTTAATTGATTGATATCAAAGTCCTCTTTTTCAATCGATAAAACCAAAAATTGATGATTGATTTCTTCAATCTTAACGTCTTCTAATAAACCAAGAAAAGCGATAAAAGTATCGCTTTCGTTTGTCTTATAATAGAGGATGTATTTTGTAGACATCAATGATCCCTATCTTTCTATAAAACGTAGTCGCCTCTATAAGAAAGGAGTAATACTTGTTCAACACCTTCAATATTTTTAAGAGGTTCAACCATGGTTTCTATTGATTTTTTTCCACGAATTTCATAGGTAAATTCAGCTTTATCTTTTAACATCGATTGATTTCGAAGTTGATATTTTGGATAAATTTTCTTCACTTCACTTTGAATCAAGGTTGTATCATACGGTTGTTTCAGCGTGAGTATCAAAATGTATGGTGTTGTAAATATTTCAAGAGATTGAACAAATAAAATACCTAGTCCAATGACAATACTACCGATAATCGCTAAAACGCTTGAATCTGCCCCAACTGTAATACCAATACCCACTGCCCAGAACATAAATATCGTATCTAGTGGGTTTTTAATTGCGGTACGGAATCTAACAATCGAAAGCGCACCAACCATTCCTAGAGACAAAATGACGTTACTAGACACAGCCATAATGACCATGGTTGTGACAAGTGCTGAAATTGGTAAAGTCATTGAAAAACTTTTATTGTATACGGTGGTTTGGTAACTTTTCTTGTATACCCAAAGAACCCATAAACTAATAAGAAGTGCAATCAGTAAATTAAGAATTATTTCCGGAATGGTTAAGTCTAAACTCTCTAGTTCACCAAACATATCCAGAATCGATAGTGTAATCATTTATTAGTCCTCATTTCTATATTTGGGTTAATACCCAACCCATGTAATATTTTGAATACGAAATTACTTGATAATTACGGTGAAAAACCACTTTAGCAATCCGATCAGGAAGAACGGCATTATACTTCACTTCCAAAATCAAATGTCCAGGCTCCAATACTTTCCGTTTGAACTCGCCTCTACCATAGGTTGATACTGTGATATTTTTATCAAAAGTGATTCGCGTATCACCAGCAGGGTACAAATAAGCTTCCCGATCATAATCAATATATAAACTTGGTTTTAAGTGATCAAGTTTCATTCTTATCAGCATTTGTTCAACCAATGGATCGTCTAAATGATGGTATAAAACTGCATAGTTTTGACTGAGAATAGCATCTACTAATTCATTTGTCAACCAGAGTTGTTGTTTCGCTGTTAAATTGCCAGATTTCGTCTTATACTCTAAACGAATTCCACCGTTATTATAGGTTCGAATTCGATATTTTGTATGAAGTTCAATCCCGTCTGCTTTTTCCATCACTTTCGAATCATATAAGTCATCAAAATAAAGACTTTGAATATGATAATGGCCTTCTTGTTGATCAGAATGTGGATCAAGAGAACAAAGCATTTCGAGTTCAGTCTTTAGTTTTCGATATTCATCAAAAG
Source organism: Candidatus Izemoplasmatales bacterium (assembly GCA_050177605.1). GTDB lineage: Bacteria > Bacillota_I > Bacilli_A > Izemoplasmatales > Hujiaoplasmataceae > JAHIVB01. Next base: position 95,568 of record JBFXGX010000002.1, on the reverse strand, counting down.
TTAATAAAAACTTGAGTTCTGTTCGTTGTAAATCCATACGGCACAACCTATTCTTCCCTTTATTTTAAGTACATTATATCATACTCTCGTGATGTGTTTATGTGTTTTTTAAAAAAGATTATCTGCTTGATACACCCTGACATAGTCAATATACATCGATTCTTCTTCAAAACCAGTATAAGGTGTTCCGCCCCATCCACCGAGTGCAATATTGAGGATTAAATAGAACGGTCTATCAAATGGCCACTCAGCCGAAGTTGGACAGGCAACATAGTCCGTCGGCGTATAGGTGAAATATTGAGTACCATCAACCGAAAAGATTAACTTATCAGGTAGCCATTCAAGACCATATACATGGTAGGTCGTCGATACATTCGGGATGGTTGCGACAAAGGTCTTTTGCGTGTTAATCTTGAAATAATATTTTTCAGTATGAACACTGAAATGGATCTTATTCATATCCGTTCCTACATGTTCCATGATATCAATTTCACCACTGTTTGGCCAACCGCCATACATACTAGCAGAAGGCATCATCCAAATCGCTGGCCAAGTTCCACTTCCGGCAGGAAGTTTCGCTTTGATTTCGAACTTACCATAGAGAAAACTTTTTATACTGTTCATCCGACTACTCGTATAGTGGGAATCTCCCATATCTTCTTTTCGCGCGGTAATCACCATTTCATAATTTTCAATGATCGAATTATTACCGTCTGTATAATATTGTAATTCGTTGTTTCCCCAACCACCATCACCCGTTTGATAACGCCATTTATTGATGGAAGGAGTTCCTGTTTCCTTGTCAAATTCATCCGCAAAAACAAGATTATAATTTAAACTGTTATAATCATAACTCATATTCGTCGCTTTACAACTATCTGTTTCTGTTGTCACTTCAGACAAAGTGGTAGTCGTTGACTCACTAAGTGAAGAAGAGGTCGTTGTCACGACCTCATCACAAGCAACGAACATGACACTCAGGAGAATGAATACCCCTAATATCATTGTTTTTTTCATTGTTTATTCTCCAGTAATACCTGTTTTTTCAATACCTTCAACGAACGATTTTTGTCCGATAAAATAAATGATTAATAATGGGATAATACTTACTACAGTCGCAGCCATCTTATAGCTTTCCACAAGTTGTACTGCATCCCCTTCTTGTCTAGCATCTGAAACACGCGTACCAAATAAAGAATCAAATTTGCCTAATTGGTTCGTAAATAAATCAACACCATCCCCGACAAAGAATTCAGTAACGTAAGATTCATTCCAGTTCCATACAAATGAAAAGAGGAATACAACGACGATGGTTGAAAGACTTAGTTTAATCGTGATATGCCAGAATAATTGAAGTGGAGAAGCCCCATCAATCTTTCCTGCCTCGTATAAATCAGCCGGTATCATTTTAAAGAAGTTGATAAAGATTAAGATTAAAATGGCACTATTCACACCTTGACCAAAGAAAGCCATAATGATTTGTGATGTATACGTATTTAACCCTTTACCAGCACCAATCCATCCGAGCGCTGTATATACTGTTGAAAACATATTGTATTGTGTAATTAAAAGAATTGGAATTGGAATGATGAATGAGAATAACAAAATGCCATATAATGCTTTTTTACCGAAGAATTCATATCGTGCAAAAGCAAAACCTGTTAAAGCAGATACGAGTGTTTGGAACACTGCAAGTAAAGTTGAATACTTGATTGAATTCGGTAAGGACACACTTCCATTCAGCACCGTCCACGCGACTTTATAATTGACGAAAGTAAATTGTTTAGGTATCCATATAACCTCAGGATTCACAAGGTCACTTGAAGACATAAAGGATATCGAAACCATCTTCATGATTGGATAGATAAAAATATAAGAAATTGTAATTAAAAATACGTAAACAGCGATTTGCGAAATTAAATGATTAATTCTCATTTTATGAGTACGATAATACTCTTTTAATCCTGCTATTTTACCAGGTATCTTTTCAAAAAATGCTTTTAGTTTTAAGGTGAGTTCTTTCATGATTATTTCGCTCTCCTTTCAAACTGTTGACGTTTCTTTTGAACAGCTTCCAGTCTAGCACGTTGTAAGGATGATAATTTGAGTTCTTTTGTTTTGGATTGTCTTCCAAGTAACAAATATGCAATCCCGACCAGTAAGAAAACAACAAAAGTATAAATAAATGCAAACGTCGAAGCAAGTCCAATACCAGCAGCGGTGTCATAAATCGAATTCTTAATCGTTTGATAAATTGGATTAAGGGAATAAGCCCCTAACTGAACGATTGTAAAGACGCTGACAATGAATCCGGTAGATTTTACAATTGGAACTTTAATTTTCCAAAGTATCTGCCAATTGGATGCACCATCAATCTTAGCGGCTTCGTAAAGATTTGTATTGATTTTTTGTAGTGCATTAATGAATAAAATGATTGGAATGCCTGTGAACCATAACACCATCGTAAAGTTTGCGAATAAGCCAGATAAGGCTTCCGCAAGACGATGGGAATAAGAGACAAGCATTTTAAAGATTATGTTGTTGATATAATCAAACAAACTACCTGCACCATTATATTTTAAGATTCCTGCGACTGGGCCGGACATAATGATGACTGGGAAGAAATAGATTAACCGAAACGTACTTTGTCCTTTCGCACCCGTATTTAAAAGAAGCGCCAAAATGAAAGCCACGATAATAATTGTTGGAACATAGGTAATCTCCATGATAATAAAGTCAAGGAGTTGCGGGAAGAAATAGAGATTTCTTAACGCTGTACCAAAGTTTCCTGCATGGTCTCCGAGATTATAAACATAAACAAGTTCTCCTGCTTCCGTCGTAATCTTGAATGCCGTATTGTAAATTGTTTTAAAGAACGGATAAATCACAAAAGTTAAAAATCCAATCAACCAAGGTGCTAAGAATAGATAGGCAATCCCATTTTGATTTTCAATTGTTGAAGTGCTGGTGAGCTTTTTCACCATTGATTTTTTCGCCATACTATTCACCTCCTAAAACTACGAAGGATCCCGCAGGAATCGTTTCGCCGTTTACAGATTGTGCTGTATCAGTATAGTTAATTAAAATTTCGACACCATTATCGTAGGTATTACGAATAACCCCTGTACGAACCACTTCACGGTTCGTCCATGTTGCATTAATCACTGGGGATAAAGCCGCATTTACTCTGAAATAAATCGATTGAATTAATTCATCATATAGAGCAAATTCAGTAGAATAATATTCGCTTGAATTCGTATCAGCTAATACATAGGAAGCTTCATTTGTTAGGACGAATGAAGGATAGACATTATAATCGATCATTCTTAAAACATCCGCATCCGTATAGAATGAAAAATTCGAATAGATTGCATAAAGTTCCATTGTTCCTTGAAGTAATAATTGTAAGAAAGGTACCGTATCAGTTTCAATTAAATACTGTGTTGAATACACATTCATTTGTAAATATCTATCTGTGTAAGGATATAAATACATATTTGGTTTTGTTAGGTTAAGAAGCACATCTTGACTTAAGGAGGCAAGCGCTGCTTGATATAATGAAATTGCATCGCTTCGATAAGTCGTATCTAGGGTATAATCTGTGATTAATTTTGAAGTCATTCCATCAATCGTAACACTCCGTACACCCATATCAATAAAGGTTGAAGTTTGGTTATTTAGCCATTCTACTGATTTAATCGGTCTTGCATAGTAGAAGACAGAAACAGGATCTTCATAAGTTAAGATTCTGCCATACCATCCCGCAGGATGTTTCGACGCATTTCGGTATAAACTGATTTGATCTTCATTAATTGTATAGTAATCTTGATAGAAGGAAATATCGACACCTTTTTCGAGGAAAGACGAAATCAAATTTTTGTAATCCGTTTTCGATCCAATTGAACTTGTAAAAACGGCTTTTGTCGGGTTACCGAGGGTCACTCCATACTTCTGCCATCCAATCAGTCCACTGGAAATATTGGTAATTCCTTCACTGTATACTTTATTTAAGATTTTTTCTACATCACTTGAAGTCGTAGCTACTTGTGTTGTAAACCCTACAATAGAACTTTCTGTGTCCGCCATTAAGAAGTCTAGACGAATACCAATTTCATCATTTGTAGTTGAATAATCATTTAACATCCCTTCAGATTTCAAGAAATCTTTGTATTTAAGTGCCATGCCAACGTAGTTTGCTGGATAATTATCTGTTGTTCCATCGCCTTGAAGGAAGTCATAATGCATATGAATATCAAACACATTTTCATCTTGACTGATGGATGAAACAGGATTATCTCCGTCGAGTGTATAGAGTTTTTCATATAAATAGTGATAATTAAACTTCGCGTAAGTATAGTTATAATGGTATACATTTTCTTCTGGGACCGAAATAATATACATATATGGATCCCCACTGGAAGCATAGGCTACATAGGCAGCTTGATTATTTCCATGTGCCATGCCATAAACTGGGATGGAAGCTGTTTTAAATGGTACATATGTTCCAGTCCATGAACGATAAGATTGAATTGACTGTGAAGCATCTGTCCCATAGACATAGGCTTGATATTTCGATAAAGATACGGAGTTATCAAGGTAACGAATTAATGCACCACTGCCATCCGGTACGAATGAATAACCATCAACCATATCCCCTTGTACTTGATAACTATCATAATCTCCAAGCGTTTCTCCATCTTTTGGTGAAGTAGTGAATTGATAATCAAGTCCACCAACAGCGCCTAAGAATGTTGCTAAGCTAATTGAAGATAGATAAGGCAAAGCACTACCAGTAATATCATCATGTTTTATTTCAAGTTCAAATCCTTGATCGGATAAGTACATATAAACTGGAATTGTTAAGTCTAAATTATCGTCAACGCCTAGTTCGCTTGCCGATACAGTAAATTTCCAAATGTTATTGTTATTATCAACTTTTTGAAGTGTTGAAGTCATTTTATAAAGCGTTGTTTTTAAATAAGAACTATAAACCGTATTCGTTTGATATACGGTATCACTAGCGCCCTTAGAAAAATAATCAAAACTTAATAAGGAGTTCGCTAAAAGTGGCCCTGTTGTAGTATCGGTAATTGAATCAATTGTTAAAGAACATGCATCATCAAATTCTTCATACGTAATGGCATCATTGTTATAGTTTCTTTTGAGTGTCTTACATGCTGAAGATTGATCTGATTCATTATCTGCAGCGTCAACATCTAATCCAGTTTTCCATGTATAACCATTTCTTTTATCATGAATAACCAAAACGTCTCTTGCTTCTTGCCAATAAAAAATATAATTCGTATTCTCTTGTAGTTTAGTATATCCTAGTGCATCATAGTCTTCTACAGGGATATCCGTAATCGTTTCAGGATTTTCCTGGGTATCACGACCCGTAGAAACATAACTAGCATTCGCAAGGATTGGCGTGATTAAGACAAATAATAAGAATGCAATCAAGATTTTTTTAATTGAAAACATTTCTAATCGCCTCCTTGATGAATTCTTCTAAGAATGAGAATAATTGTCCAATAGTCATTTGTACGAAAGAGATAACAAGTAAAATAACAAGAACAAATAAAATCGTTAATAAAATACTTTTAATCGTTTGCCAGAAAGTATAATTTTGAATTTCACTGATGGACACAAAGACAAGCACAAATGTCCATGCGAGTCCAATATAGAAGATTAAATTCAAGATAAACACTTCGTTATTTGTCGCAACGTAAGAGAAAACCGTCGAGAAGAAACATCCAAGAATAAATGGATACATAGAATAAGCAAATCCTTTAAAGATGTCGCCGAGTGTTCCTTCACCATCTTGAATCGATGTTACTAAATACGAACAAAGTATAAATAAACCAATTAATACAACGAATCCAAGGATAGTCGAATTTAAGTCGATATCTTTAATGTCTGTATATTGGAAAATAAATCCTTTTCCTGCAACGAATAACATATATGCAGCGAAAGTAATCGCTAAAATAATGAATGCACCAAGATAGGATCCCTTTCGTTTTGCTTTCAAGTAATAGAACGAATCCCCAAATTTTCTGGATACCGTCTTCATATAGAGCACATCATTAATCACTTTTACATTGGATACCTTCCCGAGCATTTTACGAACAGGTTCTAAAAACGCTGTTTTCTTATCAACTGCTTTTGTCACGAAATAAATAATCGTTAAAAGCAAAGCAAGTCCAATGACAATGATTAAATTTTGTTGTAACCAAATATTACGAATTTCCCAGTAAGCCTCACTATATAATTCTCTGTTTCCAGCAATTTTAAAATGATCCGCAGCTAATTGATACTCTTCGATTAATAAATAGTTCTTCGCAATACCATTATGTGCCAAGATGGATAATTGATTTAGACTTAATACTTCTGTCCATAAAGCAATGGCTTCTTCATAATGGGTATTGTTATAATTTTCAATCGCATCATAAATCGTCGTAGCGTATTCAGTTGGATTGAAGGATTGTAAATACGAATTTCCTGAATCGACAGTCCAAATGGTTCCACCATCAGTAACCGCGATACCAGCTAGAGATTTAAAGAATCCCGCAACTGAAACATCATTGATGGTTCCAAACGAATAAATAAATTCACCGTCATTCGTATAGACAGAGATAAAACCTAATTGATCGGCTGTATAAATAATTCCTTGGTCATCAACATAAATATCGGATAACTGTGTTGTCGCTTCAAAGATATCGGAAAACATGTTCGTACCTTGGGTATTATGTTTTTTAATATTATCAACATTACTACCAGAAGAACTTGAATAGACATATCCTGATTGATCAATAAATACACTTGTAAAAACTGGTGGAATCAAATTGATGCCAAGATTTTCGAGTTGTGCGTCCGTGTAGATTAATTGTTGAAATTGTTCAGTTAAAGAAAGAACAACTTGATTCGAACTAAAGAAACCTAAGAACTCACCTGTGTTTGATAACTGAATGATACCATCCGAAGATCCTTTCGAAATGATATACATAATACCCGCTTTATCAACCGCGATTTGTTCAGGTTGGAATTCACTTGTTTCATACATCACACTGACTGGTTTTGAGAATGACTCAACTAAATTACCAAGCGAATCAAAATGGAATACTTTTCCTGCACTTGGGTCAGCTACATAAATATCGCCAAGTCCAACATAGGTCGATGCTTCTTTGACAACATACACTCCGGTTGGTGCGACAAATTCGCTATAGGCAATGGTTAATTCAATACTCCCACTAACAGGATTAAATACGATTACTCTCGCGTTTCCTGAATCTACAATGACGAGATTATCATTTTGATCAATCGCAATATCAGTTGGTCCGTCTAGACCTAAATCAGTAATGGTTTGTCCAGGTAAATACGCATCTTGTGTTTGGACAAAATGGCCATTATCATCAAGTGCATAGGTGTACGTTGTGGAACTTGAAGCCGCAACTTTCCCAGTATGTAATCCAAAACTGAAAAGGATGACGAGTCCGAAGACAAAGGTAATGACTATTCTTTTTATCGTTTTCATAATCATCCCTCCTACTTGATTCCTGAATGTGACATCGTATCCATCACATTACCTTGCATAATAATAAATATAACTAAGTTAGGAATAAACATGACAAGTCCTGCTGCTGCACTGATTCCGACTCCCGCAGGCCCAGATGTGGACGATGTTAACGTGGTCATATAAAATGCGAAAGTCTTTTTCGTTTCATCGATGACATAAATATTGGATGATTCTGTTGAGTTCCAAATCATTTGGAACGAAAGAATTGCCACCGTTGCCAAAGCAGGTTTCACAAGAGGTCCAATAATTTTTGTAATAATATGCCAATCATTTGCACCATCAATCTTCGCTGCTTCAATGAGTTCATCTGGAACTTGGTCAATGAACTGTTTTACAAGAAACAGCCCAACTGGCATCGCAAGATAAGGAATAATATGAGCCCAGAATGTATTGGTTAAGCCAAGTGAAGATACAACTAAATAACGAGGAATCGCTACTGCTGTCGCAACAAACATTAATGCTGTTTGATTGATTTTAAATAAAGTATTTTTTGCTTTAAAACGTTTTTTAGATAATGCGTAACCCGTCATTAATGTAATTAAGAGGGTTAAGAAAATCGTGAGTGAAGTAATAATGATTGAGTTAAATAAATATCTCGTCATTGGAACACCTGTTCCAGATGCTGTCCTAAATAATCTTAAGAAGTTATCTAACGTTGGATTGGTTACAAAGAATCTTGGTGGGAATAAGAATAACTCACTTAATGGTTTGAATGCTTGTAAAACAACATATAATACAGGCATTAACATAAAGAGACCAATTGGTACCAATAGAAGATAGAACTTTAATTGGGATTGATGGAATTTCTTTGGATTAATTTGTGTCCCTAAAAAACTAGCCATAAATATCACCTAATCCCTTTCCCCGAATAAACTATAAGCAACGCGAGAGAATAAAAGAATAATCAGTAGCAAAATCACAGACAAAGCTGCTGCATATCCCATCTCATAGCGAATAAAGCCATAGTCATCGATATGGTTTACAATTAATTGTCCAGCGTATTGAGGTGTAGGGTTCGATCCTGATAAGGCGACCCCAATACCACCCGCATTAAATGCTCCAACGATTGCCATCACGGCACCGAATAGCATTTGGGGTTTCATCGAAGGAATCGTAATATAGAAAATTTCTTGGAAACGATTCTTGATACCATCAATATAGGCTGCTTCATAAATTTCTTTGTTAACATTTAAAATACCTGCAAGCATTGATAAGAACCCGATACCCATTGACGACCATAAAGTAACAAAGATCATAATGTTCATCAAGTAATCCCCTGACTGCAAGAAATCAAGTGGAGAGGAAACTAATCCGAGATTTAATAATATCGCATTAATATACCCTGATTTATCACCACTAAATAGCGTTCTAAAAATAACACCAATGAACACACCACCAAGCATCGATGGCGTATAAAGAGCTAATGCTAAAATTTTTCTTGGTGTAGCTTGAATTTGAGAAAGCATCCAAGCCATAATGAAGGATAATAGATACCCTCCAGGGCCGGTAATAATCGCATATTTCAGTGTGTTTGGTAAAACATAACGTAAGAACACTTCATCTTGTGTCAAAATCATTACGTAATTATAAAGTCCGTATAATTGTGCAAACTTAGGCATTTCAATCACATTGAAATAGGTGAATGAAAGAACCATAGCAACGATGACTGGAATAACAATGAATAGCGTGAATAATAAAACATAAGGTGCTAATAGAAAAATCGTAGCTTTTTGATCAGAATTCATATTCTTATATTTTTCTACCGCTTTCGTATGAAGGTCAAACTTCTTTTTAGTTAATGTCTTTTCCAAGTCTATTCACCTCCACCATAGGTTGTCATTTGTTCTTTGACCCATGCAGTGTCGCGAATTGTATAAGGTACCAGCACATTTCCTGCAGAATCAATATAACCAAACTCAACCATTTTTTTGAATATTTCACGGTTAATTGTTAATACTTGATTATCGATGGCCACTCTTACAGATACCCCATCAAAGGTAACTTTATTCCAAATGTCGCTTAATCCACGTTCTAGCATATATTGACCAGGTGTACGAGGAACGTCAACTAACCAAGTAACTTGTTCTAAGATCACTTCTTTATCTGCAGCATCGATTGGTGAGTTAGCAACAGCATTGATATTTCCTGAAAGCCATACATACTCTGGACCATAGGTTGATTGAAGTGCAAAAGCAAATTCAGTTTGAGTTTCTGTGGATAACCACCATTTTAAGAATGTCCAGCTATCATTTAACTTGGCTGTGTCTTCGTTTTTAAACATAATTGCACTTGTTCCATTGGCAATATACCAACGCTGTACATCTCCGTTTTCGTCTTCAACACCAGGGTATAATGCAAGTCCCCACTGACCTGTTAATTCAGGAGCAGCATTTTTAAGTGTTAAATAGGTCGCAAAATCAATAATACCGATTGGTAATGTATTATAACGGAATGAATTATAGAAACTAGCCACATAACTAGGTAAACTATATTTTGTATATAAGTCCCCGAGTAATTTCAGCCCAAGATAAGATTTCTCAGAGTCAATTGCGGTTGATAAACCATCGCTGTTATAAATATCTCCACCATATTGGTAAATCAACGCTGATGTCTGATAGAACCATTTTAAACTGGATCCACCACTGGTTGGATAATAGAAATTCATCCCATAACGTTGTAAAGTAGGAAGCATATCAATCACATCATCCCACGTTGATGGGATGGTTAAACCAAGAGCCGCCATCGTGTCTTTACGATAAGCCAGCGCATGGAATTCCAGGGTTTCAGGAACTGCATAGACACCATCTTCTAAGATGTAAGGAATAAACGCTCCTGGACTAAAATTAGAGGCTACTGTCCAAAAGTCATCAAATTCAGTTAAGTCTTGAACTGCACCACGAATTGCTAAGTCAAATGGCATATAGGAAGCAAGACCAAGTGCCACATCGGGTGTTTGGTTTGCTGCATTCGCTAAAATTAGTTTGTTGGCATCAGGCATAATCGATATCTTAATTTGGATGCCAGTATTTGCAAAATATTGATCCGCCATTTTTTGCATTAAGTCAACATAAATTAAAGATCGGTTTACCCACACATTGACTGCTTCAGGGTTATTATCTGTAACATATTTCTTTTCAGTAAAGGAAGCGGTAAATGTACGTATTTGTGCTCCTAATTTAGCAAAGAAAGAAGCATTTGCTTTTTCAGTTACAGAATCATTGGAAATGGTAAAGGAATCAAGGTAGAGCGGTTGATCTCCCACGCTGGTTAAAGAATCCCCTAACATTTGTGTAATTGACCCCGTCCCACTATATAATGCATCAAGGTAAAGCGGAATTTTATCTGGTTCTAAAAGAATCTTTTGTAATGCTTCTACAGCGGTTTTTAAATAAGACAACGTTGCTGAAGTATCTAGTTCATTTGAATAGGCAGAAAGAGTTACAACAGCATGCTTAATAATTGTGTCATAAGCTTGTAAATAACTTTCTGTTTCAGGAATGTAATTCGTAAATTCCCATTTACGATTTTTATCAATATTCACACCAGTAATCTTTAAGATATTTAATGCGAAAGCATTGATATGATCTACAAGTAATTGAATATTCCGTAATTCTTCATTTACTTGATCGATTTCAGCACGGAAAGTAATCGTATGAGTACCAGCTGTTAAATAGAAACTGTAAGTTCCATCTTCATTTCCAAGAACTTCATTGGCCCAAGTATTTTGACCTGTTACTGGAAATTCATAGTTTCTAAGTTCTTCAAATGGTAGTTCTCCATCGATTTTGATAGAGCGGAATACCGAAAATTCTTCTTTATCATTCAAATAATGAAGATTGATTTCATATAACCCGGTTTGTGTAACATTAAACTCATAAGTAACTTCTTGCCCTGAACGGTACCATGCTTCACCGTTAATGACATTTAATTTTTTATTCACAGCGTCGAAAGGACTAACGCTAGGAGATTGGAAACTATATAAACGCACATAGGATGAATTTTTGTTAATGTAAGCTGTCGCATTGACTTGAATTGTATCTGCAGGGTGAGACACACCATTAAAATTAGAAATATAGGTTGCATAACTAGGTGTCGCAACTGGAGAAGCAACTCTTAAATCACCAAAAAGAACAGCTCCACTTAAGACGTTGTCAATAGTGATGGTGTTATTGCCTTCTTCGAAATAAAAATATAAAGGTTCTGAAGTCGAATAAGTATTGTTATAAAGTGGTAACTCTTGCCATGCTAATACACGACTTTGAGCAGGTAACGATTCATCACCATAGGTATCAAGTACAAATGTTTTTGAATCATCTTCCCAAAGTAATGGAACATCTACTGTCAGCGCATCATCAAACTGTGTTTCACCATTGACAGATACTGCTACTGTTAAATTGTTCAGTACATTTTCTTTCACGTAATAGTCAACATAGATTGCATACAGTCCTGCAGTGTTTACATTCACTGTATAAGTCACGCTACCATATGTTTCTAAGTCCACGGCTTTTGTTCCTGTATAGTCATAATTATTTGTAGCACTCACTCCGTCCTGAGTAGCTACATAATCTTGTAAGCCATAAGTAATCGTATGGTCTTCAAGAAAACTAATGTATGAATATCTTTGGATGTAATCGGAGCTACCTTTGATTAGATCAAGTGCCGCTTGATAGTCTTCCTCTGTTATTTCATCATTCCATGCATTGTAATCCGAACGCGAAAAAGGACTATTAAATACTAAAACATATAGTACTAGAATAGCGCCTACAATGAATAAAGGTTTGATGAGTTTTTTGTAATTCATAGAAACCCCCTCCAATTAATGGATTTATTATCTTTTTTCCTATGTGTAAACCGTAACACATCGATTAATTATATCATATTGAGCGTTTATCTGTCTAGATAAAAGCGGTCATTTTCCAAAAATAAAAGGTGTGTATACACACACCTTTTTTTATCATTTCTTATTCGAAATCAGAAGCAGACCATCCATAGTAAACTTGGAGTCCAAATTTAATTTCATCAAACTGATCAGCAAAGCGTTGATTAGCTAGATCATTCCATGTAGGTAATAATGCTTGGATTGTTGAAGTAAAGTCAGTATCGTATTTATTTTTACCACCATTTACTTCTGGGTTCCAATAATTTTGCCATTCATAGAGGATTGTTTGTGAAGTACCTTCAAATGAGTAAGACCATGGGAATGCTTTATCTGAAATGTCCCAGAATTGACCTTCAGAGTAAATTCTTAATACTTCTTGGAATCCTGGCATAATATATTCGCCATCACCATCAACTTCACCAAATCTTTGATGTTTTGCAGGTGTATACCAATAAGCCATTTGATCAGCAAACATGTCTCCAGTCACAACTGGAAGTGAGTCATTTAAAGCACTACTATATCCAAGGCTTGATGCATCGTAGAATAATTGGTTTGCTCTAGCTGCGAATGAACGGCTATCTGCAGTCCAGAAAATTGCGAATGTATAAGCGATTTGAATTTTTAATTCTTCTGCTGGTGTACAAGCTAAGTCACCATCTTCTAAACAGTAGTTGTAAACAGCCATTGGGTCAAGAACCATACCAACTGTTGCTTCTTGATAATCAGTTGCTGGTCTTGGATAGATATCCCAATCATCAATGTTACATACAGCCCACCATGAAGAGTTTGTTTCAGCACAATCACCCATCATCCAAGGTTGTCCATCAAATGTTAGTAAATATCCTTGTCTGAATAAATGATAATCCCATGAACCTGCTGCAGCATATAAAGAAGCAACTGGACCAGATCCATCAGTGATTGTTAAAGCTTCTTGGTCATATTGTCCCCAGAATGAGCCATCAACCCATTCGTGGATATAAGAGATCATATTACGAACTTCTGTACTATTTAAGTTAACAAATGTATCTCCACCAGTATAACTAGCTAAAGAAGCACGAATTGTAGTTGTACCTGTTTCAATAAATGAAAGAGGAGTATCCATAGCACCGAAATACATATTTTCAGGATCTAGAGAATAATTCGATACAAAATCTGTATATTCATCGATATCCCAATCAGGATTAGGCATTTTAATACCGTTAGCATCTGCTAATGATTTGTTTACATAAACACCCCAAGGTAAGATATATTGTGGAAGTCCAGCTTGGAAACCATAATAGTTCATCATTTGCATTACGCTTGGATTTAATTGTTGATATAAAGGATCATCTTCGAAACGAGATAAGTCAGCAACGATACCGTTAGAAACTGAACCGCTTAAGTCCATTGCTGCCCAAACAGCTGGGAAACGTCCTTCGTCATCAGCATAAGTTTCTAATGTTTGTGACCAGTTATCTGGACCACCTGATTTGAAGTATCCATTAATAGTAATGTTAGGATAAATTTCATTGAATGCTTTTGCAACAGCGTATGCAGCAGCATCATTTTGTGCAGGTAATTGATCTGCAGTTAAATTTTGATGTCCTAGGTCATAATAAGTCGTACCGGAACCGCTCCATAAAACGATGTCGATTACACCTTCTACGTTCTTATCTAAACCTGTATCAGATTCAATGTTCGTTAAATCTGCTGAAGTTGTTGTTCCAGTTGTCGTTGTTGTCGTTGTAGCTGATGTTGTTACTTCTCCGCAACCAACTAACAATAATAGTAACAAGAACGCTACTGAAACTGTCAATATTTTTTTCATTTTTTCCTCCTATTGTTATTTATATACGATGTTATTTTAACATATCGATAAAGCGTTTTCAATACTTTTTATGTAATAGGTTACATATTTTTTGGATTTTCATTCGTTTTCATAAATACATTCGTAAAGAAAGTTATCAATTCAATCCCAGTTGACGTAGGATTTCTTCACATTCATCGTCTAATAAATTGAATTCTTTTTGAATTCTTTTTAGTATTCTTTCAAGTGGTTCTTCTTTTTCCCACCATAGTAAACTCCGATATTTGCTCTCTAAAGAGAGTAAGAGCGACTTTTCTGGATCCGATTTCATCCATTCATCGGCAGGATAATCAAGCTGTTTAGGTGCGTGACACACATCGCTTGAGAAGATATCAATTGTTTCATATGGTAACGTTTCTGTAACGTTCTTGCCAACATAGATAAGGTATCTTCCTGACTCGACCATGAACTTCGATTTGTCACTTACAAAGACCTTAAAATCTTCCCTTGTAAGATCAAAAGTAACCTTGCAGGTCTCTCCAGATGGAATCCATACTTTTTTGAATTGTTTTAGCACTTTCGTTGGATGGACAAACTGACTCTCTGGATAACCTACAAATAACATTACCGTTTCGTAACCATCTCTCTTTCCTGTGTTTTCAACGAGTACACTTGCTTGGAAGTTAAAATCATCACTTACTTGATTTGTAGATAATTTTAGGCCGTTGTAGTCAAAATGAGTATAGCTGAGCCCATACCCAAATGGGAATCTAACAGGAAGTTTATGTGTATCATAGAACCTATATCCAGTAAATAAACCTTCTTGGTAAATACTTGTCTTTCCTGTGCCTGGAAATTGTTTATAGGTTGGTGTATTAGCAAGGTCAATAGGGAATGTTTCAGATAATTTCCCTGATGGATTAACAACGCCAAACAAAATATCAGCAATTGTTTTACCAGTAGCTGAGCCTAAAAAGAAGGCTTGTAATAAGGCACTTGTATCCTTGATAAATGGCTCAAAATTCACTGCCGATCCACTTGAATTTACAACGATTAATCGATTTTGACTTATCTTTGAAACTTCTGTTAAAAACAATACTTGTTCTTTCGGTAAATCGAGATTTTTACGATCAAATCCTTCACTCTCGATTTCTGCAGTGGTTCCAACAAATACGACAATTTTATCTTTACTGGATAGGATTTGATCTGCTAAATCCTTCGTAAGTTGATAGGATGAAAAGTAGCTTACCTTCGCATATTTCATCATTTCTTCTAAAGTGTTATTTACAAGGTATGGCATTAAATCAGAACTTCCTCCGCCATTAATTCTTGGATTAGCGGCATATTCACCTAAAACGATGACACGACTTCCCATTTCAAGTGGAAGAATCGCATTTTCGTTCTTCAGTAAGCAAACAGATTCGTCTGCGACTTTTTTCGCAATCAGATGATTCTCTTCAAAATTCGTTTTTAAGCCATGATTTTTATTTTGAAGCATCCACTCATATGCTTTTAAAACACGAAGCGCTCTTTCATTAATCTGCGACTCGCTATATAGTCCGTTTTTGACATCTTCAATGAACTTGTCTTTCCATTCTGATTCAGGCATTTCAATATCTAAGGTAGCTTCTATACTTGCTTTTTTATCTTGAACAGCACCCCAATCAGAAATTGTAATTCCTTCGAATCCCCATTCTTTTTTTAATAATGCGTCAAGTATTTCAAGATTTTGGCATGCATAGACACCATTTATTTTATTATAACTAGGCATAATCGTTAAAGGCTTAGCAGTCTTGACGATATGTTCAAAAGGAAGCGCGTATAGTTCTCTGAATGTACGATTATCGACCTGTGAACTAATAAATCGTCTTGATGATTCTTGTTCGTTTAAAATAAAATGTTTGAGAGATGTTCCAACGCCTTCGCTTTGAACACCTTTGACAAAGGCTTCTCCCATTTTTGCAGTTAACCAAGGGTCTTCGCTATAATACTCGAAATTTCTTCCAGCTAGTGGACTCCTCTTTCCGTTGATGCCAGGACCTAAAATAATATCAACATGATAGTGATTACATTCTTTTCCGATGACTTTTCCTACTTCAAAAAGAAGTTCAGGATGGAATGAAGAAGCCATGGCACTTGCGGATGGAAACATTGTCGCAGGCATTCTTGTTTCAGGATAACCACCATTTTCCATGATATTTTGATAGGCACGTAATCCATGAGGACCATCACCCACAACAAAATCACGAATTCCTAGTCGAGGAACGCCATTAAAAAACCAGTTTTTCTTTCCAGTTAAGAGAATTGCTTTTTCTTCCAAAGTTAACTTACACAATACCTCTTCTGCTTTCAATTTATTTATTCCTCCTTGTAGGATAGTCCATAGCCAAATGGGAAAAGAACTACCTCTGGATTATAATCTACTCGATTAATATTCATACCAATTCCAGCAGCTGTTTTTGGCCAAGTAACAGGTAATTTCCCTGTAAAATCGTAATCACCATAAAGCACATCAGCCATCCCTAGTCCTGCTTCAGAACCTGGTAAAAACGCCATCACTAATGCATCGAAATAAGGAAGATAATTATCAAGTAATAAAGGTCTTCCAGCAACAATCACAGCGATGACTGTTTTACCTAAACTTTTCGCAATGAGAATTTGATCTAATAATGCTGCATTTCCAGCATTCGCTGTAGCACCAGTTAGTGATGGGTAATCATTGTCACCGTTATATTCTGCGTAAGGATTTTCTGATAATACAACAACTACTTTATCCGCTAAAGCAATGTCTTCATAGACATTACCAGGAGTCTGACCAACGGCTTGTTTCATTCCTTGTAAAATGGTCGTTCCTCTTGTCAGTCTTGCAGCATCGCTTCCTTGCCAAGAAATCGTCCATCCTCCACATTGTAATCCAATATTATCAGCACCTTCACCTAAAACAGCTACATTCTCACTCTTGGATAAAGGCAAGGCATTGTTATCGTTTTTAAGTAATACTAAAGACTTGCGAACCGCTTCTCTCGCAACTGCTAAATTTTCTTCTGTCGCAAAACCTTCATCATAGGTAATACGGTAGTATTGACCTGTTTCTTCGTTATAGAAATCATCTGAGAATAATCCCATTTTATACTTGATAACTAAGATACGACGGACTGCATCATCAATTCTTTCCATCGAAATATCACCGTTATTCACCGCTAAAATGATATTTTCAATTGCACTTTTCCAGTCAAAAGGTTCCATTAACATATCAATACCGGCATTCACAGAAGTAACTAATTGATTATAGTAGTTTCCTGGTAATTGATGAATCGCATTATAATCAGATATTACGAAGCCATCGAATCCCATTTCGCCCTTTAATACATCGGTAATCCAGTAATCACTTTCATGCATTTTCACATTATTGATGGAACTATAAGAAACCATTATTGTATATACGCCAGCTTCAATTGCATCATAATAAGGTTGCAAATGAATTGCACGTACTTCTTCTTCAGTTAGTGTTGCATTTCCTTCGTCAACTCCACCATCTGTACCACCATCTGCGACAAAGTGTTTCGCGGATGCACCAACACAATAGGATTGAAGTCCATTGATATATGATCCAGCAAGATTGGTAACAATATCAACACTTTCGCTAAAGGATTCATAGGTTCTACCCCAAGAGATATCTTGAACAAGACTTACAGCTGGTGCGAATGTATAATTCATTCCAGTGACTCGTACTTCTCTTGCAGTAATAATACCAATACGTTCCATCAAATCTGGATCATTAGCAGCGCCAAGTCCAATGTTATGCGGAAAAATCGTTGCACTAGGAACATTGTTGTCACCATGAACTGCATCTAGTCCATAAATAATAGGAATTTGAGTTGATGATGATTGCATCGCATCTTGATAAGATTTATAGAGTAAATACCAGTGATACGCATCGTTTGTTGATGGAGCACTTCCCCCGCCACTTAAGACGCTACCAAGATTATAGTTTTTCGCATCGCTTGTGGAAGCACCGTTTTTCTCTGCTTGTAGCATTTGCCCAACTTTTTCAGAAAGTGTTAAGCTATCAAGTAAGTTGTCAATAAACGTGTCATCAACTTCGAGTGTGTCACAGTAAGAGCCTCCGTAAGTTACAGCAGCTTCGTCCGTTTTAAAGGAAGTTGTCGTTTCACTAGAAGACGTAGAAGTCGTCGTCTGTGTTGTGTCTGTAGTAGTTGTTGTATCAGTAACTGTAGATAAATTACATCCTACAACAAACACTGTTAGTAAAAGTGTAAGTAGTACCGTAAATTTTTTCATAAAATCCCCTTCAATTTTTAAATATTTTATTCTTCTTCAACTGTCCAGTACACCGTAGTAAGAGACGATTGAGGTAAAGCAATTGCAAATGAATGATTTCGCCAATTGATTGTCGTTGTTCTTGCAACAGAATCATTAAAAATGACGAGTGTGATTTTTCCGTTTTGATCTTTAAATCCAGTGACGAGAAGACCTGTATTATTCGCTTTGGTATAGATGCGTGTAGCGCCACTCATAATGTCTTTTGAAAAATGACCCGTGACATAAGCATCAGCTTCTACTGTATAACCAGAGGAACCGTCTATCGGAACACTAAGTAAACCTGTACAGTTTGAGCATCCACCATCATGAACTGATCCTACTGGATCGAGTACCATGTTCCAGTAGGTTGTACCTGAAGCAAAGCGATTATATGTTTCTAAATACATTCTTCTTAAAGACCATTCCATGTTTTGAGATAAGTTCTTGTACGTTGTTACAGCTGTACATTCAGTCATAAATACTTCCATTTCAGGATTATTTTCATGTAAATAATCAAGAAAATCATACATATCGGCGTCATCACCTGTGTAGCAATGGACACCAATCGCTCCCACATAGGAAGCTGTCTCTTCGTTGTTCAATACACGAACCGGGTAATCAATGAGATTACCATTATTATCGACTGGATTATGGTCCCAAATCATGATGGAGGTCGTCAGTCCATTTTCCACAAGTTTTGGGCCTAAGAAATCACGAATGAATATTTTGGTTGTATCGATTGTCCAAGTCATACCTGGATAGTCATACGGTGCGTAATATGGTTCATTTTGAATCGACAAATACTTAATATGAATTCCCATATTCTCCATTTCTTGTAAATAGCGAATAAGATAATTTGCGTAAGAATTATAGTAGATTGTACTTAAGGCACCGCCATATAAATTCTTATTTGTTTTCATCCAAGCTGGAGCACTCCAAGGCGCTGCAAGAAAAACGATGTCAGGATTGATTTCTAGTGCTTGCTCTATGATATCAAAAATAATTTGGTCTTGTTCCAAAGAAAAATAGTTAAGCTCCATATCTGCAGTGTTATTTGGACTATCATCATATGTGTAATGTCCCACACTTGATGGCACAAAGTCACTCGCTCCAACTGTTAATCTCACTAGTTGAATGTGAAGGCCACTTTCCGAGAACAAGTAATTGATGATTTCATCTCTATCAGGTGATTGATTGATGACATAAGCACTTGAATAGGTTAATGCAGCCCCTGTACCATAAAATGTTTGGAAAGTTTGAAAATCATCTACATTGATGAATGTTGATGTTAAGGCTCCCTTATCCCAATCAGAGATATACTCAATATCACTAAATAGCCCAGCTGTGTTTGAAGTATAACCAAAAACTTCCGTTTGGCTCACATCAATCGAGGTCGTGGAAGTAGTGGTTTCAGAGGTAGTAGTTGTTGTGGTTGTAATAGAAGTCAGTGTATCTGATGTCGTATTATTCTCACAAGCAAATAACGACAAACTTGTTAGTAAAAGTAATCCGGCAATTATTAATCGTTTCAAAGTTTGATAATCCCCCTCTCAATTAATCCGCGGAAATTCCAACCGCTATGATAGTCGCTTATTTTATAAGACCAGAATGTCCAACCTGTAATTTGGTTAAACACACTTAATTGGTTTTCAGCAAATTTTTGTTCAAACTCTTCTCTTGATTTAGAAGTATCAAAACTTCTAGCACCAAGTGACCATTCACCGACAATTAAAGGAACGACTTGATCAATTTCCTTTAGTTCTGGTTCAATCTTAAAAGGATGATTCAGGAATGTTTGTTCATCGATTTGATTAAAATAATCGGAAAAGCATTGATAGATATGCGTATCTAGGATAACGTTTGACCAGTTCTTCTCTTTGAAAAATGGCATCCAGTGATGAAGTCTAAACGAATCATGGAATACGATATAAGTATCCTTATGAAGAATCTCTCTTAAGGCATCATAGCTTCGAATGTAGAAATCTTCAATAATATTCATATCAATGGTCATATGAGGTTCATTTAATACTTGTAATGAATGTAAGGCTGGATGGTCCTTAAATTCAGTTGCTATCATCTTCAGTACTTCGATGGTTATTTCGATATTTTTAGGATCATGATGCCATGTTAATACCCCATCGATGCCACCATTATCAAATCCATTTTGACTCCCTGGAGCTGTATGTAAATCCAACATAACTTTCATTCCCGCTTCGTGGATAAAATCCATCGCTTCATGGATATATGTTAGTGGTGATACATAAGGTGTTTCTGTCGGAAAAGTTTCCGGAAATAACCACCAAGGAATAGGGATTCTTACAAGGTTGATTCCTAAGTTTTTCAACCAAACAATATCTTCCTTTTGAATCCAAGTTTTCCAGTGTTCATGCAAAGCTTCTTTTGGATTTGGATGATTGAGTACAAAACTCGTTTCGCAACGTGCTTTTTGCTTTGTTTCTTCAAACAAAGATGGTTTCATCCATCTTTCGAGAACGAACCATCCGCCTAAATTAACTGACTTAATTTTTTCCATCTTTTACTCCTATAAAACAATTGTCATTATCGAATGAGCTAAAACTTGATAGTCATTATCGCCCACTTGAACAGTATCTGATTGATCTGTTTGATTGAGCAACACCACGACCACTTCACCATTTGGATTTTCAAATCCTAATACTTGAATAAAATCGTGTTTAAAGCTTGTTTCAATACGATAAGATCCTGGTTTTACATATTTTGATATTTGACCAATGTAATAATAACTTGATTCAAGAATCAGTCTTTCAGGGAATATATCGATCAGGATTGGGGCGTCACATAAGTTATTTACGTGATTTGGCCCGCCTGTTTCATCTAAAAATAGGTTCCAGTCAAGATACCCTTCACAATAGTTTAAGATATCTCCAAACATATTTCTAGCATATCGTTCTCCGGTAGACCAATCATCACGATGTGGACCTGCTTCGACGCATCCTTCGGTAAATAATAATCCTTTGTCTGGGAATAGTTCTTTTACTTTTCCTACATTTTCAAATGCTTCACTCACATACCAATGGAATCCTGTTCCCCAAGCATATTTTGCGGCTTCTGGGTCAGAAAAAATTGGTGAAACACGTTCAACGATAACATCACGATTATGATCCCAAACAAGAATGTTTACATCTTTGAACACTGAATTCTTGATAGTTGGTCCTAAATGATTTTTCAAGAAATCTCTTTCCTCAATTGGTGAATATATACATGAATCCCAACGTTGTACTGCCGCTGGTTCATTTTGAACTGTAATCCCCCAAATATTAAGACCAGCTTCAGTGTATTTTTCAATAAACTTAAGATAATAATTTGCCCATGCAGGTGCGAATTCTTCTAGTAAATGACCTCCGCGAATTGGAGAATTATTATCCTTCATAAATGCTGGTGGAGTCCAAGGAGAGGCGAGTAATTTGATGGGTTGTCCTGCCATTTTTTCGGCTTGTTTAATGACCGGAATGACATAATTAAAATCGCGAGAAATATCAAAAGTCTTTAACTCTTTATCCCCTTCTTCAATGTAAGTGTAACTTGATAATGAAAAATCACATCCATGGATGGATACTCGGCCTATCGTATACCCAATACCAATTTCTGGATCAAAATAAAGTTCTAAAGCTTTTTTTCTTACTTCACTATTAACTCGATAAAGGTTATAACAAGCTGATTCAGTAAAAGCTCCACCAAATCCGAGCATTTGTTGGAATTTCACATTTTTATTAATTTTAATTTCATTTGATTTTTTAGATAGTGGCAACGTAAGATCTTTGGTTACAGATAATCTAAAATCAGTATTTTTAGCGGTGACAATCACTTTTGACATATTCATTTCTCCTTTTTGTGTAACTGTTTACATATCTATTATACTTCTTTAGAAGTAAAAACACAATATGTGTAACAAAATATGAAAAAGGTTGTGTTTCCACAACCTTTAGTCTTCAATTATATCGTAAAAGCGAACGTAATCAATGAGAAACTGTGAAGGGTAGTCTTTTTCTTCCACTCTTCCACCCCAAGTACCACCAATGGCTTGATTTAAGATGAGGTAATAAGGTTTATCGAATGGCCATCCAGTTTCATCTGTCGTGTAGCCTTCATCAAATCTAGAATATTTCGCAAAGGATACTCCATCGATAAAGAACTCAATTTCATCTTTTTGCCAATTAAATGCAAATTCGTGAAAATCATTGGTTATTCCATCGATTTTTTCAAAATGAGTTCGTTGTGTTCTTGCCACATGATTAAATAATTCCGTGTGAAGACTAACATGAACAGTATCGAAAATATGTGTGACATGTTCCATAACATCAATTTCACCACATCTTGGCCAACTAACTTGTTTTTCTTTAAATTCTACAGGTAATAACCATATTGCTGGCCATGAACCTATTGCGGTTGGAATCTTTGCTCTTACTTCTAATCGTCCATAGAGAAAATGTTTCTTCTCATATGTCGTAACACGGGCTGAAGTATAGTGGCATCCTTCATAATCTTCAACACGACCTTCAATTGTCAATATTGAATCTTTACACCAAGAATTATGACCTTCAGTATAATATTGCGGTTCTCCATTTCCCCATTTTCCATAGCCTAAATCATAACTCCATTTTGAAGAATCTACTGGACCTTCATAATCAAATTCATCAGACCAATTTAATACATACTTTTTCATTTGTCTCCTCCTAAAATTACAATAATTTTAGCATCTTCAGTGATGTTTTCTTTTGGAATAATACATTCGTATTTATCTGTTTTTATTTCAGTTTTATTCAGAATAACTTTTTCGATATGATATTCACCATATTCTAATCCCATCGTATTTTGGTATGAAATGTTCAATTTCTTTCCATGTAGGATGATATTAAGACTAGGGTCACTCAAATCAAAATGTCTTTTTCTTAAATGAGGAGATAAAACTAAATCTCCAAAACGAGCTTTAACTCCAAAGATTTGTTCGACAAGTGTAATCACAACCCAAGAAGCTGATCCTGTTAAGAAATGATACATTCCACGACCGGTTGGATCGATATATTCGGGAATTCCAGGAAGAATTTTGGAACGATTAATATCAAGGAGATAATGAATGTAATCATCGATGATATCTGTCCCTTCTAGCGTGTATCCATTATCGAGTAATGCATAGGCAAACATCATCGTCATATGAGAGAAAAATGCGCCATTCTCTTTATGTCCATAGGCAAAGCCCATAAACCTTCCTAAATTCATTTTATTCTCGCCAAAAGGAGTATTGAGACGATAACTTTTAAATTCATCTGAGTAAAGGTATTTTTTGGATGTTTGATAGATTTTTTGAATCTGTTCAGCTGATGCATTATGTGCCATGAGTGGGAATACTTGCGATGTTAGCATTAATTTCACTGGGTCTTCAAGTGATTCTACTCTATTTCCAAACTTATCATAGTAGCCGTTAAATGTTCCTAAATCTCCAAAACTCATCCACTCTTGTAGGTTAAGATGAGTCATCATAACATCGATTTTAAGTTCAAGATCTTTTACGATACCTTCAATTAATATTTCAAGTGTCTTTCCACTTAATTGATGTGTGACTTGATCAAAGAAATGCGCTAGCTTCTCTTGTTTCTTAGTTGGTGTTAATCCTTTGTGTTGATCTTTATTCATCAAGTACTGGAACTCTTCAAATACGGTAATATGTGTATGTCCAACTTCCTTCAATTTGAGAAGTAACTCAATCATTTTTCTTAAATTACCAATATAAAGGTGAGTGAACGCAACCGTTTCACCTTTCAGTGAAGCCATATCAAATCCATCATTCCAATCGGCATCTTCAATCCGAATATTACCATGAAGACCGACATTATAATAAGCCGCTAAGTTTTGTACTAATATATGTTCTAAGATCGTTCCTTGATATACTGAACCATCTTTCTTTAATAAATCTTTACCTTGTTCTTCTTTGTATAAAGAATCAATTTGTTTAGTATAATGGGTAAACTTATCTTTAAAATATCCTTGTTTTTCTAACAAGATGTTTATGTCGCCTGTCCTTTGAATATAAAAATCAACAGTGATAAATGGCCATGCACCATGATCGGACCAAACACGTACTATTTTATTTCTATCGGCTAAAAATTCTCCTGGTTTATCACCAATGATTGTAGCGTTTGAACCATCAATTCTGACACCTTTAAAATAGTTAATGATATTACTACGAACGTCCGAAGGGTTTTTTAAAATGAGCGCGAGGCTATCTTGCCATAAATCACGCCAGCCTCTTCCTCCACGTCCATAATCATGATGTGGTAAAAAGGAGTTTCCATAAATTCTTCTTACCAGTGGTTGAATTCCAACTTGACGATACCATCCTGACATATCTTTGTCACCGATTGTAAAATAAGAGGTTTCAAAGTCTTTTTTCCAGAAGTTTTTAGTTTCTTCAAATAAACAGTTGAAGCAAATATCATTCATCTCTTTTTGGAGTGAAATAAGTTCATGAAGATTGCTATGAATTTCAAAGGAAACAATCAGTTCGAGTTCTTGATTTGGGCTTATTTTGATCTCTTCAAATTCAAGACCACCAATGGCTTCAAACCCTTCAACGATATCACCAACTTGATAGTCATTTTCTTGATCAAAAGCAACTACACTTGGATAAAACATATCGCTTCCTTCGCCAAGGAACTCTTGAAGAATCGGCCAATAATGTTTGACTTTTGAATGAAGATTTGACTTTGCAAATACGCCGTAAGCATAATGATTTTCTTGATGCCCTCTTTCATCAAAAGAAAGCGTTGGTTGATTAATAACGCCATACTCTGTCAGATAAACTCTATTTAACAAAGAGGTCACATGACGATGATCTCTTAAGTTATCTGCACTTCTTCCAAAAATTGGAATCCCGACAACCGGTTTTACTGATAAATCGATATTGGATGTATTTCTAAAGATGACTTTATGTAATTCAATCGCCCGTTCGATAGAAGGAACGAAACTGGTAATTTCGACTTCAAAATGAGTGTTTCTTCGTTTGATTTTTTGATATAACAATCCATTTTCAAGTGTAACATCATCTTCAACTTGTTTTTGATATGGTGTCAACCCTGTAACATTCCAAGTTGTCCCATCAACGCGAAAAAAGATGTTCCGAGCATTGAGAGGATTTTTTAAATCCTCACCTGAAGATGGAATCATCCCAAAATGATTTTGATCAATTTTTATATCACCATGCAGTGTTGGAGTAATCGCCGATTTCATTCCAAAGTAGTTAAAAAGTGGAAAGTACAAATTACTAAATTGGTCGATGTGAGGAATCTTGTATGAGCCATCCTCATAGAATAAAATACCAGTTTTTTTCATGGCTTCCCCTCCCTTGTGTAACCGTATACATACATTATAACACAAGGATAGATTTTGTGATGTTTTTTTTCTAATTTTTCATAAAAAAAAGAGCTTAACTAAGCTCTTTTTAGGTCAAATAATTATGCTTTAATAAATTGATCGACATCGAGAACAAAAATCGTTGCGCCGCCAACTTGTACTTCCACTGGTGTTGATGAAAAGATCCCAAATTCAGAAGATATTGCATTCGGAACCAATTTTGTTCTTCTTCTGGATGTTTCTGAAATAATTTGGATACATTTATCAAGTAATTCATCTTGTACACCAATGATCATGGTAGTATTACCGCTCATCAAGAAACCACCAGTCGTCGCGAGTTTCGTCACAAAGTAGTTCTCTTTAATTAATGTCTTGATTACTTTACTAGCATCTTCATTTGACACAATTGCCATCACTAGTTTCATAATACACCACCACCTTTTTAGTTATTCTATCACAATCATCTTTAAATGAAAAGCAACTTCTTAAAAATAGGTGTGTAAAAATAAAGAAAAAAGCACATATTCTGTGCTTTTAACCAACGGAGCCAACCATTTCGAGTTTAATCAATTGATTGAGTTCTACCGCATATTCCATCGGTAATTCTCTCGCGAATGGTTCTATAAATCCCATAACAATCATCTCGGTTGCTTCTTCTTCAGTGAGTCCTCTACTCATCAAGTAGAAGAGTTGTTCTTCTGACACTTTCGATACCGTAGCTTCATGTTCGATTTGTCCTTTATAATTTTTTACGATGTTTGTTGGTAAGGTATCAGAAGTAGAAATGGCATCTACGAGAATTGTATCGCATTCGATTTTACTTCTTGAACCTGTAGCGCCCTTCGCTTCACTGACAAGGCCTCTATAGTTAACTTTACCACCTTTTGTCGCAATTGATTTTGAGATAATCTTGCTTGATGTATTTTTCCCAATATGAATCATTTTTGCGCCAGTATCTTGATGTTGTCCTTTTCCTGCAAACGCAATGGAGATCGTTGTCCCTTTTGCATAGTCACCTCTAAGAATACAACTAGGATATTTCATATTGAGTCCTGAGCCAATATTTCCATCAATCCATTCCATATGCCCTCT
The DNA here is from genome assembly GCA_050177605.1 of Candidatus Izemoplasmatales bacterium. Lineage (GTDB taxonomy): Bacteria > Bacillota_I > Bacilli_A > Izemoplasmatales > Hujiaoplasmataceae > JAHIVB01. Next base: position 68,529 of record JBFXGX010000002.1, on the reverse strand, counting down.
TTCACCAACAAGAGCTCTTTTGGTAACTAAATTAATGATATTATTAGACCAGTTCTGAACTGTAGAATAACGACAATAAGCATTATCTTTCACAAAAATTTCGACGACTGCCGCATGAAGGGAGTCACTAGAATAAATCGGTGCGGTACATCCTTCAACATAATTTAAGGAAGCACTATCTTCGACAATGATTAAAGTCCTTTCAAATTGACCCATTTTTTCAGAATTAATTCTAAAATAGGATTGGAGTGGTTTTTCAATGACGACTCCTTTTGGAACATAAATAAAGGACCCACCACTCCAAACAGCAGTATTTAGCGCCGCATACTTATTGTCTTTATAGCTAACAACTTTCCCAAAATATTCTTTGACGATTTCAGGATGCTCTCTTAATGCACTATCAGTATCTAAGAAAATCACCCCTAAATCAACGAGTTCTTGAATTGTAGAGTGATAGACAGCTTCACTTTCAAATTGCGTGGTGACCCCTGCAAGATATTTTTGTTCTGCTTCAGGAATACCAAGTTTATTAAAGGTATCTTTAATTTCACTTGGTACCTCACTCCAATTATTTTCAACTTTATTCGATGGTTTAATATAATAGACGATATCATCAAAATCAATAAAATCTAGATTGGGTCCCCAAGTAGGATTTGGTTTATCAATAAACGCTTGATATGCTTTTAGACGGATATCTAACATCCACTCAGGCTCATTTTTATATTTTGAGATTTCAGTAACTACTTCTTTGGACAAACCTTTTTTGGTTTGAAATACGCTTTCGGAATCTGTTTTAAATCCATATTTGTAATCACTAACGATTCCTTCGACGTTCGCTCTTTCTTTATCGCTCAAAATCCTTACCTCCTTTACTTTTTAATTGTATCTAAAAATGCCTTCCATGATAACGAAGCACATTTGACTCTTGCAGGATATAACCTAACTTCTTCAAATGCCATTGCTTCTTCTAAATCTACCGATGAGTCATATGGTTGATTCGTTACCATATTGATATAGTTTGTGACAATTTTTTCGGCTTCTTCAACCGTTCTATCAATCACCATTTCAGTGAGAATGGATGCGGATGCGCAGCAAATAGAACATCCTGTTCCATCATGCCTACAATCCACTACTTTCCCATTTTCTACCTTTGATTGTACAGTAATATCATCAATACATGTGGGACTTTTGATATGTTTTGAAACATAGGTTGGATCAATAATTAGCCCTTTATTCCTAGGGTGTTTATAGTGTTCCATAATTACTTCACGATATAAGTTTTCTAAATTTGCCATTTGACCCTCCTAAAAGCCCATTCTTTTAAAGAAAGCGATGGCTTCTTTCGTGACGTCAATGAATTGATCAACGTCTTTATAATCATTATAAATATAAAATGATGCGCGTAAACATCCTTGAATACCAAGAAAATCTGATACTAGTTTTGCACAATGTTGTCCAGAGCGCATACAAATGTTTTTTTCACTATAATAAGATACTGCATCATGGGGTGGAACATCTTTTAAATTAAAAGAGATAATTGCAGTATCGCTGTTTGGATTATAAATCTCCACACCCTCTATTTTTGACAGACGCGCAAGCGCGTATCTGTAGACTTTGTTTTGATAGTCTTCAATCGTTTCGATCCCTACTTGATTCAAATAGTCGATTGCGTTCTTTAAGCCAATGACACTGGCAACGGGCATTGTCCCTGATTCAAAACGATAGGGAACATCCTTGTAGACAGCGTCGAATTTATTGACGATATCATTCATATCTCCGCCAAACTCTGTTGGAGCCATTTTATCGAGCAATGAATGCTTTCCATATAGTACACCAACACCTGTTGGCCCAAGCATTTTATGGCCAGAAAAAGCCAAGAAATCAATATCAAGTTTTCTTACATTAATTCTTAAATGTGGCAGAGCCTGCGCGCCATCAACTGAGACAATCGCTCCTACTTCATGCGCTAATTTGGTAATTTCTTCTATTGGCGTGATATATCCCATCACATTTGATACGTAGGTTAATGCGACCACTTTTGTTTTTGACGAGAGAACTGACTTAAACGCTTCTACTGTAATTCGTCCTTCTTCCGTTAATGGTATGTAGACAAGTTTTGCATTTTTCTTTTTTGCAACTTCCATCCATGGAAGTAAATTTGAATGATGTTCTAACTCAGAAGTGATGATTTCATCACCTTCATTGATAGAATTCAATCCATAAGAAAAAGCCACAAGATTTAATGAAGCTGTTGTACCTCTTGTAAATACGATTTCTTCTTCACTGCATCCAATATAAGAAGCAACCGTTTCACGAGTTGATTCGTATAACGCTGAAGTTTCCAGTCCAGTTGGATAAAAACCACGGTGAATGTTTACACTAAGATCATTGTAATAGTGATGCACCTGATCCACAACCGTGTTTGGTTTTAAACTCATCGCTGCAGAGTCTAAATAAACGATTGAATTTTGTAATTGTGGGAAGTCTTTTTTCCAAATGTTTTGTTCCACGTTATTCTCCTTTGATTTTTTGTGACACTTTTTTTATCACTTTGGTTTTAAATAAGGAGTCTTCTAAACTGCTTAAATAATTTTCTGTATATCCTGATAAAATTAATCTTTTTGCGTTGATTTCATCCAACCCACGGCTTAATAAATAAAACATTTCATCTTCATTGATTTGGCCAATCGCTGCGCCATGGCCAGCTTCAACATCATATTCATCAATATATAGTTTTGGATCTACTCGGACACTCCCGGTCTCACTTAAGATTACGCCACGATTTTGTTGACGACAAACGGAGCCACTCATTCCCTTCGCAATATAACCATTCACTGAAAAATTCAGTTCAGATGAATTACTAGAGACAATCATATTATTGATGTTTGAGGTTGCGTTCTTCGATAGATGACGAATATTTTGGGTAACAGTAAAGAGATCATCATTCGACCCAAGATAAAGCGTATCATAGGCTAATTCCGAAGTCTCGTCTTTTAATAAGATTTCTTCATTCATTACGAATGAACCTACTGATAACTGTCCTAAATTGAGGTTTAGAACCGCATTTCTAGATAATGCAAATTCTCGATTATTTTGAACCTCTACTTTTTTCGAAGATAAATAGGTTTCGTTGAGTAATACATTCGTGTCATCACAAAGACTAAATAAAGTATTCAATTTGGTTTTCTTTGTAAAATAGTAAATGACATTCAACTTGCACATCGTATCTTTTTCAAACGAAAAAGAAATTTCATAAGGATTATTCGATAAAATAACGACAGTTACTTCATCTTTCACTGATTTCATTATGGATAATGATAAATAGGAATTACTTAACGTAATCTCAACACCTGGTATAGAACCTATTACTTGATCGGTTATAAGAATATCTGCTTCATTGGCTACATAAATAGGTAATTTCATTATGCTACCCTAATGTAAAGATTTTGTCGCACATGTGCCAAGGGAAACTTGTTTAGGTGCTTCGTCAAAATCAGTAATGCCAAGTTCTTCTTTTAACCAATCATATCCATCAGAATCAATTTTAGCGATGAGTTCTTTTCCACCTGTTTTAACAATTTGACCTTTTATCATAATATGAACAACATCAGGTACAATGTAATCTAATAATCTTTGATAATGGGTGATGAGTACCATACCTAAATCTGGTGATTTAAGTTTTGTAACATTTTCGCCAACAATTCTAAGTGCATCAACATCTAGGCCAGAATCGATTTCATCCAAAAATGCGATGGATGGTTTTAGTAATTTCATTTGTAAGATTTCATTTCTTTTTTTCTCTCCACCACTAAATCCTTGATTTAAGAAGCGATGAGATAATCCAGATGCCATCTTTAAATCTTTAGCACTATCTTCAAACTCTAAGATAAATTTGCCAATACGCAAATGTTTATCTTTTGGTAGTCTAGACGTCACAGCTGTTTTTACAAAATCAAAGTTGGTTACCCCTGGTACTTCAACCGGATTTTGCATTGCAAGAAAAATTCCTTTGCGACTTCTTTCATCGACTGGCATTTCATTGACTAGTTCTCCATCAAGTAGTATTTCACCAGATTCGATCACATATTTTGGATGACCCATAATAATTTGAGCAAGGGTTGATTTCCCTGTTCCATTCGGTCCCATAATTGCGTGAGTTTCTCCGCCATTAACGGTTAAATTTATTCCGTGTAAAATCGTACGTCCTTCGACTGATACGAATAAGTTTTTAATTTCTAAAGTTGCCATATATTTACCTCCAAATCAACACCTTCTATTGTACTCTATAGCGCTTCTTTTTGCAAAAAATATGAATGAAAAAGTCATAAAAAAAAGAGGCACTCAATTGAATACCTCTACTTTTCTATTATTTCAGCACCTAGAATGTCAGGCGATTTAACATGTTTGATCGTTGTAAGTTCAAGCAATTTTCTGACTCCTGTTAAAAAGACAAGAGAGAATAAACTGATGACTGTCCCAATCACGTATCCACCCATACCAAATGCAAGTCCTATCATTGAAGCAAGCCAAATCGTCGCTGCTGTTGTAAGACCAGAAATTCCATTGGATGTTTTTAGAATTGTACCTGCGCCTAAGAACCCAACACCAGTGACTACTTGCGCAATCACCCTTTGACGTTCTAAGTTAACTGTCACTCCTTGCGCTGCTAAATCAGTTGCTAAACTCAATGCTTGGTAATATAAACTATCTTGCAAGATAGCGATTCCACAAGCACCGAAAGCTACCATTAAGTGCGTCGTAACGCCAGCGATTTTATGACGCATTTGTCGTTCGACTCCAATGATTCCAACGAAGAATGCAGTTAAAGTCATACGTAGTATGATCTCTCCTAAATTAGGTCCAGTATCGAGAAAATTTGTAAAAACAGATAAAAACATAATATCACACCTTTTAGCGCTTTAGTAAGCGCTTTACTATTTGAATTAATATTATAACATTAATGCCTTACCGAATCAAGCAAAGAGATAAAGAAAATCGTAATCTTTTTTTATCGATAATAGCGTGGCCATCAGTCACTAAAAGAAAAGAAAACGGGACATGATTTTTCATGTCCCGAAAGTCTTTTTATTTGAATATTACCGTATTAGCGAGGTACGAATTCGTTAATTACGAAGTTATCAAATGTTAATGTAGCAACACCATAAAGACCTAAACAAGCTGTTAATTTTAAGTTAGCTTCATATGCTACAAATGTAACTGTAACATGGTTAGCGCCTTCTACTAAAGTAACAGGAACTGCAACGTTTGCAACATTACCAGTTGTCGTCATTTCAAATGAGAATGTTCCAGCAACAGATGCATTTACGTCAAATTCTACAACGTATACGTAACCAGCAGTTACATCATAGTCTTCAATTGGACGATAAGATAATTGGATGTACCAAACTTCTCCACCACTTCCAAGTGTATTAACAACTAATGCACCATCAGTAATAGCGAATGTAGCGTCGATTTGAGTTGATGCCCATGATTGATCTACTGTTGTCCAGTATGTCCAACCATCTGTACCAGTTGCATCAATAACCATACCTTCTTTAGAAAAATCACCATTTTGAATAGTAACGTCTGCACCATTATCGAATTGGTAAACTTCTGTTAATGTAAAGTTATCAAATGTTAATGTTGCTAATCCATATAATCCTAAGCTAGCTGTTAATTTGAAGTTTTCTTCGTAAGCAACATAACTTAATACGATGTGGTTTGCACCTTCAACTAAAGTAACAGGGATAGCTACGTTAGCTACGTTACCAGTAGTCGTCATTTCCATAGAGAATGTTCCCGCAACAGATGCGTTAACATCAAATTCTACTTGATAAGTATATCCAGGTTTTACATTGTAATCTTCACTTGGACGATATGAGAATTGGATGTACCATACTTCTCCACCAGTTCCTAATGTAGTAACAACTGCAGCGCCATCAGTAATAGCGAATGTAGCGTCGATTTGAACGGATGCCCATGATTGATCAACTGTAGTCCAGTAAGACCATCCATCTGTAGCATCTGCATCAATAACCATACCTTCTTTAGAGAAATCGCCATTTTGGATTCCATCTTCAAGATCTAAGTAACCGAAGATTTGTTCTTCTGCGATTGTAAAGTTATCAAATGTTAACACTGCAGCACCATATAAACCTAAACAAGCTGTTAATTTGAAGTTTTCTTCGTATGCAACATATTCAACAACTACATGGTTATCACCTTCAACTAAAGTAACAGGGATAGCAACATTTGCTACGTTACCAGTTGTCGTCATTTCCATAGAGAATGTTCCTGCAACAGAAGCATTAACATCAAATTCAACTCTGTAAGTTGCACCAGGATTTACATTGTAGTCTTCTGTAGGACGATAAGAAAGTTGAATATACCAAACTTCTCCACCGCTTCCTAATGTAGTAGCTACTAGTTTTCCATCAGTAATTGCGAATGTAGCGTCTAGTTGAACGGATGCCCATGTTTGATCTACTGTAGTCCAGTATGTCCATCCATCTGTGCCATCAGCATCAATAACCATACCTTCTTTAGAGAAATCACCATTTTGGATTCCATTTTCAACAGTAACGAATTCATCTGTCCAGTAGTCAACACCGTCAACTACTGTGCCTTCTTCTTCTTCAGCTGGTGTAGCATTTACATCAACGAATAATTGGAAGTTTGTGAATGATAAAGTTCCAAGGCCATCAAGATCGCCATAGTTACCCATCATTATCTTCATGAAATAGTAATCATATAAAGAAGTAAATTCTAATGTAACTGTGTTATCTCCAACTGCTAATTCAACAACTTGAGAAGCTGAACTAGGTAAGCCATTGACGCTACCAGTAATAGCTACTTCAATTGTTCTAACAACTGTAGAGTTTACATCGAATGTTAATTTATAAGCTCCACCCTTAATTAAAGGAGTTCCAGCTTTATTAACGTCGTTCCATTGTAATTGGTTTTCCCATGTATTTGAGCCTTCAGATACAAGAGTAACATCAACACCATCAGCAGTAGTTGTACCACTCATCATAGCACCACTAGCATTATCCCAATAGTAGAATTCTCTTACATAGTCAGTATCTGTACTAGAATTGAATTCAATCGCTGTATCAGCAGCTACTTCTGTATTTGTGAAGAAATCAGCTACTTCTGTATATTCAATTACGATTGGACCTTCCCATAATTTGAAGTTTGAAAATTCAAGTGTACCAGCATTTAGGTTACCTTCAACAGCACCTGTCATAATGTTAAGGTGTAATGTATCTTGGTTCGCTACGAATACCATTTCGTAGTCCGCTGTTCCAGTTGAAACTTCAATTAAACTATGAGTATCATTTGCATAATCATTGTTTGGAGCTTTTGTAACGATATCAATTACACGATCAGTAGTTGATGTAATTGTTAACGTAATTTTGTAAGTACGTCCTTCTTCTAAAGCAACTTCAGTTAAAGCGATAACTTGAAGAGCATAGTTTACATCACCCATAGATTCTTGAACGATAACAAGTTTTCCATCTGCTACTGTAACAGAACCTGTATCACCAAGTACTGTAGCTGCAGCTTGCCAATAATGGAATTTATTGACGCCTGGGTCATCAGTTGTGATTGCATAATCTGTTCCAAATAATACATCATTGTCAAAACGGTCAGTTTCAGTAAAATCAATTGTTACTGGAGCTGAAGAGATTTTAACGTTACGAGTATCTCTAGCGATTTTTGAGTTAACAACAACTGTATAAGTAATAACACACACTTTAGCGGAGTTGGAAGTTAATTTTCCATCTTCGATTTGACATGCAGCATCATCACTTTGTAGTAAGATGTTATCAACGTAGTCGACACCATCAGATCCCATAGCAGATACGCCTGCTAATAAATCAAATGCTTCGCCTGTATAAATTTTTTCATCATAACCAGCATCTGTTAATCCAGAAATTGTGATTGAGAATGCTGTTGTTGATTGAGTAGTTTCACTTGTTGTAGTTGTAGTCGTTTCCGTTGTACTTGTGTCAGCAGTAGTTGCTGCTGTATCTTCTGTACAAGAAACAAGACCGAAACTAAAAAGTAAAACTAGTAAAAAAATAAACCCTTTCTTTTTCATTTTTTCCTCCTATTTTTTTTGGCCGTAACCGTTTACTCATTAATTATATCAAATCATGTTAGCGATTTCAATAGATTTAATCACCAAAACATCATTTTTTTAAGCAAAAAAAATTGGCAATGTGTTACTGTTTACACATTACCAATCATTTTCACTATATTTTATGACTTGGGTTCACATGAATCATACAATGTAATACATTATCAAACGATTCTTCAACGTGATCATGAATCTTCTCAGCAATCTCATGTGCCTGACATAGCGTTAAATTTCGATCAACTTGAATTTCCAAGTCTACGTATAATTTCATCCCAAATTGTCTTGTCCGCATCTCGTCGATATTGAGTACTTCTTGATGAGAATAGATAATCGACTTAATTTGTTCAATTGTTTCACTATCAGCCGCTTGATCAACAACCTGTGCAATACCTTCTTTGATGATATTAAAACCAACGCGAGCGACAAAGAATGTAATGAAAAGCGACGCAATCGGTTCTAAGAAATGATATCCGAGCATGGACCCTCCAATACCGACAAATGCTCCAAAGCTTGCTAGTTCATCGCTACGATGATCATAAGCTTGTGCATTGAGTGAGGAGGAATGGGATTTTTTTGCAGCTCTCTTTGTAAAGTGAAACATAAATTCTTTAATTCCAATCGTTGCTAAGGCAACCACCAATGCAATGATTTTTGGCTCATCGATATTTGTCCCAAAGCGGATAAAATCATAGAGCACAATAACAGCTCTCTTGCCAATTTCAAATGCGGTTATTAAAATAGCTACACCAAGTAAGACACTAACAAGTGCATCATATTTTTCGTGGCCATAGGGATGATCATCATCTCTTCCTTTATGTGAAAACTTTCCGCTCACCATCACAACTACGTTTGTCATAATGTCTGAGATAGAGTTCACGGAGTCAGAAATCAAGGCACTCGACTTTCCGAAAATACCTGCGAAGATTTTAATCACCGCAAGGAAAGCATTTAATACCATAATTTTGATTGTTGTCCTGACAATAATCTTTGATTCTGAATTCATATCGCACCTCTAAATGAAAGTGAGGGGATTTCTCCCCGCACAATTTATTTATTTTGTTGTATCGTAAGCTGAAAATAATTGTTTGAAGTAGATATCTCCGATATCAGAGATTCTAGCTTTTAACTCTGCATCAGTATAAGAACAATAGCTTGCATAGTCATTGACAAATGTACCTTCTTGTAACTTATTTGAAACAATCACATTTAAGAATCCAACAACATACATTGAATCATATAAATCTGCGAAATAAGCATCAATCGCATCCATCACGCTTGTAGGGATAAGTGGGAATGTAAATCCATAATCTTCTTCTGCAGTTGCGTCAGTTCCATAAATAATTTGATAGAAACGATATTCTGCATAGATTTTTAATTGTTCAACGCTTAACATATCAGAATCATTTTCAATACCGACTGTATAATTTGGATCCCCAGCAGTATCATAGGTCATTGTAAATGCAGCGGTAGGTCTTTCAAAATCAGAGCCTTTGGTTGCATAGATGATATGAACTCCATAACTCGTTTCAACTGTATTATCATAATAAATAGAAGCTTTATCGATATTTGCTGCTTCATTATATTGTTCGTAAGTCGCTACTAATCCTTCAACAAAAGGAGTTTCGTATGTATCTACTGTTGTTAAATAAGTAAGAGACGCTGTCGAAGACAAGTTTTCAGTCATTAAATAGAAGCCATAATTTTTAAATTGTCCCCAAATTGGGTCCGTTCTTTTTGCTTTATTGTAAGTATCAATTAACGTCGCAAATGTATTAGTCGTTGATGCCCCTAAATAAGTACGTATTGCACTGACAAAATCAGAAAGCAATTGATCATACTGAGCTTGGTCATCAAGTCCAGCAACGAAATCTGCATAATTATCTTGGGTACCATCTTCATTATGATCGACATAAATGAGAAGGTGTTGAACATTTAAGCTGAAATAATTATCATAATAATCTTGAATTAAATTATATAAATAACCCGTTAATAACTCCCAATCATTCTTCTTTATTTCATCATAAACTAAATAAGGTTGTAATGTTGATTTTACATAATATTTTAACAACATTTCAGTTTCAGTTTTTGCGCCATATGCTAAATACATATATTCTTCAAATGTATAGTAATAAACATAATAACTTGCTTCAAAACTAGCACGCAATTCTTCAAGTGAAGCTTTATCCGCTGCAAGTTTAGCACTCGTATTCTCATCTAAATTATAGGAACAATTCACTTGATCTTCTTCACAATAAACCTGTGCGAAGTATTGATCCATTGCTACAATCATTTGAGCGGCATATAATGCGTAAATTCCACCATTGGTTGCCATTGCACTGATAAATAATTGATCTGCCGTAATTGTTGTGTCTGCGAAGGAAGCAACGATAGCATCATCGCCTTCTTCATTGAGTACATAGGATGCATCAATCGATTGATAATCGATGCCTAAATAATAATCGTAGATGACTAAATCATTGGCAGCACGTAATTCAGAAATACGATTTGCAGTATAGCCAGTTGTAGTCACATTGGTTTCTTGAATTGTAGACTCAATTGTATCGTACGTAGATTGACCAATTAAAGCCACTAGAGCAGCTTCATCTCCACTAAAATCTGTAACATCTGCTTTCGTACTACGATCTAAATTGAGGATCATATAATATGCTGTATCACTGGCACCATAATATTTAACAGGGGTATAAGTATAATAAATTTTAGTACTTGTTCCAGCTGTATAAGTATCATAACTTCCAAGCGTTGAAAACATATAAGTTGCTAAAGCGGTTGAGTTACCATTTAATGTTTCATAGTTTTGAGTCAAATCTGTATTTGCTACAAGTTCCGCAAACGTTGCATCCGTTGCTAAATCTGCTTTATATGAATAAACATAGTTATACATTTGAATAAAGTAACTTAAGATTTCTTCATTGGTTAAAACTTGTGTATTTGTATCATTAAAGCTTGAACTTGGAACTTGATCGATTGGTGTAACACCTGTATATAATCTTAATGTTCCATTATAACTAACTAAGTTAAATGCTTTTAAGACATTTTTGGCATCCGTTTCATTATAAAAACGAATTTTTATTGCTGAATAATCTTCGAAATAAGTGTCTTGGTAGTATGAAGCAACCCCTTCTGGTCCTGCATACCAGTCTTCTGAAGCATTAGCCTCATTATACATTTGTTCTACTGCATATGCTTCTTTTGCACAAACAAGGCGAACATACTCGTCTTGATTATCAGCATATCCAAGTAAATTCATGTTTTCAGCGAATGTATCTTGGTAGTCTTGTTTTTCTTGATCCGTTAAGAGAGCGATTTCTTCACTATTATTTGTTCCATAGGTAAGATACAAAATCTTCGCTGCGATTTGTTCATCAGTTACACTTGCAATATAGTCGGATAAAAGGACACTATCAACCATGAAAAGTAATCGGTTAATACCATCATTGATTTTAAATTCCTCATAAACGTCTCCATAAGTTATAAGGTACGATCCACCATCGTAAAATACTTCATCTGGATTTGTCAGCACTGGTGTAGCACCTGTAAATGCAGCGGTGGTCGTTGTTGTTGTTGCGGTATCTTTACATCCTACAAGGGAAAAAGATACAAGTAATCCTAGCACGAGGACTAGCGCTTTTTTTGTCATAAACTTCATTGTCTCAAACTCCTTTTTTCTAATCGACACTTTATTCTATTATATAACAAATTCGTTTGTTTTAAAAACATTTTTTTAAAGAATTTGCGTAACCAGTCTAGCAAAGATTCGTGGGTTTTCTGTGATATTTCTTAAAAAAGAAAAAACGGCCTCAAGTGGAGGCCGTTAGTTTTAAAAATTATTCAATCACTGTTGAGTAATCCATAGCTGCGTAACGTTTGTACATTGCCCAACGACGTTTAGAGTCTTTAAGGTTTTTGTCTAACAATACTTTTGCTGCTTCAGGATTTTCATGAACTAATTGTTGATAACGATTTTCATTTAATAAGAAGTCATGATATTTTTCCCATTGAGGTTCTCTTGAATCTAATTGGAATGGATTTTTGCCTTCTTCAATTAAACGTGGATCGTATCTAAATATTGGCCAGTATCCACATTCTGTTGCAAGTTTTGCTTCTTGATGTGAATTTCCTAAACCACCATTGATACCATGTGCGATACATGGGCTATAAGCGATGATTAAGGATGGTCCTGGGTAACTTTCAGCTTCTTTCATTGCTTTAAGAAGTTGTGTAGCATTCGCTCCATGAGAAATAGCTGCAACATAAACGCTTTCGTAAGTCATCGCGATGGATCCTAAATCTTTCTTCTTTCCAGGTTTTCCAGAAGCAGTAAATTTAGCGATAGATCCTGCACGAGCAGATTTTGAAGATTGTCCACCAGTATTGGAATATACTTCAGTATCAAGTACTAAAATGTTGACGTCTTCATTATTGGAAATTACGTGGTCTAACCCGCCGTAACCAATATCGTATGCCCAACCATCTCCACCGATAATCCAGTTCGATTGTTTAACAAGGTAATCTTTTAATTCTAAGATATCTTTACTTGCTGCACTTCCGTCACTTTCAAGTAATGGAAGAATTTTCTTCGAAAGTTCAAGTGTTTTTTCACCGTCTTGACGATATTCAGCCCATTCTTTTAGTAAAGCAACAAGTTCAGCATTCTTAAATTCTGCTTCTTTAGCGAAAACAGTATTTTGAATACGATCTCTTAAAGTTTCTTGTGCAATTGCCATACCGAATCCAAATTCTGCATTGTCTTCGAATAATGAGTTTGCCCAAGCTGGTCCTCTACCTTCTTTGTTAGTCGTATAAGGACTTGCAGGGAAGGAAGCACCATAAATTGATGAACAACCAGTAGCATTTGCAATAACCATTCTTTCACCAAATAATTGTGTCGCAAATTTGATATAAGGAGTTTCTCCACAACCAGCACAAGCTCCACTGAATTCAAATAATGGTTTTTCAAATTGAACGTTTTTGTATGTATTTTTTCCTACTAAACTAGCTTTTGAAGTGACTTCATTGTATAAGTATTCAGCTTTAACATGTTGTTTGTCTTCGATTTCAGTTTGGATAGGACTCATTTGTAATGCTTTTGTTTTTGCTGGACAAGTGTTAACGCACACTGTACATCCTGTACAATCAAGGATAGATACTTGAATACGATATTTTAACCCTTCAAGACCTTTTCCAACAGCGTCTTTCCATACCGTTCCTTCTGGAGCTGCAGCAGCTTCTTCAGCCGTAGCTAAGATTGGACGGATAGCAGCATGAGGACATGCGTAAGCACATTGGTTACATTGAATACAGTTGTCACTTAACCAAGAAGAAACTTCTTCCGCAACACCACGTTTTTCAAATGCACTTGTACCATTAGGAATATGACCATCCGCATAATCTAAGAATGCAGATACAGGTAATGTATCTCCTTCGATAGAGTTGACTTTGTCCGCAATATTTTTAACGAATGCTGGACGATTTGGTGCATCAGTTTCAACAACATCTAAGTTCGCCCATTCAGGTTTTACTTTAACTTCAACTAATCCATCAGCACCTCTATCAATGGCTTGATAGTTCATTTCAACAATTTCTTCACCTTTACGAGAGAATGATTTCTTCGCGAATGATTTCATTGCATCTTGTGCTTTTTCATAAGGGATTACTTGTTCATTTAATTTAAAGAATGCAGATTGTAAAATGGTAGAAATTAATTTTACATTTCCGATTTCTTTTGCTAATTTATAAGCATCGATAATGAATAAACGAGCTTCTTTTCTAGCTAAAACACGTTTAACATCATTTGGTAAGAATGCTTCAATTTCATCAGGTGATTTGACAGTTGATAATAAGAAAATACCTTTTCTTCTAATACCACCAACAATTTCAAATCTTTCAAGATAGCTTTCTTGAGAACAAGAAATGAAATGAGGATTATTTACTAAATAAGTTGAACGAATTGGGTTTTTACCAAAACGTAAGTGAAGTCTTGTAACCCCACCAGATTTTTTTGAATCATAAGAAGCATAAGCTTGTCCATAGAGGTCTGTGTAATCTCCAATAATCTTAGAAATATTTTTAACAGAACCTACTGTACCGTCTCCACCAAGACCGAAGAATAATAATTCTGTGGTTGCTGGATCTGTTACATCTGGTGCTTCTTCTACTGGTAAGCTAGTGTTCATAACATCATCCACAATACCAATCGTGAAACGATCTTTTTGTTCACCAACTAAATTGTTATATACTGCGAAAATTTGAGCAGGAGTTGTATCTTTACTTGATAAACCATAACGTCCACCTACGATGACTGGATTCCATTCTTTTCCATAGAATACAGCTTTTACGTCTAAGTATAGTGGTTCGCCAACAGAACCTGCTTCTTTTGTTCTATCAAGAACAGCGATTCTTTCAACGGTTTTTGGTAATACATTAAAGAAATGTTTTTCAGAGAAAGGACGGTATAAATGGACAGCCACTAAACCAACTTTTTCTCCTTGTGAAGTTTTGTAATCTACAACTTCACGGATAGTTTCAGTTACAGAACCCATTGCGATGATAACATCTGTTGCATCTTCTGGTCCATAATAACTAAATGGTTTGTAATCTCTACCTGTTTCTTTAGAGATTTCATCTAAGTAATAAGCTACAGTATCAGCTACTGGAACATAGAATTTTTCTTGAACTTCTTTTGCTTGGAAGTATACGTCATCATTTTGAGCCGTACCCTTCGTTACTGGATGTGTACTATTTAATGCTCTTGCACGGAATGCTTTAATTGCATCTCTATCAAGTAAACGATCAAATACACTGTAATCCATCACTTCCACTTTATTCACTTCATGGCTTGTTCTAAAACCATCAAAGAAATGCATAAATGGAATGGATGTTTTGATTGCTGCTAAGTGAGCAACCCCAGCTAAGTCCATTGTTTCTTGAACTGAACCAGAAGCTAACATTGCAAATCCAGTTTGTCTTGCGGCCATCACGTCTTGGTGGTCACCAAAGATAGATAATGATTGAGCTGCTAAAGAACGAGCAGCGACATGAATAACTCCTGGTAGTAATTCACCAGCGATTTTATACATGTTAGGGATTTTTAATAATAACCCTTGAGATGCCGTAAACGTTGTTGTTAACGCACCTGAAATTAAGGATCCATGAACAGTACCAGCCGCACCAGCTTCAGATTGCATTTCGACTAATTTAACTGGCATTCCAAATAAATTCTTCTTTCCTTGAGATGCCCAAAGGTCTGTATACTCAGGCATAGGTGTAGAAGGAGTAATTGGGTAAATACCAGCTACTTCAGTAAAGGCATAAGCGCAATAAGCAGCTGCTTGGTTTCCATCCATTGATTGAAACACTTTTTTTGTTGTCATAGATGACACAACCTCCTAAATTAAATACTTTTATTTAAAATATCACTATGTTATTATACATCAAATTCTGTTATTAGACAATGAAATCTATGCAAAAATACGCTTTCATTCATAAAGTAAAGCTTGTGAAAATAAGGTGTTCGCTTTCGTGATGTAATTTGCCGCAATCATTTTGAAATCGAGGTGCAGTTCTAAAGATAACCCAGTGGCTTCTTTATAAAGCGCAACATTGTGCCACTGTAAACATTGAAATGTTCGCCATAAATAGAGCCTTTTCCAATCCTCTTTTTGTGGGGTTTTTCCTAAATAAACTGGCAATAATCCTTCCGCATATTTAAAGTCGTTATTCCCAAAACAAGCAATATCATAAAAATAGTCGTTATTGCCGCCAAACTCCCAGTCGACTAAGAGTAAACCATCTTTTTCTGTATGGATAAAATTAGAGGGTTGAGAATCGTTATGGCACATCACCTTTGGTAAAGATTCTAAATATGGTTGATACACCTTGAAACGATTCAGAATATCAAAGTAACTATCTTCGTGCACAAGTCCTTCCTTCACGACCAATTGTTCATATTGAGCTAATCTTTCAAAGGGTGAATAATCATTCTCAGCTTTGAGTCCTGAACGATGTAGTTTTTGAAGTAATGTTGCAGCTTCTTGATAGTAATCTGCAGGATTCAACTCTACTAAGGGCGTTCCAGGCACAAACTTAGATATTTTATATCCTGTCGCTAAATCCATCGATAATAATAGATTCCCATCAATATGAAGCGGATGAATTAAGTCCAGTGTTTTTTGTTCAATCTCACGAGAGACAAAGTTTTCGGCATTTTTCCCAGGAATTCGAAAGGTATAACTTAAACCATCAACTTCGACGACATAATTTGAATTGGACATTCCGCCTTTTAAACGATGACGAATGAGAACTTGTTCTTCTTGCTTTTTCAAAAAAGAAGCGACTTCTTTTTTGGTAATCGATTCATGACTCATATAACAATTTCCTCCGTGATTAAGTATTGATCGGCACAGATAATTTGATAATCTTCTGTACAAAGTCCATTCTTTTTAAATATTCTATGGTATGCATCTAGAGCATGATCCACGGTATTGCATTCTTCGGAGAGATGAGCTAACACAATTTTTTTTGTGTTAACGCCTACGAGATTTACCATTAAGAATGCACTATCTTCATTGGATAAATGCCCTTTATCATCTAAAATTCTTCTTTTTAATATCCAAGGTCTGTCGCTATCAAGTAATAAATCCGGTTCGTGATTACTTTCGATGATATAACAATGAGCATTCCTTAAAATATCGAATCCATGTTCGGGGTAGTATCCTGTATCGGTCATATATACAAGGGACTTCTCTTTTTCGATGACTTTATATCCCGTAGGTTCCAGTGCGTCATGATAAGTCATAAAAGGGATCACTTCAAAATCTGTAAAGGGAATAGATTGTTCAAACTGTACAAAATGAAAAGCTGATTCGTCAATTTTATCGACGATACTTCTAGCAAGATTACGATAAGTTCCTTTCGAAAGAAAAATCGGCATTTGATATTTCTTATATAAACTAGCTAATCCCCCAACATGATCAGCGTGTTCATGAGTGATAAATACGCCATCTAAATGTGTGAGTTCCTTTTGGTGAAAATCAAGTCTTAATCCCACTTGTTTTAAAGAAATTCCCGCATCAATCATAATGATTTGATTTTCAATCTCGATAATGGTCGAATTCCCTTTCGATCCACTCGCTAAGATATGTACATTCATAATATCACTCCATTTCCATTATAACGCAAAACCGATTTTGATTGTTTCTAAATACTTGTCTTTTTTTATTTAGTAAATAAAGGAGAAAGAACTTCTTTATTCGTTCCGTAAAAGACCTCTTCGTGTCCTGATAATCTTTGGCAGATTTCTTCAAGAAGACGCCAATTTTGATGAGCCTCGAATTCGTAGCTGTGTCCCCAAATAGATAGAACTAGTGGGGCTGATGACTTTACATTCAAGAATTCATCAATGATTTCAAATAATCTTGGGTCATTGTGATGAATCGTAGGATGAAATTCATATAGATCCTTCGGAAATAGAAAATCATAGGTAGAATGAATCGTTCTTGCATAGGATAATCCACTCTCTCTTACAACCTTTTTTACACTTTCGTTATACGTTCCAAATGGGTAGGCCATCCCACAAGCTTCAACTTCAAAATATTGCTTAATTCGTTCTTGATCTTGCCTTATTTGATAAAGAATTTCACTTTCATTTAATGTCGTTAAATCAGGATGAGTAAAGGTATGAACACTTACTTCATGGCCCTGAAATAAGGATACCATTTCTTCAACATCAAGATGAGAAACAAGAATTCCTTCATCAAAAAAAGGATCATCAAATGAAGAGAATCCCGTGTTAATATTAAACGTACATCTCAGTCCATATCGGTTGAGTATTTCGACGAATTTTCGATCGTAAATGACGCCATCATCATAGGTAAATGTAATTGCTTTTGTATAGTTTTTTCTCCAGTCCATCATCAACCCTCCAACACTAAAATATTATACCATAGATAAATCATGATTTCTTAAAAAACTAATGATTGCTTTTTTATTCTTTTTTGATATAATGACGCTGTATATTCGTAAGGGGGTAAAACATGATGAAAAAAGTAAAAATTGGTGTCATTGGAATCGGAAGAGGAAGAACGATGATTGAATATGCCAGCACGGTATCCAATGCAATACTCGTCGCAATTTGTGATTTTTGGGAAGAAGGTCTTATGAAGCTGAAAGAAGAGACAAAGGATGACTCTATTCAATACTTCACCAATTATGAAGAATTCTTAAAATACGATATGGATGCGGTTGTTCTTGCGAATTACGCTACAGAACACGCTAAATTTGCAATACAAGCACTTGAAGCAGGAAAGCATGTTCTTAGTGAGGTACTGCCTATTCAAACGCTCGCGGAGGCTGTAATGCTTTGTGAAGCTGTTGAAAAATCAGATAAAATCTATGCCTACGCTGAAAACTATTGTTATATGCCATCTCCGATGGAAATGAAAAAATTATATCGCGAAGGAAAACTTGGGAATCTAGAGTACGCTGAAAGTGAGTATATTCATAATTGTCACCCAATTTGGGCTGACATTACTTATGGAGATAAAGAGCATTGGCGAAATCATATGTACGCTACTTATTATGCAACGCATTCGATTGGACCTATTTTGCATATTACCGGACTAAGACCAACAAAAGTCATTGGATTCGAATTACCTAGAACTTCTCGTGCTGAAGAAATGGGAAAACTTGGTGGAACTGCAGGAATTGAGATGATCACGCTAGAAAACGGAGCGATTTTGAAAAGTATCCATGGAGATTTAGCGAAGAACTCGATTTGGTTTTCGCTTTATGGAACCAAGGGAAGAATGGAAAGCGCAAGAGAAGATGCCCTGAAAGGTGATATAGAAAGAATCTATACAAATTTCGATGAAGTTGAAAATGAATTTCAAAACAATGTTCAGACCTATCTTCCAAAAACATTTAAACATCATTTAGCGAAGGGCTATGGTCATGGCGGTAGTGATTTTTATACGATGCATCACTTTATCGAAAAAATAAAAGGAAATCCTCTTGCGGATACCATTGATGTGTATGAAGCACTCGATATGTTTTTACCTGGATATTTTGCGTATCAAAGTATCTTACAGGGGGGTAGTGAACAGTTCATTCCTAATTTTAGAAATAAAGAAGAAAGAGAAAAATATCGATATAACTTTGCTTGTACAGATCCGCTTGTGGCGGGAGACCAAGTCTTTCCGTGTTATTCCAAAGGAAATCCAGATATCCCTCAAGCAACCTATGATAAACTGAAAGCGATTTGGTTAGAAAAGCAATCGAAATAAAGTAAAAAAAGACGCACACTCCCAAAAAAGTGTGCGTTTATTTTATTGTTTATTTTCTTCCTCAAATTCTTTTCGAAGTCGTTCTTTTTCGATTTCAATGAGTTCTTGTTTCTTTTTCTCTTCTTCTTCCACTTTTGCTTTTGACAAAGTCTTCACAATCGAAATAGCTTCAGTAACACCAATCGTTAAAAACGCTAAAATCACGACACCATAAATTAAACTAACGCCACCTGTGTAGATAAAAGAATAGATATTCCCTAAGAAGGTTGACTTCCCTTGATAAACCCCAATAATATGGTCTACCGTAAAGTCTTTTTCCCAAGATAACGATTCGAAATTATTATCACCCTGTGTCGTAATTAACAGATTACCATCAAGTTCATTGATGGAAACGATGCGGTGTGTAATAATGATTGACTCATCATCAGGACGGTGAAATGAAATGATGTCGCCAACTTCATAATCTGTGATGGAAGTATCAACAAAAATAATATCCCCAGTCATAATTGTATCTTCCATTGAAGGGGATACAACAAGAAATACTGAATAACCAAAGAAATCTGGTGTTCGATCATTCTTAATTGCAACAAGCACTTGGACAATAAGGAAAAAGGCTAATGCAAAGAAGATAAAAGGCAGGGCTTGTAATATTTTTTTAAGTACTTTCTTTAGCACTTTTTCACCTCTTTTTTATGCAGGTAATCCTGTCGAAAAATCGTATCCTGCAAGATCAGACCATGTGACATTGTCCGCTTGTTTGACTTGTATCGTAATGGAAATGGATATCGGCATATTTTCATAGTCAATACCCGCAAAGTTACCATCATAAACAATGGAGGTAATTAATGAAATGACACCAGAATAAGTAAGGATATCATAAGTATCGCCACCAAAGTAGAAATAGTCTCCGCTTTGAACAAAGTTCTCATTCATCACAACCGATAAATGATCCGTTGAATCATCATGATAAATTTGCGTTGACGAAGTGATTGTTCCGGCGTTGTTGACTACTTTCGTATACGTTATTTGAATTCGCAATTGCGATTTTAATGAGGATTGATTGTCTACCTCAAAAGCAGTATTGACCAGTTCTTCTTCAGGAACGAAAATCGTATTATCTTGGACAAAACTTCCACTAGCAGTGTAATCTAGTGCACCCACACCTACTTCTCCATCAGGAATGGAAAATAGTGCAGTAAACCAACCATAAGTTATACTTAACATCACGAGTGAAACTACAATGAGAAGTAAAGAAGATATCGAGAAAAATAAAGTCCATTTTTTCATCGTATCACCTACTCACTTACCGATGAAATCGATACGCTACCAATGAGTAAATTTAAATTTTGATAATCATTGGATGTATCTTCATCGAGGGTAAAAGTAACGTATAAAATGGCAGTTTCATTGGGTTCTAAAAAAATGCCTTCTAACAAAGTTAGATAAGAAGTCGTAAAGTCTCCACCAGTATCAGTCGGTAACAAATCAACCATTAATGTATTTTGAATCGTATCTGCATTATAGTTGTTTGACGTAGAAACACGAATCACCTGGGTTAAAGATAATCCTGCAAGCAACCCAGCGTTGGTTCCATTTGGATTCGATAACGAATCCGTGAAACTATAGAGCATCACGCGAGATGTGGATGCGATTGTGCCAGTATTTGTAACTACGATTTGGAAGTAGTAACTATTTCCAGGAGAACCAGTCGCTACGTTAATTGATTCCGTTTCTGAATAGTTGGTTCCATCAGTTGAGGTATAAATAACAGCTTCTGACTGAACATTATTCACAGAAGCAGTAGGACCGAAAATATTCACAACTCCACTCACTTGAAGCCAAGCAAAAGAGGCAACAACAAACATAAAAACGGAACCTATCAATGCTAATAATGATAGAGACAGTCGTTTTTTCATTTTCATTCACCTCTCCTTAATGTTATTTATTTAATTTTTCTTTTTTTGAAGATACAGATCTTTGTTTTTTCTTTTCTCTTGCTTTTCGTTTCGCTTTTTCTTCTGCTAATATTTTCTTAGCAGCTTCAATTTTACGTTGTTTTGCAAGGCGTTCTTCTTCTCTTATTTTCTTTTGTCTTTCTTTTTCTAAGCGTTCAAGTTCTTTTTCTTTTTCTTCCTCAAGACGCTCTAATTCTTTTTTCTTGGCGATATCATCTTTATAGTTTCGTAGATTAAGTAAAGCGATGGCTTTTTGCGTAGCTAAAGTTTTTAAGTCATCTCTTTTGATTTGTTCAATTTTTTTATATAACTCAATAATCTCTTCTTGAACCGCTACTTTTTCTTCAAGCGTTTCCTTTGTTTCTGGATGATAATTCGTTTGGATATAGTCTTCGTAAACTGCATTCGTAATATTTCCTAATTGTTTGAAAACAATATCGACAGACTCATTTAAAGTAATTCCAGCTTCAGTTAGTGTTTTAAAACGGGAATAATTACTTTTTTTGATTTGCTCTAAATAGTATTGGCTTAAGCCATAATTTTCAAGTTGATAGTATCCTGGATCAATCGTAATATCTGCAGGGTTATTCTTCATGACTTTTGGGCGTCTTGTTTTACGATAAACGTAGGGATCTTGTTGATTCAAAACAAATTCGCTTGTTTGGTTATTCGCAACTGCTGCGTAAAGTACCATCATGGCATTTTCAATATCTGCAAGATATTTATCTTTAAATTCAACATTTCTTTCGAAAACGTCAACATCGTATCCAATACGATCGACTTGCTCGATTAATATCCATAAATCATAACATTTACGGAAATCAACATTTTTTTGTAAAAGATTGGTTTGCATAATCGGTGGAACAACACCAGGGAAAGCTTTCATATCGAGCATAAATTTCGACATTTTGAAGTTCGTGATGGATGTTCTCATCTCGGTAATACGATCTAGTAAAACTTGATTCTTTTGATCGATTTCATCTTGTTCCATATTTTGATGAATTTGAAAAGTAACATCATAATCAATGGTCGCACCCATCCATTCAATTTCAGATTTTACATTCAAGAAATTGACATATTCAGTATGCATTTTTTTGATGATAAGATCGTATCTTTTTTCAATGAAGATAAAGAGATTATCAACCAAAGAGCGTAAGAAACGATTTTCATATGTTCCTAAATCTGACTCTGAAAAGCTCGTTAAAACCTTTGAAGGAATAACATTTCCTTCGCGGTCAATGCTTCGAATTAACTGCGTATTTTGAGAAAGATGCCTCACGGTCTCTTTATCAATTTTCTTTGCTCTTTCAACAGGCACAACCATGCTTGTTTTTTTAAGTGTTTCTCTCGGTTTTCGTGTCAATTTATCAATGACGGGAATCGCTTGCTCAACAGAATCCATCCATGAATCGTCGAAGATTCGACGTTCACGACGTTCTTTTTGATACAAAGTCGTATTCCCGCTCTCTAATAGATTGATAAACATTTTCGCGAAATCATCTTGTTTATTTACGCCAACAAATGTTGTATTTATTTTTTTATAATATCTACTCGCATCTCTATCAATCACGGTTATTCACCTACATCAATTTCATCAAGTTTTTGATGAATTTAACAGATTCTTCGAATCCATTTTTCCCAAAAATCTTTTGGATTTGGTTGATGAGTTCTTCTAACTCTTCATGTAAGAATGCTAAGTTAAGGCTTTCGAATTTTCTTAAAATCTTGTTGGCGAAGATATAGTCAAGACCTTCTTCTTCATTTCCGCCAGTCGCAACGAAGACAGGAACAAATTTGTGAACTTGAACCATAATACGGTTACCAAAGGCTATTTTAAAGTTTGCTTGAACATATTTATCTAAGATTGAGAATTTATTTAATAATTCTTCGGACACTGGGTATTTATAAAAAGCTTCGTCGAATAATTCTTGTAAATAAGAATAGGACATATGAACTGAAGGAGTTTCAGGAGCTTGGAAGAACACTCCTTTCGATTCAAATTCAAGTGCGATAGCACGGTCATATACTTTATCTGTAATCGTATACGTTGAATCATCTTTATTCGCAGTACCAACAAACCATACGTTCATTGGAACAGCGATTTTACCATTGATTACTTTTAATGGATCATTCGGTTTGGAATCTGGAACTAAGTCGATTTTCCATTCTGAAGGGTCAGGCATTTCCATAATCGATAAGAACTCTGCGAAATAATACTCAATTCTCGCTAAGTTCATTTCATCGAGAACGATGAAATTGACATCTTTACGATAAGTTGATTCATATAAAGCTTTTAAGAAATCCGTTTCATTAAATCGTTTTGTAAATTCATTTAAATAACCGATGATTTCAGCACGGTCTCTCCAAGAAGGTTGAACGGAAATCATTGCGGCATTATTGTTAAAGAATTTCGCCATAGCATAAGGTAAAGATGTTTTACCTGTACCTGAGATACCTTCTAGGATGATTACTTTTGAAGCAGCCATACCTGCGAAGAAATAAGAAATCATTTTAGGTGTGTAGTAGAGTTTTAATTGTGAAGCTGAGAAATTAATAAAATGAGTGACTAATTCTGGTAAAGAGATATAATCTTCTTCTTCCATATAAATATGTGTATCTTTTCCAGAGTATTCTTTATCTACTTGGATTAATTTAACGAATCTAGATGGACCGGCAGCTGCAGCAGCTTGAGCAGCACGTGATTCTTGAACAGGTTCTTCAGGTGTACCAACACCTTGATATGATCTTTGAATTGGTCCAGCTTGCGTATATCCTGCTCCGGCATACGCTGGTTGAACTCTTTGTTGGTATCCCAGTGGTCCAGTGATTACTTGTTCTGCTGGAGCACCTGTGGTTGCATTTATTCCAAGTTGAGATACTTTCATCGCCATGATTTGATTCTTTTCATCCATAAGGGCGATCACACGATCGTTCAGCATAGCGATTTCTTCTATAAGCTCATTTTTTTCTATTTCAATTTTTCTGAATGAAGCGAATTTACGCCACCAGATAACAATTTGTGCGATAACTAAAATAATAAAAAACAAGAAGATGACACTGGTTAGAGCAACCATAGTCCAGGATATAACACTAAAATTGGATGAGCTATCTAATAATAGTCGCCAATAGGAAGCAAGATTTTCAAAAAACTTTTTGATAATACTGTTCCAAATTGCATCTCTGAATAGATAGACTGTATCTTCCCATATTCGTTTAAATAGTTCAACAAAATAATGTGAAAATTCATTCATAGTGTCGAATCCCCCTTCTTGTTATATATACAAGTATATATGAGTTGATTGACGTTTATTTTTTTGCTTCTTGATCTTTCGTTTCTTGATCTTTTAGAGCTTTTTCGCGCATTTCTGCTTCGATTTGTGCTCTTGCAATCTTAATGGCTTCTTCCTCTACTGATACTCTTGAACCAAGAGCTTTTTGAGTATTGTACTCTGTCATTATTCCAATGAAACGAACTGCTTGGTAAACAAGGAAAGCAAAGACGGGTAATACAATGAATAAGAAGAATCCTGTAGGTGATTTTAAGAATGTGATTAGACTATCAAGTCCTGTTCCTACATTCGCCCATACTGTTCCACCCCATACACCAATGATATCATTTTGAAAAACTGGGTTTGCATCTTCGGTTGGATTTGTAACAGTGTTATCTCCTTGTGTTGTAAACCAATAAACACCATCAATAACTGTTATTTCTGTAATTCTATGGGAGTTGTAAATTTGTACTGGACCATCAACTGTATCGACGATCATCAGATAGGTAATTACATCTCCAACTGCTAAATCTTCTACATTAAAATTCGTATCAATGAAAATGAGGTCACCTTCTTTAAAAGTCGGACTCATTGAATTTGATTGAACTGTTAACGCAGACATTCCTAAAACTGATGTTCGATTATTGTCTTGTGTTGAGAATAGTGCTAACACTGAATACAATACTACAAGAACAAGAAACACGTAAAATACAACATTTAATATCGTTTTTACTGTTTTACCTTTTTTGACCGTATTTTCCATAAAAACACTCCTTAATATTATCTTAAATTTATCTGTCACATTTAATTATATTATAAAAAGGCGAATATTTCATCATTATTTTGTGAAAAAACTATAAAATTTACGGCCATTTTGTGCTTTTCTATACGAATCATCTTTTTCAAAACCAATTTTGATTGATTCTGAAAAAAACAATCCCTATAAGGTAACATAACTTAGGGGAGCTCCCTAAGTTATGTTTTTACCTATTAGGTTACTTTATAATTGTAATTGTTCTAATTAAACAGCAGCATCAATAATGAAAGACCATGCAATATTAAATTGAGCTTGAATTACGTCGTTTGTAGTTTGAGCATCCCAACCTTCAACATAAATTCTTACAGTGATTAATGTTGGAGTGTTATTTGTTAGTGTAGCGATGACAGAAGCTCCATCTGCTACTGTAGCGCCAGTTACACCTGCAGAAGATGCATCTAGAGCATTTGTTGTGATTGTTGTTAAGTCGCCTGCTGCGATTGAATTAAATTCTCCAGCACCTGGTGCTGCTGTATATCCTGGTAATCCAGCTACGAATGCAAAACCATAATCGTTTGCTAATGCTGCAGTTC
This sequence comes from Candidatus Izemoplasmatales bacterium, assembly GCA_050177605.1. Taxonomy (GTDB): domain Bacteria; phylum Bacillota_I; class Bacilli_A; order Izemoplasmatales; family Hujiaoplasmataceae; genus JAHIVB01. The sequence goes on along the minus strand of JBFXGX010000002.1, from coordinate 42,512 downwards.
CACCTTGTGCATAAATTAAGGATGCAGAAGCAGTACCTGCTGATAATCTTACAGTGTTGATGATATCTTCTCTTGTTCCATCTTGATCAGCTGCTTGAACTGACAAAGTATTTAATAATAAGTTTTGGTTAACACCTGTTTGTTGTAAAACCCAGAATTTTAGTTCTACGAAATAACCAGTAGATGAATTAAAAGCACCGTCTAGAACATCATTTGATAAAGCAGTAATGGTATGAGTATAATCAGTTAAGTCTGCTAAATATCCTAAAGTACCAGCATCTAGTGAATCATATCCATCTTGAATAGCAGTAACAGGTTGTAATTTATATGTAGCTAAATTAGTATATAAACTTGAAGCTGTGATAACTGCATTTGTAATTGTAGTAGTATAATTAGTAGCTGTTTTTAAATCAACTTCGTTTGCAACTGGATCTTCACCATCATACACTCTAACTAATAAAGAGTTAGCTGCTGTAACGTTTAATGTCATTGATTCTACAGTTGCTGTTTGAGATACTGTGAACCATGCATAAGTTGAACCGATTGTTGCGATTAATGCGAAAGCTAATACGACTGCTGAAAGAATAACTTTGTTTCTTAATGTTTTCATAATTTTTTCCCCTTTTGGATTTTTATTTTTTTTTGTTTTTTTGTCTTGTGTTTCTTTGTTTTCCTAGTAAGATCTATTCGAGCTCATAAACGTAGGAAACGGAAATGTCCATCTCTAGTTTTACACCGCCGCCAACAATGTCTTGATTGTGATCAGCGTCTTCACCTTCATACCAGAGCAGAACGGTTATTTTTTTTACATCGCCTGGTCTGAACATGTAATACTCTTGATACATAACGGTAGTGAGAGCGTAAAATGCTTCTGTAAGCGGTTCTAGTTCCCCCGGAGCAACACCTTTATCCGTTTGTCTTGCTGCGTAAGTGGTTCCTACCCCATCGATAATCACTCTGACCCTAATGGCTTGATCTGCGCCCTTCGTTGCGGAGATGATTTTAATGGTTGCGGTAAGATCAACAGTAGCATCTCCTGCGTTCTCTACATAAAATGTGTAGGCAAGATATGATGTTCCATTGTTTGATCCATCCACGCTTGTAACAACGTCATCGGTTGGGACACACAACTCATGTCCAACTGGGAATGTAGTGTATTCTGTACCACAATATCCAGTCATTCCGTCTGCATTATCTACTTTGGCTGAGGCAAGTCTTGATGTGTAATTCTTTGTAATTGAATTGTCGTAAATTGTTATTCCAGCTTCTTCTGCGAATCTATCAACGCTGAATGTGAAATTTCCGACGACCTCTCCATAATATGATATTGCGAAGATCAGAAAAGTTAGTACTGCACTTACGATGATTCCTAAGCGACTAGCCTTAGCTATTCTCGTAGCTCTGGAAGCATATACGACTCGTTCGGCTAATTTAACTTTTGTACTCATACCAAAGTGCATTCCCTCCCTCTTAGGTCCGGGTTGGCTATAAAAAAAAGCCACTACCCTTTGAAGATTTGTGCATTCTTTACTCACTAATGGATAAAATAACCCTATGAAATAAAAAATGCCCTCATCTTAAATAAGATAACGGCAACTGGCTACCATCTTGCGAAGGCCCTATAGCTTTGCGTCACTAGGTTTCCCTAGTTTTGCTATTTACGACATCATTATATAATAGTCAAATCTCTTTGTCAACAACTTTCGCTCAATTTTTTTAATATTTTTTTAATATTTTTGTTGCAGAGGCTAAAACAGCCTATTTTTAGCCATTTTAGCCTCTTGACAAAAATAGTTGTATGTTAGGCTAAGTATGAAAAGGAGACCTTATTGAATAAAATCTAAGATTGCTTTTGTCAATTCGTCCGGTTTATCAATCAAAGGACTATGACCACAGTTTTCAAATTTGATATAGGTTGAATTTTGTTTCATCGCATTCAAATTATCTTGAATCATCATTTCAGGCACAGTGATGTCTTTATCCCCCCAAATGTGAAGAACAGGCATCGTAATATGATGAATCGTTCTTTCACCATCTTTATAGAAAGAAGGCGTATCACCCATATTTTGGCTAGCGAGTGCAAAATCGGCATCCGCCAAGTTTCTTTGTTTTAAGGATTCGCCAATAAATAGAATCGTTTGCTCATCCGTTGGTTTTCCAACTGTATAAATTGTTACATCAAAGATATATTTAACAAAAGCAAAGTTTTTTCCATTTAAAGCATCTAGCAATGGTTTTACTTGAACAGGATCATTTGCCATTTCATCCGCATCTTTATAAACAGAACCAACAATCATCTTCCCTGTTTCATCTTTTTTAAACACAGGATAACCTTTATGCGTTGTTGAATTTAGTAGGATTAGTTTCTCTACTCTTTCAGGATAATGTGCTGCAAGTTCCATCGCAACACCACCTCCTAAAGACCAACCACAGACAAAAGCTTTCTCAATATTCATTTTGTCCATGAATAATTTAACATCCTTAGCAAAGTCTTTTAAAGATAATACACGATTCTTATAAGAGGTATCACCATAGCCTCTTAAATCCATCGCAATCGCATGTACATCTTCAGGTAGACGTTCAAACAAAGGTTGATAATAAATACTAGAAGAGAAATTGCCATGGATTAAGAGTAATGTCTTTGAGCCCTTCCCTTTTTCAACATACGCAACTTGTTCATGATTATCGATTGTTACATACTTTTTTTCCATATCAAAAAATACCTTTCTTTATTATATAGGATAAATAGTGTCTTTTACACCAAAAAAGCCAATGACAAATGAGGTAAATAAGAGTGGTTTCTCATACATAGATGCATGTCCAGCAAAAGGAATTTTTACGAGATGAGAATTCTCAATATGTTGATGCAAATATTCTTGATTTTCCATTGGAGTTAAATAATCTTGTTCTGCAGATACAATCATTGTCGGAGCTTTCACTAAATCTAGGTGGTCGCGAACATCATAACTCTCTGCACTCAAGGTAAGTCTTTCCATTTGATCTAGGAAGACTGGATTTGAAAAAACAGGAATCAGAACTTGTTCTCTTTTTTTCATCCAATCTAATTTTTGTTCATAAAAAGTTGGTGAGTAGATGACAGGAATGGTTGTTTGATAATAATGTTTGCCATCTCTTGTTTTCCCTGCAGCAATCCATCCACGACCGATATCTTGAAGCCAAGGGCTTGTATATGCGGTTGTATTAAATAACATAAGCCGATTCACCATCTGAGGATATTTCGTCGCAAATCCTAGTGCCACTTCTCCACCATATGAAATACCACAAAGATTGACTTTATCTAAATTCAAAAAGGAAATAAAAGCGGCTAATAAATCAACTTGTAATGTTTGCGTGTAAGTCGCGCCAACAAGTTTATCCGATTGGCCTTGATCTAAAAAATCAAGTCGAATCACTTTAAAATACTCTTTTAAGGAAGGAATAAATGGTTGCCAAGATTTTGTTGACATCATAATTCCATTTAATATAATCAGCGGTTTTCCTTCACCATCTATTTCGTAAAAGACATTCCGTCCCAAATATTCAAAATTACTCATGGATAAATCCAGCTTCAACGGCTTGTTTTGTGAGTTCTTCTCTAAAAGCAGGATGTGCAATAGAGATTAATAATTTAGCACGTTCACGTAAATTTGTACCACGTAGATGGACCATACCATATTCAGTGACAACATAGTCAACATCATTTCTAGATAAAGAAACGGCAGCCCCTTGTTTTAACATCGGAACAATTTTTGATACTTCTTCTTTTTCACCAGTTTCTGGATTTCGAACCATCGCTGTTGAATAAAGCGCCATAAACGAACGACCATTTTTAGCGTTTTGTGCTCCAACTGCTGTATCACTTTGACCACCTGTTCCCGAAAACTGCATCGTACCGATTGACTCTGAGGCACATTGTCCTGTTAAATCAATCTCGAGCGTAGAGTTAATCGAAACTTGGTTGTCATTGAGCCCAATAATCGCAGGATCATTGACATATGCACCATTTAAAACCATCACTGATGGGTTATCATCGATGAAATCATAGAGTTCTTTTGTCCCTAAAGCGAAACAACAAACATGTTTTCCAGGATGTAATGATTTCTTCTTACCGTTAATGGCTCCGGCCTTAATCAAATCCATCATTCCACTAGTAAACATTTCAGTATGGATTCCTAAATCTTTCTTATTAAATAACGCTTTTGATACAGCATTTGGGATGCCACCAATCCCAAGTTGTATGGTATCCCCATCATGAATTTCTGCAGCGATTAAATTTCCGATTAACGTATCCTTTTCATTTGGATCTAAATTAGGAATCGTAGGCGCTTCATAATCCACTTCAATTAAATAATCAATTTCACTAATATGAACTTCCAAATCGCCAAGCGTTCTCGGAAAATTAGGGTTAATTTCAAATGCAACAATTCTTGCTTGATCAAGAACTTCTCTTTCATATACATTTGATAAAGAAAGAGAAATGAAACCATTTTTATCAGGCGGAGTTGCACAACCGATAAATAGGTCTGGTGTTTTATAATCTAAACGTTTCTTCCCAGCAAAATGCAAGTGATTTGGAATAAACGATATATTTCCATGTTTATGGGCTTTTCTTAAGGTACCTGAATAAAACCAAGTATCGAGGTTAAATGTCTTCGCATATTTTTCATCAAGGTAAAAATCGCCACTAGCAAAAGGAAGACAATTTGTGACAGTTACGTTTTTCAAACGGTCAGCTGCCAAGTGTAGGTGTGTCATAAAGGATTGCGGTTCAGAACCAGCCATACCAACAACGATGTCAAAATCGTTTTGGATTAAATCAATCAGTTGTTCTATTTTAATTGTTTGAGGTGTTTTCATTCTTCATCTACCTATCTTTCTATTATCGTTAGTAAGGGAGGAAAATCCCTCCCTCACAAAACGATCAATCATTAATGAGTTAAATTATTTTGCTTCAATCTCAGAAATTGTTTCAATTTCTCTAATTTTTACGAATGCTTCAGTTAAATAATCAGTTTCAGTAACATCTGTAGTAGCAGGATTATCTCCTAAACCATAAGTGTATTGTAGTAAACTCATTGAAGCGATACCCCAACGATGTCCATTAGAGAAGTCAACAACACCACCCATAGGGATGCTGATAGGACCATCTTCCATCATAGCGATGTAATTTGCCCAAGTTAAGTCTAACCCAGCTGCATCAACTCTTTTTAATCCTTCAACAAATACAGTTGCAGCGATATATCCAGCGATAGCAAAGCTATTTCCATAATACGCTGTTTTTGTAGCTTCGTCAAGGTCTGCATTGCTAATACAAGCGATATAAGCTTGAACATCTTCTTGACCTTTTGTTGAATAAACATCAACCCATGCATTTGTATAAATTGGACGATCTACTGAATATTTTAAATGGTCAACTGCAGTGATGTCTGCATTTACATAAGAAGTAAATACTGGAACTTCTAATTGAGCATCATACATTGCGTTTAAAGTATAAGCAAATGGAGCTTGGTTCATAGCTAAGATTACAGACGAAACATTAAATGCTTTTAAGTAAGCAACAGCTGATACAGCTGTTTCAGCAGTTACAGCAATGTAAACTAATCTTGATGCAGAAATACCAAGAGCAGCGGCTTCAGTTTCAACACCAGCTTTGATAGAGTTTCCGACGTCATCATTTGTATAAAGAACACCAACTTTAGCTGTATCTGCTAAAGCTTCATCATGGTTCGTTCCATATAATGATTCTTGGAATGCTCTTGCAGTCATGATTCTACCATCTGTTAAATAGATTGGTTGAACAGCCATGATTGGGTTTCCAGGTGTTTCTTCGAAGTATAAACTGTTGATACCAGTTGCGGCATAAACCATTGGAACACCTTGTTCTTGAATGTAACTAAGTGTAGCACCAACTGTAGGTGTACCGAAATGTCCAACAAGTGCGAACACTTCATCATCTTCAACTAGTTGTTCTGTGTAAGTAACTCCTAGTTCAGCGTTGAATTGATCATCATAAGTTACAAATTCAATTGTTCTTCCACCGATACCACCAGCGTCGTTAACTTGTTTGAAAACGGCTTTAATTGCATCATTGAAAGGAATACCTACAACGGCGAATGCTCCAGAAACAGCTGCAGTGTTTCCAACTTTAATCGTGGTATCAGTGACACCTTGAACATAGTCTTCTTCACCTGTAGTTGTTACAGTTGTCGTTGTAGTCGTTGTTGTTGTAGTCGCTGTTTGTGTATCTTCAGTTGTTGCGTTTGTACATGCAACGAGCGCTAGTCCAACGAAAACTGATAAAACTAACATTACTAATTTTTTCATACTTTTCTCCTTTTTTTTATTTAAACCGGGGTTACCGGTAGTTTCTTTGGTTTATCCTCCAAGATAAGCTTTTACGAGTTGATTATCTTTGAGTAATTCTTCTGGGGTCGCATGTGATTTCACTTTTCCTAGTTCAAGCACATACACGTCATCAGCGATTTTTAATGTTTGATATGCATTTTGTTCAACAATTAAAATCGTTGTGCCTTTTTCTTTGATTTTTACAATTGCTTTGAAAATATCTTGCACGATTAGTGGCGCGAGTCCAAGTGATGGCTCATCAAGTAATAACAAATCTGGTCGCCCCATCAGTGCTCTTCCGATAGCTAACATTTGTTGTTCACCACCAGAAAGAGTTGATGCTTGTTGCTTTCTTCTTTCAAACAAAACAGGAAATAACTCAAAAACTTCTTTTAGTGATTCTTGAACTAACTTCTTCGCTGATTTTCGATGTCCATCAATGATTTTTGATTTCACTGAATAACTTCCAACCAATAAGTTTTCTTCGACAGTCAGTCCACGTAAGATTAATCTTCCTTCAGGAGATTGAATCATCCCTCTTGCGGCTAATTTATAAGGTTCCATGTTTGTCACATTTTGACCTTTAAAAAGAATCTTACCACTTGCCGCTTTGACGACGCCATTCACGGTACGTATCGTTGTCGTTTTCCCGGCACCATTGGCGCCAAGAATCGCAACAATCGTTCCTTTTTTGACATCTAAATCAATTCCTTTAATTGCACGAATAATCCCATAATCGACCACGAGGTTTTCTATTTGTAAGATGGATTCCATATTACTCACCTCCCAAATAGGCGTCTCGAACAACGCTAGAATTTTGAATATCCTTTGGCGATCCAATCGCAAGTTTTTTACCAAATGAAATGGCGCAGATAGTATCACAAATATCCATCACCAGACCCATATCATGTTCAACTAAGAAAATCGTTGTATGATATTGGTCTCGAATTTTTTTGATTGTATGTGCTAGATTCTCTGTTTCTGCATCATTTAGTCCGGCTGCTGGTTCATCGAGGATAATCAATTTTGGATTTGCCATCAACGTTCTTGCAAGTTCTACTTTTTTTAAGATTCCATAAGGAAGCCCAAGAGGATACATGTACATATAATCTTGGAGCCCTAAATCAATCAATATTTTGATTGCTTTTTCTCTTAAGATTAATTCTTCTTGACGAAGCACTTTTGAATTAAACAAATGTCCGAAGAAGGAACTACGGTACATAGTATGAGCTGCGACTAGGAGGTTGTCGATGACATTCAGTTCCCATATCAGTTCCACATTTTGAAATGTTCTTACGATTCCTTCTTTGATGACATTGTGTACAACATAGTCATTTAAACAAATGACCTCATTGCTTTGATTTCTGTAATACACCTTACCATAGGTCGCTTTGTAAAAACGAGTAATACAGTTAAACACAGTTGTTTTTCCAGCCCCATTTGGACCGATAAGTCCAAAGATGCTACCTTGTTTAACTTCAAAACTAAGGTTATCTACAGCTTTTAAACCACCAAAATACATTGATAATCCATCGAGTTTTAATAAAGTATCACTTTCGAGCATTTGTTCGTATGGATTCGTTCTTGATAGCTTTTGAATACGTAAAGCGATACTATCGATTCTTCTCATAGAACTTTTAATCGTCGCTTCAATTTGAGTCAATTTCTTACTCATTTTCTTTGCTGATACTTTTGCAAGTTTCGTTTTTCTAGTTTCAAGTCTTTTGACTGTCTTTCCTAGGTATGTTTCCCAAGTATCTTGAAATAAGATTGGTGTTGCTTGGAAGTATTTCATTTCAAGTTTTGATTTTGCATTTTCAAAATTTACATCTAGTTTCTTTAATAGACTAGGAAACGAATAAGTATTTGAACTTGCAGCTTGAGCACGTTTTTCCTTTTGTTTCAGTGCTCGTCTTTTTAAATCAAACTTGTGTGTCAGTTTTTCAAGTTGATATGCGTGATATTTTTTTACTAATACATTTGACTCATGTTTGAAAATCGCTAATTTTAAATTCGCACGTTCGATTTTCAAGTCAATAAGATGATTTCTTTTGACAAGTTTGTTTTCTTCTCTCGTTTTATACACAGGTAGAAAACCTTGATAATATTCTTTCTTTTTTTGATAATATCTAAGAAGATTGGTCCAGAACCATCTCCAGATCTTATTCAGGATCAGGTCCATACTTATACAGTCTCCATTTCTCATGTAATTGATGTAATGCTTTTTTAAGTTTGTAATAGAGTGTTTGAATTAAACGTACCAATCCACCAGGGTAAAACATAATAACGACAATAATTAATACACCATTAAAGACGATACTGATTGCAGGATTGTTTTGGAAGAATGAAATTTGTTGTAAAACGCTCAGGTTGAGTCCAAAAATCATAAATGTTCCTAAGAGAATTCCATAAATCGATTGCGATCCACCCACAATTACGGCTGCTAAAATATTGAGTGAAAAACTTAGTGACCAAGATGTAGGAATACTGAAAGCAAAATAACTCATATAGATATATCCACCTAAAACTGCATATACTGTGGAAATCATAAACGCAAGTAAACGATATTTAAATACACTCACACCCATCGCTTGTGCTGCAGATTCTGAGTTTCTCATTGCGAGCATTGCTCTTCCTGTAGGGCTTTTAATGATGTTAAGGGTTAATACCATCATCACAAATAGCATAACGGAAAGAAAGACAAACACAGTACTATCATTTAATGGAATCGGATGAGAGAAAAAATAAAGTGTATTGATTCCTAAACCATTTGTTCCATTCGTATAAACAGTTGCATTTTTAAAGATTTCATTGAGGATTTCGCTGAGTCCTAAAGTAATAATTGCTAAGTACATCCCTTCGATACGAAGAGAGATAAAACCAACAATGACTCCAATTAAGATGGCAATTAAAATCGCAATCACTAAAATCGAAATAAATCCATAATGGAGCGTGTTCGACAAATATCCTAAGATATAAGTTCCAACTCCTACAAATCCAGCTGTACCTAATGATGCAAGTCCAGCATATCCTAGCAAGATTGAAAATCCGAGTGCGATGATAATATAAATCATTGTTAACCCAAAGGCTCTCATCACAGAAATAGGGACATTCACACCTAGAAAACTTAGGATTTGGACAAAGAACATTAAGAAGGTGATAATGAAAAAGCCAAAATAGGGATGATTGAGAATCGATTTGATTTTCATTTTACGTTCCATTGATAATTCGCTGAAAAAGTTCATGATTTACACCTTCTTTGCAATTCGTTTTCCGAATAAGCCAAGAGGCTTTACCAAAACGATTAATAAAATAAATAGGTAAGTTAACGCATTGGACCATAATCCAACAAGATAAGAGAATAATCCAGTTAATATTGGTATCAAAATGGCACTTACTAAAGGTCCTAAGAAGGAAGAAAAACTTCCTAAAATAGATGCCATAAATCCGTTGACTTGCGTTGGAACCATCAAAACGACACTCACTTGCGTACTAACAGGTGTTTGGAGTACTGCCGCAACACCACCGAGTGCACCAGCAATCGCCCAACTCATCGCTGTGATGATCTTTGTGTTTACACCCATCATTGAAGCGACTCTTTCATTGGAAGCTGTCGCTCTTACACCTAAGCCCCATTTTGTAAAGCGAAGTGCAGAGAATAATAATGTTAACAAAACAACAGTAATTGCCAAAGCGATTAAAGCTTGTTTTGAAATAGTTAACGCTAAGCCAAACATGGTCACCGGTACAATATCATAACTAAAACGTGGAATTTCCAGTGGTAAAATACCAAATACGATTGGCATCATTCCCGAAAAAACAAGAACGAGTCCCATTGTAATCATTTGTTTTCCAACAGACGTCACGTTTTTTGCATGTCTAATGATGACTGTATCGATAAATACACCTAATAAGAATGCGGTGAATGCACTACCAATCATTGCGTAAACAACCGTCATTGATTGGCTAAGCCCAAGGGTTGATGCTGCAAAATATTGGATTAATTTTGCCGCAACATACGCACCAAAAGTAGCAATCATTCCTTGAGCAAAGTTTGTTGTAAATGATGTCTTGAAGATGAGTACAATTCCGGTAGTAGCGAGTACTAGAACACAAATATTCGCCACAGAGTTTAATATTGATTGCATGAACAGATAAAAGCCGATTATTTGAATCATTTCTTCAAATAAATAGATCAGTCCAGCAACAAGTAGTATATTAATCATCAAATTTTGGATTTTACTTCTCTTCTCATGCTTTCTTAAGACAATTCTGTCTAGTACTAAAAATAAAACAAATGCAATGACTAAGAAGAGTAATAAATGATTCCAAAACTGAGATGTATCAAAGAGCACCTTAAGCTCCCCACTTCACAATGTTTGCGGCCCAAACATATCCAATTCCTGCCGCCAACATACAGACAACACTACCATCCTGAACTTGTCCAGTTTGGAGCGCTAAGTGAAGTGATAATATTTGATCGATTTGACCAATATGACCATAGTGTTCTAAATAAATTGTTTGGTCTTCGGTTAAACCGTAATCTTGTAATAGCGATAGATGTCCACTACGTTTAATATGAAGAATCGCCATAAAATCTAAATCTTTCTTTGTCATTCCAGATTTTCTTAGTGATTCATCAATACATTTGTACCAGTTTGGCATCGAAACTTCGTTAAGTCTTGTTTTCATTTTCACTGGGTCCATTAAACGTAATGATTTTTTAGCTTCTTCAAGGTTGTCTTTTGTAATTGGGTTACATGTCCCACCGATTTCGACTCCAGCGGTTCTTGCTAAGGATCCATCACCGATGATATGAGAACCTAGTAACAAATTCTTCCCATAGTTTTTCTTCAAGATGATTGCTCCGCCACCTGCGCCAAGGTTAAACATCATCGACATATCTTTATCAGTATAGTCGACGAAATCACCGTTTCGATAACCACCTACGACCATAATCATATGGATATCATCGTCAGCGATTAACATGTCTTTCGCCATCTTTAATGCTGAAACAGTCGTACAACATCTGTTTTGAACGTCGATTCCCCATGCGTTCGTTGCGCCAATTTGATCTTGAATATAAAGAGCACTTGTTGTTAGAGGATATTCTTTCCATTCTTCACCAACACAAATCACAACATCAATTTCTTTTGGATCTACGCCAGTATTTTTAAGTGCGTCAAGAGCGGCTTTTACACCCATTTCTTGTGTTCCGTCATTTTCACCTGGAATCGTTTTTTCAACAATCCCTAGTTTTTGAATAACAGCTTCTTCACTCCATACACCGTTTGTTTTCTCGCTGATTTCTTTTGCGGTCATTTTTTCTTTGGGAAGATAGATTCCTGTTCCAACAATGCCTACAGTTGGTTTTTCCATTATTTCACTTCTTTCTTTTATAGTTTAGTAATTATAAACGCATTCCACCGTTAACGTTTAATGTTTGTCCAGTAATATAAGAGGAGTCATCGCTTGCTAGGAATAACGCAACTTTTGAAATTTCTTCTGGTTGTCCAAGTCTTTTTAACATTGTTAAGGCTGCAAATTGATCAAGTAAATCTTGTGGAACAGTCTTCAAGATATCTGTCATAACATATCCAGGAGCGATAGCGTTCACTCTAACAGGAACACCTTTTCTTGCGAATTCTTTCGCCCAAGTCATTGTTAATCCAATCACGCCTGCTTTTGAAGCAGCGTAGTTCGCTTGACCAATATTTCCAAATACACCGACGACGGATGAAATGTTAATGATAGATCCTCCACCAATGGTTTCCATTTGAGGTCCAATGTAACGAACAAGGTTAAATAATCCTTTTAAGTTCACATCTAAGACAAGGTCCCACATTTCATCGGTCATTTTCTTTGTCATTGAATCTCTTGTGATACCAGCATTGTTCACTAAAATATCAATGTGCCCGTATTTTTCAATGATTTCATCATAAAATACTTTACATCCTTCTGGATCTGCAACATTTAATTTATATCCAACAACGTTTTCTTGTTCAAAGGATAATTCTCCCATATCGGCCGCAATAACGGTTGCGCCATTGCGTGCGAATTCTTTAGCGATCTCTCCGCCAATACCTTTTGCGCCACCAGTAACAACAGCGACTTTACCTGCTAATTTTTCCATTTAATTTTTCCTCTCTATCTTTTAATGATGATGGCTGTGCCCATACCGCCACCGATACATAAACTTGCTAGTCCTATATGTAAATCTCTTTTGATCATTTCATTTAGTAGTGTCACAACGATACGATTTCCACTGACACCTACTGGATGGCCTAGGGCAATCGCTCCACCATTCACGTTCGTGATTTTGAAGATATCTTCTTCGCTTACGCCATGTTCTAAACTTAATTCTTTTACAACGCCAATACTTTGAGCTGCGAAAGCTTCATTGAGTTCAATTAATTCAACTTCTGAAAGTTTCATATTTGCACGAAGTAAAACATCGCGGATGGCTGGCACAGGACCCATACCCATAAAATTAGGATCAACCCCGCCTTGTCCAATTTGGATAATTTCAGCTAATACTGGTAAGTTATTTTCTTTCACTGCTTCTTCACTTGCTAAGATTGTAAAACTTGCGCCATCGTTAATTCCACTTGAATTTCCTGCGGTAACACTTCCGTCTTTTACAAAAGCAGGTCTTAGTTTACCAAGTTTTTCAAAAGATGTTGTTCTGTTAGGATACTCATCTGTATCAAAAAGAATTGTTTCTTTTCTTGTTTTAATTTCAATTGGACAAATTTCATCTTTAAATTTTAACGCATCGATTGCCGCAATTGCTTTTTCTTGAGAGTTCATCGCAAAATGGTCTTGTTCATCTCTTGAGATATTGTATTTATTTGCAATATTTTCTGCGGTAATTCCCATATGCATATTTCCAAATGCATCAGTTAAAGCGTCACCAATCATGTGATCAGTTAAAGTGAGGTCGCCCATTTTAACACCATCACGTACTTTTCCAGGTACAAGATAAGGTGTTCTACTCATTGACTCAACGCCACCAGCGACGACAATACTGGAAAAGCCAGATTGAATTCCCATGAATCCGTTCATCATCGATTTCATCCCTGAACCACAGACCATATTCAGCGAATACGCTGGCACACTATCTGGAACTCCTGCTTTAATGGAGATTTGTCTTGCGATTCCTTGCCCAATTCCTGCTGGAAGAATATTTCCAACAATAACTTCAGTAATTTTATCTTTAGGTACGTTTGTAACTTCGAGTAATTTTGAAAGAACTTGTGATCCAAAATCCGATGGGTGCGTATCTTTTAAGGCACCTAAATAACTTCCGATGGGGCTACGCAATGCACCAACAATAAAAACTTTTTTGTTCATAAAGAACCTCCCTTTTTCATATGAAAGAGCCTAAGCATCGATTTGCTTAAGCTTTTGATCATTTCAAAACCAATAAAAATATGTGAATATTTATTCATATCTTGATTGTATTTTAATCGACTATGAAATAAATGTCAAGCGCTTTCAATCAAAAATAGTTTTTTTCAGTTTTTGAAAATATACGCCATATACCTACTAAATAATGTTTAAGTGCGATATTTGGCTAAAAAACGGGATTTTTAATAGAAAGCGCTATCACGATTTTGATATATGAAACTTTATTCACCTATGTATGGCGTCTAGAACATTGTAAATATCTCTTGTCTTTTTTTTATCTTTGGGTTAAAATGATGTTGGTGATAAGACATGTCTGTAAATAATTATCGAGTGCCGAAAACAAAAGTCGGTCAAAAAACGTTTAATAAAATTATATCCACAGGAAAAAAGTTATTCTCTAAGAATGGCTATCAATCAACCTCAATTAATGATATTATTGAAAAATCAAAAGTGGCGGCTGGAACTTTTTATATCTATTTCGATAACAAGCTTGCGCTGTATTTATATCTTCTAGATCAATACAGAGTGTCCATTCGAAATGCTTCTTCGAAAGCTATTCAAGGACTTGAAAGAAGAGAGGATATGGAACGTGCTGGGATTAAGTCATTCCTCCAGTATGTAAAAAAGGATCCCCTTGCTTATAAAGTCGTTTGGGAATCCTTGTTTGTTGATCAAGAAATCTTTAGAGAATATTATCAAAGTTTTGCTGAGTCCTATATCTATCATTTAAAAAAGCATTTAGCGACTGGTGAAATTCGTCCTGAAATTGATTTAGAAACTGCTTCTTATGTCCTTATGGGGATAGCGAACTTTTGTGGTCTTCAGGTTTTATTTAAAGATAATGTTGATGAAGCGTATATTGATTATGTCACAGATGAAGCTATGAAAATATTAAATAAAGGATTATTTTTACCAAAGTAAAAGGCAAGCCGCAGCTTGCCTTTTTTTAATTTTTAGTTATACGAGCGAATTCATCCGCATTCCATGGAGAACTTCTAAAAATCTTTTCTGTATCCTCAACAGATTTGGGTTGAGAGAAAAAGTACCCTTGCATGAAACGAATGTCACGTTCAGCCATTGCTTTAATCATGTTTTCGTCTTCTATTCCTTCCGCAACAACCACTTTTTGGTTTTGTTGAGCGAGAAGGATAGCCTTGGTAATGGATTGTTCTTCTTGGAATCCATTCATAATCTTAAGCACATCTTCACGCGAAATCTTGATGATATTTGCTTTGACTCTTGTCATATCTTCAAGTATTTCAAACTGATCGCCTAAATCATCAATAGCAATTCTAAAACCGTAGCGACGGAATTCAGTGATATTTTGAAGAGCAATTGGATTACGAATAATCGAATAATAATCAATGATCTCTAAGCAGAATGATTCTGCAGGAAATTCATATTTTTTAACGATGTTGTGAAAATCATCTGCTAGATTCTCCATCACTAATTGTTTAGGAGAAAGGTTGGTAGAAATAAATAAATCTCTAATTTTATATTTTTTCTTCCATAACTGATACTGTCCAACGATTTTTTCAAAGCCCCATTTACCGAACCAGGTAATGTCTCCAGTTAAATCCATAACATTTAAGAACTTTCCAGGAGGTAAAATACCCATTGTTGGATGGTTCCAACGTAAGAGTGATTCAAGTCCAATCATTCTACCAGTCTTAATATCGACAATCGGTTGATAATACAGAATGAATTCATCATTTGAGATGGATTTTTTTATTTCTTGGTAATAACTAATGTTAAATTGTTCTTTAGCAATTAAATCTTCTGAATAAAGTGAGTAACGATTTTTTCCTTCTTTTTTGGATACATATAATGCAACTTCAGCGTTTTTAATTAACTGTGAGGCACTAATTCCATCAAATGGGAAGAGAACTATACCCATCGAAGCAGTAAGCTCTTCTGGAATGGATTTTAATGGTTCGCGAATAACATCAAGAAGCGCTTCTGCGCTCTCTTTAATGGATTGATTATTCACTTCACCGGTAAAATACACTAAAAACGTGTCTTCACCCACATGACCAGAAATGGAGGTTTTCGCAGCATGTTTTTTGATTCTCTTTGTGATCTCACTAATCGCTTTATCAACTTGTTTAGGCGTATATTTTTCTCCGATATAGTGAAAGTTATCTAAGTTAATATAATATAATACGCTAATCGTTTGACCCTCTTTGGAGTGAAAAATCTCTTGATTAATGAGTGCACTTAAATCTTTACTATTTTTACTTACTGCGCGTCTTTCCACTACTAGTTTTGAGTCGAGTTTATCTTCCTTTTGATCGCCATTTAAGTTTCGTTTGACTAGTTTCTTATCATTTTGTGAAGATTTAAATTCTTTCCAAATATTTCTAGCTAGAAAATAAATCACCACAGAGACCGATATGATAATGACAAACGCCGCAACGACTTCATAGGTCTGTGCCGGATAATTAACATCCGATAAGAATTGAATTTTCATTTTAAACACCTCTATTCAGCATAATCTTTTGCGGCGAATACATCAATACGTTTTGCTTTCGCCACTTTATAGAATTGATCTATATATTTTTTTAGTTCATCCAGTTCAAGCGCTTTTGAGAATAAAAAGCCTTGGAAAATATCCGTTGAAATTTGTTTTAAATATTCATATTGTTTTCTCGTTTCGACACCTTCTGCCACAACCTTCATATCGAGATTATGGACCATGTCGACAATTGTACCAATGATTGAGTGATCTTTTTTTCCTGCGAAGATGCCATCAACGAACGATTTATCAATTTTCAAATTATCAAACGGAATTTTACGTAAATAGGTTAAGGATGCATATCCCGTACCGAAGTCATCAAGTGCGATTCTCGCACCAATATTATGAAGGAAATTGATTGTTTCTTCAAGATAAATTGTAGATTCAATTAACACACCCTCGGTGATTTCTAACACTAAATCTTGCGGATCAATTTCCGTCTCACGGATAACTCGTTTCAGTACATCAATAAAATCCTTTTGAATGATTTGTACCGGGCTCACATTAATACTCATTACAAAACTTTTCCCAAATTGGGCTTTTAGTTTGACCTGGGTACGACAAGCTTCTCTTAAAATCCATGTACCAATTGGGATAATCATATGTGATTCTTCTGCATTCGCAATAAATATTTGCGGACTGATTTCACCAAGTGTTGGAGATTTCCATCTAACAAGGGCTTCAAAGCCATAGATTTCATTGCGGCTATCAATCAGTGGCTGATACTTTAAGTATAATTGATTTCTGCCTAGAGCGAGTGATAGTTCTTCATTGATTTGAGCGCGATAATTGACTTCTCTCGTAAGTTGATCGTTATAGAAGACAAATTTCACCGATTGTGATTCTTTTGCTTTGTATAATGCTGTATCGCATTTTTTCATTAATTCGGTCATATTTTTTCCATCTGAAGGATAGATGGATACACCGATATGCACTTTCACATCCACTTTAATATTTTTAACTTCAAGTGGGTCTTGGAAGTTTTCAATCACACGTAGAATTTCTGATTCCACTGTTTCTAGTTGTTTTACTTTAGGAACGATAAAGACAAATTCATTCCCACTATTAAAATAAACATATTCCTTGTAACGTAAAGTCATTTTAAGACGAGATGCGATGGATTTTAATAATTCATCCGCAATGTTTTGTCCCTTAGTGACATTAATACTTTTAAAGTTATCAATATCGAGTAAACAAACAGCGACTTTATCTGTACCATTAAATAATGCTTCATCAATATCAGAATGCACTGCTTTACGATTCTTTAATCCCGTTAATTGGTCAAATACATAAGTTTCATAAACTAAATTCACTTGTTTTCCAATTTCTTTGGACATCAAATTGAGAGCATCCGCAACGTATTTTAGTTCGTTATTCTCATTGACTTTAATTTTTACATCATAATTTCCATTTTTGATTTCATCAATGGATTCGATAATATTATTAATTGGTGATAAGGTTTGATTAATTTTTTTAGATAAAATAAGAGATACAACTGCCATTAATCCCATAATCAATCCAAGAAGAATAAAAAAGGCAGCTTCTAATCCAATTCGTTGGGTATCTTCAACAAGCACGCTAACTGTCCAACTTCCACCGGTTAAGGTTTCTTGATAAACAAAGTATGTATCCCCAAGGGTTGAAATTTCAACAATCGATGAATTAATAGAATCATTCAATAGCGATGCCATTCCATTTTGAAAACCATAGTTACTATCAATTGTATCAAACTGAGAAGTATTCGCTAAGGTATACAGTGGGTAATTTTCATTTGAAAAATACAAAATCACCGATTGTTCGTTATTCATTTCAGTAATGACAATGTATTTCCCCGCTTGATCGGAAGTATAATCATATAAATTAACCGCTGAAGCAATACTCGATACCCAGACATCCATACCGATGTATCCAATCAAGTTCTCTCCATCGTATACTTTCATCACGAAAGTAATCGTCATTTCTGAAGTAAGGCTATCTAGATAAGGATGAGATACAACAGCGTTTTTTTCACCTAAATCAATGAACCAAGGACGTTGGCTTAAGTTCCATGAGGCATCCGAATAATGTTCATCGCTACCAATATAACAGCCATCACTTCCGGATGAACACGCATTTTCACTGGCAACGAAAACAAAATCATAAATACCACCATTATTGTAGTGACTCATACTATCGAGTTTTGACATGAAGTTTTCATATAGAACATAGTGACTATCTGATGGATTCGTTACGATTGGTGAAGAAGCGCTTGATAAATAAGTTAAGTAATCAATGATATCTTGGTCTTTCGAAAGCGAGTCAATCATACTGAATGTTTCATCATAAAATGCTTGAATGGCCGACACTGTCGCTTCTGAAGAACTCATTGCCGTATCCATCTTGTTTTGTCTTGAACTAGAAATAAAGATAAATGCAAGAACCGCCATAATTAAGACCAAGAACAGCGCATCAAGAAAAACAGTCAAACTGACAATTCTTCTCGATAAACTATTTTGTTTTACTTTGACGGTCGTTCTCACACACAAAATCTCCTAATATTTATTCTTGTTTCCATGATCTAAAGAAGTCAAATAATCCCCAAGGTGCGTCCGTTGAAGGACTCGCAATTGGATGAATATAAACATTGAATCTTCTTGATCTGTTTTTTGTTGCATATTCAATATAGAAGTATTTTCCTTCTAAATAAGATACATAATTTGATGCATCATTTAAAGTATAGTCTGAAAATACAATATCATAAGTATACATATCATTCAAGTACTGATCAAGTGGAAGTTCAATATCAAAGACATAGAAGCCCGAGATATTACGTCCGAAACTATACCTGTAGTCACCTGAATACGTGAAATAAAATTGTGTCATTTGATTGTTCAACTGGTTAACTGTACTAAATGTAGGGTAATCTGCAGGATTGGTAACACCAACGACTGTATCATCGCCATTTGTATCATAGTTTTTAACATTGATAATCACAAGTTGATTTGCAAAGTCAACACTTTCAGAGGCTAAGACACAAGCATTATTTGTCTCATCTTCACAATAGTAGATATCAAAAATAAGTGTAACGTTGTAAACAACATCGGTAACTGTAACATAGTAATAAGTATAATTTGAACCATCTTCAGAGGTGACGCGGTATAAAACAACGACTTCTTCACCTTCACCAGGTTCTTGTCCTGTATCCGCAAACTTCGTGAAATCCGCAAGTAATACCGCTTTTTCTTCACTTGTTGAAGCGGCTGTGACTTCATCAGTCCAGTACCATGAAGAACTTGTTGAATTATAGGCATATTTCGCAATCGTTGCGCCATATGGTAAATAATTTAATACATAAGGCATATAATCATTCAGTGGTGTATTCGCGACAGTTCCATCAACTCGGAAGAATTGATATCCCAAGGTGTCCGCTTCGTCATAGTCAATACCATCAAAGTAAACACGCGGATCGAGTCCTGTCGTCGTATTGATTTCACCATATTGATCGGTAATACGAATAATTGGGTACTCCGTTTCATTGGCTAAATCAGAGAAACGAATATCCGTTAAGTAAGGGTCTGTACCAGCTCTTTTTGTAATAATTAAAGTTGTCGCGAAAGTGATTGAATGAGCTATCGTATCTCTCGTATATGTAAAGGTGAAAGAATAGATTCCTGGTAAGGTATCATAACTCATTAAAATATGTAAATAATCATCAGTCGTATAGGTAATCCCTAAAATTTCACTTGGATCATAATTCGTGATACCATCCAAATGCGTTCCTGTAACTGAAACAGAAATATAATTCGTCGCGGTATCTAATTGATATAAATTGAGACTTTGATCAAATCCTAAATCAACAGAAAAATCAGTTGATAAATCTTCTCTCACTGCAAAAACATCATTCAAATCAACTTCATTACCATTTTTGAGAACGCTACTCAAATCCGTAGCTCGTTCAGTAAGGGTATGAGTATAAGTCGCTGTCGTGTTATTTTCAGCCCTCACTATGTATTCTAAGGTATACGTGATGTATCCATTATTATACGCTACACTAACCAGTCTAGCAGAGGTAATTGAAGCGAACGGTGAAATCGATAAACTTCCACTATTCATATAGTTAATATTATAGGTTATATTCGATAAGTAGCTCGCAAGCAATGGATCTGTTGAAGATGTAAAATTCGAAGTTGAAGAATCCATATTGATGGTTGTTCCAATATTTACCGAAGATGTGATCGATGTTCCAGCAATCAAGATGCTATCTAAATCAGAATAATAACTAAAGTCAAATATTGTTTTATCGCTAGAAGCAGCTTTATCAAAGTTAAGCGTTAATAGAGACGAACTAGCATAATAGCGATATTCAAAGTAATAATCTCCCATTCTAGTTCCTGGAATAAATGTAAAGGTAATCGAGTAGTAACCTACATTACTTACAATCGATACTGGAGAGGATGTCACAGTATAATAACTGGAAGGGACGATTGAACCATCATTATATTTTAATACGAAATAGTTTTTGAAATCATATCCGCTCACCCAAATGTGCTTACTATCTTGGAAATTAATTGTTAATGTTCCATTGTAATTGACATCACCCAAAGAACGAATATCAGTTTGACTAGATACAGTAATATTACTTCCACCATTAAATGATACGGATGAAATTCCAATAGTCCCTGTAGATACAGAACTAATTTGTGGAGTAAATGTAACATAAACATGATAGTTTGTATAGTAATTTCCTGAAGCGAATAAATCACTTCCTACAAAGGCTTCTGAAAATACGGTTAAATATCCTAGCGATAGTGTTGTATTCGACGTAATTGTCTTCGAAGGTAAGGTTACAGAAAGAACAGGAGCGTAGTTCGTTGAAATGCCCATACTTTTTTCTGGAAATAATAACGTACGGTAACTAAGAAGCTGTGCTGAAGATGGACTTGTACCATAATAATCATCTGGTCGTTCTGCGATTAAAGCATACAAGGAGGTTTGAGCACTTGACACTTGGTAAGTGACATTCACGCCGCCTGCAAGATAGGCTTCCATCGATATTTGATAGGTAATCGTATGATTATCATAATCAATTGTCGGTGTTGAAAGAACGGTTGATGAACCGCCATTTTCTGTTAAAACAACATCAATACTCGAATTAGGAATTAATTCTGACTTTTCATTAAATATTGTTTGACGTAATGCGTAATATTTCGTAAGAACCGCGCTATCTAGGGTATCATGGTATACGATAGAAAGATTAGAATAATCAATGAGTAGACTAATTTGATCTTCATAATCTTCATTAATAAGACCAATGGTATCGGTATTAATATTCGCAGGCAAAACACTACCAAAAGTAGACCCAGCCGTTGTCGATAGAACATACATTCCATTAGGTCGAGGATTCGTACCTGTAGTTTTAAAACGATCAGCCAACAAATTATATTCCATATAATAAATATATGTACTTAAATTAGAGTTTGTCCGCATCTCAAAATCAGCATCATACATGTACTGCGTATTTGAATCTGTGATATGACTGTCACTTGGATTTTCTGTAATCCAAGGCACAGGAATGTGCGAATAATAAAATGGCGATGGACTTGTCACGGTCTGACCTATAACTGGAGTAGAGCGACTCGTACTGTAGTAAGTATAAGTATCTAAAGCAACGAGTGGTGAACTCTGGGTGGAAACGATACCGACTTGTTCATATTGGTAAGCAGTTACGGTAATATACCACTTACGACTCGAGCCTGTATAACTCGTTATTTCGTAATAACCATAGTAAAAACCTGTAAAAACGACTTGAGTGGTATCATCCCACTTTGCAGAATAATAAATCGCATCATTAAATCTAAAATAACGACTCGAACTAGAAAAATTATAAACTTGGTCTAAACGACCAATCAAATCGATATTTGGATTGGCATTGACAATAAAATCAAATTCTCCACCTTCAGATGTCATGACACCGTTGGTACCACGTTGTAACCTTCCAAAGATTCCACCGAATCCCCTTTTTCCGCGAGGCATTTCTACGGTATAGCCAGATGGGAATATAAATGAATTACCATCTGCCATGTAATAAGCAGATATATCTGAAGTAGACACTAAATACTTGTTAATCGAATTATAACTAGAGGTGGAAATGGATTTGATTCCACCATAATTAATTGCGGTAGTGATATGAGTAACGGTTGTTACGCTACCTAAAGCGTAGGTTGCTCCAACAATTCCACCGGCTACATCCGTTGATGAGATTGTCCCATGGTTAAGCATGTTTTTCATAACACTTAACCCATATCCAATCACACCTCCAGCACTTGCATTAATTTGCGGACGTTCTTGTGTCCCTGTTGTTGTTGTAGCTGAGAAAGTGTCAAGTGATGAACCATTAAGATAATATACAGTGAAAGACTGTGTCGTTGTAGAAGTTGTGTAGGTTCCTATTTGATATGTGATTGCACTAATACTACCAAAGTTAAGACCGTTGGATAAAACAGAGTTTTCAATTGTATCAACGAGGCCCATGCCAGATGTAATTCCTCCAGCGCTAGCTTCATCATAAAGACTTACGCCTAAAACGCCTCCTGAACGAGCGAATTTATAAGCGATAGCATTAATATCTCCATTATTACCAGTATCATAAACTCTAGCATTTCCTGATAAAGTAACACCGACGACGCCACCTACAACAACACCAGCGGTATAGGCAGTGACTAAACCTGCATAGTTCGTATCCGTCGCAAAAGTCGCAACACCACTCGTGTAACTATTGTATACTGATACATTTCCTAGATTCGCTGTATCTTGAATGGATCCAGCGTTTAATGTCGCAATCCCACCAACAAATGTATTGGATGAGCCAGTGATTCCATAGAGGTTTTGCGCTTGGAGCCCATAGGATGTCGAAATATTACCATAATTCATGGTATTGATAATTCCTACAGTCGCAATAGGTTGTGTTGTGGACTGTGTTCCTAGGTGAAGATCTCCACTGTAATTTGAGACAACAATACCACCAACATAGATATTAGCAGTACCATTAATTTTTGCAAATGTAATATTGCCTTGATTGAGCGAATTTTTGATATAATAACCGCTTTGAAGTGATGTTGTAATTCCACTTATATAAATAGAATGACTGCCATTATTAACATTGACAACAGCGATTTCACCACCATTCACAACGTTAAGGAAGTTTACATTATTTGAAGTAGTAATTCCGCTAATATAGAGAGGTGCCGCAAGTGTAATTGCGCTAGCACCATTATTGTTCATATAAGAAATATCGCCATAGTTAGCACTAAAACGAATTAATGTTTGATTATCATTTAACGAATAATAGAGCGCATTAATATTCGTATAATAATTAGAAGTATAGGTTAAATTACCATAATTATATACTCTTGATAAAGTAACATCGCTACTTGAAACATCAAAAATAGTGCCCGTATATTTAAATGTTGGACTAGCGTAACTAGCACCTGTCGCATCATAATCAAATGTTCCATGATTAAATAAAAGAGCATATTCAACAGCAGTCGAAGTATTTGAGATCCCGATTCCTGCAGCTTGAATTGTACTGGACCCGGATTCGTAATAGGCATGAATTGTTCCTGTATTGTATAGATTTGCAAATTGATAAACATTGCTTGATTCTAAGACTGGTGCATATCCAGATAACTCTCCGAATACCCCACCAATTCGTTTGGTTGAAGGAATCGACAATGTGTTGGTTGTGGAGACTAAATAAATATCTCCATTATTAGCAACATTTACTAGTTGATGTTTGATGGTTGACGTATTGAGAATGTATCCAATAACCCCGCCAACTTTCGTTTCAATTGAAGTAACCCCCGAAACGAAGTTAAAAGTTGATGTTGTACCAAAACCATAAATATCTCCATAGTTGACGGTATCTTTTAGTTTAAGTTGAAGTAAATCAGCCCCACCAACACTTCCACCAATATAGAACTTAGGATTCACATTATAAGATACATCATAGGTATGCGAATTCATATTCAGCGAACCATAGGTTGCTACTCTTTGGATTAATCCTGAAGCTTCACCAGCAACACCACCTAAATAAGTTTTACCGATGGCTGTTGTGCCCATATCAATATCTACATCAGTAATAATGTCCTCAATTGTTCCTGTAGTGAGTCTTCCTGCGACACTACCTGCGTAGAAAGTATAGGAATAATAACTCTCAGTTGTTGCTAAAGTATAACTAGACTGAGAAATATTGAAATTCGATACGACTGCGTTTGTTCCGATAATACTAAATAAACCAACATAGTATCCAGTTCCACGGATAACACCTTTGGTTAAATTCAAATTATAAATATAATAATTATCCACTAATGCGCTACCAGATGAGTTATAGCCACTAAACGTACCAGTGAATGTAACAGATGGTGTGGCGTACGCTCCAGGCGCTAAAACGGACATATCTATATCATTCGTTAAAACATAATCATCTTCGCTAAACTTCACACCACTTCTCTCTGTTAAAAATGCAATGACGCGGGAGAAGAATGCTAAATCAATCGGCGTGGAAATTAAGTAAGCCTGTAATGTGTTATCATAAACCAATCCTTGTAATAAAGGGTAGGTATCGCTAGCGTAAAAATACCATAAATCGGTTGCTGTATTTAAAGATGAACTTGAAGACTTAAGCGTTGCAGAAGATTCTCCAACAGCAAGTGAATTTGGTGTGGTTACTGTAAAGGTTGACGTACCTACAGTCACATTTAATAAATAAACTGATGAATCATAGACCAAATTAGAAATGGTTCCTTGATTCAAATATAAGACTGGTTGAACACTGAATTTATTGATATAAGATCCATTGACAACGACTTTCGAAACATAATAAGCATTTGTAAAAGTTCCTTGATTTGTATGAATAATTCCTGCAGCTTGGAAACTACCTGTTGCAGTCCCAACCTTATAACGAATACCTGCTTCAGTAACGTCAGTTCTATCATCGATTACATAGACGTGATCCACAACACCACTACTTAAGTTTATACCGACGATATTGGAAGCTTTGGTAATATCAATATGTAAATTTAACAATTCAAATGTTGGGTTATAAAGGCCAAAATCAGTAATTTCCCCACCATTGAACGGGAACATTGAATAATAGTTTGATAAAGCGATATCAATTGTCGTCACAGCATCTATTTGATCCACATAAACCAAATAATCATATCCTGCAACATATAGGTTTTTGACGACAAAACCTTGTCCGTCAAAAGAACCAGTAAAGATATTTTTATGTTCAATTCCATCGACATCACTAAACCAATATCCGATAGGAATAAACGTTTTCGCACCCATTACAGAGTAGTCAATATTATTCCCAAGTACATAATTGAGTGATAACAATACTGCAATTTTATCTTGTGATAATTTCACATTTTCTGAAGGATTAGATGAGATATATACATGTTCATAGGATACATCCACTGAAAAACGATATAGTTCTTCTGCAGTGTCAAATCGGATGAATTTTCCGTTCGCCGCACTAGCACATTCTGAAGCAGTCGAGGAGACTGTACAATAATTTGTTCTAAAATCGGTGTAGGTAATATAAAGGCTAGTCGATGTCTTTACATTCAATGTGTCATCCCATGTAAAATCGCCTGTAAACTCGAGGATATCAGAGGTTGGATCCGCGGTAGTTATTCCTTCTGCATTTACGAAGAAAGGCATTAGAGCGAGCGCACTAACTAAAACCAAAAAGAACGCAATTAAGCGCATAAATTTGATATTCTTACGTAAGTATAACATATCAAAACCGTCCTTTCAGTTTACCAAGTTCCTCCCCATGGAGGTGTCGCTAATCCCCAAACATTTTCAGGGCCTAAGTGTGCTTGAACTGCTTCTACAGAAAAAGCTATTTGTAATGAATAACCCGGAGAATAATTTGAAAAATTTTGACCGGAGAAATAAGTTGTAATTAATGTTAAAATCGCTGAAGTTGATTCATCAATTCTCATTGTAGGAACCATGAAGTAAATATAATTATCAACATCGCGGTTGTCATACCACTCTGTTAAATTGTAATTAAAAGGCATGTATTCATCATTCAAAATGGATAATTCAGTTACGATTCCTTCAAAGTTTGTATAAGTAAGTGTCAATTGTTCATATATTTTAACACGGATGTAGGTGTATACGTTACTATATACCAAAACATTCATTCTAAAATCTTCAAAATAATTGGTGGATGCATTACTGATGATATTAATCGAATAAACGCCGGTTTTAGTTGTGCTTGGACCGACAGAGACTTCACTAGCCTCTATCCTTCCGCCATTACCATCATCAAAATAAGCATCAATATCCACAGAAACAAATCCAACTTCTCCTAAAAAACTTGATGTATTGATATAGGTAAACCATGCGTAGGTAGACAATGCAAAAATAGACAATGAGAATATCAACATTGCCAAGGACAGGATGAAACGTCGTTTTAATGATCGAGAAGTCAAACTATCACCCCAAACTATTGTAACATAGTTCTGAAAAATAAAAAATGCCCTCGTCTTTTTTTGCGGAACATTTTTTTATCCCTAGAAATAAAAAAATGCCCTCGTCTTAAAAAGACAACGGCAACTGGCTACCATCTTACGAAGGCCCTATAGCTTTGCGTCACTAGTTTTCACTAGTTTTGCTATTAACAAGATTATTATATATTTGTTGCTCCCATTTGTCAACAAAGATTCACCATTTTGGTTGAATTTGACATTTTACACCCTCGTTTTCGAACAAAATAACAAAAAAACGCAGAGTGTTCTCCTTTTTCTTTAGAAAAGATAGGATAAAACACACAATAATCACAATATTTTTGTTGTTTTTAGTGGCATTTAATGGTATCATAGATATTGCGAAATTTATTAAGGAGTGAAGCACATGAAAACCGTATCTACAAAGAAAATTATCGTCATCTTCTCGGTCTTATTAACGATTGTAGTAACATTCGTTTTATTAGCCTTTTTGACTGGGAACACAAAATACCCATCTTTAAGTAATCCTGATGGTGTTTTTTATGAAAGATTAGACGCTAATGGGGACGTTGTTTATCAAATAACGAACCAAGAATTATTCGAACAAATCAAAGGCAATGATGGCGTAGACCAATCTTTATTATTGGTAGATGCTTATTTATTAACGACTTACCTTGATGGACTTACCGATGAACAAATCCAAAACAAAATCTTAGAACTAAAATATGGCACATCAAATGCAGATGAAATTGCTGCACTAGATGCTGACACAAAAACTTCTTACGAACAAGCTTATGAACAAAGCATGATCCTTGCTGGTTATGTTGATAACGAAGCTGAGTTTGCATCAGTTATCCTTGCAAGAGAAATTTATACAAGATATATCATCGATTTCAATCAAGAAATCACTGATTTGAATGTAGCAAGTGAATATGTAAATAACTATTTCCAAGATATTCAAGCAATCAGAATTCGTTTCACAAGTTCTGCTGATGCAACTGATGTAATGAAAAAATTTAATTTATTAACTTATAACTTATCAACATTAAGAGAATATTCAGGTTACATCTTTACTAGTGAATCACTGCTTGACAACAATGATGCAGTCGTTGAAGCTTATACTACCGTAACTCCTTATTATTTTGATGAATCTAACAACATCTTAAATACAAGTGGCACAATTATCTATACTTACGATTCAGAAGCAGCCGGTTATACTGATTCTTCAGATAACGAATATCAATTAGATGAATCTGGTAATTTAGTAAACATCGATACAGAAGTTGTCATCGCAAACAACTTATTATTCGATTCAAGTGAAGCTGCCTTAGCTTATAAAGAAGCAAATACTGTATACTATACCGTATCCAAAGTTGACAATTTCGATGTAAACGAAGTTGCTCAAGTAAAAGATAGTGAAGGAACTGTTGTTTACACGATCAATAGTGATGGAAAAATCTTCGATACTTTAAATGTTGATGTTACGGATACGACCGATTTAATCGTTAACAAAGTATTTACTGATATTAAAAATGTTTCTGCCGCTTCTTTAAACAATTCAGTTGAATTATCTGATGAAGAAATCTTAGCAAAATATATTGAAATGTATAACTATGTTTATGGCGAATACCGTACAACATTACCAACAGATGCTACTGTTGCAGACTTAATCGCATTAGATGACGCAAACTTAACATTCAACTATGATGAAGTCTACGCTACACAAACAAGTTTAGCAGCCTATATGTTCAAAACATTAAACTTAGCTAGTGAAGATGTATTACCTTATAGTGTTTCTCCAAAAGCTTACGCTGGAGCGAACGATACAAACTATTATATGGTTTATAAATTACATCAAACAGATAAAGTTGACGCATTTGAAATCATGCTTGATAATATCGAAGAAAGAATTTCAGTTCCAAGCAGTATTGCAACCGATATTACCCTTCCAACAACAGGATGGTATGATGCTAAAATCGTTTGGTATTCTTCCAACAGCAGCGTATTAGCAAGCGATGGAACTGTAACAACACCTTCTGAAGATACTGCAGTAACCTTAACGTATACAATTACCGCAAACAGCGTTGTCCGCTCTGGTACGATCCTCGTAACGGTATTAGCTAGTGGAGAAAATTCAGCTGTGACAACTTTCACAGATGAAGAAGTTTCTTTCAAAACAATTCTAAATGATGATACATTGTACGATACTCTATACAACCAATTAGTAGATGATGAAGTTTATGGTACAAATGGTGATACAACCGTAAGTGATCATATGATTGCCTTACGTCAAGAATATAATTTCACTTTATTTGATTATTATGTACAAGTGGATTATCAAGGTACTGATACTGATTATGTCATCAACGATAAAGGTGATAAGAGTGTATGGTTTAGTGTGAGCGGACGTCCTGGCGCAGAAGATACAGAGTATACTGTGACTGCAGATGACTTTTTCACTTATGCAATGGGCAAGAGTCCATCACTTTACTTAGTCTATGCTTCTCAACAAAAAGAATTAATCTATTCAACATTCTTCACTGATTTATATGGTACAGAAACTGACCTATCAAAAAATAAATCAACGAAGATGGATGCAATGTACCAACAAGTTCAAGATGCAAAAGATTATTATGCTTATTTAGCAAAATTATATGCGACTTATGGTATGACATTCACTTATTCATCCTTTGCTGATTATGCTTATGCACAATACGGCACGAAATCTGAAAGTGACTTATTAGCATACTTCGTACAATCTTCTTTACAACCTTATTATATTGATGAAGCAATTAACGAATACAATTTAGTGAGCCAATTATATACGACAGTCCAAGATTATTTCGACAACTACTTCTCTTTAAATGTAAATCACATTGTTATTTACGTTGACTTAAATGAAGATGGTACGCCTGATAACTACTTTGATTATACTGCAGGACTTACTCCTGAAGAATTAACGAGTTTCGAGTCACTTATCGCTGGTCTTGAAGTTGTCTTAGATGATTATGACGATTTAGAACAAGCGGTTACGGATTATAGAGCTGCTTTAAGAACTGATGAAACTTGGGGCGTTTACAAACAAGCTGGAATCAACTTAATGTGGGAAGATTTAAACCAAACAGATGATAATGGCGATGCTCATTCCGTCACTTACAGTGGTGATTATGGCGTAAAAGATACTTATGTTCCTGAATATACAACTGAATTAATCAATTTATATCAAGAATATCAATTAGAACAAAACGCTGATTTAGAAAACATGGTTGGTGCTGTGACAACAGAATTTGGATATCACATCATTCAAGTAACACCTGGGGATGATTTTACAAAACCATCTGCAGCATTCACAGAAACGGATGCAGCGAATCCTAATTATTCTGATGGATCAGAAAATCCAAATGATATGCCAACTCTTGATCAAATGGAATTATATGCGACTTACTTCTTCTACAACACGGTTTATGATTTAACGGATGGAAATGTAGAAAGCGATAATAACATTTCTGTTCCGAAGCTTCCTGCGACTGTAACAAGTGCATTAACAGTCTACTTCGACGCTGAACTTCAAAACTTATACGTTGTTGGTACATTAAATGTATTAATGGCAGAATATTTAGCAACTGGTTCATTCCAAAGTGATAGTGATTATTGCTCATTTACGAGTGAAGAATTACTTGCGAAACTAGCAGATGTTAAGAACGTTTACTATCAAGCTTTATACGGAGATTTCGTTACTGAATAATTCAATCAAAAAATAAAAGGCTGAGGTGAAAACCTAGCCTTTTTTTTGTTCTAATTTTTAGATAATTTATGTTTGTAATAACGTTCTCTTTCCAGGACCCCAATAGGTCCTGTTAAATCGCCAATTTTTACAAGTTCTAGTTCTTCTCCCAGTTCATTAACTTTAGAATCGATATTGTCAATAAAATGAATAATTAGTGCTTCCG
This sequence comes from Candidatus Izemoplasmatales bacterium, assembly GCA_050177605.1. Classification (GTDB taxonomy): domain Bacteria; phylum Bacillota_I; class Bacilli_A; order Izemoplasmatales; family Hujiaoplasmataceae; genus JAHIVB01. The sequence goes on along the minus strand of JBFXGX010000002.1, from coordinate 11,793 downwards.
CGATGTTTGGCTTCTTTGGAGAACCAAAGTTTCCATAGTAGTGATGCGAAATAATGATATGTTCTAGTAACATTACTTCTTCTTCGTTTTCAACGCCTAGTTCTTTCGCGACAGAATGAATCAAAGACGCACCCATTGTAATATGGCCAACGAGTCTGCCGCGTAATGTATATTCACTACCTTCATAAGAATCAAACTCAAGGATTTTGCATACATCGTGTAAAAAGATTCCAGCATACACTAAATCCTTATTTAGAAATGGATACACTGGGAAGAATCCATCCGCAAGTCTCATCATCGATAAACTATGATAGGATAGTCCAGAAATATAAGCATGATGGAACTTCGTTGCGGCAGGATAGAGATAGAAGTCATTTCCATATTGTTTATAAATATGATCAACGATTTTCTTAATCACTACATTTTCAATTTGATTTAGATGAGCCTCCACACCAGCACGAATGTCCGAAAGTTTCATAGGAGCGTATTCATAAAATGCTCGCATTAATTTTTCTTTTAAATCATCATCGAGATCGAGTTCTCCGATAATCGTTACTTTACTCGCGAGTAAATGAATTTTTTCTTTGAAAAGAATGGCTTCCGTTTCAAAATAATAGATTTTATTTAAACTGACATCTTCGCCCTCTTTGATTCTCACAATCAATACTTCCTTATCTTGACTTAAGACATTACATGCAAATGTATCATAGCTGGAATTATTGATTTGTTCTACTTTTCCGTAGAAATTGAATTTTTCTCCGATTTCAAAATTCATGCATTTTCACTTCCCTTAACAAATATATACGTACCTACTTCATGAATGACAAACGAATCTTCTACTTTCGTTACTTGATCAGTTGAAGAAAGTTCTAGTGCATATCCAACTGGTAGACAAATTGTTTCTTCTTCGGCAATTGGTTTGAAGATGATAATGATTTGTTCACCATTGGTAAGATTCATCATCATTGATTTGCTTTGAAGTTCAATCACTTCAACATGACTGTTCATGTCAGAACTGGATTTTAGATGAAGTAAGGCGTGGTTTTTTCTAAATGCGATAAGCTTCTGTATATAGGTTACATCATCATAATGTTTATCAAGTAACGACCAATCAAAGAGGTTGATTTCATCACTTGATATATAAGAGTTTTCTACACCTTTTTTTGTACGGTAGAATTCTTGACCCGCGTGGATGAAAGGCACACCTTCAGATAGTAACACCATCGAAAGGGCAAGTTTTGCGGCGCTTTCAATGACTTTTGGATCTTTTGAAATCATTAACCCTTTGTCATAAAAAGTGTTGTTATCATGGCATTCTACGTAATTGATTGATTGGTTCGCATATTTAAACATAAAACGGTTATATGCGCTACCCAGTAATAATTGTTTGACTTGTTCTGATTTTGTCGTATTACCGAAAACAAATCCTGGTACTTTTAAATCGAAGGTTGCCCCTTTAATGGTTTCTCTAAACGAATCATTAAAGAATCCAATGGTATGAATAACGTTTTTGTTACTCATATGCGCCATACGATCTGCTTGGTTCGAAGAGTACATCTTCCATCCTTCACCATAAACGACTAAATGCTTACTGATGGAGTGTAATTCTTGACGAATCTCATTCATTGTTTCAAAATCAATGAGTCCCATTAAGTCAAAACGGAATCCATCGATTTTGTATTCATTCACCCAAAAGAGGACAGAGTCTAAAATTAGTTTTCTAACCATTTTTCGGTGGGTTGCTAAATCATTACCACATCCGCTTACGGAAGTATAGATTCCTTGTCTATCGACATGGTATAGATAACCAGGAACGAGTCGTTCAATTGGAAAATTGGTTGGATTATAGACATGATTGTAGACGACATCCATAATCACTCCAATTCCTTTTGAATGAAGTGTATCAACCATCATTTTTAAATCATTGATTCGATTATATGGATCCGCAGGGTTTGTACTAAACCATCCTTGTGGAACATTGAATTGACGTGGATTGTATCCCCAATTATATGACCCATGAACATCAAATTCGTCAACGCCATCAAAATCAAAAATAGGCATTAATTGAACATGGGTAATCCCAAGTTCAACGAGATAATCTAGTCCCGCAGGGTTCCCTGCTAAAGTTTTGAGTCCGGTTTCTGTGAAACTTATAAACTTTCCACGGTTTTTAAAAGGAACACTTTCATCGATAGAAAAATCGCGAACACTTGCTTCATAGATAATCGCATCTTGTAATTCACCACTAAAATGGAAGTGATGTTTCATTTGATACGTTTTCGATTTATCGATTACCACGCTGAATTCACTCAAAGGTGTAGAAGCGATTGCATAAGGATCCGTAACAATATGTTCTTTTCCATTAACGTAGACATGATATCGATATTTATATCCATCAAGATCACCATCAATTAAGATACGCCAAACCCCTGAATTAGTATATAACAAATCATGAATTTCCGTGATTCCATTTAAATCTACCAATTCAAGATGAACATATTTTGCGACTGGAGTCCAAATTTTAAATTTGGTTGATTCACTTGTATACGTAAAACCTAAATCACTTTTCTTGTAATTGTAGATGTTATCAAATAGTTCTGTTCTGACAATCTTTCCAGTATAAAGTTCAGATTTCTCCTCTTCTTCATTCTGTACGCAATACTTTTTCCCTAAATCAATATAGGCATCAAAAGAGCAGATGAGTTTGACTTCGCTGCCTAGATTCACTTTTTGAAATACTTTGAGTTCGATTTCTTCATCGTTTCCAAGAAGTTTATAAGTATTGTTATCGCGGTAATGCTTGAGTGGTACGATAATTGTGAGTTCATCAAAATTATCTAAATAAGGATAAAAGGTTCTTGTGTCCATCGTTCTTCCTACTTTTTAAAATATGTTTTCATTGTGTATTCTTTTAATTCTTGATAGTCGTTACGTAATTCTTGATGTAAAACTTTATAAATGATGTCATCGATGATATCACCAATAATCTCGGCATCTTTTAAATCAGTCAGTGCAAGAATATCTCCACCTTTAAAGGCAAGATCACATGTCTTACGAATGGGTAAGGATGCATCGATCGATAGAATTCTTTCTTCTTGATTGTTCGATGGATTGAGAATGACATTCAGTTTGTTTGCGAGCAAACATACTTCTTTTTTAAAAGTGTACACATGAAGTAACTGAAACTCATCCTCTTGGGTTACACTCATCAAATTGATTGCTTCACTCATCAATCGTTTTTCCTTATTGGAAAAACGCCACGATTCATCTACTTCCCCATGAGATAAATAGAAACAAAGTGTAAAAAATTCTAATTTATCATGGAGTTGTTGATCGGTTGAAACAAGGAACTGAATCCCTTCTCTGAGAGAAGGTAAAAGTTGATCAATTCCGATATCAATCATTTTTTTAAATGCATGATTCACATAAGGATAACGGATGATTTTTGTCATTTCTTGAATAATCCGTTCATTGGCAAGCGTAAGAATTAATTCTTTTTGATCAAAGATGGCCTTTTTTGTATGTTTTTCAATTACAAAATCCAGTTTTGATACAAATCTGAATGCGCGAAGAATTCTTAATGCATCCTCACTAAATCTGCGATCCGGATCTCCAACAGCACGAATCAGATGGTTTCTCATATCATCTAGCCCATTGAATAAATCGACAATCTCACCGTGAATATCCATCGCGAGAGCATTCATTGTGAAGTCTCTTCTCACTAAGTCTTCATCCAGTTTCGTGCTATACTCGACATCTTCAGGGTGTCGATGGTTTTGATAGAGACCATCCATACGAAAAGTCGTCACCTCAAAGGATTCTCCCTTATGAAATACAGTGACAGTCCCATATTTAATTCCTGTAGCCTTACTACCTTCAAATAAACTTAATACATTTTCAGGACGACAACTTGTGGTAATATCGATATCATCGCTTGGAATGCCAAGGAGAAAATCTCTCACAAAGCCACCAACAAAATACGCAAGATACCCTTGTTCGTGAAGTTTTAAAATCACTTCTTTTCCTAATTCTAATCGATTCATCACATTAAATCACCTCTCATATTATAACATAATATTGGTTACTTGTAGTACATAAAAAGCAAATCATGATATAATAAGTTGGGTGATGAATATGCGTTCACTGAAGAAACCATACCAAGGCGAAATAATCCTTGATATGTCAAGGTTTATCGGTATAGTAATTCCTATTCAAACGGTAGAGGAAGCGCTGGAAAACTTAACAGAAATAAAATCTCAGTATCCAAATGCAACACATTATTGTTATGCCTATATTGTGGGGGACAACCAAGAATCGCAAAAGGCTAGTGATGATGGAGAACCTCAAAAAACTGCTGGAATTCCAATGCTAGAAGTTTTAAAGAAAAATGATTTGACGAATGTTTTAGCCATCACAATCAGATACTTTGGTGGAAAGCTCCTTGGCGCATCTGGACTTGTGAGAGCTTATACAAAATCAATATCAAGTTTACTCGTCGATGCGGAATATAGTTATAAATTATCGTATACCATCTTTGATTTAACGATTGGTTATAAAGAACATCATCAAATAGAGCCTATCTTAAACGATCGAACAAGTGTCTTAAGTGCTTCTTACAGTGATGAAATTCATCTAAAAATCAAAATAGCGACGGATCAATATCCAGAGCTTGTTACATCCATCACGGAAAAGATTCATTCAGAGCCTACTATAGAGAATCATGAAGTAATCGAAATCTATGAATAAAAAATGACGACCTGAGTAGATCGTCATTCTTTTTTTATAGATATGAAAATAGTTCGATAAACAAAGAGACAATCGCATCGGTAAATAAATACCCAAGTATAAAAGAAGAAACCATCATTAACAAGCGTATTTCATTTCCGCTACCCTGCTTAAAAATCTTCTGTAAATCAATTCGTTGAACCGCATTAAAGATAAACAATGTGGATACAACTGTAAGAATAATGCGAACGATAAAAAACATTTGATTTAAACTCATAAAATCACTCCAATATGGCGTCAGGGATAAACTGATCGCTTTCTAAATTCGTATAGATATCAACGACTAGTTCATTGGGTAAACAAACCAAAGGTTGAAGACTTGAACTGGTGTAGCCTTGAAGTTCACAAACATCCTTTGGACTTTCTTGATAAACGACCGCAATCGCCCCATCTAGTACCTGTAACTTAATCCCGATAATTTGATTATTTTTCGCGTATTCATCAACTTCATATAAAGCAGACATGTCGGTCGTCACTGTTCCCGGTACATAGAATATTCCTTCACTACTTCTCCCTGTATCAATCATGTCCTTAAATGGTGTATTGTAGACGGTATATTCATCATTTTGGAGGTCAATCATTAATATTAGTTCATCTTGATAGAAGACTTTGGCATAAACATTGCCTGTAGCGGAGTAATTCTCGTAGAGTTTGATTCCAATTAAGGAAAGAATGCCGACCATAAATAAGATGATGATGAGATAGATATCGTTTTTCTTCATGGGTGAACCCTCGTTTCATCCATATTATATCTTATCTAGATAAAAAAATCTAGAATCATCACACAGATATCATTTTGAAATCATTTCTGTTTTTGATATAATATAGCAAGGTGAGAACAATGAAAAAATTATTAATCCTTCCATTAACGCTTCTTTTGGTCTTTTTGTTAAGTGGATGTACAACTTCGTTTGAAAATCCAAATCCTGACATTTGCGACCTTGGCGCTACGGAGGATGTTTATGTTTGTCAAGTGACCTACACTTCTTATTTTGATACTACAGTGTTACTAAAACTCTATGTGACCAAAGCAGATACGTATGATGTGGATGATATCTATGCCTATACAGAGAATATTTTATCAACCTATCATCAATATTTAGACAAATATCATCCCTATGAAGGAATAACAAATGTCTACTCGATCAATCAAGCAAATGATGAAACTTCTTATCTTAGTCAAGAATTATTCGATGTTATTCAGTTTGGTTTAGAAAACGAAGATATCGTTCAAGTGGATCATGTTTCGTTATTCAATATTGCACTAGACCCTGTGCTCAAGATATGGCATAACGCCAGAGAAAGTGAAAGTTGTGATACGACTGTATCCCTTGCTTATAATGTGTGTCCTGTCCCAAGTGAATTGATTGATGGCATCTCTTTTCCAACAAATCCATCAAATGTAAGCTTAAATAGTGAAGATTTGTCCTTAACGTTCTTAGAAGATGGAATGAGTATCGATTTAGGTGGATATGGAAAAGGGTATGTAAGCGAAATTTTAAGCGATTATTATGACTCTCTCAATATTAAGTATTTACTCAATGTGGGTAATTCCAACATCAAAACGGGTGGTACGAATCCAAACAATGGGGATGGCTATTATTATGTAGCTTTAACAAAACCAGAAATCGGCTTTTCACTGAATACTTCCTATTTTGTTTACTTGAAAATCCCAAATGATGTCGCAGTCGTTACAAGTGGAAACTATCAACGTTATTTTGTTGGCGAAGATGGCGTCGTCTATCATCATATTATTGATCCAAGAACAAACTATCCTGGAGGAGAAGCGATGAGTGTTACCATATTTTATGAAGATGGTGGACTTGCTGATATCTTTTCTACCGCAATCTTTTTAATGACCGTGGAAGAAGGACAAGCATTCGTAAATAGTACGGATGGCCTTGAAGCCATTTGGTATTTACAAGATGGATCAATTGAATATAGTTTATGTTTTGAGAATTACCTATATCAGTGGCCTAACAACTAAAAAAAATAGCAACTCGAGCAGAGTTGCTTTTATTTTACTTTAATTTGGAGAGTTGATGGTTGAAGATATACACCATTTTCTTTCCAACATATCCTGTAAATATTCCTGTAGGAATCGATAACAGAATCATATAGGGTAGATAAAAAATGAGCGTTGGCGTGTCGAGTAAAAATATAGCTAAAAGAATTTGCCCAACCATATGCATCAAGGATCCCATCACTGAAACAGAAATGATGGATAACGTTTTGATTTTACGAAGAAGAATCATCGTAATAATCGCAAAGAATCCTCCACTAATACTTAGTGAGAAACTAATGATTGTCGATACTGGAGAAATTAAGGCTACAAGCAGGATGCGAATTACAACAACAATCAAAGCTTCTTTTTCTCCATAAATGTAAAGCACAATTAACGTGATGATATTGGCCAGCCCAAGTTTGACACCGGGAATGATAAAAAGCGAAACAGAAATCATTGATTCTAAGATCGATAAAACAATGCTAATTGAAATCAAGATTCCTATAAAAATGGTTTTTCGAAGATTCAAGGTATCACTACTTTCCTATCTTTTACTCAGTAAATAACGGTATAACATCACAAGTGGCCAAAAGAAAACAGCGATCGTAACAACCACGAACCAATACATTCCACCGAAGAAATCGAAGAAGGTAAAATTAAAGAAGATTGCAAGTCCGACAATCAGTAGGTAGCCAAAGAGGGCGAAGAAAAATTGACTTTTTCTTCTTCTTATCATGGATTGTTCTTTCGATTTTTTTTCTGGAAATGCATTTAAAATATCTTCTGTACTTCCAAATTCCATCATCGATTTTTTAATCGCTTCTTCTTTGGTAGAACCTTGTTCAACCAAATCTTCCACTTTTTCTTCTAGAGATCTTGTCAGAATTTCAATAAGTTCTTTCTTATCTTGATCGTTAAAATAATCTTTCAAGAGTTTTGACACAAAGTGTTTTATACTGTTCATAAATCGTCACTTCCTAACATATTGCTCATAATTTCACGAAGTAAAGCCCATTCATCAAGCATTTCTTTGTAATATGCTTTTCCAAGTGGCGTCAGTCGATAATATCGTCTTTTTCCTCCATGCGTCTTTTCCCCCATATAAGAAGTAATCAACTCTTTCGATTCTAAACGAGTAACGACACTATAAAGTGTCGCCTCTTTTATATTAAACTTGTTTTTTGTTCTCTCGGTTATTTCATTCGCGATTTCATATCCATACATATCTTTTTCAAACAATAATTTTAAGATAATCGTATCGATATGTCCTCTAATAACATCACTATGAATCATAAAACACCTCTATTTTAAGAGCAAATATCCTATTGTAATCGCCTTAGGACCAGAATGAGCACCCACAGCAGGCGTTAATAAATAATCTTTGACTTCTTTAATGTCTTCACGTTCTTCTAATACTCTTTTTCTTAAATAATCTACCATTTCAGGATTATTCGCATGAATGATGAAAGCTTCTACTTTTTTGCCTTTTGTTTCTTCTAGAAACTTTTCAAGAACACGATCAACTGCTTTATGGAAAGTTCTTATTTTTTCTATGGAAACAACTGCCCCAGATTTATCTATCTCGAGCAAAGGTTTAATTTTTAATACATCTGCGACAAATCCTGCGGCGTTTGAAAGTCGACCGTTTTTAACAAGATATTTTAAATCATTGACAGCAAAATAAATATGATTATTGTCGCGAATATAAGATAGTTCTTCGATGATTTCATCCATCGAAGCACCCTCTTTTGCCATGTCATGAGCAAGAAATGCCATCTTACATTGTAAGTACCCAACTGTTTTTGAATCAAATACGGTTACTTTAATCCCTTCAACCATATTTTTCGCAATCATAGCATTTTCGTATATACCACTCATCTTCGAGGATATCGTAATGAAAATTGCTTCATCGCATCCTTCATCTCTTAATTTTTCATATGCTTCCAACATTGTTCCTGTTGAAGCCATCGCAGTACGAGGGAATAGAGATGGATCTTCTTCTAACATCTCATAATATTTTGATGCGGTTAATTCTTCATAATCAACATATTCTTTTCCACCCATTAAAATAGTGGATCGAATGATACGAATATCATAATCATGAGGAATGTAATCTAGTGCCGAATTCGTACATACGAGTACGCCTAATTTTTTCATCTTTTTTTCTCCCTTAAATAACCTATGATTTCATTATATAAGTAAAAGTAGATTTGTCAAGAAGAGGAAGAATTAATTATCTGCGGTAATTGGTTGGTTTTCGAGGTTTTCTAGATATTTGTAATGAAGCTTTTTTCCCTTTTAATTTTGAATTATTACATTTTGACATGATCTCATCAGCGAACTTTGAAGGTACTGTAAAGAAAGAAAATTCAGTTAAGATTGCAATATCTTGGATTTCTTTCGATTCAATACGAACCTTCGTGCGAATATAATCTAAAATGTCAGAAACTGTTAAATCATCATTTTTCCCTAAATTAAGGTGGAAACGAGTATCTTTCGCATCATTATTTGATTGGTTGAAAGATCTTTTTCTATCACGAAGTTCGAATTCTTCATTGATGTCTTTATCATTGATTTCAGCATTGTTTTCTCTTTTGATTTTCTTTAAAAGAGCAACAATAATTTGATCTTCCGATAATTTTTGACCAATTGCTTTATTTAGAATTTCATATTCTTCATCAAAGGAATTGTTTTCAAAAATATAAATAATTTCTTCAATTAATTTATCGTTTTTAACATCTTGAACTTTATCGTAAGTTGGAATGTTTCTTTTCTTAATCTTCGTTTTCGTAATTCGTTCAATTTCTTCCACTTGTTTCATTTCACCTTTCGAAACGAGTGTGAAAGAATACCCGATATTTCCGATACGTCCTGTTCTACCGATACGGTGAACATAGTAATCTGCTTTTTCAGGAACATCATAATTAAATACGGCTTCAACTGCTTTAATATCAAGTCCACGTGCAGCAACATCGGTTGCGACTAAAACTTCAATAATCCCATTATGGAATTTTTTTAAGACGTCAAGTCTCGTGGTTTGCGGTAAATCTCCATGGATTTTATCACAATTAATACCACGTTCAATCAGTTCTTGAGTTAATTCATCAACTTGAACTTTCGTGTTACAAAAGACAAGTGATAATTTTGGATGGTAAATATTGATAAGACGGTATAATGCTTCCGTTTTATTTTCTTTACGAACTTTATAGTAATATTGAACAACATCAGTGTTCGTTGTTTCTTCACCAATCACTCTAACAATCTCTGGTTCAATCATATAACTTTTCGCAAGTTGTAAGATTGGTTTTGGCATTGTTGCGGAAAACATTAAGTTTTGTCTTTCTACTGGTAGTGCTTGAAATATCGTTTCAATGTCTTCTTGGAAGCCCATTTTTAACATTTCATCTGCTTCATCAAGTACCATAAACTTTACATTATCAAAACGAATCGTTTTTCTTGTCATATGGTCTATTGTTCTACCAGGTGTACCAACAATAATTTGAGGTTTTTGTTTTAATTGATAGATTTGTCTTGTGATTGGATCTCCACCAAACACGGTAACGATTTTACAATTGTCGATATATTTGGCCATTCTCATCATTTCATCATGAATTTGAACAGCTAGTTCACGTGTAGGTGCTAAAATAAGCGCTTGAACCTGATTTAATGAGAAATCAACTTTCTCTAAAATAGGTATCCCAAACGCTGCGGTTTTTCCAGTTCCTGTATGAGAATGTCCGATGACATCTTTCCCACCAAGAAGTAGGGGAATGGTTCCTTTTTGAATTTCAGTGAATTCGACGAAACCCATCTCTTCTATTGCTTTTTGAATCTCTTGTTTTAATTCCATAATTTACTCTTTTCTTTAAATTTTTACTACTACATTGTAACACATCTCACAAAAAAAAGGGAGCACTACAGCTCTCCTTCTTCTGTAACTTCTAAGATTTCAATTCCTTTTTCTCTTAAGTACTTGCAAGTGATTCCTTCACCCGGGATTTTACGTCCAGTAAATGACCCATCGTAAATCGTCTTGTATCCACAAGATGGAGACCCATCTTTAAGGATGACTTGGTGGCATTTGTGTTGTTCAAGAATCATATAGGTTGCTTGCTTTCCTCTTTCGAAAAAGAGGGTGGTGTCATGGCCGGCTTGATCATATACTGTCTCACCATCACTCATGATTTCCGAAGGAATTCGTGGTGTAGAAAGTCCACCTAGTTGTTCAGGACAAATAGGTATGATTTTTTTGCCTTGTAAAAGTTTCATCAATTTAGGATTTAAATTGTTTCCACCATTGTATTTACAGTTGTACCCGAGTAGACAGGCACTGACTGCAATAACATGATCCATAGTACCCCCAACTTTCTTACTTATTCGAATGAGTCGATATCAATATTGATTCTTTTTCCAATTCTTGATGCTGCTGCATAGGAAATGGTTCTGATTGCGTTTGCAATTTTGCCGCCTTTACCAATAACTCTTCCTAAGTCCTCTTTATTAACCAACACTTGAATCGTGATTGATTCTTCATCTTCAGAGAATTTCTTCACCAATAAATCTTCTGGATGAATGACGAGTGGAGTTACTAAATCAAGGACTAACTTTTCAAAATTAACAGCCATTTTAAAAAGACCTACTTATTTTTCTTTGATGCTAAGAAAGCAGCGTTAATGCCAGCTTTAGTGAATAAACTTTTAACTGTGTCTGTAGGTTGTGCGCCATTAGAAAGCCATTTAAGTGCTAACTCGTTGTTAATTTGGACAAATGCTGGTTCTCTCGTTGGATCATATTGTCCAATGATTTCTAAATATCTACCATCTCTTCTTTTCGTAGCCTCAGCAGCGACAATACGATAGAATGGGCGTTTTGTTGTTCCAAATCTTTGTAATCTAATTTTCACCATGTTCGTTTCCTCCTGTTTATCAAAAATCGTGTATATTATATCAAAAAAAAATACCGCTGTCAATGTTTTTTTCTTGACAGCGATAACTTTATTCATT
>JBFXGX010000001.1:79058-188348 GCA_050177605.1 Candidatus Izemoplasmatales bacterium | reverse complement strand
CAAAATCCATCATGTCTGCGCCACCGAGTCCTCCACTATTATTGTAGATATCCTCTTCATAGTAATCATAATAGTCCTCAAGTCCCATCATGTGTCCCGTCTCATGGATAATTGTTCTTGCATTAATGTTATCTTGACCTTCTTCAAAAAATCCTGTGCCTGACCAAACAAAATAGTACGGTTCAACAGAATCAAATACATCGCCCTCGTAAATATATGAATCAGTATAGGCCCACCATAAATCAGAACCCGAATAGAAACTGACTGGATGAGTATATACGATATAGATTCCATCAATATAACCATCACCATTTGCATCATAATCGCTATAATCGATTTGATTATCATAATAATTTAAAATATCAAAGATGATATCAGAATCAGGATAGGTGACTTCATCATCATTATAGAGCCAGTTTCCCCACTGATCGGTTGCCCATAGTTTATCATATTCATCCTCATAATACGTTGACGGATGAGATGCTCTATAGTATCCATAGACATCAGCGCTAATGTGAAGTTGTCCGTAGGAGCTTGCATCATAATAACTTTGAAGGGATTCATAGGTCAATTCGCTACGATCACCATTAAAGGCTTTTTCAATGTCATCAAGCGACGTTGATGAGGAGGAACTAGGATAGTCTGAAAAATCAACCGCGAAAACCAAGACCTTAACATCGCCCATGGAAGGAATACCAACAACATCAAGTTCATCTTGAAGAAGAGAATAACCGCTAGGAATAAAAGGTTCTCCATCGACCGCAGGATAAGTATTTACTGTTGTAGTTGAAGTAGTCGTTAAGGGAGATAATGTAGACGTTGTTGAAGGCACGGTAATCCGTTGTTCACTAGTTAAAAAAGTCGTTGTTTCAGTATTCGAATTATTTTTAAAATCACATGCAATTAGCAAAGAAGTGAACATAATTAATAATAAATATAAAACAAATCGTTTCTTCATATAAGCCTCCCAAGATTAATGTTATTATATCAAAATTGCTTTCAAAAGAAAAGAAAAAAAGCCACGAATGGCTTTTTAGATAAATAGGTTATGATTTGCATCTGTTGTGTCAGAAAGGTAAGATGCGACACCTGCAATCTCAATGCCATCAATGAGTTCTTCTTTATGAATTCCCATGATGTCCATCGACATGGCGCAGGCAGTAATTTTAACGCCTAATTTTTGAGCATTTTGCATTAACAATTGTAAGGAATCAACATTTTTCTTCTTCATAATCGATTTAATCATTTTAGGACCCATTCCTAACATATTCATATTAGAAATCGGTAGTTTTTCAGTGCCTCTTGGCATCATCCATCCAAACATCTTTTCAATAAAGAGTTTTTTGACTTTGGTTTTTTTCGTTTTTCTTAAGATGTTTAATCCCCAAAATGTGAAGAACATGGATACTTCTTTACCCATTGCTAAAGCACCTTGAGCAATGATAAATGCAGCAATTGCTTTATCTAAATCTTGACTAAATACAACAATCGTAGAACCGTTCTTTTGTTCTGTGACGATAACATCTTTATTTTGGCTAAGATCAGCATTGCCCTTTTTAATGGTAGCGTAGATTGTTTTGTCTTCCTTTTTAACTTCAAGTAAAGTGTTTTTAGTTTTTTCAGTCCAGTTACGTATATCTTTCATAAATCCCGGATCGGATGCTTTGATTTCTAAAACATCACCATCATTCATTCCGGCTAAAGTTTTATAGACCATGACAATTGGACCAGGACATTGTAAACCACAAGCATCTACTGAAACAGTCGCTGCTGGAAGTTTATTCTCTTCTTTCAAGTGCAGTTCCTTGATGTTCAATGAACCGGAATCGTCCACATTTTTACCACATTCAGAGTATTCAACATTATCGTTTACGCATTGATAAGTCTTGTATCCTCCATCGAGGTTAATTGCATGGAATCCATGTTGATTTAGAATTCGGCAAACCGCATATCCTCGTAATCCTGCTTGACAGAAAACATAGATTTTTTTATCTTTTGGAAGTTCGTTTAATCTTGAACGAATTTGTGGGAATGGTATATTCACGGAACCATTGATTGTTCCAAGTTCGTTTTCTATTTCTTCTCTAACGTCGAGGATAAATTCTCCACGTTTTACGAGTTCATCTACGAGGCTTAAATCAATCGTTTCGACAAGACCTTCGATGATGTTTTCCGCAATATATCCGACCATATTCACTGGATCTTTTGCACTTGAGAACGGAGGAGCGTAGGATAATTCTAAGTCTTTTAAATCCGTCACTTTCATTCTTGCCTTAATAGCAGTCGCAATGACATCAATTCTTTTATCTATACCCTCAAGTCCTACGGCTTGTGCACCTAGAATTTCTAAATTATCTGTATTATAGATTACCTTCATTGAAATCGTGGCTGCACCTGGATAATATCCTGCATGGGAACCTGGGTGTAAATGGATTACTTTATAGTTTATATGTGACTTTTTAAGTGTTTTTTCATTATTTCCAGTAGAACCTACGGTATAATCAAAGACTTTCGCAACGGATGTTCCCATCGTTCCTTCATAGACTTCATCTCTTCCGGCAATATTACCTGCCGCAATTCTTCCTTGCTTGTTCGCTGGTCCAGCGAGTGGAATCATTGTTTCTGTTTTTGTTACAAAATCGGTCACTTCAATTGCATCACCAATTGCATATATACTTGGATCGGTTGTACGTAAGTGATTGTCTACTTTAATTCCCCCACGTTCGCCGATAGCTAAACCTGCTTTTTTTGCCAAGATATTTTCGCTTCGAACACCAATAGCGAAAATGATTAAGTCAGAATGGATGACTTTTCCACTGGATAGGTGAATTTGTTTTCCATCATCTTCAAACGATTTAACGCCATCATTTAAAATGAGTGTTACATTTTGGTCGCGAACATGTTGATGAAGAATTTGCGCTAATTCGTAATCAATAGGAGCCATGATCTGATTAGCCATTTCTACGATAGTTACCTTAATTCCTAAGTGAGAAAGGTTTTCAGCCATTTCGATGCCAATAAATCCAGCGCCAATCACCGTAGCACGTTTAGGATTAAAAGTTTCGATATATGTTTTAATTGCGTCAGTATCTGGAATATTACGAAGTGTAAATAGATTTTTGGCATCATTGATTCCAGGAATCGGTGGCTTAACCGGATAAGCTCCAGTGGAAATAACGATTGAATCATAAGTCTCTTCATAGCTTTCGCCAGTGTTAACATTTGTTACCGTTACTTTTTTTGCTGAGGGATCAATATTCGTTACCTCACTAAAAATACGAACATCGATATTATATTTGTTTTGCATATCTTCGACTGTTTGAACGAGTAATGAGTCTCTTGATGAAATGACTCCACCAATGTAATAGGGTAAACCACAATTGGCGAATGATATATATTCGCCTCTTTCAAACATAATGATTTCTGCATGTTCATCAAGTCGACGTAGTCTAGCAGCTGTAGATGCTCCTCCCGCAACGCCCCCGATGATTAATACTTTTTTCTTTGACATAGTGCACCTCTTTCGTGAAAATCCAACCCATTGTATCATTTCATTTTATGAAATGCGAAAGAAAATGCATTATAAAACGTTTTCCTTTGAGTCTCAAAATAAAATTTAAGACAGTAAGCGTTTTATTTGTTATAATAGATTTTTGAAGGGATGTGAAACTTATGTTCGTCTATTTTAATCCAAAATCAATAGGACATATCCATACTGAAGAATTATTAAATACTTTTCCAGAAGTGACTTTTATTACCGATCCAAAAGACGCTTATCTTTCAGACGTAATCGCGGTCATGCCTGATTTCTTTAAAGACCAAGATTTAAATCGATTTGATAATTTAAAATTTGTTCAACTGTTGATGGCCGGATATGATAATTTTGATTTCTCACCTTTTGAAGGAAAAGATATTATTGTTTCAAACGCGGTAGATATTTTTTCAACGTCTATTGCTGAGGATGTATTCACTAAGATATTTGTCCTGAATCGCAATGTAAAACATTATTTAAAAATGATGGAGACTGGCACTTGGTCGCCAATTCGTAAAGAACCTGAATTAAGCGGATCTACTGTAGGAATTTTAGGTACGGGATCTATCGGAAAAGAAACCGCAAAAAGGATGAAAAGTTTTGATACACATATCCTTGGTTATCGGACAAAACAAGAGGATGTTGAATATTTTGATGAAATTCTGACGGGTAATGATGGCCTCGAAGAACTACTTAAACGAAGCGATTATGTTATCGTCGCAATTCCACTGAATGAGAAAACTTTCCATTTACTGGATAAACAAAAATTATCATTGATGAAAGAAGAAGCGCTACTCATTAACGTGGCTAGAGGTAAAGTGATTGATCAAGACGCGCTTGTTGAGTTGTTAGAAGAAAAGAAGATACGAGGTGCTGGACTTGATACTTTAACGCCAGAACCACTCCCAAGTAATCATCCATTATGGACTATGGAGAATGTATTTATCACTCCACATAATGCTAGTTCTAGTCCCTATATGCAAGTACGTCTAAAAGACTTGATTGTAAAAAATCTAAATCATTTTATTGGCAAGACGCAAATTGAATATGTTGTTTTCCATAAAAAAAGCGCTAAATAGCGCTTTTTTCTATATGTAATCTGCTTTCTAGTTGATTTAGTTCATCTCGGAGTTCGCCAGGCAATAAATCACCATATATTTGATAATGCTCTTCAATCTTTCTTACTTCTTCAAGCCATTCAGTAGGATCAATTTTAAATATTTTATCAAATATATCTTTGTCGATATTTAAGCCTTCTAAATTTAAATCTTCATATTTTGGAAGATAACCTATAGGAGATTTAATTGCGTCTACTTTATGATCAATTCGTTTGAATACCCATTCTAAAATTCGAACATTTTCACCAAAACCTGGCCAAAGATACTTTCCATTTTCTTTGCGGAACCAGTTAATATAAAAAATCTTTGGAAGATGACTTTGTTCATGTGTTTTTCCGAGTTTTAGCCAATGTGCTACATAATCGGCAATGTGATAACCAATAAATGGTAACATCGCAAATGGATCTCTTCTTACTTTTCCATACTCTTTTGAAATCACTGCTTTTGTAATTTCAGACCCCATGATTGAGCCCAAAAATACTCCGTGCTGAAAAGAAAAACTTTGATGGATTAATGGAATGGTGTTTGGGCGACGGCCACCAAATAAGATTGCGCTGATTGGCACGCCTTCAGGGTCATCGAAGTTTGAAGCGACGATAGGATTATTTATAATTGGAGACGTAAATCTTGAATTTGGATGCGCTGGTTTTTCTTGCATTCCTCGATACCAATCGTTGCCTAACCAATCAATGAGATGTTCTGGAGCTTCTTCAGTCATATCTTCCCACCAAACATCACCATCATCCGTTAAAGCAACATTTGTGAATAAGGTATCCTTTTCCATAGTAATCATTGCATTGGGATTGCTTTTATACGATGTGCCTGGCGCAACGCCAAAGAAACCGGCTTCAGGATTAATTGCTTTAAGGTAACCTTCATTATCAAAGTGCATCCAAGCAATATCATCTCCTAATGTTTCGGCTTTCCATCCAGCGAGGCTAGGATTGATCATTGCTAAATTCGTTTTTCCACAAGCGCTTGGAAAAGCACCAGTGATATATTTCACTTCATGAAGCGGTGAAGTCAGTTTTAAGATGAGCATATGCTCTGCAAGCCAGCCTTCTTTGCTTGCTTTTGCCGAAGCAATTCTTAATGCAAAACATTTTTTGCCAAGAAGTGCATTTCCTCCATAGCCTGATCCATAAGACCAAATCATATTTTCTTCAGGGAACTGTGATATATATTTTTGCTCGATTGGTGCACATGGCCAAGGAACATCTTTTTGGAATTCATCTAAAGGATAGCCAACACTATGGAGTGCTTTCACAAAGTTATCGCCATTGATTAAGTCATAGGCTTGATCCCCTGTTCTTGTCATTATATGCATATGAACGGTAACATACGGACTATCAGTGATTTCAACGCCAAGTTTTGCATAAGGAGAAGAAATTGGCCCCATAGAAAAAGGAATGACATACATCGTTCTACCTTTCATTGACCCACGGTATAAATCCGTCATAATCGGTTTTAAAACCTGAGGAGAAATCCAATTATTTGTTGGACCTGCGTTTCTTTGTAGTTCAGTAGAAATAAAAGTACGATTTTCTACTCGAGCGACATCGCTAATGTCAGTTCTAAAAAGATAACATCCGGGTCTTTTCTCTTGATTGAGTAGAATCGCCTTTTTATCAAGAACCATTTGGTCCAGCAAGTCAGTGTATTCCTTTTTTGTTCCATGCCACATCACGACTTCTTTTGGCTCACATAATTCTTTTACTTCTTGAATCCAATCATTTAATACTTGATATTTGTTCATTTGCTCTCCCTTTAAATAAGTGCTACGTTTTTTAATACTTTTTTGTTATAATGAAATATAGAGGTGAAACTATGGATATTGAAAATAAAAGTATTGCATTGCTAATTGATGCGGAAAATATTAGTCCAAGCTACATCGAATTAATAGTTGATGAAGCGAATAAATATGGGAAAATAAACTATCGTAGAGTTTATGGCGATTGGACTACACCACAACTCAACCCATGGAAACAAAGAATCAGTGAATTTGGTCTAACACCAGTCCAACAGTATGCGTATACATCTGGGAAAAATGCTTCTGACTTTACGTTGATCATTGATGCAATGGATATTTTATATTCTGGAAAAGTCAATAGTTTTTGTATTGTTTCAAGTGATAGCGACTTCACGAAACTTGTGACAAGACTTCGAGAAGACAATATGTTTGTTTTTGGTATGGGTGAAAGTAAAACACCAATTTCTTTAGTTAACTCCTGTGAAAATTTTGCTTATCTAGATAAAATGTTATCGACTGAAAAGCAAGCAACCGTTGAAGAAAAGAAAGAAGTTCCTGCCACCAAATCGAAATCCACTAAACAAACAACGAATAAACTTGAAAGTTCCATTACACCGCTTAATAAAATCAAAGTCGAATTAAAAAATATTATTAATCAAAATATGGAAGATGATGGATGGGCTTATTGGAGTTTAGTGGCACAACTTATCCAACGAAAATTTCCAGGATTTCATCCTCGTAATTATGGCGAAAATATCCGTCATTTAGCCTTCTTTGAAAAAATGCCTGAATTTGAAATTAAGAAGATAAATACAGTTATTCATATTAGAAATAAACAAAAGTAGAAAGATGAAACCACCAATTTTGGTGGTTTTTTTATAGATTAGTCTTCGTCTAAAAGAAAGCGAACATCGCCCATAATTGCTCTAGGAACAGGTAAATCAATCATCGTTTTTAGTCCAGGTTTAGCATTAATAACATGAGGTATCATGTTCACACAAATGGCAATTGTACCGATACCGCCATCGACCTCAGGTGAAATCGTCATATGAACTTCTGGCGTTCCATGGATGATTATCTCGTCTTTTGTTTGCACACCTTCAAGTCCAGGCTCTATTTGTTGAGGATGATGCAAGTGAATTGGAATACGATGTTCTAACATCGCTATCGCTCTCATATCGACACCACAGACATTTCCGCGTGGCGCAAAACCATAAGGAGATTTTCGATCAACATTCGTTATAATTGGATCCATACTTTGGTGAAAACTTTCGACATTCAGTCCTAATGCAGAGGCAATCATAAAAGTACTTTCTTTAAAGCCAACATGGCCAGTAATCTGATTTTTATTCCGTTTATCTTGAAAATCATGGATGCTAAAGCCGACACCTTGCGATTCCATAATTGTTTTTCCAAATGGAGATAAACTATTTATCCTTGTAATATGAAATTCTTTGACATCTCGCATCACACCCGTTAATGTTACAGCCATTAAGTCCATCATCATTCCAGGGGTGATTCCAGTGCCAAGAACCGTCACTTTATGTAATTTTGCTAAAGTATGAATCTCGCTTGCAAGTATTGGGTTTGTCGCGTGGGGGTAAGCCATTTCTTCTGCAGTACAAATCACATTGCATCCATGCTCTATTAACAACTTAATTTTTGGAAATGCTCCCTTTAAAAAAGAGTCTGTGGCTAAAAGAACAATTTCAGGTTCTGTATCATGAAGTGTCTTTTCAATATCATTACAGATGATAACATCATGAGATACAGGATCTTTTTTTAGTAAATCGAACATACTTTTGCCGTAAAGGTCTTCACTATGATCACATACGCCAACAATATCAAACCCTTTTTTTCGAAGAATCATTCTGGCCATACCTGAGCCCATTGCTCCAAAACCCCATATGACAACTTTGACTAGTTCATCTCTCATAAGGACACTCCCTTCTAGAATAGTTATTTTTGCAAAAAAAAATGATTTTTTTCTCAAGCATATTATAACATAAAGCGCTTACAATGAAACCTTTAAATTTCAAACATTGTAAGTTTGTTCGTGTAGTAATATAGTAAACTATCAAAAGTCTTTTATGAAACATTTTAATATTTATATAGTATAATATACTATGAGGTGATATTCATGGCTTTTGATGTTGACAATGTACAATTAAGTTTTACAAACGAGTTTGTTGGAGAGATGACTTCTCCTAGTGGAAAAGTACTGATAGGAGCACAAGAAAATGGAATGAGACCATATCATTTATTGTTTGGCGCTTTAGGATCTTGTTTTTATTCCACTTTTTTAGCAATCGCGAATAAAAAAAGATTAACTTTTGAAAAAGCGGAAGTAGAAGTAAGTGGCGAAAAAAGAACCGGTGAAGTTCAAACCCTTGAACACGTAAAAATCGTCATTACTATTTTCGGCGGAGAAAACGAAGCTCAATTAACCAGAAGTGCCGAACTAGGGACTAAATTTTGTTCGATTCATAATACAATTAGTCAAGTCGCTAAAATGGATCTCGAGGTTGTTTTTAAATGATACAAGTAGAGGTATTAATTTCTTCACTACAAGGCATTCAAAAAGAATGGATGGAAGATGTTCGAGATTTCTTGAAAGAGGAATTTCCTCATCTATCGTTAGTTTCATTTTATAGTATGCCGACAATTAAACTGAAAGGTCGTCATTTTGTTTCCTTTATGGCGAATAACAAATTCTTTTCGATGCATACAATTGATTTTGAGATGATTGATAAATTAAGTACTTTGATGAAATATCCTGATCATTCGAAAGCAACGACTAGAATCAAATATGATCAACCCAGTGATTTTAATGCAATGAAACAAATTGTGAAAGAAATAATCATTCGAAATCAAAAATAAAAGTCCACGTTGGTGGACTTTTTCTATTCATCTTGAGTTAACATTTTTTCATGAAGTGAATCAATTAAAATTGCTCCTATCGGCGCACTAATAACGATAGACAATACAGCGATAATCAAAATGAGGTTTCCATTTTCAATTCCTAAAGATAAAGGAATTGCACCAATCGCTGCTTGAACAGTCGCTTTTGGTAGATAAGAGAAACTCGCAAATACTCTTTCCTTCTTTGAAAGCTTGGCAGTACCCGTAATAAAATAAACAGAGACCATCCTGAAAAACATCGAGGCAAGAAGCAGTACGACTGCGAGAAGACCGATGTTTACGAGGACACTCACGTCTGTAATTGCACCAACCAGGACAAATAACATGATTTCAGCTAAAACCCATATTTTTGAGAATTTAGTGGTAAGTCTGGAAGCGAGGGTAGGATATTTTTCAAGAATTGTACCCCCTAACACCATAATCGCAAGTAATCCAGAGAAACCGATGTAGGGTTTAATTGTATTTTCAAGAAAAATAAATAGAAAGCTGATACTAAATAAAATCATCACCTTAATCGTGTCTCTAAAATGATATTTTTTGAAAAACCAGACAAGTATCAATCCAACAAGAATACCTGCAATCGCACCTAGTAGAATCGATAGTGGTATTTCAAGAAGTGACATAAAAGAATAACTATTTGTTTGATAGAGTTGAACAAAGGATGTGAAAAGAATAATAACATAAATATCGTCGATTGACGCTGCCGCTAAAATCATTTGAGGAATAGATTTTTTGGTGCCATATTTATTTTCAATTAAGTGGATCATTCGAGGGACGACAATGGCTGGGCTCACAGCTGCAATAACAGAACCTAGAATCAAACTTTCGGTTAATGTAATATCGAAAAAGACAGGTGCTAGAAGGGCAATCGTCGCGATTTCAATGGTTGCGGGAATAAAACAAAGAAGAATTGCTGTTTTTCCAACTTTTTTGAGATCATTTAAATCTACAGTTAATCCAGCTCTTAACAAAATAACAATTAAAGCAATCTCTCTTAAGTCAGCAGATATCGCCAATATATTATCTGAAATTAATCCAAGCGAACCAAGGATAATTCCAGTAATAATCATCGCGATGATTCCGGGTATCCTTATTTTTTGAAATAGACTAGTCAGTGTCAAACTTACAAGAATAATTAGTGCTATACTCAGTAACATCTTTGTTCCTCCTATAAAAAAATCTACAACAAAAAAATGTTGTAGAAGTCATCAGCTCACGCGGTTCAAGTTTCCTCAGGGAGTACTTCATTCCCATGTTTCATTTTATGCTCTTCGAAAGATTTTGTCAAGATTTTTTGAAATGTGTTATAATGACGAATGTGAGGTGCTCGTATGAATAAAAAACTTGATGAAATGACAAATGAAGAGTTATGGCAACTATTTCCAATTATCCTCTGTGAATATAATCCCTTGTGGACACAAATATATCAATCCGAAGCTTCCATCTTAAGAAACATATATGGTAATGTCATCGAGCGAATTAATCATATTGGTTCTACAAGTGTTGAGGGACTTGTAGCAAAACCAACAATCGATATTCTACTTGAAATCGGTCAAGATACTGATTTAAAGTGGTTTGAGCAAGTTGCAAAAGAAAATGGATATCTTGTATCAGTCCATTTTGATAATCATGCACCACATTTTCTACTAAAAAAGGGATATACAGAGAAAGGGTTTGTTGGTCAAGCTTTTCATGTGCATGTCAGATACTTTGGAGATTACAATGAACTGTATTTTAGAGATTATTTAAGGGAACATGAAGAAGCAAGAGATGCTTATGTGACTTTGAAAAAGGAATTAATGATGAAGTATGAGCACGACCGAGATAAGTATACATCTGAAAAAGGAGAACTTATTCTTTATTATACGGATTTAGCTCGCAAGAATTATCCAAATCGATACCAAAAAAAATAAGGTCGCAATCTGCGACCTTTTATTCACTAAATATTTGAAGTAATCTTTCGATTTTATCAAAATCAATAAAACGGGATTCTCTTAAAATCTCTTTCCCTTCACTGAATCCTACGATGGTTGGAACAGTAAAAATGAGTTGTTGGCCTTGAAATTCTAATACATCCTCCAAATAGATTTGGTAAAGAGGAATATTCGGATATGGAACCATGAACTCTTCTAATTTTTTTGTAATTGGAACACAAACATTACACGTCTTTGTTTTTGCAATAATGATTGTTAGTGGATCTTTAATAATTTCATTAAATTCTTGATAGTTTTCGATTGTTTTCATAATATCACCCGCTATAATATAACATAAGATGAAGATTACTTGAAGAGGGATGCTTGTTATTTTAAAAAACACCTATTAATTACACTTGAAAATTGATATAATGATTTTTAAATAAACCACTATTAATGAAGGAGATACCATGGAATCAAATATTATTGAAATGGAGAAAAAATTACTTTCAAGGAATAAATGGACGTACAGTGTTGGCGGCATTGGACGAGATATGATGTATCAATTAGTCGCTACTTTTTTAATCACTTACATTCAGTTTGCAGGACTTGGCTTATCAGCAGCGCAATTTTCAGTGATTGGAATTATGCTTGTTATCGGGAGAGTATGGGACGCTGTCAATGACCCAATTATGGGATCCATTGTTGAAAATACACATTCACGTTGGGGTAAGTTTAAACCGTGGATATTACTAGGAGCTGTATTAACGGCAATTGTAGTTATTTTTATGTTTAATTTCCGTCCAACAGGATGGGGTTATGTTGTCTTTTTTGGTTTAATTTATCTGGTTTGGGAAGCTTCCTTTACACTCAATGATATTCCTTACTGGTCAATGCTTCCAAATCTCGCTAGAGAGAAAAAAGACCGCGATCAAATCGCAACCCTTGTTGTAGTGTTCGCTGGTGTTGGGGCATTTCTAGGAAATGCTATCATCAGTTTTACAACTGTTGGAAACGCAGTGAGAGGATATAGTATCATTTCCTATACTTTTTCAATCTTTTTTATTGCTTGTACGTTATTAACTGTTTTGGGGGTCAAAGAACCGAAAGAAAAGATTGCTCCTGATGAAGAAAAAATTACGATTAAGCAAATGTTTTCTGTGATAAAAAGTAATGATCAACTACTCTGGTCTGCCTTAGCACTTCTTTTATATAGTGTAGGTTCAGGACTTCTTGTTGCTCTTGGATACAATTTCTTTTATCTCGAACTTGGTTATAACGGAACACTTGTCCTTATTTTCGTCGCAACTTTTGGTGTAAGTAATATTTTAATACAAAGTTTTTATGCATCGTTAGCGAAAAAATATACACGTTCACAACTTTTGAAAATTAGTTTTCTCGTTCTTGCATTAGGATATATCTTGTTATTGCTAATGGGCTACATTCCATTCTTCCCTGTACACATTATCACGACTTGTCTATTTGGTGCTCTTGTATTCTCTGGACAAGCGATATTTTATATGGTCATTATCGTTAATATGACCAATACAATTGAATATAATGAATATAAGACAGGCAAGAGAAACGAAGCCGTTATTTTCTCTTTACGTCCTTTCGTAGCGAAATTTGCTAGCGCTTTACAACAAGGTGTTGTTACACTGGTATTGATTGTCTCAGGCGTTTATCTATTAAGCCAAAACATTTCACAACTTGAAAATCAAAAGAATGTATATGACCAACTTACTGCTTCAGAACAAGTAATCTATAAAGATAACATAACATTAAGACAAACCATTCTTGATGAAGTAGATGTCACTGACGAAGTTAAATCTGATTTATATGATGCATTATCTTTAGTTACTTTCGAAGATGCTAATAATGATGGTGTCGAAGAAATGGTAATCAATGATGCAGCTGACTCGGCTTTTAAAGATCAAGCCACCCCTACGATGAGATTATTAATGCGTATTTCTATTTCGATTGTTCCGATTGCGTTAATCTATGGAGCTTATGTTGTTTTGAATAAGAAATTTATTATATCAGAAAAATATTATGATGAGATTACTTATGAAATGTATGAACAACATGTACCTGTAAACGAATAAAATGTTATATATTATTTCAGGTGTTGCAAAGTCTGGGAAAACCTATTTATCAAAATATATCATTGATCAGTATCACATACCTTACTTTTCAACCGACTATTTAATGATGAGTTTATCTTTATCAGGAAAAGAAACAGGTGTAGATCATACTTTAGATGATGAAATTGTAGCCACTTCGCTTGAACCATACCTTTATCCAATGCTTAGAGCAATGGTCGAAAACGGTATTGATTACCTGATTGAAGGAGTTCACTTTAACCCATCTTTTGCAAGCAAACTCCTTCATGATTTTAAGGATAAAATTCAGTTTATTTATTTAGGATATAGTGAAGTATCCACTGAAGAAAAAACGCAGGAATTAAGGAATCATATCAATGACTTTGAAAACCCTTGGTTTAGTCATCTATCTTCCAAAGAAATGATCGATCTGATCGATTATTTAAAAAATGTTAGCAGAAAAATAAAGAATCAAGCAACATCTCTTCATATTCCTTATGTTGAGGTATATAATATAGTTAGTCAGAAAGAAGAAATAATTCGACTTTTATCCCTATGTTAGTTATTGACATATGTTCATAACTATCGTATAATCTATTTGGAGGAACTTTATGCCTAGGCCACAAAAAAAACGTAGTGTATGTCAAATGCCAAATCATAACAGCTATGGACCGTATCAAGAAAAATCACCTAGAGAAGTTATCATTCTTTCGGTAGATGAACTTGAAACTGTCCGTTTAATTGATTATGAGAATTATACACAAGAAGAAGCTGCTGATCAAATGCTTGTTGCTAGAACAACAGTGCAACGCATCTATAATGATGCTCGAAAAAAGATTGCGGATTCTTTAATTAATGGAAAACAATTGAATATCACAGGTGGGGAATATACAATATGTGATCGCGATTGTGAACGTTGTAAACATCCCGGTCGGTTTAGCAAACAGTTCCATTCAATGAACCAAGAATAAGAGGAGACTGTATGAAAAAGATAGCTTTAGCATTAAATCAAGAAAATGAACTTGACCATTTTGGACACTGCGACCACTTCGCAATTTACGAGGTTAATGAAGAAAATAATGTAGCCAACGAAACAGTTGTCGTAAATCCAGAACATCGCCCTGGATTTCTACCAAAATTTTTGTATGATCAAGGAGTTAATGTTGTTGTCGCTGAAAACCTCGGAGCCAAAGCAAAACAAATATTAGATGCTTTTAAGATGGAAGTTGTCTTTGGTGTTGCCGGAAAAAAGGAAATGATCATTGATAAATTATTAACGACAGGTCTTCAATCAAGCGATAAGTGTTGTGAAAAACACCATGATCATGACCATCATCATGAGCACGGAAGTGAAGAACATCACCACGAACATGAACATCAAGATCATCATCACAAACATCACCATCATGAATAGAAAAAATGCTTATCGTTTTGATAAGCATTTTTATTTATTCAGCGTTTAAATGAACTTCAATTGCGACTGGATTGTGGTCACTATTTACAAAATCCAAATTGAGTGTTTCAACATTTTCAATTGTAACATTGTTTGATACGATGAATCCATCGATAACATAATATTGATTATTTTCATGGTTTACACTGTCATATGGTTGATTTAATAGTCGGCAAGTCGGAGTAGAAGTGTCTACACCGAAGGTAAATCCATGTTCAATAAACCAATCCCGTTCCATCGGATATGCTTGCCAAAGACTTGGGTCTTTTAAAGGATATAGATATTCATAGGTGGTTGTATCGCCAGTTGTATTCGACGAAACTAAAGCATCAGGGAAGGTTTGATTAAAATCACCGCCGACAATCACATAGTTACCTTTTTCAGTTTCATCTTGCATGATTTGCTTTAAGGTTTCCATTTCTTGAAGTCTCATTGAACCATCATCATAGGCACTTAAATGGACATTGATTAATATCAATGATTTATCACTACCTTCAATCGGCAATGTATGAACAGTGATACATCTTTTTAAATTGGCGAGACTTACTGGCCAAGCAAAACTACCAGGTAATTGTATTCTATCTGCAGAATCAATATAATAGTTTGCAAAAGTGACGATTCCTGAATTAACGGTCCCCATCATCTGTCCAAATTTAAAAGGAAAGGGAACAAAAATGACTCGGTAGTTATATCCTAATGTAATTGGCATATTGAGTGCATCACTATAACTGCCAAGCTGATCGGTATCGTAAGAACGATTACTATCTTGGTCTACTTCTTGAAGCAAATAAATATCCGCATTTTGAGCAAGTAGTGTATTTGTAATTCCTGTGATATTCGCTTCAACTTCCTCTTTAGAATCCATTCGACCTTTTTCGCCGCCATCCATAACGAAATCTTCTGTTGCACTTAATGAAGCATAGCCAGTATTAAATGTCACAATTTTAATAGTTTCATCGAGCGTAACGTAGTTTGTGGTTACGTTCTCAAGGTTGTTTGATATCTGTAAGGATGTAACGCCATCTGGCGTGTATTCAAATATTTGAAGCGTTAAGATAAATCCAATCGCAAAGACGAGAACTGCAGAAAAAAGAATTAAGAAGATTTTTAATATTCGTTTTAACATATAGACACCTCTTTTTTTGTGATAAATCTATTATACTATATATTTCTTTATTACAAAGTATTTCTATCTTTATCTTGAACTGTTATAATGAATTTATGTATTGGAAAGGAGATATCAATGACGAATATTATTATTTCAATGATTGCTGCAGCGATTGTCTTATTTGTTTTTTTATATTATGAATGGAAAGAAAGATACTTGCATGCCTTCTTTTTTAAAGGCTTAAGTAGTTTGTTTTTCTTTATTTTCCTATTGATGTCATTTTTATTTTATTTGCTAGAACCTAGAGTAACGCTTTCTATCATCACCTATGAACGATTCTTTGTGTACATTGGAATTGGACTCGGATTTGGTTTTTTAGGAGATTTGGTCTTAGCATTAAGAAGTTTATTACCAAAAGATAAGAATAATAAAATCATTATGCTTGGAACCATGTCTTTTCTATTTGGGCATCTATTTTATATCAGAGCGATGATAGAATACATTCCATTCAGTTGGTACCCTTTGTTTTTTAGTGTCGTGGTTACAACCCTCATCTTTTTGTTTGCGAAAAAAATTCATACGAAATTTGGAACCCTTTTGATTCCTTCGGTTGTTTATTCATTTATTCTATTTTTCTTTGTTGGACAAATTTTATTTGGTTTTTCTCATTTAACAGACGCGCCATTTAGAATTACTATTTTGATTGGATCTATTCTCTTTGCAGTATCAGATTTAATACTATCTCAAATCTATTATAATAATAAAGAGACGAAAGGATTTAAGACACTAAATCTAGTTACCTATTATCTAGCACAATATTTAATAGCACTAAGTTTATTCTTTATGGTGATCTAATGAATTTTCATACTTTTGTACATGAGTTTCAAATTGATAAACTTGGGAATCGTAAAAGAAGAATCAGTGTATATGTACCCGAAACAAATAATCCTTGTGCTGTCCTCTACATGCATGATGGTCAAAATTTGGTGGATGAAGCACCCTATAGCGGGTATTCATGGGACATTATTTCAACCACTTCCAGACTTATCGATGAAGGAAAAATTGATCCAATCATTATTGTAGGGATTGACAATGATAGTCAGTGTCGTATAGAAGAATATTCAAATGATATATCAAACAGTGCTAAAAAATATTTTAAAGATAAAGAAGTCCTTCCTGAGGGAGAAATCTTTAGTGATTTTATCGTGAAAGTCATCGTACCTTTCGTGGAAAGTCATTATTCTACGATACCTTCTAAAAGAGGCGTCGCAGGTAGTTCATGTGGCGGAAACATCTCCTATTATATGGGAGCGAGGTATCCAGAAGTATTTGAAATCATTGGTGCTTTTTCTCCTGCATACCACATCATTGGACGTTCATTCTTTCAAATGATTCGAAAATGGAATGTCGGTAGTACACAAAGAATTTATCATGATATGGGAATGAAAGAAACGAAATGCTTTTCAGTTCAGTATCTATTTCCGCTCATAAAAACAAATGTAATTTTGCGTCGAAAATTACAAAATAGAAACAATATTAAAATGGTAATTGATCCTAAAGCATCGCATACAGAACTCTTTTGGCAAGTACGTTTTGAAGGGTTTTTAATGTGGGCATATCAAAAAATAATGTAAACGTTTCATGATGCTTGACAATTCAAATTTCAAGAGTATAATGAAAATGTTAATGAGGAGATGAAGAGATGAAATTAGTTGTTTATGTAATGAATAACACTTCAAAATTAGACACATTTTTGCACGAATTAAAAGAAAAAGATATTAAAGGTGCGACCATCTTAAACGGAACAGGTATGGCTCGCAAATTGATTGAAAACGACGATATGGAATTTATCGGATCGTTAAAAAAACTATTTGATAATCCTAGAGTAGAATCAAAAGTTATCTTAATGGCACTTGAAGACGCACAAGTACCAGTAGCACTTGATATTGTTCATCAGGTTGCTGGAGACTTATCTCAACCGAATACAGGAATTGTATTTACGGTACCTATCGACTATATCGATGGGTTAAAGAAGTAGGAGCGATTATTTTGGCTGTTTTACCTTTATTATATGCAGGAATCATGATTGCAACTGGTTTGCTATTTGGCAAATTAGCAAAGTATGTAAAGTTACCAAATGTCACTGGTTACTTAATTGGCGGATTAATTGTCGGACCTAGCGTCCTTGGATTACTCGATGAATCGATGTTTTCCGGCCTCGAAATTATATCTACAATTGCTTTAGGATTTATTGCTTTTTCCATTGGAAATGAATTTAAAATTTCTTATTTCAAAAAAGTTGGTCCCGGACCAATTATCATTGCATTCTTCGAAGCGTTCTTTGGCGTATTGTTCGTTTTAGGAATGTTATTAATTTACTTTGCACTATCGAATCAAATGACTATTGAAAACATTCGATTTGCTTTAGTGCTTTCGGCAATTGCTGCAGCGACAGCTCCAGCATCCACGCTCTTGGTAGTCAGACAATATAAAGCAAAGGGACCGTTAACAGAAACATTATTAAGCGTTGTTGCAATTGATGATTCAGTTGCGATTGTACTCTTCGGTATTTTAGTTTCTATTGCCAATGCTATCGACCCACTCGCTGTACATAGCTCTGTGTTTGCTCAAATTATGGCACCTTTCTTTGAAATTTTGATTTCAATTGGTGTTGGTGCATTCTTTGGACTTGTTGTTCACTTTGGTACGAAATGGTTTACAGGAAGAGGAAATCGAATTTCATTAGTAATCGCAGTCATTTTCCTTACAATCTACTTAGGTGAATATCTTGGAGGATCTGCATTATTATCATGTATGATTGTTGGTGGAGTATTTGCTAATTTATCGACGAAATACGAAGAAGTAAATGGACTTATCTATTTTGTTACGCCACCAATCTTTGTTATGTTCTTTGTCCTGAGTGGTGCAGAATTAGATTTATCAATACTCACTTCCATTGGCATTATCGGAATAATTTATGCATTATTTAGAGTCGGTGGAAAGGTATTTGGTGCTTGGTTTGGTGCGAAGCTTGGAAAATCTCCAAAAACTGTTGCTAAATATTTAGGATATACCTTAATACCACAAGAAGGAGTTTCGATTGGGTTAAGTATTGCCGCAGCCGCAATGTTTGGGGTCGACAGTATTTTAGGTGATCGGATTCGAGTTATCATTCTAGCTACAGTCTTGATTTATGAATTAATTGGACCTGTTGTGACGAAGTTAACACTTAAAAAAGCTGGAGAAATTTCAGTAAACGCATAAAAAGAATACTTCTTTAGGAAAATAACCTTACCAGTTTTTATTGGTGAGGTTTTCTTTTTTAAACACTTGTTTTTGATTGAATAAAACGAATTTCTATGATAAAATTGTGGATGTTAGTAGGAGGATTTATTGATGATTATAGAATACAAAAATGCAGTATGTTACTCGGGGTATAGAACAGGACAAAGTCCTAGAGATCATATCTATCCATCGTATGATGAAGTGAAAGAAGATTTATTAATTTTGGAGAAGAACTTTTCTTATATTCGAATGTATGATGTATCACATCATGCTCAAACAGTTCTTCAAGTAATTCATGAAAATAAAATCAATTTGAAAGTAATGTTAGGGGTTGAACCAGGGGGCGAAATATCGAATCCGAATTGCCCTTGGGGAGGACTTCATTCTGATGAAGAAATTGAATTTAATAAAGAAAATAATTATCGTCAACTTGACGCTGCTGCAGCTCTAGCAAATCAATATCCTAGTATTGTACTCGCTGTATCAGTTGGAAACGAATGTACTTCTGATTGGCATTCAAACTTAATGGATCCACATACAGTTGCTCTTCATGCAAAGTATTTAAAAGAGAAAATCACTGCTCCAGTCACCTTCTGTGAAGGCGCATATTATTGGAAAACAAAAGGGAAAGAAATCGCTGAATATGTGGATTTCATCTCGATTCATTCTTATCCTTTATGGGCAAGAAAAAACATTCAAGAAGCGTTAGATGTGAACATTTTTGATTATGAAGAAAATAGATTAGCTTATCCAGATAAACAAATTATTTTTACTGAGTTTGGCTGGGCGACGATGTCTAACGAGCAAATGGATTCTACTCAAACAAATGAAGAAAACCAAGATGCTTATTTAACTCAAGTAGAAGAGTGGGCTTCTAAAAATCAGGTTCCGATGTTTATTTTCGAAGCGTTTGATGAACCATGGAAAGGTTCTACCAATCCAATTGAACCTGAAAAACATTGGGGAATCTATAATGTAGACCGCACCCCTAAAAAGTGGATGTCAAAGAAATAAGAGGTCATTATGAAATATCGCTATATAGGTAAAATTGTTTCAACACGAGGACTCAAGGGAGAAGTTAAGGTATTGTCAGATACGGACTTCCAAGAAGAACGCTATGGAAAGAAAAGAGCAGTGTATATTAAAAAAGAGGATCAAATGATTCCTCTGTTTGTTCGTTCTTATAAAGTATTAAAGGGCGTTGATTTATTAGTCTTTGAAGGATATGAAGATATCAATTTAGTTGAATCTCTCGTTGGACTTGAATTATATAGCGAAGATTTGCCAATTAAAAATAAAAGAGACAATGAGTATCACGTAGATGAACTCATTGGATTAAAAGTATATCAAGGGAACGAAGAACAAGGTGTCGTGAAAGAAATTAAAACTTATCCTCAAGGTGATTACTTACTGATTTTGAAGAAAGATCAAAGTACGGCACTGATTCCATTTCGAGATGAGTTTGTGACAAGTCTTGATCTTGAAAAACGTTGTCTTGAAATAGCTTTGATAGAGGGTCTATTATGAAAATAACAATTCTGTCATTGTTTCCAGAAATGTTTGAGGGCATGTTGAAAAGTTCAATCATCAAAAGAGCCATTGAAAAAGAGATTGTCACAATCAATATCATCGATTTTCGTGAATTTTCAACCAACAAACATAAAAAGGTAGATGACTATCCATTTGGTGGTGGAGCTGGGATGCTACTCAGTGTTGAACCTATTGTTGCTGCTCTTGAAAGTATCGAAGGATACGAAAAAGCACATAAAGTCTTATTAACCCCACAAGGAGTTCCTTATCGTCAATCACTTGCAAATGATTTATCAAACATAGATCATTTAATTTTAATATGTGGTCATTATGAAGGATTTGATGAAAGAATAAGGTTGTTTGTCAATCAAGAATTATCTGTAGGTGATTTTGTGCTTACTGGCGGAGAAATTGCTGCGATGGCAGTGATGGATTCTGTGATTCGACTATTACCAGATGCCTTAGGAAAAAAGGAATCTTTTGAACAAGACTCTTTTTATGATGGTCAATTAGAGTATCCTCAATATACACGTCCTCAGGAATTTAGAGGACTGAAAGTACCGGATGTTCTTGTTAGCGGGAACCACCAAGAAATTGAAAAATGGCGTAAAGAAGAATCTTTAAAAAGGACAGAGGAAAGACGCCCAGATTTACTCGAAAAACCAGTCAAAAAAGATTGATTTTATTGAATTTGTATGTTATAATACTTTTCGCTGTAAAGAATATATAGAACCCTTTTGTTCCGACTCGGGAGTGAACAAAAGCAGAAAAAAGGAGTTGACCAACATGTCGCAGCAATTAATTAATCAAGTTACTCAAGAATATATTAAGAGTGACGTACCTAGTTTCCGTCCTGGAGATACTGTAAAGGTATCTGTAAAAATCAAAGAAGGAAACCGTGAACGTATCCAAGCGTTCGAAGGTCTATGTATCAAAAAACAAGGTGGAGGCGTCAGCGAAACTTTCACTGTAAGAAAGATTTCTTACGGTATCGGCGTTGAAAGAACTTTCCCAGTACATTCCCCTGCAATTGACAAAATTGAAGTGGTTCGTTTCGGTAAAGTAAGAAGAGCACACCTAGGATACATTAGAGGATTATCTGCAAAAGCATCACGTATTAAAGAAAGAAGATAGTCTAAAATGGTTAGCGATTTCGCTAGCCTTTTTTCTTTTTTATGAACAAATGAAAAAATTTTCATAATTTCAGTCAAAATTATTGAAACCGCTAACTTTTAATGGTAAAATAAACTAGATAAATGAAATAAGAAAGGGTTGAGTCCTATGAACAAAGCCACCATTTATAATGTTGCTTATGCAGCAAACGTATCATTAGCTACGGTATCAAGAACACTCAATAATCCTCAAAAGGTTAAACCAGAAACGAGAGATAGAGTTTTACGTGTAATCCAAGAACTTGGATACAAACCAAATGCTTTCGCAAAAGGTTTAGCAAGTAAAAAAAGTACAACAGTTGCAGTGATTGTTCCTGATATGTCAAGAGCCTCCGTTGCGGAAATGCTAAATGGTATCGCTGTTGAAGCTAGAAAATATGATTATTCACTATTAATCTATGTTTTAAAGAGCGAAAAAACAGACGAATCCGAAATGTTAAAAGAAGTTGTTGCCAGCCAAGTTGATGGTATTCTTTACTTAAATGATGAAATCAATGAAGTTCAATATAATATGTTAAATGTCATTCAAGATGAATATAAAG
Organism: Candidatus Izemoplasmatales bacterium; assembly: GCA_050177605.1. Classification (GTDB taxonomy): domain Bacteria; phylum Bacillota_I; class Bacilli_A; order Izemoplasmatales; family Hujiaoplasmataceae; genus JAHIVB01. Next base: position 165,921 of record JBFXGX010000001.1, on the reverse strand, counting down.
TTCCAATCGTTTTAGCAAATACTTTATATCCATATGATAACAAACTAGTCACGGTATGTATTGATTACTTCAAAGCAGCTTATGAATTGACAAAACGTCTAGTTGAAGAAGGAAGAAAAAATATTTATCTTCTTACAACCGCAAGAAAATATATGGTGAATGATCTTAAAGAAGAAGGATATTTGAAAGCAGTGAAAGAAGCTGGATTAGAACCTAATATCGTTCGTACTTCAGGTGATATCACGATTAATACAGTTCACTTTGAAGAATTATTTAAAGCAAACACTGCAATTGACGGTGTCATCGCAGTGCGTGATTCCATCGCCGTAAGTTTTATCAATACTCAAATTGAACTTGGAAGAAAGATTCCTGAAGATGTCAGTGTATATGGATTCCAAAACACAAAATATGCATCGCTTTCTCGTCCACAATTATCTTGTGTTGACGTCCCAATTATCGAAATTGGTGCGAAAGCTATGGCGTTATTAAAACGCGAAATTGATGGTGATTCTGTTGAAGTTAAATTTAATGTACTTCCACATAACATTGTCGAAAGAAATACAACTAAATAAACGTTGATTAAGCAAAGTAGAATTTTATACCTTTTGTCGTAGAGACCTGGTGGTAGGTGAAAACCAGGAAAAGTTAAAATTTGAATTACACTTAGGAGTTTCTGTTTATCAGACGGTAAATCCGTTATCTTTACCAAGTGCACTTAGGTGAACAAAGGTGGTACCGCGGTTAATTAGAATCGTCCTTTATTTTGAAGGACGATTTTTCTTTTTTTTATTACATATGGAGGAAAATGAAAATGAAATTATTTGAAGATTTAACGTGGAGAGGTTTAGTCTATGGACTAACCGACCCAACACTCGCTACAGCATTAAATGATAAAAAAATGACCTTTTATTTAGGCGCTGATCCAACAGCGGATAGTCTACATGTAGGTCACTTATTAGCGTATATGGTCGCGAAAAGATTAGCCGATTATGGTCACTCACCAATCCTTGTCATTGGTGGAGGAACGGGTCTGATTGGAGACCCTAGTTTTAAAAATACTGAAAGACCATTATTAACTATCGAAACCTCACTTAAAAACGCTGAAGGAATTACAGCACAAGTTGTTAAATTATTACCAAATGCAAAAATTGTTAATAATTATACTTGGTTATCTTCGCTAAATGCAATTGAGTTTTTAAGAGATATCGGAAAGAACTTTAATGTTTCTTATATGATGAGTAAAGACTCTGTGAAGTCAAGAATTGAGAATGGTATTTCATTTACAGAGTTCTCATATCAAATCATTCAAGCTTGGGATTTCGAACACTTGTTTAAAACCGATCATTGTGTTATGCAAATTGGTGGTCAAGATCAATGGGGAAACATCACTTCTGGATTAGAACTTATTCGTAAAGTTCACGGATCAGAAAGTGAAGCATTTGGATTTACTTTCCCACTTGTGACGAAATCGGATGGGACGAAATTTGGTAAATCAGAATCTGGAGCAGTATGGCTTGATCCTGAAAAGACAAGTGTTTATGAATTTTACCAATTTTGGATTAATACTGCAGATGATGATGTGATGAAGCGAATTAAACAATTCACATTCCTATCTCACGAAGAAATCGAAGAGATTGAAAGTGCTTTTGTAAAGGAACCTCATTTAAGGTTTGCACAAAAAAGACTTGCGGAGGAAATCACAAAAATGGTTCATGGCGAAGAAGCATTAAAAGAAGCCATCAAGATTACCGATGCATTGTTCAGTGGGAATGTAAAAGAGCTAACTGTTCCTGAAATAAAAGTAGCTTTTAAAGAGTTTCCAATGAATGAAATCAGTGAAGATACATTACTTGTGGATGTATTGATTGCGGTTGGATTAGCATCGTCAAAAAGACAATCAAGAGAATTAATTCAAAGCGGTGCAATATCCATCAATGGTGAAAAGACAAACGATCTTGAGTTTGTCGTTAAAAAAGAAAATGCCATTGGAGAAACTTATACAATATTACGTAAAGGCAAGAAAACATACAACGTTATTAAACACTAAAAAAGATGGAGAAAATTCTCCATCTTTTATTTTAAATATCTCTTTTGGTAAATAATTCTTAAGGCGTTCAATACACATAAAAGGGCAATCCCTACATCAGCGAATAGCGATAGCCACATCCACATGATTCCTAATGCGGAAAGGCCTAAGAATAGGGCTTTAACAATCATTGAAAAGACAATATTTTGAGTTGCTATACTTCTTGTTTTCTTTGCGATTTTAATTGCTTTGTCAAGCAATCGAATATCGTTATTCATGATGATAATATCGGATACTTCAATCGCTAAATCAGAAGCAGATCCCATCGATACACCAATATCAGCATTCTTTAATAATGGCGCATCATTGATTCCATCGCCAACAAATAGACTTACAGAGTTGGTACGAATTTGATTGAATTTTTCAAGTTTTTGTTCAGGAAGCAATTCAGCGTAATATTCTATACCACCAAGTTTGCGAGCTATTTCTCCTGCGGATTTTTCATTATCACCAGTTAACATTACGGTATCATAATGTTTTGAGAAATGTCTTACTGTTTCCATTGATGTTTCTTTTAATTCATCTTTGATAACAATGTATCCGATATATTTATCTCCTACAGAAATAAAGGTATAAGTTCCGGTAGGAAGTTTTTCATCGGTAACATGAATACCTTGTTGCTCAAGCATTTTGATACTTCCTGCAAGAACGACCTCACCATTTAAGGTTCCTTTCATTCCGTATCCTGGTACTTCCTCGATATTCTCAACAGGTAATACTTCACGTTGATTGAAATTACAGATAGCTTCAGCAATTGGGTGATTGGAATATTTTTCAATCGAAGCTGCGATTTGAACGGTTTCTTCATTCGTAAATTCTTGTACAAAGAAACTGCCATAGGTTAGCGTACCCGTCTTATCTAGAGCAATGGTTTTCACATCTGTTAATGTATTTAAATAAGTGGAGCCTTTAAATAAAATACCATTTTTCGCAGCTGCACCAATTCCTGCATAGTAAGAAAGTGGAACACTTAAAACTAAAGAACAAGGACACGAGATTACAAGAAAAATAGCTGCTCGATATACATAACCTTTTTCCGCTAGTACTGCGTCAGGATTCACGATGATTCCATAGATGACAAGAAGAAGGGCAAGACCTACAACGATAGGTGTATAGATTCTAGCAAATTTCGTAATAAACATTTCGGTATTCGATTTATGATTTGTCGAATTCTCAATTAAATCAATAATTTTGGCTAATGTCGAATCAGAGTATTCCTTGCTAGCTCTCATTTGAATCATATTCCCTACATTGATATTCCCTGAAAGTATCGAACTACCTACTTCAACTCTTTTAAGTTTCGTTTCACCGGTGAGTTCACTTGTATTTAAACTAGTGGATCCTAGGATGACTTCACCATCAACTGGAATTCTTTCTCCATTCTTAATAACAAGAATATCCCCGACTTTGATTTGCATTGGATCTTTAACGACTATCTTATCATTCTCAAGAACGTTGGCATATTCGATTTTCATGTTCATGAGCGCTGAGATTTCATTTTTAGACTTTGATACAGCTCTCGCTTGTAAGTATTCTCCAAACGAATATAAAATAACTACAGCGATACTTTCCTCAAATTTACCAATGAACATCGCTGCGAAAGTAGCAATAATCATCAAAGTATTTTCGTTAAAGATGTTAAATTTCTTAATACCTTTGATTTGTAAAATAAGTAATTTGGAGATGAGGAATAAGTAGCCTATCCAATAAAGAATGCGAGAAGTGGTTTCCTTAAGTGAACCATAATTCGTTCCAAAGATTGTATTAATGAAAGGAAAAATACGGTAGGCAGAAAACGTAAAAAAGATGATAACCATTCCAAAAAGAACAAATCGGTAATCGACAAAGAAATTGTGCTTTTTAGTCTCAACTTTATCCTCAAAATAATGAGTAATAATGTTGTCTTCAAGCAAGTCTACAATCGACTTAATTTCTTTCAGTGCTTCAGCCTCATTATAGTCATCTTTAAAATCAACTAATAAAATCTGATTTGTGTAGTTAAAACTTGCACTATTTACATATGGAAGTCTTGAAGTACGACGTTCAACCTTCGCAATGCAATTCGAACAAGTTAAATTTTTCATTATTATTTTACGTATCATCTTATCCCTCTGAAAGTAAGGTTATATTTCCCCTATATAACGAATACTTGACCTATCTACATTATACAAAAAAGATTTGAATTGTCAATTGTGTCTCTAGAAAACGCGATTTCCTTGATTGCTTTTATTGGCAAAACAATTTTATTGTGATACAATAATGGGTGTTAAGGAGTGACTATAATGAATTGGTTAGAAATCGCGAAAAAATATGAAAATGAATTTGTAGAAAAAACAACTGCCTTGTTAAAGATTCCGACACTTTTAGAAAAATTTGATGAATCAAATTTAGAGGAACCTTTTGGAAAAGAAATTCGAAAGGCATTGGACCATATGCTTGCTTTAGGCGAGAAAGATGGTTTTTTAGTGAAGGATATTGATCATTACGCAGGACATATTGAAATGGGAGAAGGAGACGAAGTTTTAGGTATCCTTGGCCATTTGGATGTCGTGCCTACCGGTGGAAACTGGAATCATGATCCTTTTAGTGCTTATTTAGAAAATGGAAAAATTTTTGCTCGTGGAGCAATGGATGACAAAGGACCGACGATGGCAGCTTATATTGCAATGCGTATGGTACAAGATCAAAATATTAAATTAAATAAAAAAGTACGTCTTATTTTAGGTTGTGATGAAGAATCTGGAATGAGATGTATTCGTCGTTATTTAGAAAAAGAACAAATGCCTGATTTAGGATTTGCTCCTGATGCAGATTTTCCATTAATTTATGCAGAAAAAGGAATTTATAGTTTTGATTTTATCTCAGAAGAAGCGAATGAGTTAATTGATTCAATTCATGCAGGTGAAAGATACAATGTAGTTCCTGATGAATGCAAAGCCGTCTTAAAAAGAGATGTAAGCAAGGAATTTTTGGCTTATTTAGAAAAAAATAATTATAAGGGTAAAGTTGAAGGCAATGTTTACACAATCTTTGGTAAAAATTCTCATGCAGCTTGGCCACATTTAGGACTGAATGCTATCTTTTTAATGGTTGAGTTCTTATATTCAGTAACGCATGCGAAGTTCCTAGATTTTATGCACGACTACCTAGTATTTGATACAGCTGGAAAGAAACTAGGCATGAATTATCATGATGACGAGATGGAAGATTTAACACTTAATCTTGCGTTAATCAAGTATGAAAATAATCAATTTTTTATTGGAAACAATATCCGTTATCCAAAAGGATTCCCTTTTGAAGAAGCGAAAGAGCACGCGACTAATTTGGCATCTCTCTATGGTTTAAAATATGTGGCGCATCACAATAGTACACCTCATTATGTTCCAAAAAATGATCCACTTGTTCAAACATTATATCAAACATATCAAAAATATACTGGCGACACCACGACACCATTATTAACGATTGGTGGAGGTACGTATGCTAGAACGCTTAAAAAAGCAGTTGCTTTCGGACCAAACATGCCTGGTAAAGAAGATTTAGCACATCAAGCCAATGAGTATTTAATTATTGAAGATATGATTACTGCTGCAGCGATTTATGCTGAATGCATTGTGAAACTAGCAGGTAACGAATAAATGCGTTTAAGAAAGATTAAATACGCAAAAGACTATATTAATGAGCATACGGATGTCGTCAAAACCAATCCTGAAGAATTTTATGGTTCTTGGCAATCAGTTTTTCCTGTTGAGCAACCTATCCATGTTGAAATAGGTTGTGGAAAAGGTCAGTTCATCATTGAAATGGGCAAGACTTACCCTCATATTAATTTTATAGGAATCGAGAAATATGATTCTGTCGTTATACGCGGCTTAGAAAAATATCTCGAACAACCTTTACCAAATGTTAGATTTATCCAAAAAGATGCTCAGAATATCTCTTCGTTTTTCGCCGAAAACGAAGTCGAAGAAATTTATTTAAACTTCTCAGATCCATGGCCAAAGAAAAGACAGGAAAAAAGAAGATTAACACATGCGCGTTTTCTAGAACAATATCGCCATATTTTAAAAAATAATGGAGATGTCAGGTTGAAAACAGATAACTTTGGATTATTCGATTATTCGATGATGAGTTTTCATCGTCATCCCAATTATTTCTTGGATGAAATTAGTTTGGATTATCATTTGACAGAAGGGAACATACCTACTGAATTTGAAGAAAAATTTGTGGCTTTGGGAAATCCAATTTTCTTTCTTAAAGCAAGACTAGATAAGGAGTAACTATGAAACAATTTTATCGTGATTTAGTAAACTTACCTGGCGTATCTAGCCATGAGTATATAGTAAGACGTTATATGAAAAACCATTTAGAAAAGTTATCTGAACGAGTTGTTCAAGATAAACTGGGATCTATTTTTGGCATCGTCAATGAAAACAGTACTGGTCCAACCGTGATGATGGCTGGACATATGGATGAAGTGGGTGCAATGGTTGTTGGCATCACGGATAAAGGATTTATTAAGATGATTCCAATTGGTGGAATCAACCCACCGGTGATGTTAAGTCAACATATGAATGTCGTTATTGATGATGAAACGTTTGTTCCTGGCGTTGTCGGAGCAAAGCCACCTCATTTATTAAGAGATAACACAACAAAACAAGTAAGTGATTTTGATGATTTTGTACTAGATATAGGTGCAGATTCTAAAGAACATGCAATCGAACTTGGAATTAAAATTGGTCAACAAATCGTTTTTCATAATAATTACACAGTAACGAAAGATGGAAAGAAAATCATTTCTAAAGCTTGGGATGACCGCTTTGGTAGTGCAATGGCACTTGATTTGCTTGAATCAATCAATAAAGAAGAATTACCATGTAAATTCGTCGCTGGAGCGAACGTCCAAGAGGAAGTCGGCCTTCGTGGAGCGAAAACATCATCATACATGATCAAACCGGATGTCTTTATTGCGGTAGATTGTAGTCCATGTTCTGACACTTTTGAAACTAGTGAAGTTGGTGGAACACTCGGAAAAGGATTTATGATTCGTTTCTATGATCCTCGAGCAATTATGCACCAAGGTATGAAAAAATTTGTCGAAGAAGTAGCGACAAAAGAAAATATCCCATTCCAATATTATAAATCTTTAGGCGGAACGGATGCGGCAGAAGTGCAACTATCAAGAGATGGTGTACTTGTATGTACGATTGGTATGCCTGCAAGATATATTCATTCTACAACTTCAATGATACACACTGATGATTATGAAGCTGTAAAAAAAGTCATCCTTGCGATGTTAAAACAACTTGATTTTAATAAGGTAAACGAGATTAAATCAAACGTTTAGCTTTTTAAAATATAAAATCTTATGAGACCACAAAATGTGGCTTGGAAAGGAAAAAATTATGGCAACAAAAGTAGTAAAAAGCAATAAAGAAAAAGTAAGAGAAATGACAATTTTAGCGATGTTTATCGCCATTATTGTCGTCATGGCATTTGTCCCATTTTTGGGATTCATTACCATTGGTGTTGTTAGTTATACCATCATTCCAATTCCTGTCATTATCGGAGGAATTCTTCTTGGTAGAAAAAACGGTATGATTCTTGGGCTAGCATTCGGAGTAGTATCGATGATTCGTGGCGCAATGAGTGCGAATTTCGATTTCCTTTTTGTGTTCCCTTGGGTTAGCGTTCTACCAAGATTTTTATTTGGACTCTTTGTGTATGACATCTACCTATTCTTCAACAAACTAATCAAAGTACAAATCGTTGCTCTGATTGTTAGTTTCTTTGTATTATCAATGCTTCATAGTATCCTTGTCTTACCGATGTTATTAACAACATTCCCACTCGTTTTAGCGAATGCAAATTATCAATCAATCGTTGGAACAGATGTGTTAGGACTTATTCAAGGAACAACGACTTTAAGCGCTGGATTAAAATTAATACTAGGTGTATTAGTATCCAACAGTTTAATTGAAGCATTACTTGCCGCTTCCATTGGCGCAATAGTATGTGACCGTTTAATGGTCTATTTGAAATGGAATAAACCAAAAAAAGTGAGTGAATAACGATGATTGCATTAATTGATATTGGGAATACCTCTATTGCGATAGGGGTCTCAAATCAACCAAAAACAATTGATATTGTATATCGAATGAATACTGAAAAGTCGAAATCTGCAGATGAATATGCGATTACTTTGAATCAGTTTTTAAAAGGAATTGATCAAGCGGTCATTTCTTCTGTAGTTCCAGAACTAAATGAGGTATTTTCAGAATATTTTGAAAAGCAATTTTCAATCAAACCAATCTTTTTAGGATATGGTGTAAAAACTGGAATACGAGTCGTGACTGATAATCCAAAAGAAGTAGGTACTGACTTAATTACGAATGTCGTTGCCGCAACGTCACTTTATAATCCAACGGTACTCGTCGTTGATCTAGGTACCGCAACCACCTTTACTTATTGTGAAGAACTTAATCTAAAAGGTGTTGCGATTTCTCCCGGTCTAACAACCTCTAGAAATGCCCTAATTACTAAAACGTCACTGCTACCACAGGTTGAACTTTCTACGCCTGTAAAGCTACTTGGGACAAACTCTACAGATTCCATCAAATCTGGTCTTGTTTATGGACACGCTTCACTAATTGATGGAATGATTTCAAGAATTAAAAAACAATTGCTAAAACCAGATTTAACTGTTGTTTTAACTGGAGGACATGCAAAACTTGTCTATCCTCTGTTAACTGAAAAAGTAGTTGTGGATACAGAATTGATATTAAAAGGATTATTACTAGTTAACGAAAAAAATAAAGTTATTCATAAATAAACGTCAAATGCACATACCCTGTGCATTTTTCTCTTTTCTATGGTAAAATAAAACAAAAGTTACGAGGTGAGCGAATGAAAAAACTAATACTTATCGATGGTTCGAACATGCTTTTTAGAGCTTATTACGCTACGGCTGCTATGGGCAATTTAATGCAGAACTCAAATGGAGTTTATACCAATGGAATCTATGGATTAGTCAACTCGATGCAAGCAGTTTTGAAAATGGATTTTACCCATTTACTAGTGGCGCTAGACCCAAAAGGGAAAACCCACCGACATGAATTGTTTGAAGAGTATAAAGGTACACGTAAAGAGACGCCTTCGGAACTTATCAGTCAATTTCCAATTATGGCTGAATATTTTGATGCTGCAGGTATTCCTTATTATTCACAAGAGAGATATGAAGCTGATGATATTATCGGATTTTGTGCAACACATTTTAAAGAAGAATTCGATGAAGTATTGATTATAAGTAATGATCATGATTTAATGCAACTTTTAGATAACAATGTAAAACAACTTGTATCTCGGAAAGGATTCTCTGAAGTTGAGATATTTACTCCGGGTTATATGATGGAAAAACTTGGAATCAGACCAGATCAAGTTCGAGACTACAAAGGACTTGTGGGTGATCCATCTGACAACATTCCAGGAATCAAAGGGATTGGCGATAAAACAGCACAAAAATTGTTAAGTGATTACCAAACCCTTGAGAATGTACTTGCCCATACGGAAGATTTAAAAGGAAAACTGAAGGAACGTATTGAAGAAGGTAAAGAGGTCGCCTTATTTTCAAAAGAACTAGCTACCATCTCAACTGATTTTGATAATCTCATCGATATAAACAATTTAGAGTACCGTGGATATGAATATGAGAAAGTGAAAAACTTCTATCAAAAGATGGAATTCCATCAATTCTTGAAAAGATTAGAAAAACCAGCGAGGGTGAGAGAATCCTCTCGTTTTGAGTATACTTTAATTACTTCTGATGAACAGTTGAAAGGTATCATTCAAAAGGAGATGAGCGTTCATCTAGAAACCTTTGGTACGAATTATCACACGAGCGAACGCTTAGGTTTTGGACTGGCAAGTTATCAAGGCGTTTATTTCTTAAATTATGATTTTGCGATTTCATCGAAAGTATTTACGGATTGGCTAGCTTCTCCACTTTATACAAAATATACTTTTGATTATAAACAAATGAAAGTCTCCTTACTTTGGGATGGAATTACTTGTGAAGGTATTACTTTTGACTTATTACTAGCGGCGTATTTAATTAATCCTAACCTCACCAAAGAAGATTTTAAAGTAATCGTTTCATCCTTTGATTATGATGAAGTAACTTACGATGAAGAAATTTATTCTAAAGGTGTCAAATTTAGTGTGCCTGAAGACAAACTTATCCTTGAAGAACATATTGCGAAAAAAGCAAAAGCTATTTTTTCCTTAAGGAAAGAATTGCTAGAAAAGAATAAGGAATTTGATCAATTAACGTTGTTAAATAAAATTGAATTACCATTAAGTGAATGTCTGGCTGAAATGGAATTTGAGGGTATTCATGTTGATAGCGAAAAACTATCTGAGATAGGTGCTGATTTAGACCATAGAATCAAAGACCTTGAAAAATTAATTTATGATTTGGCAGGAGAAGAATTTAATATCAATAGTCCAAAACAACTTGGAACCATTCTATTTGAAACGCTCATGTTACCTTATTCTAAAAAGACAAAGTCAGGATATTCTACTGATGTCTCCGTTTTAAAACAACTTGAAGCTTTTCATCCAATCATTCCATCGATTATGGAATACCGTTCATTAACGAAATTGTATTCAACATATTATGAAGGCTTAAAGAATGCACTAACCATAAAAAATGATGGCAAGATTCATACGATTTATAAACAAGCCGCAACGCAAACTGGAAGGCTTTCATCAATTGAGCCCAATCTTCAAAATATTCCAATTAAGACAGAAGAAGGCAAGTCTTTAAGAAAAGTTTTTGTGAGCGAGCCGGGATATTTACTTTATTCCTGTGATTATTCACAAATTGAATTAAGAGTATTAGCTGAAATGGCGAATGTAGCTGAATTAAAAGAAGCATTTAATCAAGGCGAAGATATTCATACTTCAACAGCGAAACTCATCTTTAAGACTGAAGATATTACGCCATTGATGCGTCGCCAAGCAAAGGCGATAAACTTTGGGATTATTTATGGAAAAACTGCTTGGGGATTATCTGAAGATTTACATATATCGCCAAAACAAGCAGAGAAGTTTATCGCTAATTATTTTGAAAACTATCCAGAAATTAAAACATTTATGGACTCGTCAATCAGTGATGCACAAACAAAGGGCTATGTGCAAACCCTTTTCCAACGCAGAAGATATATTCCTGAAGCTTCATCTAGTAATTACCAAATGCGAGAATTTGGAAAAAGAATGGCAATGAATGCACCGATTCAAGGTAGTGCTGCAGATATATTAAAAATAGCGATGGTCGATATTTATCATGAAATGAAGATGCATCACGTTAAGTCAAAAATGTTACTTCAAATCCATGATGAACTCGTATTTTCGATTCATCAAGATGAAAAAGAATATATGGAAGCTTTAATTCACGACAAAATGGAACATGCAGTTCCTTTCTCAGTGCCGCTTATTATTGAGTCTAGTTTTGGTGAAAACCTATTTGAGGTGAAGTAAATGCCAGAGTTACCAGAGGTTGAAACCGTTCGGCGAACACTTGAAAATATTTTGGTTGGAAAATCGATTGTAAAAACAGTTGTCTTTTATGATAAAATGTTAGTCAATAAAACGAAAGAAGAGTTTGACTCACTTTTGAGAGGAAAAAAAATACTAAAGATTGGTCGATATGGTAAATACTTAATCTTTTATATAGGTGATATGAAACTCATTAGTCACTTAAGAATGGAAGGTAAATTCTTTATCAAACCAGAAACAAGTGAAGTAGAAAAACACGAACATCTTTTATTTTATTTGGATGATCATACAACACTAAGGTATCACGATACAAGAAAGTTTGGAACAATGGAACTTCTTAATGAATTTGAAGAGACGACTTCAGGTTTATTAACCATTGGCCTTGAACCTTTTGAAGAAGGATTTACTTACGAGTACTTAAAAAAGAAAATTGGTAAAACAAATCGTGCAATAAAAACGGTATTGCTAGATCAAAAGAATGTGGCTGGACTTGGAAATATTTATGTTGATGAAGTCTTATTTCTTTCCAAGATATATCCCGAAAAGCTGGCCAGTAGCTTAAAACCAAAAGAAATCAAAGAAATCGTAAAAAATGCCAAGATTGTTTTAGAACATGCCGTTCTGTTAGGTGGTTCAACGATAAGAAGTTATACCTCCAGTCTAGGAGTTACAGGCAGGTTTCAAAACGAATTATACGTTCATATGAGAAAAGATGAACCTTGTAAAATATGCGGTTCGATGATTCTTAAAACAAGAGTTGGAGGAAGAGGCACCTATTATTGTCCTCAATGTCAAAGGAAGTGATGGCCTTGTTAGTCATTGGTTTAACAGGAGGGATTGCCTCCGGTAAAAGTTTAATTACTGAATGGTTTTTAAAAGATTCGATTCCTGTGATAGATGCAGATATTCTCTATAAAGAACTTTCTAAAGTTGGAGAAGTATTGTATAATAAAATTATCGAAGCATTTCCTTCTTGCAAGGATCATGACTCGTTCATCGATTTTAACAAATTGGGGCAGATTGTGTTTTCGGATGAGGACCAAAGGCGCAAATTAAATCAGATTACTCATCCAGAAGTCATCAAAGCGATGAACGAACGAATTGAAGTTGAAAAACTTCGCAATACCCCATACCTCGTTTTATCCATCCCTTTACTGTTTGAAGCGAACATGGAAGGTTTATGCGATCGGATAATTACAGTATATACCTCACCAGAAACGGAAGTTCAACGACTCATGAAGAGGGATCATATTTCTTTAGAATATGCGAATCGGAAGATTTCCTCTCAAATGTCATTAGAAGAAAAAAGGAAGTTATCTGACTATGTCATTGATAACTCAGAATCTATAGAACATACCTATAGTCAATATTTATCCATTTTAAAAGAAATCACAGGAGGTACAACATGTCACTAGCAAGTTTTTTTACAAGTACATGTGAAACGAGAGAATTGCATTCTGATGCAAGTCTAAGAACAAGATACTATCGTAATAGTTACAAACAAGCATTCGAAGCCTTAAAGTCACTAGAGAAAGAATTAGATTTTGATATCCGTGATGTAAATGAGACTCACGGAGAGGTTTATCTTATTTCGAATGGCTATGAAGTAATCGTAACGATGGTACAAGTCACACCAATTGAAACAGGGATCGACTTTAAAGTGAATACTTTTAGCGCGATTGGATTTGGACGTCCAAAAAAAATCGCCGTTCGATTCTATAAAGAATTTGATCGTTTATTAAAGTTTAAAGGTGTAGCATTACATCCTTAGGGGGAAGTATGGAAGGATTACGTTCAAGCGACCGCTTTCAAGTATTTTCGAAAGCTGTTATTTCAAGTCAAGACTACCAAACTTTAACGCTTTTTTACCAACCAATCATTGGTCAAGGGGCGTTTGTTTTGTATTGTACGTTGATTGGACTTCTTGATCGACAAAACCTTTCATCGAAAGAATATCTTCATTCGGATTTAGAAGCATTACTCAATCAAAAAATCAGTGTTGTCGAAACCGATCGTTTTAAATTAGAAGCCATCGGATTAATGGATACATTTTATCAAAACGATTCGTTCCTATATGAAATGAAAATGCCTCTTCCAGCCAGCCAATTTGTCAATGATGGCGTACTTGGGGAGTATTTAATTCATAACATCACCAAAGATCGTTTTAAAAAAGTGATGGATGTATTTAAGACAAAACGAGTTAACCGAAACGATTTTCTCGTTATTTCTAAATCATTTGATGATGTTTTTGAATCAATTAAAGTGGAAAACCATGAGAAAGAGCGTAATTTAATTAGTCAAAAACGAACGAAACAGGTGTCAGTCACGAACCCTGATTTTGATTTTAGAACGTTTGAAGAAAGCCTTCCAAAAGAGTTTGATTTGGAATTACTCACGCATGCCGTCAAAGATAAGATTAGTAATTTAGCTTATGTTTACGGGTTGTCTGAACTAGATATGAAAATTGCTTTATTAAGAAGCGTTGATGAAACAATGAAAGTTGTGAAAATTAGTTCGCTCGCTGTTGAAGCAAGAAATAAATATAAGGAATTGAATGAAGTTGAAAAATTTATTGAATCTGTAGACTATAAGAAAACGCCAGAAGAATTACCAAAAGACCCTACAAGTTATTTTAAAGTGGTTCCGCCACATCAATTATTAAAAGAACTTGGAGATGGACTTGTATCAACAAGCGACCTTCGTATTGCGGAAAGATTAATTGAAGATATCGGTCTAGATAAAGGTGTAGTCAATGTCTTACTTGCCTATACGTATCAAATTAAAAATGGAATTCTACCAAGTTATGAGTACTTTGAAAAAGTAGGAATGGGTTGGAAAAGAAATCAAATTACAAGCGTAGAACTAGCGATGGATTATATCAAACATCTTCAAAGTGAGTTTGAACGTAGAAGTAAAGAACCGAAGAAAAAAGTTGTCAATAAAAAGCCAGATATTGAAATTGACTGGTTAGATGAATATTATAAATCAATCTAAAAGGAGGGCTGAAGATGAAAAAACCACTTGATTATTTAATGAATTATCGTCGTACAAATAATAAAGATGAAATGATTGATAAATTACTTGAAGATCCAGTAATTCGTCGTTTTGTGATGGAAAATGATTTGAAGCATGATCAAATTACGTTAAATATCAATACTTTTCTCACCTTTAAAGATTCGAAATCTATCTGTCAGAACTGCCCTGGGATATTCTCATGTAAACTACAGTCTACAGGGATGACTCCAAAATTATCTTTTTACAACCAAGATGTTGTACTAGAATATGTTAAATGTAGATTTAATGATTTTGATGAATCAAAACTATTAATTGAGGCAATGTTCATCCCCAAAAAAATATTTAACGCGGATTTTTCTGATCTTGATTTGGTCGGTGAAGATAGAAAACTGATTCATTCATATATGATGTCTTTTTTGAAAAACTATTCAAAAGATACTCCTCAAAAAGGAATGTATTTATCAGGAATGTTTGGTGTGGGTAAGACACATATTTTAGCTTGTCTAGCTAACGAAATAGCTAGAAAAGGATATGAAGTAGTCTTTGCTTATTATCCTGATTTGGTTCGTGAGATAAAATCATCAATAGGAAGTGGCGAACTTGAAGATATAGTAAATCATTTAAAAACTGTTGATATTCTTTTTTTAGATGATTTTGGCGGTGAAAGCTCTAGTGCGTTTATCAGAGATGAAGTTCTTGGACCAATTCTTCAACATAGGCTGTTAGAAGAGAGACCAGTTTTCTTTTCATCAAACCTACCCATGAGAACATTAAAAGATTCCTTACAGACGGAATCTTCGGCTGCAGAAAGAACAAAAGCATTAAGAATCTTTGACAGAGTAAAACAATTGTCGACAGAGTTCGAAATTACTGAAAAACCACGCATTTAACTTGACAGATTTATCTTCTGTTGTATAATGATAGTAAGAAATACAATGAATTGGACATGATGTTCTAATAAAGATTTCATCGAGCGATTGTGGGAATGGTGTAAGCCACATATGAAACGAAGAACATTACCACCAAGGAGTAGACTTTAGAAAAAGTTCCGTAGTCCGGCGTTAACGGTTTGAGTGCTAGATAATCTAGAACAAAGGTGGTACCGCGCATTGTCGTCCTTTTTGAGGGCGACTTTTTTTATTTTCATATAGGAGGAAAAAAAGATGAAAATTCGTTTTAAAGATGGCAGTATAAGTGAATTCGAAAATGGTTTATCTGTTTTAGAAATTGCTGAAAAGATTTCAATTTCGCTCAAAAAGAAAAGCATCGTCGCAAAAGTGGATGGAAAACTAGTTGATCTAGACACCCGTCTTTTTGAAGATGCAAGTTTAGAGCTTATTACCGAGGAGGACAAAGAAGCGCTTGAAGTGCTTCGCCATTCTACCGCGCATATGTTAGCTGAAGCCGTAAAACAAATGTATCCACACGCAAAATTTGGTGTCGGTCCTGTGATTGAAGAAGGCTTTTATTACGATATCGATTTAGGAGACGATGTTCTCACTGAATCTGATCTTCCTAAAATCGAAAAAACGATGTTAAAGCTTGCTAGTCAAAACCAAGTTATTAAACGTAGTGTATTATCTAAAAGTGAAGCCTTGAAGTTTTTTATGGATGATCCATATAAACTAGAACTCATCAATGATTTACCTGAAGGAGAAGAGATATCAACTTATTCTCAATCTGTTTTTACCGACCTTTGTCGAGGACCACATCTTCCTTCCACAAAGTGGATTAAGAATTTCAAACTATTATCTTTGGCAGGAGCTTATTGGCGCGGAGATTCAAAAAATAAGCAATTAACTAGAGTCTATGGTACATGTTTCTTTAAGGAAGAAGAATTAAAACAACATTTAATCGATTTAGAAGAACGTAAAAAAAGAGATCATCGAAAACTTGGAAAAGAACTCGATTTATTCATGTTAAGTGAATTTGGACCTGGATTCCCATTCTGGTTACCAAATGGAATGATCCTAAGAAGAGAACTAGAAGATTTTTGGTATAAGGTTCATCTTAAAGAAGGATATAAACTTATTCAAACACCAATTATGCTCAATAAAGAATTATGGGAGATTTCAGGTCACTGGGCAAATTATCGCGATAATATGTATACATCAAAAATTGATGAACAAGAATTCGCAATTAAACCAATGAACTGTCCTGGTGGAATGCTAGTTTATAAGAGAGACATTCATTCATACAAAGACTTCCCACTAAAAGTTGGAGAACTCGGTCTTGTTCATCGCCATGAAGCAAGCGGTGCGTTAAATGGATTATTTCGAGTACGTAACTTTACTCAAGATGACGCGCATATCTTTATGACAGAGGATCAAATCGTGACTGAAGTAGCTGAACTTGTTCGCTTATTCGAATACATGTACAGTGTCTTTAACCTTAGCTATCATATCGAACTATCGACTCGTCCGCTTGATAAATTTATTGGAAAGATTGAAACATGGGATAAATCCGAAGCTGCCCTAGCTGCTGCGCTTAAATCAATGGGAAAAGACTTTATTATTAATCCTGGTGATGGGGCCTTTTATGGACCTAAACTTGATTTTAAGTTAAGAGACTCTATGAACCGAATTTGGCAATGTGGCACAATTCAATTAGATATGAATTTACCTGAACGTTTTGACTTAACTTATATTGATCAATCTGGAGAAAAACAAAGACCTGTAATGCTACATAGAGCATTATTTGGTTCAATTGAACGTTTCATCGGAATTTTAATTGAGCATTACGCAGGAGCTTTCCCTACTTGGTTAGCACCGGTTCAAGTGAAAGTTATTCCAGTGAATCTAGAATTCCATAAAGAAGCAAGCGATAAAGTAAACAAAGTGTTACTTGAAAGTGGAATTCGTACTGAAACAGATTACCGTGATGAAAAACTTGGATATAAAATCAGAGAAGCACAAACAAAGAAAATTCCATACCAAATTGTTATTGGCGATGAAGAAAGTGCCTCTGGCAATGTGACTTTCCGTAAATACGGCGAGAAAGAACAAACGACTGTTTCACTTGATGATTTTGTTAAGATGATTACAGAAGAAATTAAAAACAAGTAAAAAAAAGACTCTGTGCGAACAGAGTTTTTTTAATGATTTTTTTTCCTAAATTGTTGGATCTTATTAATGTCTGGATCAATATAAATTGTTTTTTGATTGGTGTAGGTAACAAGGGAGCCCATTTCACCTGGTATTTTTTTAACGTATTTGACTTGTGTATAGTCAACAGGGACAGAACTAGATAATCGAGCTTTCGAAAAATAGCTTGCAAGCATAGAAGCCATTCTAATAGTTTCTTCATCAAGCGAATCTTGTGATTTTACAATAACGTGAGAACCATGGATATCCTTTGTGTGAAACCACCAATCTGTAGAAGAGGCTAGCTTATGGGTTAGATATTCATTTTGAAGGTTATTTTTACCGACCAATATTTGGATATCTTTTTGCGTAAGATAGATGTCATAATTTGGTACCTTTGATTTTGATTTCTTGGCGTGACGACGCATTAGTCCTTTTTCGATAAGTTCATCTTTAATTTCTTCAATATCTGAAGGAGTTCCGTTTTCGATTTGTGTGATCATCACATCGAAATAAATGATTTGTTTTTTTGTCAACTCAATTTGATCTTCGATAAATTTGACTGCAGATTTTCCTTTTTTATATTTTTTGTAATATAAGTTAGCATTTTGAACAGGAGTTAACAGTCGATCTAGTTCTACCAGCATTTCTTGATTTGTGACGTAATCAAATCCACTGAAGGAGGCATCTCCTTTTTTGATTTCTAGAAGATGTTGCTGAATCAAGTTTCCTTTCGTTTTATAAATATCAGAAGCGAGAGCTTCATCAAGTTCTTTGGTTAATTTTTCTAGTTTATTTTTATTCTTTTCAAATTCTCTTTTTGCTAGTTGGTAGACATTTTTTGAGATTTGTTTCATCCTCTCGATTTTTGAAGTTTCAAGATAAACTCGATCCATCATTTCAGAAATGGAAGTATGGTGAATTTTTAGGTCACCATCAAAAATGTCATACACATAATATTTATCTACAAGACTTGTTGGATTGATTTTTTGATTAACAAAATGCTTATAACTGTCCTTGATGGAAAGATGCTCTTTTTCAGCATAGGAAAGAATATACTTGGTACTGGCTGGTGAGAATCCGCTAAAATTTTGTAAAAGATCCTTATAAGTAATTTCATCATGACTCTCAAAGAATTGATCAATCTTTTCTTTTTCATAAGGCTTAATTTTTTGATTCAAAGGAGCGAGATATGTAGCTCCCTTAATGATTGTTCGATCTACATTATCAAGTGGTGATAAATGTTTGAAAGCATCAATGATGACATCAAACTCGTCAGTGATGACAAGGTTCGTATATCTACTAAATACTTCCATATACACATGATACGTTGCATTATCTCCAATTTCATTGACATTATTTACAACGAACTTAATGATTCGATCATAATCAATGGATGAAACACTTTGAATAAAACCACCTTCAAGATATTTTCTTTGAAACATACAAAACCCACTAGGATTATCTGGTTTCTCGCTTTGAATTTTTGTAATTTGTGTTCGAGCAAGAGAAGTGGACAGAGATAGTAACAATTGATGGGTTTGATTTGCACTTCGAACCATCCATAAAAAATCAGTTTTTCCTAACTGATATATTTTTTGAATTCTTCCATTTTGTAGTTGGTCATTTAGCTCTTCTGCGAGAAAATGATACATGTATCCATCTAAACTCATCTATTTCACCTTCAATCATTATACCACATGTTAAAAAAGATAAAAAAAATTTTACAATGAAGTGACTTTGTGGTATTATATTTCATAATGAATTTACTCTGGGAGGCGAAAACTTGAAGCTGAATGAGCAAGGCTTGTTGGTCGTCATTAGTGGCCCATCAGGCGTCGGTAAGGGCACCATCAGAAAAGCGTTATTCCAAATTCCAGACAACAATTTTTGTTACTCCGTATCCATGACGACAAGAAAACCGAGACAGGGTGAACAAGATGGTGTCGATTATTTCTTTGTGTCAAAAGAAGAGTTCGAACAAAAAATCAAACAAAAAAAACTACTTGAGTACGCTGAATTTGTTGGCGAATATTATGGAACACCACTAGAGTACGTAGACAAACAAATCGATAGTGGAAAAGAAGTCATTGTTGAGATTGAAGTTGAAGGCGCACTGAAAGTTCGAGAACAAAAACCTGATGCCGTCTTCATATTCATTGTACCACCATCAAAACAAGCATTACTCGATCGACTTACAAATCGTGGTACAGAGAATTCTGATACGATTCAAAAAAGAATTCAAAAAGCAGAAAGAGAATATCATTTAGCTTATAAATATGATTATATCGTTGTTAATGATGATGTTAAAAACGCTGCAGATCGAATTTACGCGATTATACGTGCCGAACACGCAAAAACCGAAAGATCAATTCATAAGTATTACAAATTAATGGAGGGAAACTCAAGTGAGCAATAAAAATACAGAAGGGTTACGTTACCCATCAATAGATAATCTATTAGAAGTTATCGATTCAAAGTATAAACTAGCTTATATCTCTGCAAAACGCGCAAAAATCATTAAACAAGATGATTTTTCATCAGTTGATAACAAATGCGTGAAACCAGTAGGACAAGCACTTGAAGAAATTTTAGCAGGAAAAGTTAAAGCTGAATTTTAATCAAAAAAAACCAAAGAAAGTAGACCACAAACCGTCTACTTTTTTCTATCCCTTTTTTTTCAAAAAAAAGGGTATTTTATTTTATTTTCATAAATTTACATTGAAATTGTATGTTATAATATTGATAATTATTGGGGTTGATTTGAATGAAAGAAGAAATGCAAAAATTACTAAACTTAATCAAATGCGAAGATCAAACCGTTCTTGACTATGGTGATATCTCTAGCATTGAAGTCGATGAAGTGACCAATACATGGCACTTTTCTTTTGCGTTTGAAAAACCAGTACCGGTCCTAAGATATCGTTATTTTATGAACCTTTTACATCAACTACCATCCATCGTTGATAGCGTGCACCACGTCGAATACGATGTAAAGTATGAAATCATCTCGGATGAAGATTATATCGAATACTATGACTACTCAGTTGATTTGATGATTGAAGAAGATAAAAGAATGATGCCTTTAAAAGATTATGATGTCGATTATAAAGATGGTGTCATTTCAATCCTAGTGCCTTTTGGAGCGAAGTCAGCTTCCATGTTTCGTACAGATATTGAACGAGAAATGAAAAGAAACGGATTCTCAATTTCTGTCGAAATTCAAATGGATGAAGCTTCTAAACCAATTCAAGAAGAGATTGAAAAAGCAAATCGTACTTTTGTTCAATCAAATCAAAGCGTATTGAATGTGAAAGAAATTAAATATGAACAACTCTATGAAGATAAACCAGTTGGAAATGATTTTTTCGCAATTGGAGAACTACCTTTATCGGAAATGGATTTAGAAGAGTATAAAGCTAAAAATGGAAATAAAGCGATGTTTACACTTCGAGGAACCATTGTGTCAATCGATATTCGTGAACAAAGAAATGGTTCACAAGCGAACATCATTATTACTGATGGTACGGATTCAATCACAGTTAAAAAAAGACTACCTTCGATGGAAGAAAAAGGATTTGTGGCGAATCTGAAGGAAGGCTACGGTCTTTTAGTGTCAGGATACGCTCAATTTGATAATTTCTATGGTGAAGTATCAATCAACGCTTTATCTTTAGCAAAATCAACTGCAGTATTACCAAAAAACACGAGAGAAGACCTTGCTAGTGAAAAGCGAGTCGAATTACATACGCATACAAAAATGTCTGCTCTAGACGGTGTTCCAACAGTCGATGAATATGTTGAAAGAGCCCTTGCATGGGGACATAAAGCCATTGCAATTACGGATCATGGTTCTTGTCAAAGTTTTCCTGAATTTGCTCATGCTGTGAAAGGGAAAGATATCAAACCTATTTATGGATTAGAACTCGTCTATGTGAATGATGAAGAAATCCACGTGACGAATGGAACCTATGAAAAACTTCTAGGTGATGCCACCTTCACCGTCTTTGATATTGAAACCACTGGACTTAGTGTTATTTATGATACGATGATTGAAATTGGTGCAGTTAAAATAAAAAATGGCGCAATTATCGGAGAATTTCAATCTTTCATAAATCCTAATAAAGAAATCAATGCTTTTACTACAGAATTAACTGGAATTACCAATTCAATGGTGAGAACAGCTCCTTATATTGATGAAGTCTTACGTAAGTTTTATGATTTCAGCAAAGATACGATTCTTGTCGCACATAATGCAGAATTTGACTTAGGACATCTTTATCAAAATTATCAAGCCTTATCCATCTCGAATGTGGTTCAACCATCCATTGACACGCTTGTTTTGGCAAAAGTCTTATATCCTGGACGTTCAAGATATGGACTCGATGCTTTATGTAAATTCCTTAAAGTTCCTTTAACCGATCACCATCGAGCAATTAATGATGCGAAGGCAACGACTGAAGTATTTTTGCATATGTTAAAGAAACTTAAAAAAGATAGTGTTACCCGTTTTTATGAACTGAATCAGATTATTCCACATTCAGAAAGTTATAAATACCCTTATCCAAAGCATATTAACCTTCTTGTCAAAAAGCACGAGGGATTAAAGAATTTGTATAAAATTCTGTCTTTAGCTTTGACAGATTATTATGACCGTGATGGAAAAATCATTAAAACCGAACTTGATCGGTACCGAAAAGGAATTTTAGTGTCGACCGGATGCCGAAACTCTGACTTTTTTGAAACCGCAATGAACAAATCACGTGAAGATCTTAAAAAAGCAGCAAAGTATTATGACTTCATTGAAGTACAACCACCTTCAACATTTTCCTATATGGCATACCAGATGCCAAATTGGAAATATGTCATTGAGGATGTTATAAAAAGAATTGTAGAAGTCGCGAAAGAATTAAATATTGTCGTTTGTGCGACAAGTGATGCACATCATCTTGATCCCGAAGATAAGATTTATAGAGAAATCATGATAAATACACCACTTGTTGGTGGTGGTGGTTTCCATAAACTATATGGTGAATCAGAAAAGCCAAGTGAATATTTTAAAACGACGGAAGAAATGCTTTCAGAGTTCCAATTTTTAGGAGAAGAACTCGCCTATGAAATCGTTGTAAAAAATACAAACTTGATTGCCGATTCGATTGATGATTTTCCGTTATTTCCAGATGAACTCTTTGCGCCAACCGATGAATTTTTAGCAGAACAAGGTGTACCTTCAATTAAAGTTAAAGTTGAAAATATGGTGAGAGAACGCGCTAGCAAGCTCTATGGTAATCCTCTGCCTTTTATTGTTAAAAAACGTTTAGATAAAGAATTAGATAGTATTATCAAACATCAATTCTCAACTGTGTATTATATCTCCCATCTTCTCGTTAAAAAATCACTTGATGATGGTTATTTAGTTGGTTCAAGAGGTTCCGTAGGATCCAGTCTTGTGGCGACATTTATGGATATTACCGAAGTAAATCCACTGCCTCCACATTATGTTTGTCCAAAATGTCATTTTTCTGCATTCAAGAAAACGGAAGAAGAAAAACAACAATATCCTTCCAGTGAATTCGAGCAAGTACATCAAAAATTGTTAGATCGTACCGACTGTGGATGGGACTTACCAGATGAAGTTTGCCCGATCTGTAATACACCATTAAAAAAAGATGGACATGATATTCCATTTGAAACTTTCCTTGGATTTAAAGGGGATAAAGTCCCGGATATTGATCTAAACTTTTCGGGAGACTATCAAGGACAAGTCCATGAATATATTCGAAAATTATTCGGTCATAATTATGCCTTTCGAGCAGGAACAATTGGAACCTGCGCTGCGAAAACTGCTTATGGTATGGTAAGGGATTATTATGAAAAATTGAATGAGTCACTCAGAAACGAGGGGAAACCATCGATTCCAATTAGACGTGCTGAAATGGAAAGGCTCGCCAAAGGAATTGAAGGCTCGAAAAGAACCAGTGGTCAACATCCTGGTGGAATCGTTGTTGTGCCAAATATTAAAGAAATCTACGATGTCACACCGATTCAGTATCCTGGAGACTCTACGGATACGACTTGGAAGACGACACACTATGACTATCATTCATTCGAAAGTAATTTATTCAAACTCGATGTACTTGGCCATGATGATCCAACGATGATCAGATATTTAATGGATTTAGTTAAAAAGGAACCACTCGATTTTCCATTCTCCGATCCAAAAGACATTCCTGTAGACGATAAGGCTGTTTATAAATTACTCTCTGGAACAGAAGCTATCGGTTTATCACCAGAAGATATTATGTCCGATGTTGCTTCCTATGGAATTCCAGAATTTGGAACGAACTTTGTTAGGGGGATGCTAAGGGACTCACGTCCGGGAACATTCTCAGAACTTGTTAAAATATCGGGTCTTTCTCATGGTACTGATGTATGGAGTGGAAATGCTCAAGACTTGGTAACTGGAAGAAGAAGAGAATTTGGTCGAGTAGACTTTAAAGATATCATAGGATGTCGTGATGATATTATGGTGGATTTAATTGATTATGGAATGAATCCAACATTATCATTCGAAATTATGGAATTTGTCCGTAAAGGAAAAGCTCCTGGAAATCCAGATAAATGGGCTCAATACGCTGATTTAATGAGGTCATCAAATGTGCCTGAATGGTATATTTGGGCTTGTAGCAAGATTAAATACATGTTTCCAAAAGCCCATGCCACAGCCTATGTATTAATGGCGATGAGAATCGCATGGTTTAAATTATATCGTCCAATCTATTTCTATTCCGCTTATTTTTCTAAAAGAGCATCCATTTTTGATGTGGAAGCCTTTATGGAAGGAGAAGTTGGAATTAAAAGAAAACTAGATGAAATCAATGATAAAGGAAACGATGCATCTGAACGTGAAAAGAATTTAGTCACAGTGTTAGAAATAGCACTTGAAATGGTCAAACGTGGATTCCGTTTTGAACCGATTGACATTATGAAATCAGAAGCAACTGATTTTACAATTACGGAAGACCATCAAGGACTGTTGTTACCATTTATTGTGATTGATTCTTTGGGTACAAACGTTGCTTCTTCAATTATCGAAGCTCGAGATGAAAAACCATTTATTTCAAAACAAGATATTAAGACGAGAACAAAGTTATCAACAACCCTTTTTGAACGTCTTGAAGGGCTTGGAACGTTTGAAGGAATGATAAACGAAAACCAATTATCGTTATTCGATTTATAATTTTACAAACTTATCACATTTTTGACACTCAATTTGACTATAATTGGTGTATAATAAATATTATTTAGGAGGTTAAATTATGAGAATAGGAAGTTCAAATCCAGTATTTAGAAGTGTGCGTAATAACGCCTATGCATCTGACAGTGCAGTCACTTACACGAGTGTTGCAATTCGTACATCTATTTTAATATTAATAGCCGGTGCAGTTGGGACATATACTTACGCAAATTTAGGTTCGGTTTTAAACGTAGGATATCTTATCGGTGCACTAATCATTGCAGTTATAAGCGTTTGGGTTGGTACGCTAAGCGTTAAATTAAGTCCAGTATTTTCGATTACATATGCGATTGCAGAGGGATATGTTCTTGGTGCAGTTTCTGCAGCTTATGCAACGTTTTATGAAGGAATCATCCCTACAGCGATTACGACAACGCTCGTTATCTTGTTTGTAACAATGCTTTTATATAGTACTGGCATCGTGAAAGTGACAAGTAGATTCGCTTCATTTTTAGTGATTGGGCTGATCTCCGTCATCATTATGTCATTATTATCATTAGTTCTGCCATTTAGTGGACCATTCTTTTACTTTATTGTAATCTTCTCAGCCATATTGTCAGTTCTCTTCTTGTTTTATGACTTTGAAAACATTCATAGTTGTGTTGAAGCAGGAACATCCAATGAATACAGTTGGATTCTTTCACTAGGTTTAATGGTTACCATTGTTTGGGTCTATTTGGAAGTATTAAGATTACTTGCAATTTTAGGACGTAGACGTTAACATTTTCTTGTGAAATAAAATAGAAGATGCTATAATATCTTTAAATACGATGATAAAGAACTAGTACTTAGAACTTATTTTAGAAAGAGAACGATATAATTGGTGAAAGTATCGATAAAATAGCCTAAGGAATTCATCTTTGGAGTGAGACTAATCCTCTCCGCTTGCCAGCGTTAAAGGCTCCCAAGTGCTAGAATATTCTAGAACAAAGGTGGTACCACGGTTACTGTTAATCGCCCTTTCTATGAGGGCGATTTTTTTATTTTCGAAAGGAGAATAGTATGGAAATAGTTAAAGATTTAGAAAAAGTCATTGAACAGGCAAAACATCTTTTTGAACAAGTCACAACTTCTGCAGAATTACAAGATCGTAAAGCAGAGTATTTAGGAAAAAAAGGCGTTTTATCTGAATACATGATGAAAATGAAAGATTTACCAAATGAGGAAAAACCGAAATTTGGTCAAATGATTAATGAAGTAAAAGGAAAAATTAATGATATTTTTGAAGTTGCTAAAACAAGACTTGAACAAGAAAAAATCAATCTTCTCTTAAAACAAGAAGCTGTCGATGTTACCTTACCAGGAAAAGAAATGAATCCTGGCAGTAAACATATCTTAACCCAAGTTGTTGAAGAAATCGAAGATATTTGTGTGTCATTAGGCTATATTGTGAAAGAGGGTCCAGAAGTTGAACAAGACTTGTATAACTTCGAAATGTTGAACCTTCCAAAATCACATCCTGCAAGAGATATGCAAGATTCTTTTTATATCACTGAAGAATTATTACTCCGTACTCATACTTCACCGGTTCAAGTACGTAGTTTACTAGAAAATGAAAATCATGGACCTTTAAAGATTATTTGCCCTGGAAAAGTCTATCGTCGTGATGATGATGATCCTACACATAGTCATCAATTCATGCAAATTGAAGGACTTGTGGTGGATAAAGACACAACCCTTGCGGATTTAAAAGGTACACTCCTAGCAATTGCCAAAAAAATGTTTGGTGAAGAACGTCAAATTCGTTTACGTCCTTCTTATTTCCCATTTACTGAGCCTAGTGTTGAAGTAGATGTAAGTTGTTACAAGTGTAATGGTGCTGGATGTTCAATGTGCAAAGGCACAGGTTGGATTGAAATTCTTGGTGCTGGTATGGTCAATAACGCTGTGCTAGAAGCGGCCGGATATGATAGTACACAATATCAAGGTTTCGCATTTGGTATGGGCGTTGAACGTATTGCAATTTTAAGACATGGTATTGATGATATTCGTGCTTTCTACACGAATGATTTACGATTCAATCACCAATTCAAGTAGGAGGTACAATATGAAAGTTTCTATTGAATGGTTAAAAGAATATGCGACTGTGAATGTGCAACCACAAGAACTAGAAAAAGCGTTTAGTTTAAAAAGTGCAGAAGTCGCTTCTTTAGAAAAATTAGTTGATGCGTCTAATTTAGTGATTGGACACGTTTTAACATGTACCGATCATCCTGACAGTGATCATTTACATGTTTGTGAAGTCAATACAGGCGCCAATGTATTACAAATTATTTGTGGTGCGCCGAATGTAGAAGTGAATCAAAAAGTAATCGTGGCACTTGATGGTGCCTTGTTACCAGGTAATTTCAAAATTAAAAAAGCCAAAATTCGTGGTGTAGAGTCAAATGGAATGATTTGTTCTTTAGAAGAATTAGGTATAGAGAAGAAATATCATAACGAAGATGGTATCCATGTGTTAAGTGATGAAGCAGTGCCTGGAGGAAATCCACTTGAATATCTGTCACTCGAAGATTATGTAATGGATTTAGAACTTACACCGAATCGTAGTGATTTATTAAGTATGATTGGTGTTGCCTATGATACCAAAGCAATTTTAAATACTGAGGTACATTTACCTAAAGTGAAAGTTAATGAAGTGAGTGAAGAAAATACAGTGTCCGTATTTACTGAAACTGCGGGATGTAAATCTTATTACGCACGTGTTGTAAAAGATGTAAAAATTACCGAAAGTCCAACATGGCTAAAAGCTAGATTAATAGCTTCAGGTATTAGACCAATCAACAATGTTGTGGATATTTCAAACTATGTGATGTTAGAGTATGGACAACCACTACATTTCTTTGATTATGATCGCATCTGTACCAATCGTATTGTTGTTCGTGATGCCATTGAGAACGAAACAATCCAAACACTTGATGGGAAGATTAGAAATCTTGTTAAAGATGATTTAGTCATTACAGATGGTGAAAAAGCGATTGCTTTGGCAGGCGTTATGGGAGGATATAGTACAGAGGTTGAACCTACGACAACATCTATCTTGATTGAATCGGCGACATTTGATTCACGACGTATTCGACTTACTTCTAGAAGATTAGATTTGCGAAGTGAAGCTTCGATGCGTTTTGAAAGAGGTCTTGATCCTGCAAGAAGTATTCTTGCTTGTGATCGCGCTGCTTCATTATTAGAAGTTTTAGCGGGTGGAAAGACATTAAAAGGTGTATCTTATTTTGATATGCATAATTATGATAAAGTGACTGTATCCATTAGTTTAGAAAAAATCATTCATACTACAGGTGCACCTTACACCGTAGATGACATTAAAAAAATCTTTGATTCTCTTTCTTTTGATTATAAAAAAGAGGGTAACAACTTTGAAGTAGAGATTCCTTCTCGTCGTCAAGATATTAAAACTGCACAAGATTTAATTGAAGAAATCGTTCGTATTCATGGATATGATTTTATCCCTACAACGTATCCAAAAACGCCAACAGAAGGTGGATTAACCACACTTCAAAAAATGAGAAGAAAGGTTCGAAACTATTTATCAAGTGTTGGATTAGATGAAACGGTGACGTATACGCTCGTTTCGAAAGAGAAAGCAGTATTGTTTGATCAAAAAGATCTTTCGACCATTCATCTTCAAAATCCTATGTCTGAAGAAAAAAGTAGTTTAAGACATTCATTACTACCATCCATGCTGGATGTTGTATATTACAATCAGTCAAGAAAAGTTGATGAAGTCAAACTATTCGAACTTGGTAGAGTCTATAGTTATGATTTTGAAAGAGAAGTTTTATCTGGTGTACTCACTGGTCATTATCAAACTTCACTATGGCAAGGGAAAAAAGAAACGGTTGATTTCTTTACTTTAAAAGGTTTGGTTGAAGGGGTATTACAATTATTTAATCTATCCAGTTATCGCATTCTCCCTTTCAAGGAAACACCTTCGTTTTTACATCCTGGTCAAAGCGCTGAAGTATGCGTCGGAAATGACGTTATTGGATTTATTGGGAAACTTCATCCAGCGATGGAATCGAACTATGACCTAAAAAATATTTATGTTTTTGAACTGGATTTTGCGTCATTAATGAAATATGGCAAATCATCAGTCGTAATGAAATCAGTTCCTAAATATCCTAGTGTAAGTCGAGATATCGCCTTTGTAGTTAGTGATGAAGTCAGCGCGGATGAACTCACAAAAGAAATAAAGAAAACAAACCCTCAAAAATTGATTCAAGTGACACTCTTTGATTTGTTTAAAGGTGGAAATGTCGAGGCGGGGTATAAGTCCGTAGCTTATAATCTTATCTTCCAAGATAGTGAAAAAACTCTATCGACAGAAGAAGTTGATCAAGCTGTAGATAAGGTTCTAAAAACACTTGAAAAGAAGTTTAGTGCTTCTTTAAGACAATAATTGAATTATGACGCAACAATTCCTTTAAGTAGGAGATTGTTGCGTTTTATTTTTTTACAAAAAAATTACTAACGTTCTGCTTCGGCACGTGTGATATAATGGATTTAAGGAAATATGGGGGACAGCTATGAAAAATGCAATTGAAGTGCTTAATTTAACTAAAAATTATAAACAAGTTCAAGCCGTTAAAGGAATTAGCTTTCAAGTAAAACAAGGGACATTATTTGCTTTTCTTGGACCGAATGGTGCAGGAAAATCTACGACCATTAATGTTGTCTGTTCCTTGCTTTCATTTGATCAGGGAGAAATTAATATCTTAGGGAATCACGTTGGTAAAGATGATGCAATTATCCGTCAAAAGATCGGAATTGTATTTCAAAACTCAGTTCTTGATGATCGTTTATCGATTGAAGAAAATCTTCAAACCAGAGGAAAACTTTACGGAATGAACGATGATGAACTGAATGAATCAATCAAAAGAGCACTTGAAATTGCTGATATATATGAAATAAGGAAACGTCGATTTGGCAAATTATCTGGGGGTCAAAAACGAAGAGCAGATATTGCTAGAGCTTTGATTCATCAACCAGAGATTCTATTTTTAGATGAACCAACGACCGGTCTTGATCCTCAAACCAGAAAAAATGTTTGGTCAACCATTCAATCCCTTCAAAAGAACACGGGTATGACCGTCTTTTTGACAACGCACTATTTAGAAGAAGCCAACGAAGCAGATGAAGTTGTTGTCATTGATCATGGTGAAATTGTCGCCAAAGGAACACCGTCAGAACTTAAAAATACTTTCTCTCATGACCGACTTGAGATTAATCCTAAGGATCAAGATAAAGTCCTTAAGCTTCTAGGTGATCAAGTACAATATGAAGTAAAAAATGATATCATCTTGATTCCACTCAGTGATACGCTTGATGCCTATCCACTGTTAAAACTACTTGAAGGAGAAATTATTTCTTTCCAAGTATTAAACGGATCATTAGATGATGCGTTCATTACGATTACTGGAGAGGAGATGAGATCATGATATTAGCCCTTATCAAAAGAAACTTAAAATCTTATTTTAGAGACCGAGCTACGGTATTCTTCTCGATGCTTGGAGCATTGATAATTATTCTATTGTATGTACTATTTCTTGGTAATTTAATTGAATCATCTGCCTCTGCATTTGCTGGGGATGATGCTCGGTTCTTAATTGATACTTGGATTATGGGCGGAGTCATCACTGCATCCTCTGTTACCACGACGCTTGGGGCTTATAGTATGATGGTTACCGATCAAGAAAAGAAAACGATTCGTGATTTTTATGCCTCTCCTTTAAAAAATAGTTCTCTCATTTTGTCCTATTTATTGAGTGCAATGGCGATTGGTGTCATTATGAGCGTTTTCACGTTTGTTTTAGCACAATTTTATATCTTATTGCATGGAAATATGTTATCATTACTTTCGGCTTTAAAAGTCCTCGGAGTAATTATCCTCAGTGTACTATCAAGTAGCTCGATGATTTTCTTCTTTATGATGTTTATCAAGAGTTCGAATGCGATGTCGGCAATCTCGATTACGATGGGTACGTTTGTAGGTTTCTTGACTGGTGTTTACTTGCCGATTGGACAATTACCATCTTCCGTACAAAATGTAGTGAAAATCTTTCCACCATCTCACGCGGCAGTTCTTTTAAGGCAAATAATGATGAATGAATCTATGCCTCTAGATCAAGTACCGTCCGAATTTAAACTATTTTTGGGCGTTGAATTTGAATCAAATGGTCATATTTTGACAACACCAATACATTTACTTGTTCTTCTAGGAACAGCAGTGGTATTTTTCATTTTATCCTTAGTGGTTATTAAAAATAAAAAAGAAAAAGAATAGAGGAAATATGAAGAAAAATCTTTTTGACTTTACCTTAACTATGCTTGAAGAAACACTTCTTCATGCAGGGTTTAAAAAATTTAATGCAACACAAATATTTCAGTGGATTTATCAAAAACGTCAACTGGATTTTTCGCAAATGTCCAATTTAAGCAAACCGCTAAAAGAATATTTATCTGAAAACTTTGAAACTACACAACTAGTTGAAAATTTCCGTCAGACATCGATGGATGGAACAACAAAATTTTTATTTGAACTAAGCGACCATTTTATGATTGAAACAGTTTTAATGACGCATGATTATGGCCTAAGTCTATGTGTTACTTCTCAAGTTGGATGCAACATGGGATGCTCGTTTTGCGCTTCTGGTCTCAAGAAAAAAACTAGAAATTTAGAAAAATTTGAACTTGTCACACAAGTGACTACGGTCGAGCATTTATTAGGAGTCAAAATCAGTCATATTGTCGTTATGGGCACAGGTGAACCTTTTGATAATTACTACAATGTTATGGACTTCATTAAGATTGTAAATCATGCTAGTGGACTCGCAATTGGACAGCGACATATCACCGTATCTACTTGTGGAATTGTGCCAAAAATATATGAGTACGCAAAAGAGGAGATACGTTCAAATCTAGCGATTAGCCTGCATGCTCCAAATGATGAACTTCGGACCAAATTAATGCCAATTAACAAACGTTATCCATTAAAAGATATCATCAAAGCTTGTGAAGTCTATTTTGAAGAAACCTCAAGAAGATTAACGTTTGAATACATCTTATTAAAGGATGAAAATGATTCGATTGAACATGCGGACCAACTGAGCGATTTACTTAGAGGACTCAATGCTTATGTCAATCTAATTCCTTACAATACTGTGGATGAATTCAGTCATCAAAAAACCGATATGCGAAGAGCGATGGCATTTTTCGATCGATTAACAAAACGAGGTATTGTTGCGACTCTACGTAAAGAACAAGGTTCAGATATTGACGCTGCATGTGGTCAATTAAGAATGAAAAAGGAAGAAAAATAAAACAATTGATTTTATTTGACTAGTATCATTATAAATGATAAACTATATAATGATTTTTAATTCGAAAGGATGATTAAAGATGAAAAAAGAAATTAAAAAAATTGCTTTACTTACAGGGGGCGGTGACTGTTCAGGATTAAATGCAGTCATTCGTGCGGTCGTTAGAACTGCTATTCTTAAATATAATTATGAAGTCGTTGGATTTATCGGAGGATACCACGGCCTTTACAAAGATGATTA
This sequence comes from Candidatus Izemoplasmatales bacterium, assembly GCA_050177605.1. Classification (GTDB taxonomy): domain Bacteria; phylum Bacillota_I; class Bacilli_A; order Izemoplasmatales; family Hujiaoplasmataceae; genus JAHIVB01. Next base: position 133,308 of record JBFXGX010000001.1, on the reverse strand, counting down.
TGTTAATATGTCAATAGCGACTGTATCAGGAATTTTCCATCAAGGTGGAACCATTCTTAAAAATTCCAACAAAGATAATCTATTTAACTTCCGTCAAGTAGATAAAGATGGAACGGTAACTTACTCCGATGTGTCAGATGTTGCGATAGCAAATCTGAAGAAACATAACGTCGATGCATTAGTAATTATTGGTGGTGACGGTACACTTACAAGTGCACGTGACTTCGCTAGAAAAGGGATCAATGTTGTTGGTATTCCAAAAACGATTGATAATGATGTTCCAGCAACCGATATTACTTTCGGATATCGTACAGCTTTAGATCATATTATGTTGGCACTGGATGCACTCCATACAACCGCTTTTTCACATGACCGTGTTATGATTTTAGAAGTTATGGGAAGAAATGCCGGATGGTTAGCACTTGAAGGTGGCATCGCAGGCTCTGCAGATGTTATCTTAATCCCAGAAATGCCTTATGATATTCATAAAGTTGCACAAAAAGTCATCGACAGATACAATCATGGTTCGAAATTCTCAATCATTTGTGTGAGTGAAGGAGCTAAACCAATCGATGGTGATGTCACCATTAAATTAATTGACCAAACAAGCGCAGATTCCGTACGCCTTGGTGGTGTTGGCGAATTAATCGCTGCTTCATTAACAAAATTAGTCACTCCAGTAACTGGACAAGATATTCGTTCAACGAATTTAGGATACATCCAACGTGGTGGTGTTACAAATACCTTTGACCGTGTATTAAGTACAAAATATGGATCATTTGCAGTTGATATGATTGCTCGTGGTGATTTCGGGCAAATGGTCACGATTAGAAACGATAAAATGTCAACCGTCTTTATTGAAGATGTTGTAGGCGGAGGAAAAATGGGAGAAACAAGTCGTGGTGGTGCACGTCGTGTTAATCCAAATGGCGACTTAGTTAATGCAGCTAAAGACATCGGAATCTCATTCGGAGAATAATTTAAAAGATATTGTATCTTTAAAATAGTTATGTTAGAATATTGATAATTAAAATCGTAAAGGAGAGACATTATGGAATTCAAAGGATCAAGAACTGAAGAAAACTTAAAAACAGCATTTGCTGGAGAATCTCAAGCAAGAAACAAGTATACATTTTATGCGAGTGTAGCGAAAAAAGAAGGATATGTTGAAGTTGCGAATTTCTTTTTAGAAACTGCTCAAAATGAAAAAGAACATGCAGAATTATGGTTCAAGTTATTACATGGTGGCGAAATTCCTACAACCGAGCTTAATTTAGTTGATGGTGCAGAAGGCGAACATTACGAATGGACAGATATGTATGCTGGATTCGCTCAAGTTGCAAAAGAAGAAGGCTTTAATAAAATTGCTTATCTTTTTGAAGCTGTAGCAGCTATTGAAAAAAGACATGAAGAAAGATACTTATGCTTATTAGCTAGTTTAAAAGATAATAAAGTATTTGAATCAGATAACGAATCTGAAATGTGGATTTGTTTAGAATGCGGACACATTCATGTTGGCAAGAAAGCTCCAAAAGTTTGTCCAGTGTGTGCACATCCACAATCTTACTTTGCACGTTACAAAAAATAATCATGATAATTAGAAGACGCAAGTCTTCTTTTTTTTATGTTTATCGAGTATAATAAATAGTATCTTATCCTTAGGAGGTTCTTTTTTGAAGAAAGGTCGAATAATTAAGTTAATTGGTGGTATCTATACAGTGCGCGACGAGTCTAACAAGACATATGAACTAAAGCCACTTGGTGTTTTTAGATACAAAAAAATTAGTCCAAAAGTTGGCGATTTTGTGTCATTTGATGAAACGACAATTTTGGATGTTGAAGAAAGATTTAATGATCTTGTCAGACCCGCTATTTGTAATATTGATCAAGCGTTGCTGATCTCTTCGAGTAAACGACCTGACTTCAGTTCTATCCTTCTTGATAAGTTTCTTGCGTTGGTGACTTTTAATCACATCGAGCCGATTATTGTCATCACAAAGATTGACCTTTTAACCGATTTCGAAAGAAGTTCCTTAGAACAATATTTGTCCTATTACAAAAAATATTTTCGCGTTATCTTCTTTAGTACTAAAACAAAAGAAGGACTGGATGAAATACTTGAAGTTATAAAAGATAAAGTCAATGTACTGACTGGACAAACAGGGGCAGGAAAAAGTAGTTTATTAAACACGATAGATCCTTCTCTCAATTTAGCCACAGATGAAATCAGTTTGGCTTTAGGAAGAGGTAAACATACCACAAGACATGTGGAATTAATTCCTTTTGGTGATGGTTTGATTGCGGATACACCAGGGTTTTCTAAACTTGAATTTATCGATATGGATGAAGTTGGACTCAAAGATTCCTTTCCTGATTTCTTTGAACTTGGAAGTGAGTGTAAATATCATGGATGTCTTCATGAAAAAGAACCAGGTTGTGCAGTCAAGGAAGCAGTTAAAAATAATACTGTTCCGCAAGAAAGATATGACAATTACTTGAAATTAAGAGAAGAAATTAAGCAAATAAAGAAAAAATACTAGGAGGTACAAATGAAGGTAGCACCGTCATTTTTAACTTGTGATTTTAATCATTTAGAATCTGAAATTAGATCGATTAATAAAGCTTCTTGGCTACATTTTGACGTCATGGATGGAAAGTTTGTTCCTGCAAAAACCTATGATCATCATATGCTAGAAACAATCAGAGAATTTAGTGACCAATATTTTGATTGTCATTTGATGATGGATGACCCAATTCCATCAATCAAGGACTATGCTCTGTCTGGCGCAGATTCGATTACGTTTCATTACGAATCCGATCCTAGTCGTGTAAAGGAAGCCATTGATGAAATTAAAAAATATGGAAAAAAAGTCGGAATATCAATCAAACCACTGACAGATATTCAAGTCATTTTTCCGTATTTGGATCAACTAGACTTAATCTTAATTATGAGTGTTGAACCAGGCAAAGGTGGGCAAAAATTTATCCCTGAAAGTTTGGATAAAATTAAATTACTCGATGAAATGCGAAAACAGAATCACTATCATTACATCATTGAAGTGGATGGGGGAATCAATCAAGATACGAGTAAACTTGTGAAAGATGCAGGAATCGATGTCGCAGTTGTTGGATCTTTTATATTTAATCAAGTGAACCGTAATGAATTGATTGAACAATTAGAAAATGAGTAGAAATATTAAAATATTTACAGGGCCCAATAATTATCAACTCGAGAATGTATATATAGAAGAAGAAAATGAAATACTGATTGGCGTTGACTCTGGATGTGAAGAACTTATCAAACATCAAATTATATTTGATTATGCCATTGGTGACTTTGATTCCATTCATAGTGAATATCTGTCTTTACTTAAAAAATATGCAAAGCAGATCATTTCCCTTCCAAAGATGAAAGATATGACAGACCTTGCCTTCACACTTGATTATATTTATAACAATTTAACTTATGATGAAGTGTTTGTCTATGGAGGTATTGGCGGGAGAATTGATCACTTACTTGCGAACTTAAATTTAATGAAGCGATTCAGTCTTTCATTTAAGGATAATCATCATCATATATACACTTTAAAAAAGGGTCGATATGCGATCAACAACGTTCACAAGTATATTTCTTTTTTTGCGCTTGAAGATGTATATGAATTAACTCTTCGAGGGTTTAAATATGAACTAGATCAATACTTGTTAACAACCTCAGACTCGATCGGTGTCTCTAACGAAGGCAGTGGATCCTTAGAATTTTCGAAGGGTAGATTACTCGTCGTTTGTTCGAATGAGTAATTTTAATTTTATATTCACAAAGATATCATAAAGTAATACTATAATTTGTTTTATGCTAAATAAGAAAAGGGGACGATTACCATGAAAAAAATAGCAATATTCATTTCAATATTCATGCTCAGTGCAGTACTTGTTGGATGTTCAGTAAATTTCACCACTTCAGCACCTACTACAACGACATTTATGACTTCACAAACGACTGTAACGCCTTTAATTACATCTGAAGTGAGTGTTGATTTGGATCAAATAAAAGCAGATATTTACCAACGGATTTACAGTGAAATGTATGATGAAATTAGAGCACAAGTGATCGCAAACCTATCCCAAGATGAGTTTGATCGTATTTATAATGAAGTCGTAACATCCTTACTTGATAAAATTGCTGCAGGAGAAATTGAAGTTACAGCGGCCACAGTTGCTGATATGATTCTAAATCTAGCAGCGGATGAAGCAACAGCTGTTGTCGGCGTTTCAGTCTACAATAGTGATGGTACTACTTTACAAGCAATTGGTTCAGGTGTGATTTATAAAAAACTAGATAATACCTACTACGTTGTGACAAATAATCACGTTGTCGCAGATGGCAGTGTATATAAAATTAGACTGGAAGATGGAACAGAAATAGATGCAACGCTTCGAGGTGTCGATTCTCTTGTCGATATAGCTGTGTTGTATTTTAATTCAAATTTAGATTTAAAAGTTGTTAGTTTTGGTGATTCTTCAACGGTTGAAAAAGGGACAATTGTTGTTGCAGTAGGAAATCCATCAGGGTACGAATATTACCGTTCTATCACGATGGGTGTCGTCTCTGGAACAAATCGTTACTTTGATATTGATAGCGACGGTACGAAAGATATGTTTGTTGGATATATTCAACATGACGCATCAATCAACGCTGGAAATAGTGGCGGCGCTTTATTTAATTTGCAAGGTGAAGTCATCGGCATTAATGTTATCAAAATCGCTGATGTAGCAATTGAAGGAATGGGATTTGCAATTCCATCATCACTTGTGAAAGATATATGTGCAGATATTGAAGCCTATGGCGTTTCTTTACAAAAACCTGTACTAGGAATCTCCTTTATAGATATTTCTACAAACCGTGAATACTTAATTGAATCTGGTGTGACTATTCCAAATGAACTTACCGCAGGTTTTTACATTGACGAGGTAGTAACAAATTCAAGCGTGGACGGATACGTTCAATCGGGTGATATCATCATTCAAATAGGGGATATAACCATTACAAATACTTCAGATTTCGTGACTCAGTTCTCAAAATATCGTGTAGGTGATTTAATTGACATCGTGGTTATCCGAAATGGCCAAACTCTTACGTTCTCAGATGTTGAATTAAAACCAAGACCGGAGGCATAAAATGAAAAAAGTTAAATTAATAGCATTAGCCTTAATTCTAGCGCTAACGATGATTGCTTGTCAAAATGTGAGCGCACTTGAAACAACGACAACGACTATCTATAATACAACGACGACTATCGATTCAAATACGACAATCTATACTGGTACAGATGCAGAAGGCAATGTCTACTATTATTCTGATTATCAAGATTTAATAGATCAAATTTATCAAGATGTTTATGACGATATCTATCAAAATATCTATGATGATATTAGCGCAATGGTGACACAAGATTTATATGACGAAATCTATGCAGCTGTGGAAAACAATCTTGTAAATGTATTTACTGAAGAAGAGGTAGCGGTTTATTTACAAGCGCTTCAAAATGAAATTTATAGCGTGAAAGATCTGGTAGATACTTCAGTGATTGGCGTTTCTACCTATGATGGCACAGTAGGGGTTTCTTTAGGTACTGGAGTTATCTATTATTACGATCAATTGAACGATGTTTATTACTTAATTACCAATGAACATGTTGTGGATGGTGGAGATAATTACCGCGTTGTATTTGCGGATGAATCTTATGTTGTCGCTACGCTACTTGGTACGGATGCTGAAGTTGATATCGCGGTGTTATCCTTTAGTGGAGCTTCACTAAATCAAACTTTAACAACAGCTACACTTGGTGACTCAAGTGTTGTCCAACCTGGTACAATGGTCATTGCTGCAGGGAACCCACAAGGATACTCATTCTATGGTTCAATGACACTTGGTATCGTTGCTGGCGTCAACCGAGTTGTTGATGAAACTAGTTCTGTATTATATATCCAACATGATGCATCGATCAATGCTGGAAATAGTGGTGGTCCTTTATTTAATCTTCAAGGAGAAGTCATTGGTATAAATGTTTTAAAATTAGCTTCCACAGATATTGAAGGTATGGGATTCTCCATTCCAATTAATACTGTTAAAGAAGTTATTCTAACAATTGCACCGAATACATTGCCTGCATAATTTTATTTTAAGGGGGAATTATGTTTGATCAAATTAATGAGAAAAAATCTCGTCTTGAGTCTAAACTAGTCTTTGCTTTTGTCATCATTGGAATTGCTTTTATTTGTTATATACCTCTCGGGGTTTCAATTGGCCCCTCAGCATTCTTTTTGGTGGGTATTCCTTTTCTAGGAGGAGGAATTTATGCAGGCTACATTTCCAAGCAAATTAAAAAATTAAGCAATTCATTTAAAAGTATTTATGTGAAGGAAGAACTTGAAAAAGTATTGCCTGGTAGCCAGTATGATGCTCTTAAAGGGTTTGATGAAAGTGAAGTTCTTGGGTCAAAATTACGAAAGAAATCGGACCGCTATCATAGTGAAGATTTAATTACAGGTACCTATGAAGATGTTCGGTTCCGATCAGCTGATGTGCATCAACAAGATGTACATAGTAATGGGAAAACTACGACGGTTGTGACTGTTTTTCAAGGTAGAATCTATGAGTTTGATTTTCCAAAACCATTCTATTATAATCTGCTTGTGCTTCAGCCAATGCAATTCCGTCCGTTTGAAGGCTATGACAAAATCAAACTAGAGTCGATAGAATTTAATTCAAACTTAAAAGTATATGCGAAAGATGATCATGAAGCTTTTTATATTCTAACTCCTCAATTTATGGAAAAATTACTAAAGTTAGACCGAGAGTATTCTGATAAGATAACCTTTAGTTTTTTAGACCGCAAACTATTTATCGCGATTAACTCACGAATTGACTATTTTGATATTAAACCCTTTAAGCCAGTATCGCAAGAGTTGGTTAACTCTTATAAAGAGGAATTTGAGGCAATGATATCGTTTATTAAAGATTTAAAACTGAATGAACATCTGTTTAGAGAAAATTAAAAAAAGACCTTCAATCGAAGGTCTTTATTTTAAGTTTTTTAGTTAAGATTAAGCTCTTGTAACTTTACCGCTCTTTAATGCTCTCGCAGAAACGTATACTCTTTTGACTTGGCCATTTTCATCTACGATTCTTACTTTTTGTAGGTTTGCTTTCCACAATTTTCTTGTTGCGCGCATTGAGTGGGAACGTTGGTTACCAGACATGAACTTTTTACCTGTAACTGCACATACTCTTGGCATGATATCACTCCGTTTCTGTAAAGATTTCAGCATTATTATTTTACCAGTCCCGCCTTAAAAAAGCAAGAAAAATTTACTTTTTTTTATTGCACTTGTGGAGAGATTGTAAGGATGGTTTAAAATTATTGCTTTTACATAGTAAATATGATAAAATGTTAGTGCTTTTTGGGAAACATTCAAAAACGTAGTTTTATACCTATTTATCTCATAAAATCGATATTTATTCGGAGGAACTTATGGACACACTTGTCTTAAACGGACAGAGTTTAAAACAACTTGCTATTAACGGTAGTATTAAATTGAAAAACAATATGGAACGAATCAATCAACTTAATGTATTTCCTGTTCCAGATGGAGATACAGGATCGAATATGTCTGCGACAATGACTGCTGGGGCAAAAGCTGTCGCAAGCTCAGAAGAAGCTTCAATTGGCGCAATGGCGAAGATTTTGGCACGTGGAATGCTTATGGGTGCGAGAGGAAATTCAGGCGTTATTTTATCTCAACTTTTCAGTGGTTTAGCAAACGGCTTAAAGGAAAAAGATTCAGTATCAGTCACTGAATTCGCTTTGGCACTTCGTAAAGGTGTTGAACAAGCGTATACAGCGGTGATAAATCCTGTAGAAGGAACAATGCTTACTGTGGCTAGAGAAGGTGCTGACCGCGCTATTTCTGTATCGGAAAGTGTTGCTGATTTTAACGAATTATTTAAACATTATATTGATGAATTATATGCATCTCTTGAAAGAACACCAGACTTACTTCCTGTGTTAAAAGAAGTAGGAGTAGTTGATTCTGGTGGTGCTGGATATATTGAAATTGTTGAAGGAATGTATGACGGTATTCTTGGAAAAGTTTATAAACTTTCTGACGAAGAACCAAAAGCGAAAGCACCTCAAGTTCATATGAATTTTGAAGGTTTCCATGGTGATATCGACTTTGGGTACTGTACAGAATTTATTATGCAAATCGAAAAAATGGATGAGTTTAATCAAAAAGATTTCACACATCTTATTGGCGGACTTGGTGACTCACTTGTTGTTGTTCAAGATGAAAACATCTTAAAGGTTCATGTCCATACAAAAACACCTGGAGACGCTTTAAACTTAGCGCAACATTGGGGCCATTTCATCAATATCAAAATTGAAAATATGACTCTTCAACATACTGAAGTTTTAATTCATCAGCCAGAAGAAGATGCTTGCCAATGTGGGCATGAGCATTCTTATGGTGTAGCACCAAAGATGAAGAAAAAATACGCACTTGTTGCAGTGGTAAATGGCGACGGATTAAAAGATACATTCATCGAAATGGGATGCGATTATATCATCGAAGGTGGACAAACGATGAATCCATCTATCGAAGATTTCGTAAGTGCATGTGAAACGATCAATGCCGATTATATCATTTTAATTCCAAACAATAAAAACGTATTATTATCAGCTGAAACCGCTGCGAAAATTATTGAAGATAAACAAGTATTCGTTCTTCCAGCAAAAACCATTTCTCAAGGGTATGCGGCATTAACAATGTTTGATGCAACACAGGATGTGGAAACAAATCTTGCTGAAATGCAAGACCATATTCAAGATGTAAAAACTGGAGAAATTACTTATGCCATTCGTCAATCAACAAATAATGGTGTGAACATCAATAAAGACGATTATATGGGAATTCAAGATGGTAAAATCGTTGTTTCGATGCCAAACAGAATTGATGCTACAAAACAATTACTTACATCATTAATCGATCAAAAATCAGAAATTGTCACGTTGATGGTTGGTGAAGGTGTTGATGAAGTTGAACTTGAAGAAGTTACAAATTTCGTCGAAGAAAACTTCAGTGCAGAACTTGAAGTAATCGAAGGCGGACAAGATATTTATTCTTATATTATTGCTGTTGAGTAAAGGGTATTGAAAAATACCCTTTTTTTGTATATATTATTTTTGGGTGCATATAGATGAATGAATTATTGAAAGTAAAGGGAATCGGTGAAACTACACTTCAAAAACTCGTTGATGTAGGAATCAATGACTGTACCGAATTGGTACAGTTTTTTCCATCGAAATATGTCATTCAACATATCGATGATTTGGAAGAGAGATTTTATAAACAAGAACTAACGCTTGTTGGGAAAATTCTCAAAAAACCTAAAATTTACTATATTCGAAGAAAATTGACGAAATTGACGATTTCAGTTAGTGTGATTGATCAAGAATTCAGTGTTTCGATTTTTAATAGAGAGTTTCTCGCGGGGACACTTTTCGTCGGAGAAGATATTGTCTTTTCAGGAAAGTTCCAATCAAAAAATGATTTCATTGCGCATGATGTTGTGAAAAAAAAGAATTATATTGAAGGGATTATCCCTCAGTATCCTTTAAAGGATATTTCTAGCAAGAACTTTTCAAAATGGGTTCGTGCGATTTTGGATCAAAAGGATTTTTGGGTAGATGAAACCATTCCCTATTCGATGATACAAAAAAGATCATTAACAACTTCAAAGGAAGTTTATCCACTAATTCATTTTCCGAAACAACTAGAGGATATCACGTTAGCGACGAATCGAATTAAATATGAGGAACTTCTCGATTTTTTCTTAAGATTATCCTTAATGAAACAGTTACGACAACAAGTGCCACTGACGAAGAAAAGATATGATATATCAAAAGTCAAAGAATGGATTGCTTCTCTACCCTTTGAATTAACGGCTGACCAAAAAGAGGCCACAAATGATATTTTTAAAGATTTCAAATCACCCTATGCAATGAATAGACTCCTTCAAGGAGATGTAGGCAGTGGGAAAACTGTCGTTGCATTAATTGCGGCCTATGCCATCATCACTGCAGGTGATCAAGTGGCATTTATGGCTCCCACTGAGATCCTTGCAATGCAACACTATCAAACTGTTCTTTCCCTATTCTCGGGCTTTCCTGTTCGAGTCGCCTTTATTAGCAGCAGTGTAAGTGCAAAAGAAAGAGCTAGGATAATGGGCGAATTAAAGACTCATCAAATTGATATTATTGTTGGAACCCATTCCTTGATTCAACAAGATATTTCGTTTGATTCGCTAGGACTTGTCATTATCGACGAGCAACATCGATTTGGTGTAGAACAAAGAAAAACAATTAGAGAAAAAGGTTGGCATCCCGAAGTGTTGATGATGTCCGCAACACCGATTCCTAGAACACTTGCCATCACATTATTCAATGATATGGATATTTCATCGATTCACCAGATGCCTTCAGGAAGAAAACCTGTACAGACAGATATCATCCCTTATGAAAATCTAGATCAAGGGATTTTACTGTTACAGCGTGAACTTGAAGCAGGACACCAAGCGTATGTCATCGCTCCACTGATTGAAGAAAATGAAAATTCAATCTCTATTTCTGTCAAAGAAGCTTATGAAATAATCAAGGATTCCATACCTGATGAATACAATATTGAGATACTTCATGGAAAATTGAAAAATGCTGAAAAAGAGGATGTGCTTTCTCGTTTTTATCAAAATAAAACACAAGTTTTAGTTTCTACAACTGTTGTAGAAGTTGGTGTGAATGTTCCCAATGCAACTTATATGATGGTATTTAATGCTTCTGGATTTGGACTCAGTCAATTACATCAGTTACGTGGAAGAGTAGGCAGAAGTAAAGATCAAGCCTATTGCCATTTTATTAGTGACAAGCCATTGGAAGAAGAACAAAGACTAGCTGTTCTCAAAGAAACAACGGATGGATTTAAAATCAGTGAAGCAGACTTATCATTTCGAGGACCTGGGGAAATATTTGGCTATGTTCAAACGGGAATTCCTAAATTTCGAATGGTTAATTTTATGACTGATCAACCATTAATCGAACAAGTAATTGAGGATACAAATGAATTATTATCTCTAAATGACGCCATTTCAATAAATAAAATTAACAAGATAAAGAAAAATATAGATACTTATCAAATTGATTAAATTATGATATACTTATCTAGTATAAAGAGGTGACAACCATGATTAGAATTGGTGTAGATGCAATGGGTGGAGACTACGCCCCAAAAGAACAAGTCGAAGGTGCAATGCTTGCGGTTAAATTAATTCCAGATATCGAGATTAACCTTTACGGTGATGAAACAGAAATCCGTAAGTATTTAACTGTCGAAGAACGAATTCATATTATTCAAACCAATTATGTTATTCCTATGGGTGAAAAGAATCCGATTAAAGCGATTAAAGATCATCCAGATTCATCGATGGCTTCAGCATTGTCATCGCTAAGAAATAATGAAAGTGATGCTGTAGTAAGTAGTGGCGCAACCCAAGCGCTTATCTCTGGAGCACACCTTTTAGTACGCCGTATGAAGGGATTTAAAAGAACAGCTATCGCACCAGTTATCCCTAGCGTCGATGGGCGAGGTACAATTCTTTTAGATAGTGGAGCGAATTTGGAAATTCGTCCTGAACATATGCTCCAACAGGCATATTTTGCGGTTGTATATGCAAAAGAAGTATTAAATCGAGAAAATCCTGTTGTTGGTTTAATTAATATTGGAACTGAAGATGGCAAAGGAAGAGAACTTGATAAAGAAGTATTTGCTTTATTTAAAGAGACAGATCTTTTTGAATTTTATGGTAACGTTGAACCAAAACAAGTATTAAACCCTCCTTGTGATATTTTAATTTCCGATGGATTTACTGCGAATATCGTAATGAAGACCATTGAAGGAACAGCCAAAGGTATGGGAGAAATTTTGAAACAACAGCTGAAAGCAAATGTCTTTGGTATGATTGGCGCATTATTTGCAAAGAAAAGTTTGAGCAACTTCAAAAAAGCGATTTCCGCTGAAGAGATTGGTGGAGCTCTCATTTATGGTCTATATGGACCAGTCATCAAAGCCCAAGGAGCTTCCAAAGCATATGGATTTTATAATGGAATACGTCAAGCTGCGACGATTGTAAGAAATGAAGTATTCCCAAAAGTAGAAAAATATTTAGAAGAAACCAAAGAGACATTAGGCGATGAATAAACTAAGAGAACTTGAACGGATGTTTAATTTACAATTTAATAAATATGAGTTGTTGGTCCGTTCGATGACTCATAGTTCCTATGCGAATGAAAACAATACGAAAAGCAATGAGCGTTTAGAGTTCATTGGCGATGCTGTAATTGATTTAGCCGTAGGAAAATATTTGTTTGAACACATTAATGAAGCTGAGGGTGTTCTTACAAAAAAGCGCGCACAAGAAGTTTGTGAGCAATCTTTATTTCAATATGCAAATAGTTTTCATTTAGGAGATTATATTCTTCTAGGAAAAGGCGAAGAAAAAAATGGTGGAAGACAAAAACCTGCCGTAATCGCAGATGCTTTTGAAGCTTTTTTAGGTGCTATCTTCCTTGATAAAGGTCTTGATGAAGTATATAAAGTTCTTGAAAAAGTGGTTTTTCCTGTGATTGATAAAAATATCAATCAAGAAGATAGCGACTTTAAGTCAAAACTTCAGGAATTAGTTCAGTCAGACAAAAGAACCTTAAATTATGAAATTATATCTGAAACTGGCCCAGCACATGAAAAAGAGTTTGTTGCGAGAGTGACAATGGATGATGAAAGACTCATTATGGGTGAAGGAAAAGGTAAAACGAAAAAAGAAGCCGAACAAAATGCTGCGAAAGCAACTTTGGATATATTAGCTAAATAAAAGTATAGAATGGGGATTTCAATGAATATTGCGCTAGTTAAAAAATTAATGGATGATCAAATATTAGATTTTCCTAAATTATTAATGACCTATTATAAAGACATCGTACTTTCAGAAATGGAAGCTTTTGTTATTTTAGAGTTATATAAAGAATTAAAACTAGGGAATACATTTTTAAATCCTTCAACACTCGAGAAAAAAATGACCATTGCAAAAGATGAATTATTAGTCATTCTTGATGGTTTACTAAAAAAAGGATATTTAACTATTTCATTTGTGAAACAAAAAAACGGAAAAGAAAAAGAGGTTTTTTTAATTGATGAAGTGATTAAAAAATTACTTGCTTCCGTTGAATCAAAAGTGAAAGAGGAATTTTTTGATATGAGTGGCTCTTATCAAACAGAAGCTGAAGAAGTGGCAGTCATCATTGAAACACAGTTTCATAAGCAACTAAAGCCGCTCGATATTGAGATGATTCAAAAGTGGCTGGAACAAGATAATTATCAATTGATGGATATCAAACAAGCATTGCTTGATGCTTTGAAAGCGAATAAATTCTCTATGAGTTATGTCGACACGATGTTACTTAAGCGAAGAAATGCATTAAAGAAAACAACAGTAAAATCAGAAAAACAAGAGAAATCAGAGGCGTTAAAATCATTTTTAGGATCGTTTGAACAAAAATGACCGATAGAGTAAATCAAATATATTTAGCGGTTTCTGATCTGTTCCCTGATGCACACTGTGAATTAAACTATTCGAACCCACTTGAGCTACTTATATCGATTATGCTAAGCGCTCAAACAACAGATAATGCAGTCAATAAAGTGACGGTACATTTATTTGGAAAATATCGCACACTAGAAGATTACATCAATGCACCTGTTGAGGATGTTGAAAATGTCATACGACATTTAGGACTATATAAGAATAAAGCAAAGAATATCAAATTAATGGCTTTGATGATGAAAGAAACTTATCATGGAGTGTTCCCTTCAAAACTTGAAGAGTTAGTCCTTCTTCCTGGAGTCGGTAGAAAGACTGCGAATGTATTTTTAGCAGAGTATTATCACGTTCCTAGAATTGCAGTTGACACCCATGTTGAAAGAGTAAGTGTTCGTTTGGGGCTAGCAAAGGCCACGGATAGCGTATTAAAAATTGAAGAAAAACTGATGAAGAAATTCCCAAAGGATCTCTGGATTGAGATGCATCATAAACTCATTTTCTTTGGGAGATATTTCTGTAAAGCACAAAAACCAATGTGCGATAAATGCCCTTTAGTATCGATATGTAAAACACCATTTCCTAATTAAAAATGGTGTTTTTTTTATTTGGTTGAATAATCAAAAATATTTTTCAATAAAAAAATCTTTATTTTTAAGTACTAATTCGGTATAATCGTAATTGTCATTATCGTTTAATGGTGAAAACAATGAATTTATATTTATTATATGTGGGGGCATTGAAATGATTAAGCATTTAAAAAGTGATTTAGTTCGAAGAAGAGAAATTATCTTAAAGCATTATTACACAGAAATTGGAAGTTTGATAAGAAAGAAAAGAATTGAAAAGAAATTGACGCAAGAAGAATTATCAAGGGGTATCGTTTCTCATACCTACTTATCGAAAATAGAGCATAATGCTATTTCTATCAACAAAGATAGTTTGTTCATGATCATGGAGCGAATTGATATATCATCAGATGTATACAGTTTACCAGAGGAGATGCTTGATATTCTCGAAGAATCACTTGTCCATTTCTTTCGACTAGACTTCAGTGGGTTTCAGATTCTCTATGAAGATTCATTGAAGTATGAATATGGAATTCTCATTGAGATTGCACGTTTTGGTTACTTTGTTATGGTGGGCGACACCATCAAAGCAGGGATAGCTTATAACGAATTACATCGATATTTGTGTTCAATTGAAGACTATGGATTTACAATCTATGCAATCTATGCAATCTACTATAACTTGCTGATTCACGATTATACAACTGCAAGAAATATTTATGAGCAATCGATAGAGTACCATTCCATGAATGAGATGATATTCGGCCTTTTTGAATATGCGAAATTTGTAATTTATGGCAAATTGCATTTGTTTAATATTTCTCGAGATGGATACGATAATGCAAAAAATATTTTTATCGCAAGTGGTGCGACAAAAAGGGTTGAAGAAATGAGTGTATATATGAATTTATTCCGTTATTACGAAGGAAGGGAGCAAATGCATATTCCTAATTCAATATCCACTTTTGTTTCACATAATGATTTTGTTGAATATCTTTTATTTTTGATGAAGAACACAAAACGTCCAGAGCAATACTTAAAACATATCGATGAAATGCATTCTTATTATCCTTTGTTACTTTATACTATTATGAAGGTCTATGATAAAAAAGAGAATCAAGTAAAAAAAGAGCAGTATGAAAAACTGCTCCAAACCTACTATCAAAATGTTGGTGAATATAGTATTAATTTCTATGAACTACATCAAGTAAGAAAGAAAAGCGAATGGCTTTACAAGGATTATTTGATTGAATATTGTCTACCATTTGCAGAAAGCCAACAGAATCTCTATTTTATGAGAAAAATTACGGATGAAATTGTTAGTGTACTTTCAAGTCATAAACGATATAAGGACGCGATTAGTTATGAACACAAGTATCAAAAGGTAAAAAGCAAGATGAATGGAACAATTTCATCTCTATCAAAAACCGAGCACATCATATAAAAAAAACGAGTAAACTCGTTTAAAATTTGAAGAAACGATTGATCAAGTAATTAAAAACACTTGATAGGAGTGCTAGAAAAATAAACAATCCCCAGAAAGTATGAACAACTTGGTAATTCATACAAGTGTCGATTGAATAATCGATGCATCCTTCAACTCCCTGCGCATCGTAGACATAAATCATTATGACAAAGAGGATTCCGACAAACCCCATAACGACTGAAGGAATATATAAAATCCAGTTAGGAAGATTTCTCTTTGAGATTTGATATATATAAAGCAATATTGTGATTCCACTAAAAATAAAACCGATATCCGAAAATACTCTCATAATTCACCTCGAATAATAAATATATATATCGAATTATACCATCAATGAATTTGGTTTGCAATCACACATAAAAAAAGGGGACAATTATTGTCCCTTTTATACTAGCTTTGTTAACTTTCTTGCAAGATTTAAATACATAATACCAATGTATTCTGAGTCAGAATAAATGGAATGTGAATCCTTTGGTTGACCAATTGGAATTTGTGTAAGAAGAGGAACGAGCAGCTTGTCTGCAACAATTTTTCCGCCACCTTCTCCAAAAAGATAATGTTTTTCTTCGCCAACCTCATAGAAAGACATATTTTCAATAACACCTACAATTTCTTGTTTTAGGTCTTTCGCAGCGAAGCCAGCTTTAATAGCTATATGAGAAGCGCTTGGATGAGGAGTTGTGACTAAAACTAACTTTGCGTCTGGAACAATATTGTTAACATCAAGCATAACATCTCCGGTTCCTGGTGGTAAATCGATGAGTAAATAATCTAAATCTTGAGACCATAAGGTATCTTCAAAAAAGATTTTAAGCACTTTTCCAAGCATTGGCCCTCTCCAAATAAGTGCTTTATCTTTCTCTACAAAAAACTCTGTAGAAACCATTTCAATATCGTCGATTTTATAAGGATATACTTTTCCATCCTCAGTACCTTCTAACTCTAAGTTATCAATACCTAAGATTTTAGGAATATTCGCACCATAGATATCTGCATCAATGATTCCAACTTTTTTTCCTAGTGTTTTAAAAGCATAGGCTAGATTTGCAGTGACACTCGATTTACCAACGCCACCTTTACCTGAAGCAATCGCTATTATTTTTGCTTTTTTAGCTAAATTTTTAGGTCTTGCTTGTTCATAGTCTATTACGAGACTTTGATATCCAAAATCGATTTTAACAATCTTTGCGATTTTACGAGTAATGACTGATGTAACTTCATTAATCTTCGTTCCTACCTCAATTAGCAACATTACAGTTGATGTTTCCTCATCAATTCCGAAATGTTTAATTGAATCTGTTGCGCCAAGAGTCGCATTCTTTGAAGAATCTTCCACTTCTTTAATGAGCGCGAGTAGTTGTTCTTTTTTGTCCAATTTATAAACCTTCTTTCTAATGACAAATCTATTATATCGAAAAACATGCAATAATTCCAATATTATTACTTAGAATAAGTAAATCTATTTACCCAAAACTCATTTTGCTTTATAATACCTTTATGGAGATGATAACCTATGAAAGTAATTGAACAATTAAAAAGCTTGGCACCGATTCCTAATTTGGAAAATTATGGGTCATATTTATTTATTGGTCCTCACCCAGATGATATTGAGATATCTTCTGGCGCAACGATTTCAAAACTTGTTTCTTTAGGAAAAAAGGTCTATTTTTTGGTTATCACTGATGGTGGAGCTGGATCGATGGATCACCAAATGGATATAAATAAATTGGTGAGTATCCGTCTTGAGGAAATGAAATCGTCTGCTGATTTTTTAGGCGCAAAAGAATTATTTGATTTAGGATTTCCTGATGGAGGACTTTATCATGAGCATGAAGTAGCCAAACGAATTGCGTCTGTAATACTCGATATTAATCCTGATATCGTATTTTGCCCAGACCCTTACCAACCATCTGAAATTCATCCAGATCATATTAAAGCAGGTTTAGCGACAAACACAGCATTACTTATGAGTGCCTACCCATTAATGGCAAAAAGAAATTTGATTGATTTTGAAAAGGAAGCTTTGCCTCATTTTCGTTCTCGTACACTGGCTTATTATTTCACCCATCGTTCGAATGCATTTGTGAGTACTAGCGATCAAGATACTTCTAACAGAAATGCCTCAATCTCAAAACACGTGTCTCAATTTAGTACTCCAGCTAGTTTAGAGATGGTTTTGCAATATTTAAGTGTGCGTTCAATGATATTTGAAGAAAAATATCAAGTGAAGAATGCAGAAGGATTTTTTGCTCTAGATCCAGTTCATCAACATTGTTTTCCAGAGATTAACGAGTATTAGTGATTACTTCTTGACTTTAGAAGTAAAAAAAAGTATAATTTATTTGCTGCACTGAGGTGGTATTTGTGAAATGGACAATCCAAGAACTTAGGAAACTCAGTCGCCATTTACATCACATTGAAGGAGTCATAAATGTTAAACCATTTCTTTCTCCAGAAGACGATATTTTAGATATCAGCGACGTTCAAGTTAAAGGTGATTTTCATCTAATTGAAAAGAGCAATATTTATGTATTTGATCTTGATGTTATGACGACATTAAAGATGCCTTGTGCTGTTTCCTTAAAAGAAGTTGAAGTTTTACTTCATTTTCAAACATCATTAGAGTTTGCGGAAAGTTTTGTGGATGATAATACGCATATCATTGAAGGAATCACGATTGATTTAGATCCTGTGATCTATTCTGAAATTTTGATTGAAAAACCAATGAGAGTTGTTCATCCAGATGCTTACCTTGATTATCATGAAGAAATCGTAACCTTAGATGAAGATGATGAATCAAATAATCCTTTCGCAGCATTAAAAAATAAAAATTACTAGGAGGTGACACCGTGGCTGTACCATTCAGAAAGACGTCGAAAGCTGTCAAAAGAAAAAGAAGAACTCATTTCAAGTTAAATGCTCCAACAATGGCTGTTTGTCCTAATTGTGGCGAATTAACATTATCTCATCAAGTATGTAAGAAATGTGGTTACTACAAAGGAAAATTGGTTGTTGAACCAAAACCAGAAAAAGAAACAAAAGAATAAGAAAAGAAAAGAAGCGCTGATAATATCAGCGTTTTTCTTTTAGGTTGTGATATAATACTTGCGAGGTGTTTATCGTGTCTGGACATTATTCGGTTTTATTAAAAGAGTCGATTGA
This sequence comes from Candidatus Izemoplasmatales bacterium, assembly GCA_050177605.1. Classification (GTDB taxonomy): domain Bacteria; phylum Bacillota_I; class Bacilli_A; order Izemoplasmatales; family Hujiaoplasmataceae; genus JAHIVB01. The sequence continues at coordinate 114,389 of JBFXGX010000001.1, read as the reverse complement.
AGGGCTTAATATCAATCCTAAAGGTATCTATGTGGATATGACTTTAGGTGGCGGCGGGCATAGTTATGAAATTGCGTCTTTACTTACCTCAGGACGTCTTTTTTGTTTTGACCAGGACTCTTATGCTATTGAAGTTGCTGCAGAACGCTTAAAAGAGTTTTCAAATATTACCTATATTCACTCAAATTTTGAGTTTATGAAGTCAGAACTTCAAAGTAGAAATATTGAAGCGATTGATGGAATTATTTTTGATTTAGGGGTATCATCCTTTCAATTAGATATTCCTGATCGAGGATTTTCCTATAACTATGATTATCCACTTGACATGAGAATGGATCAAACGCAAAGTTTAACTGCAAGAGAGATTGTGAATAACTATTCTTTTCAAGAACTTACAAAGATTTTATTTGAATACGGAGAAGAAAACTTCGCAAAAAATATAGCCAATCAAATTATCAAACAACGAGCAATCAAGCCGATTGAAACAACATTTGAATTAGTTGATATTATTAAGAAAAGTTTACCATCAAAAGTATTATCGAAAAAAGGGCATCCTGCCAAACAAACATTTCAAGCTTTACGCATCGCGGTCAATAACGAACTTGATGTATTTGAAAAAGCACTAGAAGATGCTATTTCAATCCTTTCTCCAAAGGGAAGAATTGTTGTGATTACATTCCATTCTTTAGAAGATCGAATTTGTAAACAAGTTTTTAAAAGGTATTCAACTATTGATATTCCTAAAGGACTACCGATATTAATCACTGAAGAGCCTCCTTTGAAATTAATCAATAAAAAGGTTATTTTGCCGTCAAGTGAAGAATTAGACGAGAATAATCGCTCACATAGTGCAAAACTCAGAATTGCCGAAAAAAACCAATAATCGGTTGTTTTTTTGTTGACAGTAACATTGGGTTATGATATTATATTTTTGCGACTTTATGCAGGTGTAGTTCAATGGTAGAACTTCAGCCTTCCAAGCTGACTATGAGGGTTCGATTCCCTTCACCTGCTCCAAAAATATCATTACGTTCCTTTTTATTTGAATAGATGAATCTAGGCAGGCGCCTTTATTCGCAGGTGTAGTTCAATGGTAGAACTTCAGCCTTCCAAGCTGACTATGAGGGTTCGATTCCCTTCACCTGCTCCAATTGAATTTTAGACCCTATGCTCGCCATAGGGTTTTCTTTTACGGAAGAGTATCGAAGAGGCTGTAACGAGCTGCACTCGAAATGCAGTTGTCCGCAAGGGCACGTGGGTTCGAATCCCACCTCTTCCGCCATAATCATTTAAAGATGCATTTGTGCATCTTTTTTTTATGGCTTCTTGTCTTCAATTCCTTGATATGGTAAAATAATACCTATAAATGTTTACAATAGGAGGCTTGCGATGAATAAGAAATATGTATACCGAAAACACATTCAAATTATGAAATGGTTTATTTTAATTCCTCTGGGATTATTATCTTTGCTTATCCTTGTTTTAGGACTAATCTATGGTGAGTCAGGAGATGTTTTGGCAGGAGTTTTATTTGGACTTTATTCATATGGATTATTTTATATTTTAAATCGTTTCAAGAAAATATCGATCGAACTAACGGAAGAAGCAGTAATATATACAAATGCCAAAGGTGTAAGAATCATACCTTATGATCAAATATCTTCCATCGATTCTGCAAGTATCCGGTATACTGGCGGATGGATGATTATTAAAACCGTCACAGGAAAACCGATTCGACTAACGGTGGTGGTTCAATCAGTTGGAGAATTTATTTTTGCTTTTAAAGAGAAACTAAATGAACTTGGAATGCAATCAAAGTATAATGAGGATAAACTATTTGCCTTTTATAAAACTTCGGTATATTCAGATCAATCTTGGGAACGAAGCTATTATTTCTTTCCTCGCTTCCTTCCTACGCTTATTGTGGAAGCTGTCATTGGTACAATCATCGCAGTTTTGAACAGTGATTATCATATTCCTTACATAGTTTATGCAATAATCCTAGGAATTCTTCCTTATATGTATATTGAGTTTGGTATCTATGCAAAAAGAATCAGTCGTTATGTACGCCAAATGGATTGGGAATTACCTCCGCTTGATAAGGAAGAAGAACACAAACATATGCAATATTCGTATTTATTTTTCTTAATCGCAGGCTGTATCGCTTTACTAGCCGAGTATTTACTTTAAGGACGATTAATTATGTCAAAAATGATGAAGTTTTGGATTTACCTATTCACCGTACCGATGATGATTTTGATTTATTATGGTGTAATTATATTTATTTTTACCGTAACCATGGGGTCAGCAGCTACTTTTTCAGCATTTGTTGTACCTGAAGATTTTTTTGTTTTTATTGGCACTTCTTTTTATATAGCTGTTGGTCTTATATTTATTCTATTTTTGATTATGTTACTGGCGGTTAAAAACCCTTATGTTCAAAGTACCTTTTTTGGTTTTTTATTAGGGTTATTAATCAATGTTGGCCGAATATACTTATATCCAAGCAATTCCACATTGTTCTATATTATTGCAATAGGAGTATTCTTGTTTTTGGCCATTGTTTCTCGCAAAAAAATTTCCCTAGTTTATCTTTATTCCCTCGCTTTTTCATCTTTATTATTCTATTTATATTTATAAAATCAAGAATCCCCTTTACCAATAGATATACTTTGAATTATAATTATGCTAAAAGGGGGCGATTGAATGAAACAAGAAGATTTTATTGCTGGGTTAAAAGAATTTGGTATTATTGATGAATATGGTTTATATGCTCGAGTTAACATTATTTATTCGGAAACAGCACAAGTAATCTCTGCGATGGTAAGCAATTACAACTCACAGGGGACACCAGGAGTCGTTGGCGTTTTTAATGATTTTCTTGTATTATATGAATTTGCGACATTTAGTCCTAAACCGAAAACAGAAATTTTTAGAGTGCCACTAACTCAAGTCGAATTTGTATCGCTAAAACCAACGATTTTTAATATCTCGAAGATTTTAAGAATCAAAGTCGAGGGTAGAAAAGTGAAACTTGTGGCTCCAGGTAAATTCAAAAATGCTCTTGAAACAATTGCGAACAAAATTCAAAGATAATATAAATCTATCGCTGATGCGATAGATTTTTTTGTTCTGATAATGTTCAATGAGATGTTTTATGATATAATAGTTTATGAATAGGAGGGATATCCTTGAATATCTATTTCGCGAGTATTGGACTCAATGTCCTCTTTACTGTTTTCATTGTGGCGGCTTTATACGCTGTCTATTTTTTTCAAAATAAATTAGTTCAAAAGCATCAACTTGATCAGAAAAAAGGGTTTTTGTATCTTGCGTATATTTTCCTCTTTATCATATTTATTGGGGCAATTATTGGAACTCTTTTTATCTGGGAATACGACTTTAATTCAATGACAACAAGTTTGGGTGCATTCTTTACCACAGTTTTCGCAGATAATTTGGAGAAATTCATCGGTTCTATTTTAGCCTGGTTTATTGCATGGCTCATCGTTAGAATTGCTAAACTTGCTTTAACGAGGGTTGGGCTAAAAGAAACCGCATTACAAAAGAGAAAAAAAACGATTGCAAAAGTGACCTATAGCATTATTAAATACGTTGTTTATATTGTCGATATCATTGTAATTTTAGCTTTATGGAATGTGAATGTTGTCCCAGCACTTGCTGGTCTAGGAATTGTCGGGATTGTGGTTGGTTTGGGAGCACAAAAGTTTATCAACGATTTAATCAGTGGATTCTTTATCGTATTTGAACATCATTTTGATGTTGGTGAAATCATCGATGTTGGTGGATTTAAGGGCGAAGTAATCGATATTGGTTTAAAAACAACCAAAATTAGAAATTGGCGTGGTGAAGTCAAAATCATTGCAAACGGAGACATTAACAATGTATCCAACTTTTCAAGAAATCCTTCGATTGGTATTGTAGATTTTGGCATTGCCTATAAGGAAGATGCTCAAAAGACGATTGACCTATTAAAAGTTGAACTACCTAAATTACGATTAGTATTTCCAAACATATTAGAAGATCCACAAGTGGTAGGCGTGATTGATTTAGCTAGTAGTAGTGTTAATATGCGCGTGATTGTCAAGACAATCACAGAAACACACTATGCCGTGGAAAGAGCAATTCGCCAAAGAATTAAAGAAGTTCTCGATGAAAGTCATATTGAGATTCCTTTCCCACAAGTAGTAGTGCATCAACAAAGCGAATAAAATAAAGAAGAAGCGATTCCTAAACTGGAATCGCTTCTATATTTTCTGTATCTATGTTTTTTTTATTAATTGTATATCGCTGATTAGTCAACTGATAATAGACATTAAAAGTTAGAAATAATGATATTATTGATAGGACAAGATTAACAATAAGATAAGAAGTTGATAGTAACGCTGCTTGCCCTCCCTTCGCAAAGATATAGCTCACAAGAAATGGTAGAAGGCGAATAATAATGATGGAAAGTAGTAATTTGAACGAAACATTGCTTGTTTTGTTTAACATAAATAGGATGATGATGAAAAGAAATGATGAGACCAAATTTAAAATGAATTGGATATTATTAAACTTTAGGATGAAATCAAATCCTATGAGGAAACGGTTGAGACTTAATAATGAGAATATTTTCATGAAGTATCCCCCAAATAATAACACAAGAGAGATGAACATAAACATCAGCCATAAGAGATGAAGGTGTTTTCGATAAGGAAAGGCTTTTTTTATTGAATGATAAAGTATCAGATAAGAAATGATGATAAAGAAAATACGACCAATAGAGGTTAATTCAACATAATAGTATAAATAAATGATGACTTTAATAATGTCTGATTGGATCATTGTTATAGTAATCTGATGTATGGCGAAATACGTATAAAAGGAATGTAACAAGGATGAGAAGATTGACAAGATGAATATCCATCCCCCAAAAATAAGATATGTTTTTGATAAAACTCTAGCTTTTCCTTGATCTTCTTCAATAACTTTTTCATGGTAAGTAATCCATTCATAAACCGCAATAACTATAGTCCAAAAACAAATTCCTAGACCTGATAGAAGCACCGATAAAAGTATCGTTATTATCTCTATATTAAGTCCGAAAAGGATTGTGTATAAAGCAAATCCAAAAACAATCAATAAGAAAGTATAGACAAGAAGAACGGAAATCTTTTTTAAAGTGAACTTGATATAGTCTTTTTGATTTTCAAGCAAGTATTTTTCAAAAAGGTAAAATTGATTTTTTCTTGTATAAGTATAATATACGATAAAGCTTATAAGCATCGTCAAATTAATGAACATGTTTGGAGAAGAAGCCGACGTTGTAAATTGATAGTTCATTAATATGATTGAAGTTGTATATCCTAAAGCGACAAGGAAGATGACAATCTGCATCCCTCGATAATATAAGATTGAACGATTTACACTAGTTCTTTCATCGTCTACTTCAGAAGAAGATGATTTGTATATTTCGTATGCAATCAGAATAATTCCGCTAACGATGAATATCATCTCGGGAATGATATATAAATAGAAGAGGGATGATTCTTCCATTGTAAAGTACTTAACAAGGATAGATAAAATGGATAGCACTATCCATATCAACTGCATTTTTCGATTGAGTGAACCCATATTGATTACATATCTTTCGTCATTAACCATTGCTTTTTTCCTCCCAAAATAAATCATTTAAAGTGACATCAAGTGCTTTGCAAATATCAGTGCATAGTTTTAAACTCGGATTATACTCTCCTTGCTCAATTAGAATGATTGTTTGTCTTGATACACCAATCATTCTTGCTAAATCTTGTTGAGAATAACCTTTTAGAGTTCTTGCGGCTTTCATTTTTAGATTTGACATAGGCATCACCTCAATACGGATTATAAATTATATATTACATAATGTCAAATATATATTACATTTTTGTGCAAAAAAAAGCACAATGAAGTTATTGTGCTAATTTTTAATATCTAAGTTTATACGACCATCTTTTATTTCAATAATTCGATCAGCTTTTTCAGCAATGTGTCGATCATGGGTAATAATGATGAAAGTCGTCTTAAATTTTTGATTAATTTCTCTTAATAAATCATAGATTTGTTCGGTCGTATCACTATCCAAGTTTCCGGTAGGTTCATCCGCAAGAATAATCTTTGGTTGATTCATCAACGATCTTGCGATAGCTGTACGTTGTTGTTGACCACCAGACATATTAACTGCTAAATTGTTTTTGACTTTAGTGAGTCCAACCAAATCAAGTAATTCATTTGCTCGGTCCATAACTTCCTTAGTTATCGGCTGTTTAGAGATTTTATATGGTAATAAAACATTTTCAAGAGCAGTAAACTCTGGCAACAAATAATGGAACTGGAAGATGAAACCAATCGTTTGATTTCGAAGAGATGAAAGGCGATTCTTTTTCATTTGTGATGTTTCCACATCATTAATGAAGACTTTTCCGCTTGTTGGTTTATCAAGGGTACCTAAAATATTTAACAGCGTACTTTTTCCACTACCTGATTGTCCAATGATCGAATTAAAGGATCCTTCTTCAAATGTTAAATTAATATCAAATAATACTTGTGTAGGATATTTTGAAGTTTCACCATAGATTTTATTAATGTTTTCTAAAGACATAACATTAGGCATTTCTAATCACCTCGATTACACTCAATTTAGATGATTTTCTAGCTGGAATGAGTGCGGCTACGGTAGAAGCTAATAAAGCAATAAACGCAGACAAAGCAATAAAACCATAATCAATATAAAGTGGAACGACTGGGTTTCCGTCCGCACCTAATGCAAAGGTTGTAAAGGTGAAGGCTAATCCAAGTCCGAAGAGGACCCCAAGAATGGCACCACCGATACCAAGAATAAATCCTTCAAATAAGAAGACGAGTGAAGCATCCGCATCTTTGATTCCCATCGCTTTTAAAATTCCGATTTGTTTTGATTTTTGAAGTACTGTGATAGCTAAGACAGAAGAGATACCAAGTACCACCGATATCATCACAAACACTTGAATCATATAACTAGAAGTACTTTGGCCTTGTAGACCACTTAAAAGTTCAGCGTTTTGGTTAATCCAGTTATCGACAGACAGACTTTCATCCACAACGATATTTTCAATTAATACGCTGACCGTGTCAGCTTGAAATACATCTTTTAACTGTAACTCAATAGCACTTACTTCATCACCGACACTTAATGCATTTTGCAGTGTTGGTAAAGTCGTAATTAACCATGCATCATTGATTGCTTTGACATTGAAATCAAAAAATCCAACCACAGTATAACTGACTTCTCCAACGAGCGGTATTTGATAGACAATGGTATCCCCAACATTGATATTAAGTTCGGTTTTTAAATTTGCGCCAAGGGCTACTTCATTCATTGTGCTTGGCATATTCCCCTCAATGATTTTTTCATCAAAATGATAGATTTGATTCGCTTTATTAAAATCAAATGCTCTTGCGAGTGTAGGTGCATTTAAACTTCCATTCACTAATGTTCCAGGTTGATTCAAAACAGGTGATACAATTGTGATTTGATCAGAAACAGCTTCGATACGACTCATATCTGCTTGATAATTTGATAGTAATGTATTATCAAGTGAAGAAGTAATCGTAATTTGTGAACTGGAGCCAATCGTCTTGTCAACTAAACTTTTTTGTAAACCAGTGATTAATGACCCAATAAAAACTTGGACACTCACACCGATTGCGATACCTAAGATAATCATGAAGGTCTGACCTTTTCCTGATTTTAAAAATCGAAAGGCAATAGAAAATGCTAATTTCATTCTTTCCCTCCTTCTAACTGACTTAAGTCAGTCAAGGAGGATAGGAAGTAATCATAGGTTACTTGTGCTAAAGCATTTGGATGAATGAAGGCTTGTCCACCCACAATAATTTTTACTTGTGGATAGTATTTTTTGATTTCTTCTGTTATTTTTTTTGTAATGACTAAGTTATAGTAATTGGTAACACTAATCGCCACAAAGTCAGGATGCAGCACTTTGACTGCAGAAACGATATTATTTTTTGGCGTGTTCGCTCCAATGTATCTTGCATTGTATCCTGCTAGAGATAAAAAATGAGCTACAATAATGGCTCCGATTTCGTGGTATTCTTCACTTGGGCAAACGACCATAATCGTTTTGTTTTTGGATGTAACATTCTTTTTTCTTTCAATTACAAAAGGATAAGTTGCTTCTAGAATAGTTCTTACAATCGAAGTTCTAGCGTGTTCTTTCCAAATGCAAAGTGTTTCCTCTTCCTCTTCACAATGATAATTTGCTAGAGAAGGGGAGAGAATATCTAGATAAAGTTGCTCTAGGGTTAGTTCTTCGTTAGTTAATAAACTAATTACGTACGATATTGCTTGATCTTTATCCTCATTATCAAGGAAAGATACAAACTTTGAATAGATAGATTGGTTCATTTTTTACACCTCTTTTCGTGAATATTATACAGTAATTCATTATTGTATACAATAATAATGCTTATACTTGATTCTATTAGTTTTGACATTTTCGAATCATTCTCAGATTGAAACAAGTTATTGTGTATGATATAATATTTATAATATGATTTAGTGGAGTGATACATTGGAAAAAATATATTTTAAAGACTTAGAAAACTACTTTAATCAAGAAATTGAACTTCAAGGATTTGTGGATAAAATTCGTGATTTACAGTATGTTCAATTTATTGTATTAAGAGATTCTTCATCAAAGGTACAAGTAACCATTGAAAAGAATGAAGAGAACCAAGCGATGAATCAAATTGTTTCAACATTAACAAAAGAAAGTACAGTCTTAGTCAAAGGGACTTTATTTCAAAGAGAGAACGTTAAACTAAGAGGGATGGAGTTTATTCCAACCGTTTTTGAAGTTACTTCTCTATCTGCTGAAGAACTCCCAATTGATATTTTAGATTATACGAACAAATCTAACAAAGAACTTCGTTTAGATAATCGATTCTTGGATTTGCGTGTTGATAAAAATTACCTTATTTTCAAAGCACAAACGCTTGCTGAAATGGCTATGAGAGAGTACTGGGTAAATCATAATTTTATTGAAATCCATACACCAAAGATTTTAGGTACTGCTTCAGAATCAGGTGCAGAAGTATTTAAAATGGATTATTTCGGAAAAACTGTTTTCTTAGCACAATCTCCTCAGTTTTACAAACAAATGGCAATGGCTTCAGGATTTAATAATGTATTTGAAATTGCGCCAGCTTTTCGTGCTGAAAATTCTCATACTGCTTATCACGCGACAGAATTTACAAGTGTCGATGCTGAAATCAGTTGGATTAAATCTCATCACGATGTGATGGATATGGAAGAAGCAATTTGTAAAGCAATGTTAGTAAAATTAAAAGATGAAATAGGTTCCGAGTATCAAGAATTATATAAAAAAGAAATCGTTCTTGCAGATACTGCTTTCCCAAGAATTCCATTCTTTGAAGCAAAAAAAATCATCCAAGAAAAATACAAATATATCGGTGAAAAAGAATTCGATTTTGATAGAAAAGAAGAAGAACTAATTGGCCTTTATGCTCGTAAAGAATTAAAATCTGATTTTGTTTTCGTTATTGACTATCCATTCGAAGCTCGTCCATTCTATCACATGTTAGATTCAGAGACAAAGCTTACCAAGAGTTTCGATCTTCTATATCGTGGAATCGAAATTACGACAGGAGCGCAAAGAGAACATCGTATAAACATCCTTGAAGAACAAGCAGTTTTGAAAGGATTGTCAAAAGAGTCCCTAGATTTTTACTTTAATTTCTTCAAATACGGTGTACCACCTCATGGAGGATTTGGCTTTGGATTAACTCGATTCTTAATGAGATTATTTGAAACAGAGTCCATTCGTGATGTAACATTTTTATATCGTGGTCCAAATCGTATCAACCCTTAACAGACAAAACTAAGTATTCGTTACTTAGTTTTTTTTTGCGCTGTTTTTCACCAAAAAATATGATAAAATGGTAGTGAGGTGATATCAATGATAACAGCTATTTTAATTGGTGCAGGCGGAAGAGGAATCGGAGCCTATGGTAATTTTGCATTAAAGAATCCACAGGATATTAAGTTTGTAGGGGTCGCTGACCCAGATGCCGAAAGAAGAGAGTATTTTGCTTTTCAACATGGTATTTCAAGAGATAATCAATTTGTAAGCTTTGAGGACATTTTAGCGATGCCAAAATTCGCGGATGTTTGTTTTGTTTGTACACAAGATACGATGCATGTTGAACCTACTTCCATCGCTTTACAAAAAGGATATCATGTTTTCTTAGAAAAACCGATGGCTGTCAGTCCTACTGATGTCGTTCTTTTAGAAAAAATTGCGAAGAAGTTTGACAGGAAACTGATGATTGGACATGTACTCAGATATACTTTGTTTTTTGAAAAAATCAAAGAAATCATCGATTCTGGTCAAATCGGAAACATCATCACAATTCAACATAATGAAAATGTCTCTTACTGGCACCAAGCCCATAGTTATGTTCGAGGAAATTGGCATAAGTCTTCAACGTCTGCGCCAATGATTTTAGCGAAATCCTGTCATGATTTGGATATATTAATGTGGTTAGCTGATACGAAAGTATCAAAGGTGTCTTCATTTGGAGATTTAACCTATTTTACAGAAAAAAATGCACCAATTGGATCACCGAAGTATTGCTTAGATGGATGTCCTCATAAAGAGAACTGTGCTTATTACGCACCGAAGGTATACTTAAATGCTCCTGACTGGATGAAACTACCAGTTTCGAATCAAATGACGGATGATTCAATCCTAGATAAACTTAAAAAAGGACCTTATGGAAGATGCGTTTTTCATAGTGACAACGACGTCGTTGATCACCAAGTCGTAATTTTAGAGTTTATGAATAAAATGACAGCCTCATTTACAATGACGGCTTTTACTAGTGAAAATACTAGAACGATAAAAGTGATGGGTACTTTAGGCGAAATCCGTGGTCATATGGATAAAGGGGAGGTAGCTTTAACAATATTCAAGGATGAGCATAAAGAAGTGTTCAAACTAAATACATTAGACTATGGTCATAGTGGTGGAGACTATGGTGTTATGAAAGCTTTTGTTCGTTTGATTGAAGTTGGAGATAATCAATTAGTTACTTCTGATCAAGCATCAGTGTTGTCGCATTTACTTGCTTTTGCGGCGGAAGAAAGTCGTTTATCTGGGCATACCATTGATTTTGAAAAATACATTGAGAAAGTGAGTCACCATGTTAAATTATAGTACTTGTGAGATTGAAGATATAGCGAAAGCAATACAGTTATCTGTATCTGTATTCAAACCAAATATGAAGGAACAATTCCTTTGTTTGTTTCATGAATCAAATCGTGATCATATGTTTATCGCAAAAGAAGAAGATCAAATTGTATCAATGGTTAATTATTATCCATCCGTCGTCAAACATCCTCTATTTAGGTTCAAAGTAGCTTCTGTTGGGAGTGTATGTACACATCCAAATTTTAGAAGAAGAAACATCGCCTATGAGCTTCTTTTAAACGCTGAAAAACAAATGATAAAAGAGGACATTGCTTTAACAATTATCTCTGGTGGCGGCGGTATTTATACCAAATTCGGATCGAATGAAGTTGGGAATATCTTTGAATATTCACTTTCTAGACATTTTATCTTTCCCAAAAATCAAATCGAAGTAGTTCCGTTTGAAAATAAGTATCTTCAACCAATGTTTGAGATATATAAAAAAGAAACTCTTTCTTTTGAGAGAACATTCGACGAATTCAAATTGCTTTTTCAGGGGCAAACGACACCTGACTCTTGGGCTGATTACCCTACATTTATCGTAAGGAAAGATCAAGAGACTATTGGATATATCATTCTTAATCGTGAAAGGTCAAAGAGAACGATTTCAGTGAAAGAATTTGCTGGAAATAGAAAACTCATCCTTTCAGCACTCAGTCTAGTATTAAAGCAAACAAAAAAGTTAAGCGTTAGGCTTTACCTAGATCCAACAGATGAAATGAATGCATATTTGCTTTCTGTTCATAAAAAAAATACGGACCTTCATGCATCGATTAAAATAATCAATCCGTTATTATTGTTTCAAAATTTGCGTACTTACTTTCAAGTAGCCTTAGGCGAAGATTCAACGTATTTCAACGTCAATATTGCTGGTGAAGACATCAACCTAATCTATAAGGATTTTGTGCATCAGTTTGATATCTATCAGCTGAATCAATTGGTTTTTGGCCAAAGTAATGATATAATTAAACAAATTCCGCAAAAAGAAATGAGAGAAGTTCTTGAACAGGTCTTTCCAATCCCTTTTGTTTGGGTGAATAATTTAAACTATCAATAAAGGAGTACATTTATGTTTGATTTGAGTGATAATCTTGTTAGTTTCATTGGTATCGCATTTATTTTCTTGATGACCACTGCAGGTTCAGCGATGGTATTTTTCTTCAGAAATCAAATGAGTGACAATTTTAAAAGGATATTTTTAGGATTTGCGGCAGGAGTTATGATTGCGGCTAGTGTTTGGTCGCTCCTCATCCCATCGATTGAAGAAGCAGAGAATCAAGGATGGATTGGATGGGTTCCTGCGACAATTGGTTTTGTTGGTGGAGGGTTATTTTTACTACTTGTCGATAATCTTTTACCACATCTTCATTTCGATCAAGATAAACCCGAAGGACTAAAATCTAGTTTCAAAAGAACTACGATGCTCGTCTTCGCAGTGACACTGCACAACATCCCTGAAGGGCTTGCGGTCGGACTCGCTTTTGGTCTTTCAATGCAATTAGGGTCATCCATTGTTATCGCGAGTGCTTTTGGATTAGCGCTCGGAATTGGAATTCAGAATTTTCCTGAGGGTGCTGCCATTTCCTTACCTTTAAAACAAGAAGGAATGTCGACGGGAAAAAGCTTCTTTTATGGTATGTTAAGTGGAGCAGTTGAACCTGTTTTTGCAGTGATTGGATTAATACTCGCTTCTCAACTTACGTTCATCATGCCTTGGTTTTTAGCTTTCGCAGCTGGCGCAATGATTTATGTTGTTGTGGAAGAACTCATTCCAGAATCGCAACTCGGTGAACATACCAATGTAGGTACTTTAGCCGTGATGGCTGGTTTTGTAATTATGATGATTTTAGACGTAGCGTTAGGTTAAAATAATGAGTGTAAATAATCTTGAAGTTTTATATGTTGATAACCATCTTCTCGTCTGTGTGAAACCTGCAGGTGTTTTGTCTCAAGAAGCTGATAAGGATCTTGATGATATGTTGAATCTTGGAAAAGCCTATATTAAAGAAAAATATCAAAAACCTGGGAATGTTTTTTTAGGGCTAGTCCATCGTCTTGATTTAAATGTCGGTGGTGTGATGGTTTTTGCAAGAACATCAAAAGCCGCATCAAGGCTAGCTGAGTCAATTCAAAGTCACCAGTTTTCAAAAAAATATTACGCTGTTGTTGAGGGAATCTGGCTTGACAAAAACCAAGGGGAACTCGTCAATTATCTTCGTAAAGACGAGCAATCACTCACTAGTATTGAGGACCCGCATGGTCAATTAGCCAAACTTGAGTATCAGTACATTGAAAGTAAAGAATATCATAAAGAAGTGCTTAGTTTAGTAGAAATTGAACTGATTACCGGTCGTTTTCATCAAATTAGAAAACAATTTAGTTTACGCGGTCATCCTCTCTACGGGGATCAAAAATACGGTTCGAAAACATCGCTACAGATGTTACCTTTATATGCCTATTCTCTTTCGTTTCCTCATCCAATTTCAAAAGAAATACTGACATTCAAGAAAGAACCTCAGGGAAAGATATTTGATATTTTTAAGTAAAATCAGGTAGATGTTTGCGAACATCTACTTTTTCTTTTCGATTTTCACTTGTTTTAATAAAAAATATATTTTTTATGGTAAAATAAGTAATACCATATGGGAGGATCAATTTATGAAAATATCTGAAATACAACATTCTCATGGCATTATCGAAATTGAGATCGCATGTTCAAAACAAAAAGTATCTTTATTAAACATTGGCGCGTCTTTTGTTAGATGGTTGACGACATCTGGCAAAGATATTCTAGCAAGGTATGATGACATTCAAGAATACAATGTTAACGCAATGTATTTGGGTGTTACAGTTGGACCTAATGCTGGCCGGATTGAAAATGGTCAGTTTAAACTAGGCGCAAAGGAATATCAAATGAAAGAGGAAAAAAGCCACTTTTTACATAGTGGAGAATTTGGTTTTTCAAGATCACTATTTGATTACGCTATTGAAAAAAATGATGATGAAGAAAGTATTGTTGTTTTTACATTAGATTATAGTCATCCTTTACTTCCAGGGAAACAACATATCAAAGTATCTTACATCGTAAAACAAGATGATGTAGTGATTCTTTTTGATGTCGAAAGTGACCAAGAAACATTATGCAATTTAACCAATCATGTTTATATCAATTTGGATGGTACATTTGACAGAGAAATTGAAACTCATTCCATCCAAGTACCAGCAAATAAAGTACTTTTAATGGATCAAAATCTCATAGGCACGAAGTTTGTGAGTGTAGAAAATACGCCGTTTGATTTTCAACAAGAAAGAGCCATTCTTCCTTCTGTACTTGAAGTGAAAGCTACCGATAAAGCTGCTTTTGGCCTAGATCACTATTATTTATTCACAGATAAAGCAAAGACGGAGATTGTTTTAAAGTCATCACACCATCCTTATGCTTTAACGATTTCATCTAGTTATCCAGGGGCAACGGTTTACTCGACGAATTTTCCATCCACTAAAGCGGTTCAAACTGGCGCTCCATTACCTTTACATAGCGCAGTTTGTGTTGAACCCGAATTTATAGGAAATGCGATTAATCGAAGTGATGTAGAAATCGGACTCGTTTCAAAAGAAAAACCCTATCATCATCAAATCCATTATCATTGGGGTGTTCTGTAATGAAGTTACTTGTATTAGGTGGCGCAGGATATATTGGTAGTCACTTTGTCAAAAAAGCAATTGAAGAAAATAATCAAGTAGTCGTGATTGATAACCTAGTGAACGGTCACATAGAAAGTCTCGATCCGAAAGCAACGTTTTATGAAGGCGATATTAGGAACATCCCTTTTTTAAGAGAAGTTTTTAAAAAAGAGCATATCGATGCCTGTGTTCATTTCGCAGCCTTTTCGCTTGTGGGAGTTTCAATGACCGAGCCAAATCAATACTTTGATAACAATGTTTATGGTACTTTATGTTTGTTAGAAGTCATGGAAGAATTCAAAGTTCGAAAAATCGTTTTTTCATCTTCAGCTGCTGTTTACGGTGCTCATGACACGATGCCTATCACAGAAGAGTTTGAGACAAAACCAACCAATCCTTATGGCGAAACAAAACTAACAATGGAAAAAATGATGAAATGGGCAGATACAGCCTATGATTTAAAATATGTCAGTCTTCGTTATTTTAATGTTGCCGGAGCTAGTAGCGACTCTTCTATTGGAGAAGACCATCATCCAGAGACACATTTAATTCCTATCATATTAGAAGTACCACTCGGAAAAAGAGAGTTTATTACTATTTTTGGCGCAGATTACCAAACTCCTGACGGAACTTGTATTCGAGATTATATTCATATTGATGACTTAGTTGACGCTCATTTAAGATCCCTTGATTATCTATTTAGTGGTAATCCCTCAAATATCTTCAATTTGGGAACAGAAAACGGATACTCTAATTTAGAAGTCGTCGAAGCAGCTCGAAAGGTAACGGGTCATCCAATTCCAATGAAACTTGGAGATCGAAGAGCTGGGGATCCAGATAAACTCGTAGCCAGTTTCCAAAAAGCGAAACGATATCTTCATTGGTCGCCTACGAAAGGGATTGAAGAGATTATCTCTTCCGCATGGGCCTATCATCAATTACATCCTTTTGGATACAGGGGGAAAGAATGAATCATTTAATCAATCAATTAATTGCATATGGGCTCAATGAAGGTCTTCTTTCTAAAGATGATAAAGAGTACGCTGTCAATCAGCTCCTTTATCTTTTTCATCTTTCATCCTACAGTGAGGAAGTACTTACTGAACCTATTGAAATTTATGAATTATTAGATCAACTATTGGAAGCAGCGTTTAATCAAGGACTGATTCCTTCAAAATCAATTTCTGATTTTGATCACTTTGAAGCTAAAATGATGGATGCACTTCTTCCTAGACCTAGTGAGATGAATAAAAGGTTTAGAGAACTATATAAAAAAGCACCGGTCTATGCAACGAACGATTTTTATCATTTATCTCAAAAAACGAATTATATCAAAACGAAAAGAATCGAAAAAAATATCCATTTTGATTACAACGGAGCTTATGCACCTTTAAAAATATCGATTAACTTATCGAAACCAGAAAAAGACCCGATGTTAATTGCCAAGATGCATCACCAAACAGATAGCCATTATCCAAAATGTGCATTATGTATGGAAAATGTTGGGTTTTATGGAGATGATTTTCATGCCTCCAGAAGTAACCATCGAGTGATTAATTTAACACTCAATCATGATAAAGATGGATGGGGTTTGCAATATTCGCCTTATTCCTATTTTAACGAACATCTTATTGTGCTTAAGAAACAACATATTCCAATGAAAGTGGACCAACAAACCTTTGAAGAATTAATTGATTTTGTGAATCAATTTCCACATTATTTAATTGGATCCAATGCAGGTCTCAAGATTGTTGGAGGTTCGATATTAAGTCATTATCATTTCCAAGGTGGGAATGCTGATTTTCCGATTCAACACGCCAAAATTCTTCGTGAATACAAAGTCGGTAGAATGCGTGTAGAGGTTTTAGATTGGCCGATGAGTGTTATCCGCATCGTTGGGAAAGATGAATATAAAATAATTGATTTAGTCAATCAAATTTTTGAATCATGGAAAGACTATTCAAATCCAGATTTGAATATCTTCGCCTACACGGACGAACCACATAATACTATCACTCCGATTGTGAATATCCAAGACGGTTATTATCATTTTTATATCGTTCTTCGAAATAACTATACCACCAAAGAACGACCGTTTGGATTGTTTCACCCTCGAGATGAATATTTCCATATCAAAAAAGAAAATATTGGCTTAATTGAAGTCATGGGACTCGCTATTTTACCAGGAAGACTCAAAGATGAGTTAGAAGAGATCAAATCCTATTTATTATCAAAAGATAAAATGCCTTTAAGTGAATCATTAAATAAACACCAACCATGGATTGAAAAACTATCACAAAGTACGTATCAAGAGGATACAATTGATCAAGTTTTACAAAATGAAGTTGGTTCAATATTCGAAAAAGTGTTAGAAGACTGCGGCGTCTTTAAAGCCGAATCAAGAGCTGAATTCTACCGTTTTGTTGAAAAATCGATTTAAAGAAATATTCCTTTTCGTTTTATTCAAGCTGTGGTATAATTCTTAACGATATGAGGTGCAAGAAATGGCAAAAGAAAATACAAAATTAGTGAAAGAAATAACATCTAGAGATGAAGATTTCGCACAGTGGTATACAGATGTCTGTCGTAAAGCAGAATTAATGGATTATACTGATGCGAAGGGATTCATCATTTATCGTCCCTATGGTTATGCCATTTGGGAAAATATCCAATCTCACTTGGATAAAGAATTTAAAAGAACCGGGCATCAAAATGTATACATGCCAATGGTCATTCCAGAATCACTTTTCTTAAAAGAGGCAGAGCATGTCGAAGGTTTCGCTCCTGAAACCGCAATCGTTACGATTGGTGGAAAAGAAGTATTACAAGAAAGATTAATCATTCGACCAACTTCAGAAGTTTTATTCTGTGATCATTATAGTAAAATCGTTTCGTCTTATCGTGACCTACCAAAAAAATATAATCAATGGTGTAGCGTCGTTCGTTGGGAAAAAACAACAAGACCATTTTTAAGAGGATCAGAATTTTTATGGCAAGAAGGCCACACGATTCACGCGACTGAAACCGAAGCAAGAGAAGAAGTCCTTGGAATGCTTGATATCTATAATCAACTAGGGAAAGACTTGCTTGCAATTCCTTTTATTACAGGTAAGAAAACAGATAAAGAAAAATTTGCTGGTGCTATGGAAACTTATACGATTGAAGCATTAATGCATGATGGAAAAGCATTACAATCAGGGACAACACATTATTTTGGAACTGGATTTGCTGAAGCATTCCATATTTCATTCCAAGATAAAGACGGTATTGTCAAACCGGTTCACCAAACATCATGGGGATTATCGACAAGACTCATTGGCGCGATTATCATGGTCCATGGGGATGATTCTGGACTCGTTCTTCCTCCATATGTCGCTCCAACTCAAATCTTGATTGTACCAATCGCTCAACAAAAAGAGGGCGTCCTGGATAAAACTTATGAACTTCAAGCAAAATTATCAAATCTTGGCTATAGAGTTAGTGTTGATGCTAGTGATAAAACACCAGGATATAAATTTGCGGATGCTGAAATGAAAGGTATTCCTGTACGTATTGAAATGGGCCCAAGAGACATTGAAAATAATCAATGTATCGTATTTACTAGATATAATCATGAGAAAATTACTTTATCACTTGATGAACTTGAATCAAAATTACCATCGATTTTACGATCAATTCATGATGGAATGTATCAAAAAGCAGAGGCAAATGTTCTTGAAAATACGAGAGCTGCTTATACTTATGATCAATTCAAAGAAACGATTGAAAAAGAAGCTGGCTACATCAAAATGATGTGGTGTGGAGATAGAGCTTGTGAGGATAAAATAAAAGAAGATACTGCGGCGACAGCTCGTTGTATTCCATTTACGCAAGAACATCTAACAGATACTTGTCCTGTTTGTGGAAAGAAAGCAGAAAAAGAAGTTTTATTTGCAAAAGCATATTAAAAGAAGCTATCAAGCTTCTTTTTTTATTGAAAATTGAATTAATATAACATATACTTATAATGAAAGAAGGGAGACACCAATGAAAAAAATTAGCTTACTTGTGTTATTTATCATCACAATATTCATCTTCGGATGTTCTGAAATTGATGTTGTCAGCCCGACTTTTAATGCACTTAAAGAAAGTGTTACGATGACAGAAGGCGATTCCCTAGATCTTGTCGAAGTTTTTGGTATTACTGTCACGGATAATGTCGATGAATTTCTCACGATCAACACGAATATTGAAAATACTAGTTTACTTGACCTTGGCATTTATTTAGTTGAGTTTACTGCTGAAGATCATCGTGGAAACCAAGCGATTATTCAAACAACCCTGATTGTTGAAAATAGCGAATTAGGATTTACCCTCGAAAGCCAAATGGGTGATAGTGAAGATTCCTTCAATATCATTCTTGAACCTGTGATTGTGAATCAACGGGCGTTGATATTATATCAAGATTTATTAACTCCTACTTTTTCTTCTAACTGGCAGGATAGTCAAGTTCATCTGCTAATCTATGATACTTTGTCAGCATCCATGCGAACAATCAATATTACTGAACCTCAATATCGTGCTCTTCCGATAGGAATCTATGCTGAGGAGGGTGGATATAATCTATTTGTAAACATTTTAGAATCTGTTGATGATTCCTACAAAGTATGGGTGTATCACTATGATTCCAGCCTAGAATTCTTATATCGAAGTGAACTGAGCGCTGGTGAAGCAAAACTTTCCAAGGTAGTCACAAATAGTGAAGGTGATTTTGCCATTGTCTATGAAACCAAAATTGAATTCTATAACAAAGATGAGGAATTTCTTTGTGATGTAGAGAAGGATGCCAGTTATCTTGTGGAAGATACGGTTGCGGTAGGAAATACATTTATCTTTGTTGGAACCCATGAAAATACTTCCTCTGCAAATGGCTTCATTCTTTCCCATAATCCATCCACAGAAGCTTTTTATTTAATAGAGGATACAGAATGTAATGTTCAAAATATCTATTACGAACAAGTTACTGACGCCAATGGTAAACTTTATATCACCGCATGGTTTGAAGATGCAGAGAGTGCATATTCAGCTGTAATTGAACTTAGTTATGAAGGCGAATATATTACTGAACATACGTATATGCCAACCGATATTTTTACTTTATTTAGTTTATTTGAAAGTCCCATTGGACTAGGACCTTATGTTTCTGCATTCAATCAAGATTCAAAGAATACATTATATATGTTTGGGAATGGGTTACATACTGAAAACCGGATTGATTTCGTTTTGTTTGACAGTATGTTTCCAAAAGTATTTTTTCAAATCGAAAATCAGTATTTTGTCCTTGTCATTGATGATTCCTTGAGACTGCATAGTAATGATGACATTGCTTTTCCAAAGACGATGAGTGTTATTAAAATAAATATTAAATAAAAAAAGACCTTTTGAGAAGGTCTTTTTATTTGAAAATATTTAATCCATTAGAATCATAAGCCACGATGACAGGGAAATTCTCCACCTGTAATTCTCGAATCGCTTCACTTTGCAAGTCTTCGTACATGATTACTTTTGAGGACTGAATTGTTTTACTTAATAAAGCGCCAATTCCTCCGACTGCGATGAAATAAACAGCTCTATTTTTCTTTAATTCAGATACAAATAAATCACTTCTATCCCCTTTACCAATCATAATTTTCGCACCCAGTGGCATGAGTTTGATACTATAAGGGTCCATACGATAACTTGAGGTAGGTCCAGCAGAACCAATCGCTAAATTACCTTGTTCTGGCGTTGGACCAACATAATAGAGAATTTCGCCTTCCAAGGATATTGGTAATTTTCCAGTTTGCTCATAACTTTCCAATAATCTTTTGTGGGCAGCGTCTCTTGCAGTATAGATTTTTCCACTAATTAATACTTCATCACCGACTTTTAATGAAAGTAGGTCGTTCTCATGAATCGGTGTAGTTAATCTTATCATTGAGGCCTCCTAAAGAAAGAAATGTCTTTTACGAGCTGAGTGACATTGAATGTTTACAGCGACTGGCAGAGAAGCAATATGGCAAGGATAACTATTCACTTTTACTGCTAAGCAAGAGGTAACTCCTCCAAGGCCCATTGGGCCAACATTAAGTAAGTTTACCTTTTCAAATAGTTCTTTTTCAAGTTCACGGTCCACTGGATTTTCGGCTTCATCATCTAACTCTCTAAATAACGCTTCCTTTGCGATGAGTGCTGACTTTTCAAAGTTTCCACCAATCCCAATTCCAAGAATGATTGGAGGACAAGCTTTTCCTCCAGCTAATTTAACTGTTTCTAAAACAAAATTTATGATTCCTTCTTTTCCAGCGGAAGGACTAAGCATTGAGAGGCGACTCATGTTTTCGCTACCTGCTCCTTTTGGAGCGACATAGATTTCCACTTGATCTCCAAGAGCTTGTTTGATATGAACAATAGCAGGCGTGTTATCTAAAGTGTTTTTTCTTGATAAAGGATGATCAACGACCGATTTTCTTAAATAACCTTCTTGATAGGCTTCGCGTACAGCAACATTCACTGCATCTTCAATTAAAAAGTCGAAAGAGACTTCACACCCAATTTTTAAGGTTACAATTGCGACACCAGTATCTTGACAAAGTGGAATATGTTCAGTTCGTGCAATCGCTTCATTTTCGACGATTTGATCGAGAATATGTTTTGACATTTCTCGCACTTCTTGATCTCTTCCTTTCTTGATTAATTCAAGAACAGAAGAAGGAAGATAATAAGCTGAATCGATTAATTCAGATTTAATTCTAGATATGAAATCATTTCGTTCTATCTTTCTCATGCTATCACCAATTCTTATTATAACATTAAATGGGAGTTGAAGAGAGAGAAATTTGACTCAGAAAAGAAAAAAACAGAGGTCCATATATTTACATTTTAGGATATTTTCATTATAATGGTTTTGGGGTGATACTTTGAGTAATCGAATCAAATTGGTTTCAGATAGCACTTGTGATTTATCGCAAGACTTAATTCAAAAATATGATATTGATATTGTTCCGCTTTATGTGAACTTTGAGGAAGAATCATTTTTTGATGGAGTCAATCTGACAACACCAGAAATGTATAAAATGGTCAAGGAAAGAGGAATCTTACCAAAAACCGCAGCGGCGTCTCCAGGTAGTTTTTATGAGACTTTTTTGAAATATACTACTCAAGGAATTGATGTAATTTATATTGGATTAGGGTCAAAGTTTAGCGCCACTTATCAAGCAGCACACACGGCGAAATCGATGATTGAAGAAGGAAATGTTTTCTTGATAGATTCACAAAATCTTTCTAGTGGATCGGGATTATTGTTGCTGAAGGCAGCGAAGTTTAGAGAGGAAGGCATGAACGGCGAACAAATCACTCATGCGATTGAACAGATCGTTGGGAAAGTAAGAAGCCAATTTGTGATAGATACGCTTGAATATCTTTATAAAGGTGGAAGATTGAATGCACTTTCGACTGTTATGGGAACGATGCTTCGAATAAAACCTATTATCAAAGTCCGTGATGGCGTGATGGCTGTGGGCAAAAAAGGACGAGGCTCTCTCAAAAATGGTATCGATTTAATGCTTCAAGAAGTTTTGACGCAAGAAGAAGATATCGATCTTGATTTTTGTATGATTACGCATTCTATGTCAGATGACTATACGGATTATATCAAGTCTAGTGTAAAAGAAATTCCATTCAAGAATGTATTTGTCACGAATGCAGGATGTGTCATTTCTTCTCATTGCGGGAAGGGAACGATTGGAATTCTCTACATTCTTAAATAAATAGGAAGTAATTAATGAAAAAAAGCACCCGAGTGATCGGATGCTTTATTTTTTTACTTGATGTTATTTTTGAATATGAGAAATCTCATCGGTTAATTTACGAATGATTGTCTCAAATTGAACGACCTCATCATCGGTTAATACACTGAGTACTTTACTAACGATTTGATCATTTTTTTCTTTAAGTAATTTTTTCATTTGTTTTGATTTTTCTGTAGGTAAATATTTGTGTTTATACGTGCCTTCGCCTTCTTTTATTACATATCCTTTTTCTTCGAGTTCACGAAGCGTTCTTGAAGTATGTGCTTTATCCATACGCATCTTTTCTGAGATTTCTTGTTGAGTCAAGCCTTCAGGGAAACGACCGATGACCATTAAAAATGGAATATGTTTTTTTGTTAAGTCATATGACTCGACGATGGTTTCATGTTCTTCCATCATCATTTTTTGAAATGAATGGAATAAGATTGGAAGATAACTTATATTTCTTTCCATCGCATTACATCTCGAATTGGCTATTATATAAGTCAGCGTAGAATCCGTTTTGTGCTAGCAATGTTTCGTGATTTCCAGTTTCTACAACATTTCCATCATTTAAGACTAGAATCGTATCAGCATTTTTAATTGTTGATAATCGATGGGCAATGACAAAGGTAGTTCTACCTTTCATAAGACGATCCATAGCTTCTTGGATTAAGATTTCAGTTCTAACATCGACAGAAGAAGTAGCTTCATCGAGAATTAACATAGGAGCGTTTGAAACCATCGCTCTAGCGATTGTTAATAACTGTCTTTGTCCTTGAGAAATATTACTATTTTCTTCGAGAACCATATCATATCCATAAGGAAGTGATTTGATGAAATGATGAATACTTGCGGCTTTCGCTGCTGCGATTACTTCTTCATCTGTGGCATCATTTCTTCCGTATTTTAAGTTGTCCTTCACTGTTCCTTGGAATAGCCAAGTGTCTTGGAGAACCATACCGAATAATTGATGAACATCATGTCTCGATAATGCTTTTGTATCGACACCATCAATTTTAATTGATCCTGATTCAATTTCATAGAATCGCATGATTAAATTAACAAGCGTTGTTTTCCCAGCCCCAGTTGGGCCTACGATAGCTACTTTTTGACCCGGTTTCACTTCTAAATTAAAGTCATGAATAATTGTCTTGTCTGGTTCATATCCAAACTTCACGTGTTCAAATGTCATTGAACCTTTTACGTTTTGAAGTGTTCTTGAAGCTTCTTCCGCACTCATTTCAGTTTCACTTAAGAAGTCAAATACTCTTTCGCTTGCCGCAAGAGATGATTGAATTTGAGTCATGGATTGAGCAACAGTTCCTAAAGGTTGGTTAAGACGTCTGTTATACATTAATAGAGCTTGAATATCACCAATTTTTAATGTGCCATTGACGGCGAAGATTGCACCAACAACAGCGATAACAATGTAACTTAAATTTCCTACGAAACTCATGATTGGCATCATCAGTCCTGATAAGAATTGAGATTTCCATGCGCTTTCTAGAAGTTTACCATTGCTTTCTTCAAACTTGTTCATAAATCTTTTTTCAGCTTGATATACTTTTAAGATTTGTTGTCCGGTAAAACTTTCTTCAATGTGACCATTCAGTGTACCTAGTGAAGCTTGTTGCTGTCTAAAGAATTTTTGTGATTTTTTCATAATTAAACTAATAATCACCATAGAGATTGGTAGCATTGCGAGTACTATAAAGGCGATAATCCAATTGATTGTGAAAATCATAATGGTAATTCCAAGAATCATCGTTACGGAGGTTGTAAATTGACTAATTGAATTATTTAATGTTTGAGAGATTAAATCAACATCATTTGTCATTCTACTTAAGGTATTACCATAACTGTTTTGGTCGAAGTATTGTAAAGGTAACTTTTCGATTTTATTGAAAATATCTTTTCTAAGTTGTTTTGTGATTTTTTGTGTAGCTCTTGTAATCAAAACACCTTGAACAGCGTTAAAGATGAAACTTGCTACATAAAAACCGATTAACAAATAGACGATTTTCATAACAGCATTCATATCGATATTGACTGCGAATATTGGAGACTGTGTTGCGAAATCAAAACCAGAAACGGTAATACCATCTTGAATTAAGTTCGTGATATTTCCGATTTGGTCTGGACCAATAATACTGAAAACAGTAGAAGCAATTGCGAAGATTAATACTAAGATTAAAACGAAATAATAAGGTCTAATATAATGAAGGAGTTGCTTTAAGGCTTTTTTCATTGATTTTGGTTTTTCATTAATTCTTCCGCCACCGCCTGGGCCATGCATTCTAGGTCCTGATGGTCTTTGTTCTTCTTTAGCCACGAGCGAGTTCCTCCTTACTTAATTGTGCAAAAGCAATTTGTTGATATGGAGTACAATCTGCAAGTAACTCTTTATGAGTACCAATACCAACAGTTTCACCTTTTTCAAGAACTATAATTTGATCTGCATCCATAATTGTTCCAATTCTTTGACCAACAATCACTTTTAGAGCGTTCTCGGTTTTGTGTTTTAGAGCATCGCGAAGTGATTTATCAGTACGATAATCAAGCGCACTAAATGAATCATCAAAAATCAATATTTTTGGATTTCTGATTAACGCTCTAGCGATGGATAATCTTTGTTTTTGTCCACCAGATACGTTATTTCCACCTTGATCAATTCTGTGGTGTAAATGATCTTCCGATTCATCTACAAAATGTTTGATTTGAGCAGTATCTAGCGCGTCATACATCTCTTCATCAGTTGCATTTTCCTGTGATATCTGTAGATTCGATGTAATGTCTCCTGAGAATAACAATCCCTTTTGAGGAACATAACCCATGAGTTGATATAAAGTATGGAGTGGATAGTTTTTAATGTTTTCGCCATTGATGAGAATTTCACCATCGGTAACATCATAAAATCTAAGTAATAATTGAATGATGGTTGATTTTCCAGATCCTGTCGAACCAATAAATGCGAGTGTTTGTCCTCTATTTGCCTTGAAACTTACATTTTTAATGACATCTTCTTCAGCATGAGGATATCTAAAGGATACATTTTTGAATTCGATAGAAACATTTTGCTTTTCAACGAAATCAACAGTAAGTTCAGCTTTTGCGCTATCTTCACTGATAGAATATGGAGTTTCAATAACTTCCATAATACGTTTTGCAGAGACAATCGCTCTTGGTAAGAAGATAAATAACATGATTAGCATCATGAAACTAAATAAAATCATCATACCATAGTTTGTGAACTGAATCATAATACTCATTCCATCCACAGGACCTGTTCCTAAAGTACCATTATTTAATAGTACAGCAGAAATAGCTACTACACCTAAACTGACACTGTTCATGATAATCATCATCCCTGGATTCATAAAAGCAAATACAGTATTTACGAATAATTGTGTTTTTGTAAGTTTTGTATTAACCTTATCGAATTTCGTTGATTGTTGATCTTCAGCATTGTGTGCTCTAACAACACGAATACCTGTTAATGTCTCACGAGTAATTTGGTTTAGGTCATCAATTTGAGTCTGTAATAATCCAAACTTCTTACCAACTAAACTAAAGATGACGATAATTTGAACAACGATTGCCGATACAGCAAGTACGATAACCATTGTTAAAGTTACATTCAAGTTTACCACTTTAAAAATAGCTGAAACAGCTGTAATCGGCGCAGTGACTAACATACGCAGCATAATAATTAAAGCCATTTGAACTTGTTGAACGTCATTCGTAGTTCTAGTAATTAAGGATGGTGTTGAAAAATGATTTACTTCTCTTAATGAGAAATCTTGTACATGTCCATACACTTCGTGACGAAGAGTCGCTGCTACTTTTGTTCCTACGCGTGTCGCAATGAAACTTGCTATTATCGTCGAAGCAATGGAAATAAATGATACAAGCAACATAATCAGCCCATCATTTAAAATATCACTTGTTACACTCTGCCCAGAAGATACACCTGCAAAAATTGTTGTTGTAATATTACCTATTTTTTCAGGAAGAATTAAATCCATTCTTACTTGAAGATAAATAAAGCCTACCATAACAACTAATAATAGCCAGTGATACCATTTGAGAAATTTAAATACTTTTAGCATAATTCACCTCTTTATAAATTGTTTACTCGACCATTATCTTATAAAATTGTTGTTTTGTCAACAAAAATGATTTACAAAATTCATTCTTCACAGAATCTACACAAATGGAAGAATATCTTTAGATACTTTTCGTATTTTATGGAATATCATTCATCATCGTTTGTATACATAAGTCATTTTGGTTTGATAAACTAACCGCTTTTTCTTTAAAAATGGAAATAAATAAAGTATAATATTATTCATATAGAAATGAGATGAATTTATGATAAAAGTAGGATTAATATCTTTAGGATGTGCGAAAAATTTAGTCGATTCTGAACTAATTCTTGGTGTCCTTAAAGATGCCAATATAGAAATAGTGACAGATCCTCAAGAGGCAAACGCAATCATCATTAATACTTGTGGATTTATTGAGAGTGCAAGACAAGAAACAGTTGAAACGATTTTTGAAATGAAAGAATACGGGAAGAAGCTCATTGTTGCAGGATGTTATGCAGAACGTTATCGCGAGAAGCTTGAAAAAGAAATGCCTTTTGTGGACAAAATCATTACACTGAAAGACTATCCGAAAATTCATGTCATACTTCAAGAAGTACTTGGTACGAAAGAGTTAAAACTAAAACCCATGAATTATGATACAAGAATTCTTACGACAAGTAATGTCACACCTTATGTAAAAATTTCAGAAGGGTGTAATAATCGTTGTGCTTTTTGTGCTATTCCGCTCATTCGTGGGAACTTCCGTTCTCGTAATTTAGAGGATATCGTGAGTGAATGTAGAGTGTTAGTCAAAAATGGAGCGAAAGAAATCAATTTGATTTCTCAAGATACTTCAAGATACGGAAGTGATCTTCATCCTGAAAAGAAATCGATGCTTGTAAAGCTACTCGATGAAATTTCAAAAATTGAAGGAATATATATGATTCGTGTTCTATATCTTTATCCAGATGAGATTACAGATGAATTTATTGATTACATTAAACATCATCCAATAGTAGCGCCTTACTTTGATATACCAATTCAACATATTTCTACGAATGTACTTAAAAAAATGTTGAGAAGAAAAGATGAGGCATTCCATAAGGAACTATTATACAAGATTCGAAGAGAAATACCTCACGCGATATTTAGAACAACATTGATCACTGGTTTTCCATTTGAAACTGAAGAAGATCATCAATTATTACTTGATTTCATCTCTGAATTTGAATTTGACCGTTTAGGAGTATTCAAATACTCAAAGGAAGAAGATACGAAAGCATACACATATGATCATGAAGTTGATGAAGATACCAAAGAAAAACGATATGAAGAAATCATGAGGCTTCAAAAGAAAATTGCTCGAAAGAAAAACAAAGAACAAATAGGACGGGTTCATCAAACCATTATTGAAGCCTATGATCCAGAGTCGAAGTTCTATTACGGAAGAAGTTATGCCTTCGCACCAGATGATATTGATGGATATATCGTATTTCAATCCTCAAACAAGCTAAATGTTGGTGAAATTGTTGATGTTCTCATCAAAAATTCACTTGGCTATGATTTAATAGGAGATAAAGTAGAAAAAGGAAGTGAATAAATATGTTTTTCATGTTATTACTTAAAGGGTTCATTATCGGTATTGCTTTCATTATTCCAGGGGTAAGTGGAGGAACGCTCGCTATTTATCTAGGAATTTATGATAAATTACTTCATGCAATCGGACATATCGTGACTGAAACGAAGAAAAGTATTCAGTTTCTTGTGCCAGTCTTTTTAGGCGTTGGGTTATCAGTTGTGCTTCTTGCTAAAATCTTAGGCTATTTTATCGAAAAAAATTCTTTAGTTACTTTGTTCTTCTTTATTGGCTTGATTCTTGGTGGAATTCCTTATTTATTTAAACAAACTAAAGGTGCGAAAATCAAACCTGCGCATTATATCGCTTTTGCAGTTGCATTTGCAATTGTGATTTTAATGCTGTTATATAAATTAAATTATTCATCGACAGGACTTGAAACCTTTCCAAAAACGATTGGTAATTTTGCGCTTATCTTCATGTTAGGACTCATTGCCTCGACAACGATGATTATTCCTGGAATCTCAGGAAGTGCTTTGCTGATGGTGCTAGGTTTTTATACCGCTATCGTAACGAATGTAGTTGGAAATTTATTCGATTTTTCAAGTTTTAGCTACAATTTATTTGTGATGATTCCATTTGGACTTGGAGCCGTTGTAGGAATCGTTGTATTCAGTAAAGTTTTAGAAACATTATTAAAAAAATATAAAAGTGAAACTTATTATGCGATTATTGGATTTATTATCGCATCAATCATTGTTATTTTCTTTGAAATAAAGGATCCAACTTCTTCGGCAATTTATGATTTTCAAACGCCGATATATGAGGACCTTGGCACTTATTTTGTGAATAATGTCTTTTCATTCTTATTAGCGCTCGTTGCTTTGGTAAGTGGTACTTTTATTTCTTTATGGAATTCAAAACTAGAGTTAAAATAAAATGAAGACAGTTGAGGCAAAACAATTTATGACCAAGACCAAACTCGGTGAGAATGCACTTACGTGTAATCCTTATCTAGGTTGTTCACATGGTTGTACCTATTGTTATGCAAAAACATTAAATTACCAAAAACAAGACAAAGTATGGGGAAGTTTCGTTTATCAACGAGTTTTTCCTCATTATGACATTCCTAAAGGGACAGGAGAGAAAGAACTGTTTCTTAGTTCAATGACGGATGCTTATCAACCTTCTGAAATACAAACTCAAGCAACTAGAAAAGTGCTTGAAGCTGTCAAAGAGAGTCATCTTCACATCAATATTCTTACGAAATCATCACTTGTATTAAGAGATTTAGATCTCTTTAAACAAATGAAACATATTCAAATTGGCTTTTCGATAGGTCTTGAAGAACAAGATGCACTTCTGTTTGAACCTAATGCATCATCGGTTTCACAGCGTATTGAAGCCCTCAAGAAATTAAAAGCAGAAGGTATCTCAACCTATGTATTTATTTCGCCAATAATTCCCTATATTAGCAATGTTAAAAACATCATCGATCTTGTGAAAGATAGTGTCGATTATTTGATGTTCGATACCCTCAATCTTATTGATTTTGACAATCGTATGTTTCATTACCAAATGTTAGAAAAGCATTATAAACATGTTTTAGAACCTACAAAAAAAATCTATGAATCAAAAGATTATCGGTTTTTTAAACAACTTAAACAGGAAATACTCGAACAGACAGAAAAATACCAACTCAATGTAAAATATATTTTCTAAGGAGATTAATATGGTCAAAGTCAAAGATTTAGAATATCTACTACCCTATCTCGTGAAGACAAGAAGATACCTTCACGCTCATCCAGAAACAGGTTTTGATTTAGAAAAGACGCATGATTTTGTCATGAATGAGTTATTGACAATGGGGATTGAAGTTATCCCTCATGTTGGCAAAAATAGTCTATTAGGAATCTTGAAAAACGGTAATGGTCCAGTCATCGGTTTACGAGCAGATATGGATGCACTCCCTTTACAAGAGATGAACAAAGAATTGAGTTATTGTTCGAAAAATGATGGAAAGATGCATGCGTGTGGACATGATGCTCACACAGCAATGTTATTAACCGCTGCAACTTATTTGTCCACACATTTGAACGAATGGGAAGGAACAGTCTATTTTGTCTTCCAAGAAGCAGAGGAAGGACCTAATCCTGGTGGTGCTTACGGGATTGTTGAAAGCGGACTACTAGAAAAGGTCGAGCGCTTTTATGCGTTCCATGTGAGTTCGTTATTTGAATCAGGTAAAATTGCAGCGAAGAAAAATGAAGCAATGGCTTCTGCAGATACGATTCAAATGACTTTATTTGGAAAAGGAGCGCACGCTGCTTATCCTCATTTGGGAATTGATCCAATTATTATGGCAAGCGAAGTTATTCAAGCAACGCAACTTATATTATCAAGAAAGAAAAACCCATTAACACCTGCAGTGATTACCATTGCTCAAGTTCATGCGGGGACAACTCATAATATCATCCCAGACTCCGCTTATTTAGAAGGAACAGTGAGAACATTTTCTTATGAACTGAGAGATTGGATTAAGGAAGAGATTAAAAAAGTTCTTGAAGCTGTCTCGATTAAGAATGGCGGGTCCTATAAATATGAATATATCTATGAATATGATCCAACCATCAATACTCCTTCAGAAGTGGATTATGTTCAAAAAATTGTCCATCAAACGTTAGGTGAAGAAGCTTTTATCGAAATACTTGAACCATCCATGGGGGCAGAGGATTTCTCAAGATATATCAAATATCGTCAAGGTTGTATGCTATGGTTAGGAACTAAAAAGTCCGATGAAACTAGTTACTCGCTACATCATCCTAAATTTAACTTAGATGAAGAAGCATTGCTCACTGGTTCCACTACTTTTGTTAATATTATATCTAGTTTCAGAAAGGGAGAATAAAATGTTACTGATTAAAAACGCAAATCTCATTAGTATGGCTGATATCAATTATGAAATCACTGATATTCTAGTCGAAGATTCAAAAATTGTTAAAGTAGGTAAATTAAATCAAAATGATTATCCCAATGCAACTGTGATTGATGCTTTAGGTAAATTCACAACACCAGGTCTTGTCGATCCTCATTGTCACGTAGGTATTTTTGAAGATGCGATTGGTTTTGAAGGTGCAGATGGTAACGAAATGACTAATCCTGTTACGCCTGAACTTCGCGCAATTGACGCAATTAAACCACAAGATACAGCATTTGAAAATGCACTTGAAGCAGGGATTACAACTGTTTGTACTGGTCCAGGGAGTGCGAATGTAATTGGTGGCGTATTCTGTGTTTTAAAAACATTCGGAAAAACCATTGATGACATGGTTCTTGTGAAAGAATCATCCATGAAAATGGCATTAGGAGAAAACCCTAAAAGAGTTTATAATTCAAAGGGACAAACACCACAAACAAGAATGGCATCCGCAGCACTGATTCGTGATGCTTTAAGAAAAGCGAAAGATTATCTTGATAAACAAGAAAAATATCAAGAAGATATGAGTAACGGTAAAGAAGTGTCAAAACCTGAATTTAATTTAAAATGGGATAGTCTATCGAGAGTGTTTAAAGGGTTCCCAGTGAAGATTCATGCCCATCAACAAGATGATATTGTTACAGCGATTCGTATAATCGAAGAATTTGGTTTAAACGCAACAATTGAACATGCGACGGAAGGCTATTTAATTCCTGAATATTTAGTTGCACATAAACAAGACGTTATTATTGGGCCAACACTTGGTTCAAAATCAAAATATGAACTTAGAAACAAATCGTTTGATGCAGGTAGAGTATTAAAAGAAGCAGGAGTTCGTTTTGCGATTATGACAGATCACCCAGTCATTCCACTAGAAAATACGCTAACCCAAGTTGGTTTATTTGTCCGCGAAGGATTGGACGAACTTTCAGCGTTTAAAGCGGTTACGATTGAAGCTGCCAAACTAAATCATATTGATCATCTTGTGGGAAGCATAGAAGTAGGTAAAGATGCAGATATCGTTATTTGGTCTGGTCATCCTCTTCATTACTTAACAAAAACAGAAAAAGTCATCATTAATGGTGAAGTTGTTCATTCAAAATAGCATGATGACTTCGATTTCTTTTCAAGAATTTCTAAATGATTACGTTAATGGGAATAGAATCTTTGATCAATTATCCATTCATACAGAGGATGAAATGATAAAGGATCTTACCATTGAAGATACAATATTTTCTGGTTGTATCTTTGAAGTATCCTTTTCTGAGGTAATATTCAAGCATTGCTTTTTCATTGAATGTAATATGAAGAATGTTATATTTTCAAACTCAACATTTGAGCACGTCCGATTTCAAGGCTGTTTGGTTGAGGAACTTTCAATAGAAGATTCAACGCTAGATGATTTTTACTTCGAAAACAATTATGCATATGGTAATGAAGTAAACATAGATTATATAAAAAAAGGAAACTAGATGAATTCATCTGTTTCCTTTTTAACTTTACTTACTCGTTTTATAAGCTTTTTGATATTTTTCGATTAACTCAACGGCAGCTTCGAGAGGATAATAATCTAGAACTTCCACATGATGTCCAGGTTGAAGTGCTTTGTAGTTTCTAAAGAATAATTTGATCTCTTCAAGTTGAAGTTGTTTAATATCAGTGATATTATGAATATCTTCAAATCGTGGATCTGCGTCAACTACTGCAATAATCTTTTCGTCATGTTCACCGGAGTCATACATATCTAGATATCCTACGACTCTAGCATCCACGATACATCCTGGAAAGGTTTGCGTTGTGGCGAGAACAAGAATATCAAGTGGGTCACCATCCTCTGCGAGTGTGTTTTCAATAAAACCATACTCTGCTGGATAAGTCATTTTGGAGTATAAAACACGGTTCAATTTAATGCGATTTTTTTTCTTGTCTACTTCATACTTGTTTTGTGTCCCCATAGGGATTTCGATGATAGCTTCAATTACGTGGCTCATATTTTACCTACTTTCTATCGTTTGATTATATATGATGATGCGCTCTTTTTCAAGTTTATATTTGTAAATTTTGTGTTTTTTTTCTTAGAGATATCGTTCTTTTATTAATTTGTGATAAAATAGAATAAAGAGGTGATAATTATGTTACAAAATGCTTCCACTCTTGTCTTTCTATCTCTTTGGGACTCAATCATCACATTCGTTTTTATCTTTTTTGTAATTGGATTATTTGTATATCAAATAGTTAAGAAAAAACCAAAAAATGAAAAGAAAAAACAAACGATGGATCCTACAGTTGTCTTAGCCTTCATTTCATTACTTGGAGAAAAAGAAAATATTGAACAAATTGTTCAAGATGGTAGTCGTACCAAAGTATATGTAAAAGACATTGAAAAGTGCAATCTTGAACAATTAAAAAATGAAGGAGTACAAAATCTATTTGTAACTGGAAATACGCTTAAAATGATTTGTCCATTTGATACAGAAATGTTAATCGATTCTATTAATCAAGATTAAGGAGAGTGTCTAATGATTGATCACAAATTCAGAATTGCCTATCCATTTGGCCTTCATGCGCGACCTGCAACGATGCTTGTTAGTAAAGCCAATAGTTTTCAAGCAGAAATGATGATTTATTTTGATGAAAAAGAAGCTAACCTAAAGTCAATTATGGGTGTTTTATCCTTGGGAGTTCCCCAAAATAAAACCTTCACCATTTCTTTTAAAGGAAATGATGAAGAGGCTGCTTATTTAGCAATATCAAGAGTAATCTCTGATATAAACGAACTCGTCTAGTTATTTTCTTTTTCTGCCTAGTCCTAGTTTTTGTTTTGCTTTTTGTAGTTTTTTGTATGCTAATTTTGAAGCAGTTTCTTGGCCACGATCTAGGAGAATATCGAGTGTATCTGATTCGACAATATCTTTATATTTCTTTTGAATCTCACTAATCTCATTCGACACAATCACGGATAAATCTTCTTTAAATTCTTTATAACCAAGTCCCTCGTAATCTTGAACGATTTGAGGGATTTCTTTATTTGTTAGTACAGAGTAAATCGTTAAAAGATTCGCAACTCCTGGTTGATTTTCTTCATCAAATTGAACAATTCCTACGGAGTCTGTAACGGCTGATTTTATTTTTTTTGCAATGATGGAAGGTTCATCGAATAAAGAAATGTAACCTTTATCGGAAGAATCTGATTTAGACATTTTTTTGGTTGGGTCTTGCAAGTCCATAATTCTTGCGCCGACTTCAGGGATAATTGGTTCAGGTACTTTAAAAAACTCACCAAAACGATTATTAAAACGGGCTGCAATGTCTCTTGTTAACTCAAGATGTTGTTTTTGGTCTTCACCTACAGGAACATAATCTGCATCGTAAAGAACAATGTCCGCCGCCATTAAAACTGGATAGGTAAATAAAGAAGAAGTGAGGTTGGTTTCTTGTTTTTTAATTTTATCCTTATATTGCGTCATTCTCTCAAGTTCACCCATATAAGTAAAACATTGTAATAAATAGCCAAGTTCAGTATGTTCTTTGATTTCAGACTGAATATAAAGAACAGTTCGATCAGGGTCGAGACCACATGCTAGATACATCCCAGCGATTTCTTTAATTCTTTTTCTAAGTTCTGTTGGGTCTTGTGCAACCGTTAAGGCATGCATATCCGCGATGAATAAGTAGAATTCATCCTCTGGCATACTTTTTTGTAGTTTTACAAATTGCTTAATTGCCCCAATATAATTTCCGAGTGTGAGTGTCCCTGTTGGTTTAATTCCTGATACGATTCGTTTCATTTTTTGAATCCTCCTATATAAAATAAAAAAGTCGCCCTAAAAAAAGGACGACTATGCGCGGTACCACCTTTGTTCTAGATTTCTCTAGCCCT
>JBFXGX010000001.1:46565-78958 GCA_050177605.1 Candidatus Izemoplasmatales bacterium | reverse complement strand
CCTGTTGGTTTAATTCCTGATACGATTCGTTTCATTTTTTGAATCCTCCTATATAAAATAAAAAAGTCGCCCTAAAAAAAGGACGACTATGCGCGGTACCACCTTTGTTCTAGATTTCTCTAGCCCTTCATTCCTTAACGCGGAAAACGGATGTTATTGGCATCACTCCACGGTCCATTCAATAATTACTGTATCCTTGCTTACACCAAACCAAGGTCGCTTGACTACATTTCATTATTTACTCTTCCGTATCAACGATTTGATTAGATTATATCACTACTTATTTTTTAATTCAAGTTCTAATTGATTAACTAATTCATTCATTCTGTTTACAACCGCTAAGAAGGCATCTTCATTGGTTAAATCCACCCCAGCTTCTTGTAATTGAACGACTGGATATTTGGATCCCCCAGATCTTAATAGATTTAAGTATTTTTCAAATGCGCCTTCTTTTTTGTTTTTTACATCTTCATAAATTTTTAAGGACGCTGCAAAACTTGTTGCATATTGATAGACATAGAAAGGTGTATAGAATAGATGAGGAATATAAGCCCAAACGTATTGTTTTACTTCCTCTTTCGTAATATCAAGTCCATAGAATTCTTGATATAAAGAAATCATTATGTTTGATAATGCATCTGGCGTAATTGGTTGATTGTTTTCTACTAATTTATGTGCCTCAAGTTCATAGATAGCAAATAAGGTTTGGCGGTAGAAAGTAGATAGGATATCATCAATTGCTCTTTGAAGCAAAGCAATTTTTTCTTCTTTGGAACCTTGTCCACTAGAAATGAAATAATCTAATAAATTATGTTCATTGAAAGTAGAAGCAACTTCCGCTACGAAAATCGTATAATCTTGTAAATTCGAAGGTTGTGTTTCTGCTGAGAACATCGAGTGAATAGAATGACCAGCTTCATGAGCTACTGTAAATACATCTTCAAGTGTTCCAGAGAAGTTGAGTAAGATAAATGGATGTAAGTCAGGCATCGAACTAGAGTATGCACCAGTTCTTTTTCCTGATTGTTCGAAGACATCAACAAATCCTTCTTTTAATACTTCTTGAGCTTTGTCTTTAAAAGTTGCTGGGAAGTCTTTAATGGAATCAAAGAATAATTTCTTTGCATCTTCAAATGAATACTCTTTATCGGAAGAAGCTAAATCTAAGAATCGATCATAAGTATGATATTCTTCTAGTCCTAAGAACTCTTTTCTGAGATTCATATATTTTTTAATCACTTCAGTATTTTTTCTTGCGGTGTTCGCTAAAGAATGATAAACACTTGTTGGAATTTGGTTATTAAATAAATATTTTTCTAGAGAAGAATCATAATTTCTAGCCTTCATCAATGCATAATCTGCATCTAACACATTTTTATAGATGTTGGCATAGGTGTTTTTATGTGCTTCATAATATGAAAAGACACTTTCAAAGATTTCTTTTCTTTCTTCTGCAGATTTGCTTTTCTTAATAAATGCGCGGTAATTACTGTTGGTGATTGTAACAATTTCACCACTATCTAGCATCACATCGCCATGTTCAATATCCGCAACGGATAAGGAACTATATAGTTCTCTACCAGCACTTAACGTTTGACTAAAAGTAGCGAGTAGACTTTCTGATTTATCATCTAAAATATGTTCTTGTCTTTTGAAAAGTTTTTCAAATTGGAAAGTGAAACTCTTTAATTCTTGATTGTTTGCCAAAAAAGCAAATACTTTATCTTTCCCTAAAGAAATTACTTCAGGTTCTTCAAAAGCAACAGCCTCAGATAATTTTGAAAACATCAATTGAACTTGTTGAAGTGCTGCTGAACTAGCATTATCCTTTTTGTTTAAGTCACTTTTTAGGTGAGCATATTGGTAAGCTCTGAGTCCAACTTTTTCAAATTCTAATTGTAATAAAAAATATTCTTTAAAGGCTGATTCATTCACTAATTTGCCTTTAAATGTAGCTAATTTTTCAATGATTTCTAGCGCTTTTTTATAATCATGTTGAAACGCTTCATCATTTTGATATAAATAAGTTAAATCCCATTTCATGGTTTTGAAACCTCCATCACTATAATTACACCCATTATACCATTATTTTACACAAAATGACTAGAAAATACACAATTATATGGTATAATATTTTAGAAAGAGAGGGATGCCAAATGATTACTTTATATACAAGCTCTAGCTGTTCATCATGTAGAAAAGCGAAGAAATGGCTTGAAGAAAACAGAATTCCCTATAAAGAAAAAAACATTATTGGAATTCGCCTAACACGCGATGATATCATTAATATGCTTAAATTCTCTGAGAATGGATTTGAAGACATTATTTCAACTCGTTCCAAAATCTTTAAAGATAGCAACTTAGATACAGAAGAAATGCGCTTTGGAGAACTTGCAGACTTTATTATTGATAATCCTACAATCCTCAAAAGACCAATTATTATCAATGAAAAGATTATGCAAACAGGATATAACGAGGATGAAATCAGAGCATTTATCCCTAGACAATTTCGCCAAAATGTTGTTTGTGATGAATGTTCAGATGATTGCGAATACAAACGTGCAATCAAGGAAGCTATTTCTAGAAGAAACTAATGCTTTATAGGAAAAAAAGATGGATAAATTTATCCATCTTTTTTATTCTATTTCATCCATTTCTTTAATCGTTTTCTTTTTTGCAACTTTTTTCTTGACTTCGCTGACTTTACCATCTTTGATTTTATAGATGATATCCGCATTGTTTGCTACATTACGTGAATGTGTTACGATAATAACACATTTTCCAGCTCTTGCAAGTTCTTGAAAGATTGTAATGATTTCCTTTTCAGTATCATCGTCTAGGTTTCCGCTAGGCTCATCTGCGAGGATAACTTTGGAATCATGGACGAGTGCACGAGCAATGGCAGTACGTTGCTGTTCACCACCGCTAATTTTTAACACTTCTCTGTCTGCAGTATCCTTGTCTATTCCTAAATTTAACAAGATTTCGTAAGCTTTTTCCTTTTTGTTTGGAATTTTAACATTTTTAATGTCCATCGCAGTAATAACATTTTCTACAGCTGTCATATATTTAATCAGATTATAGGATTGAAAGATTACATTGACATCGTTTTTACGATAATTCGTATAACCAATCTCGGCTATTTTTTTACCCAAGTATAGTATTTCGCCTTCTTGAACTGCATCTAGTCCGCTAATTAAAGACAACAGTGTCGTTTTCCCTGATCCAGATTCTCCTAAAATCGCATACAACTTTCCTTCTTCAAATTGGACATTAACATCTTTTAATACTGATCGTAGTTTTTGACCATCTTGATATTTATGATAAAGATCTTTTACTTCGATAATTGTGTTCATTTTTCTCACCTAATTTCTAGAAGATAGAATCTTCTTCGGTTGATATCTTGTTATATATAAACTTGGAATTACGCTACTAACAAAAATAATACCAATTCCAATTCCTAAAGTAGTTACGAAATCGATTACACTTACTTGAACGCTGATATCTAGTTCATCATAATTGACATCTGTAAGTAGTAAACTTGACAAACTACCCCCACCACTTTTTGGATACTCTGTTGTAGTAGTTGCTGCTTCAGCATCTGATATCTCATTTTGTAAAAGCATATCTCCTAGATATCCACTAACAGTGTTACTTGTAGTAATGCTTAAACTGAAAGCAAGTAACGCAACCAAAATTAGCTCAAGTAAGTATTGTAGACTGATTCTTAACTTCGCTTCTCCCAAGGATAGAAGAACACCGATTTCATATTTTCTTTCTTTTAACGTGTTTACGATAAGTAATGTTAAGATGACAACTGCTGCGCTAACACTGATGAGCAAGATGATATTACTAAAAGAAGCGACATTCTCAAGCGGTGCGGTAATTGCATCATAACTGACATCGAGGAAAACAAGATCACCACTGCTGATTTCAGTGTACATGGCAGTGCTTTCTTCGATAAAGGCATCGATATCAAGAGGATCAAGTAAAAAATACTTTGCTGAAGTAATTGTGAAAGTAGATTCTGGGTCTTGTCCTTTTAAAATCAATGCATCATTCAGTGGAATAAATACTTGATTATCAGCAACTGTTTTTCCACTAGTTACAA
This sequence comes from Candidatus Izemoplasmatales bacterium, assembly GCA_050177605.1. Lineage (GTDB taxonomy): Bacteria > Bacillota_I > Bacilli_A > Izemoplasmatales > Hujiaoplasmataceae > JAHIVB01. The sequence goes on along the minus strand of JBFXGX010000001.1, from coordinate 74,847 downwards.
TGATATCTTCAGTCATAAATATGCCGACGATGGTAAAGGACATCGTCGAATAATCATATGTTTCCAGTGAAATTGAATCGCCAATTTCAAGATGATTCTCAACAGCAAGATTATAGGAAATTATAATGACTCCGCTATCGGCGCCTGTAAAAGAAGAACTGTCAGAGGTGAGTTCATAGGTGCCAACCTCAGAAAATTCGTCAAGCATCATCGGATTATAGGTTCCAGTAATACTGATTTTAGATTCTTTTGTTTCATCTAGTGTACCTTCTGAAGTAAGAGGGTAAAAATTATCCGCATAACTTGTAGTACTATAACTAAAATTAAAATCAATTACATACTCACTATTAAGAGCGATTCCATAGGCTACATCGCTCGTGATCGGTACAAGCATCTCATTAATTTCTTCTTGACTTGGTCTTGTTCCATAGAGTGCTCGATATTCCTTTATATAATCAAATAACTCTGTTCTATTGGTTGTAAGGGTGATTTCGGGGTCTAGCGATAATCTTGCTTGAAGAGTCGCCTCTTCTGTAGCGCTTTTGATTGAGATTGAACTTAATACAAGATTAGCAATCACAAAAAGAAGAACGCCTAATATGATTGTACGTCCCTTATTTCTAATAACACTTATCCATGCTCTTTTTAACATAAATCCTCCATTAATTTTTGTTTTCTTTAAAGACTTGTTTAATATATACGGTTATATATTCAGTATTATTGGTATCTTACAGACTCTTAATAAAATGAAATATTGAAGCTTTGGTGAAATTTTGATTTGAAAACGCTTTTTAGATAGACAAAACTTGAAAAATGAAAGAAATTAGAGTAAAATAAAATAGACGTAGAAAGTAATATATAAATATTAGGAGGAAATGATTTTATGTCTGTAAAAGTAGCAATTAATGGATTCGGTAGAATCGGACGTTTAGCGTTTAGATTAATGTTTGGTCACGATGATTTTGAAATCGTCGCAATCAATGATTTAACTGATGCTGCACAATTAGGTTATTTACTAAAATATGATAGTTCTCAAGGAAGATACGGCAAAGATGTATCTGTTGATGGAAACGCAATTGTAGTAGATGGCAAAAAAATTCAAGTTTATGCTCAAAGAGATCCAAAACTATTACCTTGGGGAGAACTAGGTGTTGATGTAGTTCTAGAATGTACAGGATTCTTTACTTCAAAAGAAACAGCAGGATATCATATTCAAGCTGGAGCTAAAAAAGTTATCATCAGTGCTCCTGCAAAAGAAAAAGATGTTCCTACAGTTGTATTTGGTGTTAACGAAAAATCTTTAACTGGTGCTGAAACAGTAATTAGTGCTGCTTCATGTACAACAAATTGCTTAGCTCCAATTGCTAAAGTATTAGATGACAACTTCGGTATCGTTCGTGGATATATGACTACAGTTCATGCTTACACAAATGACCAAGCTACATTAGATATTCCTCATTCAAAAGGACATTATACAAGAAGAGGTAGAGCTGCTGCTGCGAACATCGTTCCAACAACAACTGGTGCTGCTAAAGCTGTTGCATTAGTATTACCTCAATTAAAAGGAAAAATGGATGGTTTAGCACTTCGTGTTCCAGTAATCACTGGTTCAATTGTTGACTTAGTTGTTGAACTTGAAAAAACAGTTACTGTTGAAGAAGTAAATGCTGCTGTAAAAGCTGCTCAATCCGATACAGTAGGTTACACAGAAGATCCAATCGTTTCAAGTGATGTTATCGGAATTACTCAAGGAACATTATTTGATGCTGAATCAACTACTTTATTAACTACAGCTGATGGAAAACAATTAGTGAAGGTTCTTACTTGGTATGACAACGAAGCATCTTTCACAAACCAAATGGTTCGTACTTTAAAATACTTCGGTTCATTAATTTAAGTAAAAGAAGCATCCTTAGGGATGCTTTTTTCAAATAGAGGGAATGCGTAATGAATTATCTATATGATTTACTAACTAAATTTCAAGATTTTGTATTAAGTAATATTTGGTTTGCACCACTTTCTGCGGTGCTTTTGCCTTTTCTCGAAGCATTACTGCCTTCGCTCCCTCTAACGATATTAGTCTCTTTTAATTTAACAATCATGGCGAGTACATACGGTGTCTTGTCAGGAACACTTTTGACAATCGTTTTATCAACACTTGGAAGTCTTCTGGGAATGGTACTTATCTTCTTTCTTATTAGAGCAACTTTTGGTTCCTATTTTGCAAAAAAAGTTGAATCTCATCCTTATGGTAAAAAGTTTTTAAACATAGTAGAAGGGCCAAATACATTCTTAGTGTTAGTATTGTTATCCAATCCTTTTTTACCTTCAAGTATCTTGAACTATACATTATCTTTAACAAAGATTAAAGTCGGCAAGTACTTATGGCTCACTGCAACTTCAAGACTTATCATTATCTTATTCTTGGTTTTTCTTGGATCTGTGTTTGATATCCAGAGTCATCCTTTTAATGCACTATGGGTGTTGATTACCTACTTTGGGTTACTCGGACTATGGGTATTATGGAGAAAAATAGATCAAAATAATAAGAAAAAAGAAACTCACGAAAATTTGTGAGTTTTTTTATTATTTTTCTTGACAACCGTATACTATGCATTGTATAGTATTATATATAAGGAGGTATTCTTTATGGATAGTCAACTCAAAAAAGGTGTTTTAGATTCATTGGTTCTTGCATCCCTTAAGGATAAAGACTCCTATGGATACATGATTAACCAAGAGATTGGGGCAGTGATTGAACTCTCTGAGTCAACCCTTTATCCAATCTTGAGACGACTTGAGCAACAATTGCTTGTTCGAACGTATGAAACAACGTATAACTCAAGGATTCGTAAATATTACCAAATCACTAGACAAGGTCTAGAAAAGCTCAAAGAGTCGGAAAAGGACTTTATCGAAATGAAAAAGATTTATGATTATATTTTAAGGTAGGTGGGGAATAATGAAAAAAAATGATTTTTTAAAGGATCTCAAAAGACAGATATCCTTTTTACCAAGGTTTGAACAAAATGAAGTACTTGATTATTATGATGAACTGATTACAGATGCAATTGAAAATGGCAAAAATGAAGATGAATTCATCTATTCCCTAGGGAGTACTGAAGAAATCGTATACCAACTTAAGAAGGATAATTCCCTTTTGGAAAAAGTGAAAAACAAGTCAGGTATTACCGTAAGAGAAGTATTTTCTCTTTCTGTAAAGATTATTAGTTATTCCTTATTTATTGTTTTTGTGATTACACTTTTCAGTATTGGTTTTAGCTTTGCGGTGAGTGGACTTGGATTAATTATCTATAGTATTATAATGATTTTTCTCAATCCGGATTTAACACTCAATCTAATGTTGTTTTTCTCAAGCATCGCTGTATTTGGATTAGGGATGTTTGTGCTCTCCATCGCGCTGTTTAAATGGTTTTTATCAACAGCTAAAGAGAAACTTAATTTGCTTTTCCATCGTATTGAAGATTTATTAAGGGGGTAAATAAAATGAGAAGATTATTAAGAATCGGATTTGGACTGGTTTTGATTGGATTTGTTGGAATGATTGTGTTTGGTATTGTTAGTGGTGAAGCTTGGTCTGATGCATTTATTACAGCAGATGAATATACAATGGTTGAAAGAACCTATACTGTTGATGAATTTTCAAAATTGATGGTTGATGTAGAAGATAAAAGTATTGAAGTAGGTGTATCCGATGATACGGATATTCATATCACTTATTATGTACACGAAAAAAGTCCTGTCATTTCAACCATTGAAGACGATACATTATCGGTTGAAAATCATATTTTGTGGTACAATTACTTCTTACTGAATTTCGACTGGTTTGCACCATCCGCAATTCATGAATTAATTATTCTTATTCCTTCAGATTATGTTTCATCAATGAATTTGCATACATCCAATGGAACCATATATATTGGTGAAGACTTAAGTTTTACTGAACTAGGTGCATCTACATCCAATGGTGCAATTACACTTGAAAATATAGATGTATCAAGTGATCTTACGATTACTTCGTCCAATGGTGTTATCAATGTCGATGGTCTAGTAGTAAGTGGTGATTTTTTAGCCATTACTTCCAACGGAAAAATTGACGTGGATACAATCAGCGCAGATAAAGTGGAATTATCAACATCGAACGGTGCGATTGAAGCCAAGAATGTTTCATCAAATAATATCGTACTCGACACATCCAATGGAAATATCACAATGAATTCACTATCTAGTTTTGATACAACCTATTTAAAAATGTCGACATCCAATGGTAGTTATTATATTAATGGTGATAAAGTATCTACAAACAGTTATCATGATGGGTTATCTGTTAAAATTGATTTACATACATCCAATGGAAATGTTTACGTTAATTTTCCAAATTAAAAAGCACGAAAACGTGCTTTTTTGTTTTTAAGAAATAAATCTATGTTATAATTAACATAAGATTTTTTATCTGAGGTGACAAAATGAATAGTAACTTATTTTTACAACATCGTGAGTTAATCCTAAGTGAAATGCGTCAAGGTTCATTCGCTGTTTTTTACTCAGGAAGTGCTCCACATAAAACACAGGATCAAACCTATGTATACACACCAAACCGTAACTTTTATTATCTAACAGGATTAGAAAGAGAAAACTTTACTTTGGTTCTACTCAAAGGGAACGAAAAAACATTCACTTATTTATTCATCGAAGAACCAAGTGATTATGCAACCAAGTGGTTAGGAAGAAGATTAACCAAAGAAGAGGCAGCGACTATTTCTGGAATAGAGATCAATTCTATCAAGTACGTTGATCAATTTAATGCGTTTATTTACCAACAAGTCTTGGGCAATAACCGCGGAGCATTAATCGCAAAACCTACGACACTCTATCTTGATTTGTATAGGTTCCGTCCATTTATTGAACCAGTTAGCTTAACCAAATCGTCGTTTATATTAAAAAGTTATCCTGAAGTTGTCGTAGCTTCTGTGAATGAAATCATCGATCGCCATCGTATGATGAAGTCCAAAGAAGAAGTGGATGAAATCCAGACAGCTATATCCTATTCTAAACAAGCGATTGAAGCTGTAATGAAACATGCAAAACCTGGAATGAACGAAAGAGAATTAGAAGCCTATTATGAATATACTTTAAAAAGTGTTGGTAGTAAAGGTGTTTCATTTGATTCAATTATTGCGAGTGGAAAGAATGCGACAGTACTTCATTACATTGATAATAATGCAGAGATTCATGATGACTCACTCGTTTTAATGGATTTAGGCGCATTAAGCAACAACTATGCTTCAGATATATCGAGAACCTTCCCGGTAAATGGTAAGTTTACAGACAGACAAAAGGTTTTATATGAAATCGTTTTAAAGGCAAACAAAGATTCAATCGCATTTGTGAAACCAGGCATCACTTGGCAAGAACTCAATGCTTATGCAAAAAATATCTTAGCGACAGAATGTCAAAAAATAGGATTAATTAAAGAATTATCTGAGATTGACAAGTATTATTATCATAATGTTAGTCATTTCTTAGGTCTTGATGTTCATGATGTTGGAATGTATTTAGAACCACTCGTACCAGGACTTGTGTTAACGATTGAGCCAGGGCTATACGTAGAAGAAGAAGGCATTGGAATTCGAATTGAAGACAATGTACTTGTCACAGAAAATGGCCGAATAAATTTAAGTGAATCCATCTTAAAAGAAGTGTCTGACATCGAAAACTTAAAAAAGTAATTTGAAAGGGACCCCATGAGTTATCTTGAAGGTGATTTATTACAAGTGCTTTTTTATAACGAAGAAAATAGTTATTCTGTAGTCAAGGTTGAACAACTTGACACAGATGAACCACTCCTTCTGTACAAAGAACCCACAGTCATTGTTTGTGGGTTTTTTCCTCGTTTAGAAAAAGGATCAAGATATAAATTTTATGGAAGCATTAAAGAACATCCAAAATACGGTCGTCAATTTGATGCGAACAAATTCGAACGAGTCATTGATTATTCAAAGGAAGGACTTATCGATTACTTATCAAGTGATTTATTTAAAGGAATTGGTCCAAAAACTGCTAAATCAATCGTGGATGAACTCGGTACAGATGCAGTGAATTTAATTCTCAATCATCCAGATATTTTAGACAAAATACCTAGAATGAACGAGACGAAAAAGGCCGTATTACTTGATACACTTGTTCATAATCGCAAACTTGAAAACTCTCTTGTATGGTTATATGGATTTCAAATATCACCGAAAATGGCGATGAAAATTTATCAGGCCTATGGCGCAACTTCCATCGATATTATTAAAGAAAATCCGTATACTTTAATGGATGATATCGAAGGTATTGGGTTTAAGCGTGCAGATGAAATTGCCTTAAAAATCGGTTTTGAATATAATCATCCTTTACGTATTAGAGCTGTGATTCTTTATTTATTAAATGAATATATGAACAAGTATGGAGATACCTTTATCTTGCGTGAACAGCTACTTGAATATACCCTCACCTATTTAAATGGTAGCAGTGAATTTGAGGTTAGTATGGATGAAACGCTATCTAGGCTTGAAGATTTAATCTTTGAAGGAAAAATCATTGAAGAGAATCATCAATGTTCTTTAGCTTTTATATACTTCGCGGAGAGATCAATTGCGAAGAATTTAAAGTATTATAGTAGTCCCGCTGTGAATGATATCACTTATGAAACGATTTTGGCAACCATCCATGATTTTGAAAGTATCAATGGAATTGAATATAACAAAGAGCAACTTGATGCCATTGTGAAGGCACTAACGCATCCTTTCTTAATTATTACTGGTGGACCGGGTACTGGAAAAACAACAATCATCCATGCCATTGTCAGTATTTATAAATTACTCTATGGGAAAAAAAGAGAAGTCCTTCTTTCAGCGCCAACAGGGAAAGCAGCCAAGCGCTTAAAAGAATCATCCATGCTTGATGCGACGACGATTCACAGAATGCTTGGCTATAATTATGAAGGTAGTTTCACGGTCGATGCTCATAATCCGCTTGACGCAGATTTAATCATTATTGATGAAGTGAGTATGCTTGATACGATGCTCGCAAATCACTTATTTGAATCAATCCGTAAAAGTACGAAACTAATTCTTGTTGGAGACCAAAATCAATTGCCTTCAGTTGGCCCAGGACAAGTTTTATCTGATTTAATTTCGTCTCATTTGTTCGAAACAGTAGAACTGCATGATATTCATAGGCAGGCAAAAGATTCCTCGATTATCAGTTTGGCTTATGATATATTGAATCAACATGTCAGCGAGAACTTAAGCTCGAATTTGGAAGATCGTCGCTTCATAAAAACCTACGATAATGCAATTAGTGATAGAATTGTCATGTTAATTAAAGAAGCCATCAAAGCAGGATATAGTCTTCAAGAAGATATCCAAGTTCTGATTCCAATTTACAAAGGTCAAAATGGAATTGATCACATCAATCAAGTGATTCAAGAACAGTTTAATGGGATTCATAAGGCACATAAAATCAGTTTCAAAGAAAAGACATTTTATTTTAAAGACAAAGTCTTACAACTTGTCAATCAACCTGAAGATGGTGTAATGAATGGTGATATAGGGGAAGTAATTAGTGTTGTCGAGGAAAAAGAAATGCTTGTCGATTTTTCTGGGACCATCGTTAAATATGACGCAAAAGACCTTGAGAACCTTACACTAGCTTACGCAGTCAGTATTCATAAAGCGCAAGGTAGTGAATTTAAGGTGGTCATTCTTCCTTTAATTCGTTCTTATTTGATGATGTTAAAACGTAAATTATTGTATACTGCGGTCACAAGAGCAAAAGAACATTTAGTCATGATTGGGGATTATTATATTTTTGAACGTGGTGTACGAGGAATTGAAAAGGAAAGAAACACAAGACTAAAGTCTTTTCTTGAAGAAGAGATTCTTCATCAAGATAAAAACCAAGTACGAATTGAAGATTTTTTATAAGTTGTTTGGTGCTTGCAAAACGATATAATTTATAGTATAATTTAATCAAATCGTAGATGAAGATAAGTAAAATTAAGAATCATGTATAGAGAGTTTGTGTCTAGGTGAAAACAAACCAGAATTCTTAACTTGAAGCTCCTTCGGAGAGATGTTAAAAACATCCGCATGTCCAGCGTTATAGGAAACGAGTGCTAGTTATTCTAGAACAAAGGTGGTACCGCGATGAATCGTCCTTTTATATATGAGGACGGTTCTCTTTTTTTTGAAAGGTGGAAATGAAAAATGAAAAAATTAACAGGTAGCGAGATTAGAAAGTTATGGCTAGACTTTTTTAAAGAAAAAGGTCATTCTGTAGAAAAAGGAGCGTCCCTAGTTCCAAATGATGATCCTACTTTACTATGGATGAATGCTGGCGTTGCGGCCTTAAAAAAATATTTTGATGGATCGGTTGTTCCAAAGAATCCTCGTATTGTGAATGCTCAAAAATGTATTCGCACGAACGATATCGAACATGTCGGAAAAACCGCAAGACATCATACTTTTTTTGAAATGCTTGGAAATTTCTCGATTGGAGATTATTTCCGAGAAGAAGCCATCGAATGGGGATTTGAACTCTTAACAAGTCCAAAGTGGTTAGGATTCGATAAAAACAAACTGTATATGACAGTTTATCCATCGGATCAAGAAACAATCCAAGCTTGGATGAAACAAGGTGTAGATCCATCCCATATTATTCCAACCGAAGAAAACAATTTCTGGGAAATCGGTGAAGGTCCTTGTGGACCATGTACAGAAATATTCTTTGACCGTGGACCAGCATTTGGTGATTTTACAAGTGATGCCATTCGAGATGATATCGATAACGATCGATTCATAGAAATATGGAATATCGTTTTGTCTCAATATAATGCAAAACCAGGTCTTTCGAGAAGTGAGTATCCTGAACTTCCAAGCAAAAATATTGATACAGGGTGTGGACTTGAACGCTTAACGAGTGTTATACAAGGAACGAAAACGAATTTTGAAACCGATTTGTTTATGCCAATTATCCATCAAATCGAAGAAATATCAGGTATCAAATATGATGGACAAATGGCATTTAAGGTGATAAGTGATCATATTCGTACAGTCTCCTTTGCAATCAGTGATGGTGCTATTCTTTCGAATGAGGGAAGAGGATATGTATTAAGAAGATTATTACGCAGAGCGGTTAAATATGGTAGAAAACTCGGAATTGATCGTCCTTTTATGGACGAACTCGTGGATACTGTAGCGGAAATTATGATTGATTATTATCCTCAAGTGGAAGAAAAATCATCAATCATTAAGAAAATCATTCACGCAGAGGAATCTAAATTCTTAGAAACACTCGCAAATGGTGAAAAACGCTTTGAGTCAATGGCAGATGCTAGTGAACAAAACACGATTTCAGGAAAAGATGCTTTCTTATTATATGATACCTTCGGTTTTCCAGTGGAGTTAACGATGGAATATGCTGAAGAGAGAAATATGAGTGTGGATTTAAAAGGATTCACTTTAGAGATGGAAGCACAAAAAGAACGTGCGAGATCCGCTCGTAAAGAAATTCAATCGATGAAATCACAAAATGAGGCCTTTCTTGATTTTACAGAGGAGTCGACTTTTGTTGGCTATGAGACATTACTTCAAGAAACAAAGATTATTAGAATATTTGAAGAAGGACTCGTTCTTGAAAAAACGCCTTTCTATGCGACATCAGGGGGCCAAGTGCATGATACTGGTGTGATTTATAATAGTGAGTTTTCTGTTCAAGTTACCGATGTAACCAAAATGCCAAATGGACAATTTTTACATGCTTATGTCGTTCTTGAAGGTTTACCTTATGAAGGCGCAAAAGTGAATGCAAAAGTTGATCAACTAACAAGAAACTATACTGCTTATAATCATAGTGCAACGCATCTACTGTTTAAAGCACTACGTGATACTTTAGGAAACCATGTTTCTCAACAAGGATCTCAAGTAACAAGCACAACCTTACGTTTTGATTTTAATCATTACGAAACGATATCCGATGATCAAATTTTATTCATCGAACAAAAAGTGAATCAAATGATCGAACAGCCTTTCCAAACCAATACCGATATTTTATCGGTCGATGAAGCTGTAAAAAAAGGCGCAATCGCTGAATTTGGTGAAAAATACGAATCAAAAGTTCGCGTTGTCAATCTAAAATATACCCTTGATTTGTGTGGTGGGACGCATGTTCAAAACCTGAGAGATATTGATAAATTTGCTATTCGTAGTATCTCTTCAATCGGCTCAGGCATCTATCGTATTGAAGGTTTAACAAATATCCATGTTGATGAAATAAAAGATTCATTTGATGGAATCAATCATGATATTGATGCACTGTCTCAAAAGGCAAACACCATTTTAGCGAATGCAAAAGCTGAAAATATATCAATTGATTTTGTACCCTATAAAGAAATCAATTACTTGGGTAGTTATCAAGATGTCTTAAACAAAAGAGCCTCTTTAACAGCGTTCCAAACACGTGTTAAAGAACTTGAAAAGGAATACACGAAAATCCATGATCAAAAAGCATTGAGAGATACTTCATCTTATTTAGAAAAATTAGATGGTGATACATTGATTGATCAAGTTGAAGGAATGGATATTCAACTCTTAAAACAACTCGTTGATAACTTGTCTCAACAAATCAGTGAAGGAACTGTATTTATGGCTTCCATCAATGATGACAAAGTTGTTTTTATCGCAAAAACGACAAAGCCAGACGTGAATGCTGGACAACTTGTCAAAGAAGCAGCCATCCTTTGTGGTGGAAATGGTGGCGGAAGAAAAGATTTCGCCCAAGCAGGTGGAAAAGACATAACGCAAGTTCCCGCTGCACTTGAAAAAGTGAAGGAGTTACTAAAGTGAGGGCTTTAGGACTTGACCTTGGGTCCAAGACTTGTGGTATTGCTTTATCTGATCCATCGATGATTTTAGCTTCAGGAATTGAAACTTTTCGCTTTGAAGAAGGAAATTATCAAATTCCTCTTGACTATGTCAAGAATTTTATCGATAATAATAAAGTGGAACTAGTTATCCTTGGCCATCCGAAGAATATGGATGGCAGTAGTGGGTTCCAAGCAAAAGTATCTGAAGATTTCAAAATGAACCTTGAAAAAATCAGTAATGTAAAAATCATCCTTTGGGATGAGCGACTTACGTCAAAAATGGTTCACTCCGTGATGACACAGTCGAAAGTTAATTCAAAGAAACAAAGACAAGTTGTCGACCGTCTGGCCGCAACAGTCATTTTACAAAGCTATTTAGATAGCAGAAGGTGAGAACTATGGAAAACGAATTTGAAACTTTATTCGTGACAGACGAAGAAGGCAATGAAATCGAATGCAATATCATTATGACTTTTGAATCAGAAGAATTTGGAAAATCTTATGTTGTTTATCAAATCAAGGATGACGATAGCGGCGAATATTACGCAGCTGGATTCAACCCTGAAGATGGCGATGAAGGACAATTAGAACAAATCGAATCAGAAGAAGAATGGGCTTTCGTAGAAGAAGTACTCGAAAGTTTTTTAGAAGACAGCGAAGAAGATCTAGAAGAGGAAGAAGAGTAGAAATCTACTCTTCTTAAATCTTTTTTGGAAGGTGATTTATTTGAGTTATCTAGAACAACTAAATCCTGTGTATAAAAATCCTTTATTGGATGAGATGAAAATATATGCCAATCTTCATCACGTACCGATTATTCAAGATGAGGGGTTAGAACTTTTAATTCACGTCATTGAAATATCGAAAGCGTCTCGTGTGCTTGAAATCGGAAGCGCAATTGGCTATAGTGCTTTACAAATGATTTTTAGAACAGGCGTGCATGTTACTACAATAGAACGTGACCCTGAAATGATCGAACTCGCAAAACGTCATTTCACTACTTCAGGAAAAGAAAAAAATGTAACACTCATTGAAGGCGATGCCTTAACAATTCCAAATGATATATTTGGGTTATATGATGTTATCTTTATTGATGCAGCGAAAGGTCAATATATCAAATTTTTTGAAAAATACGAAAAATATTTAGCACCGCATGGTGTTATATTTACAGATAATCTTTTGTTTCATGATATGGTAGGAAAAGACCTTGTCGATAAAAACAAAAGAACAAGACAATTGGTGAACAAAATTCACCAATTTAATGAATGGGTAACCAAAAAAGAGGAATATCATACCCATATTTATGAGATTGGTGATGGAATCGCCCTCTCTTATTTGAAATGAGGTTTTTGATTTGAGAATTGTTGCACATCTCTATGACATCAACGAATTAGAACATCTAGTAAGCCTTGGCGCAGATGTTCTTTTAGTGCATACAAGTTCTTTCACAAGAAATTCATTACATGGAAAATCAATCGATGAAATTAAAGAGCTCAGTTCTAAGATTCATGCGATCGGTAAAGAAATTTACTTGTTAATGAATACCATGATACATGAAAGTCAAATTCAGATTTATCGTGCGTTTTTAAGTTCAATTCAAAACACAAAGATAGATGGTTTTGTTTGCTTTGATTTTTCAATGTATCCTCTTTTGAGTGAATTTTCACTCGAAAATAAAATGATTTATCAACCAGGTACGTTAACGACGAATTATTACGATCCCATTTTTGTGAAAGTGAATAAGATGAAAGGATTAACACTATCAAAAGAAATTACTCTTCATCATATGATGCAAATTATGTTAGTAACTGAAGATGTTGAATTTTCCTATATTGGACATGGTTACCAAGAAATGTTTTATTCGAAAAGACCTCTTCTTCAAAACTACTATATTCACAAAAATCATCCTCGAAATGATCTGCTCGGGAACCAAGATTTTTATCTGATTGAGGAACTTCGAAAAGAAGACCATTATCCGATTATCGAAGATTCGTTTGGCACGACGATTTATCGTAGTCATCCTCTCCATTCTTTTACTGAAATTGGAGTCATCAGTCCTTATCTTACCGATTTTTTTGTAGAACGAATTTTTATGGAAGATAGAGAGTACTATGATTCGCTTCTTGCCTACAGCGATCCATCCACACAACAGTCTTTTTTAGAGAAATATCCTCATCATTTTGATAGTGGTTTCTACTATCGCGATATTGCTTTCACTAAAGAAGGTGGTAGTGAATGAAACCAGAATTATTAGCGCCAGCTGGCGATTTAGAGAAAGTTAAAATAGCACTGCTTTATGGGGCAGATGCGGTTTATATTGGCGGAACGATGTTCTCATTAAGAGCCCGTGCATCGAAATTTACTATAGATAAAATTAAAGAAGCGACTGACTTTGCGCATTCTCTTGGAAAGAAAATCTATATTACAACCAATATCGTTCCTCGAAATGATGATTTAATGTATTTAGATGATTATCTTAAAAGTCTCGATCAAATTGGCGTTGATGCAATTATTTGTTCAAGTCCAGTGATTATTGAAAGAGCTCAATTACTAACTGATTTGGAAATCCATCTTTCGACACAATTATCTGTTGCCTCCTCACTGCTTGCCAGTTATTGGCAAAAAAGAGGCATCACTCGTGTTGTTTTAGCGAGGGAGTGTTCTCTAGATGAAATTGAACAAATCAAGAAAAACACGCTAACTGAACTTGAAGTATTTATCCACGGAGGAATGTGTGTATCCTATTCTGGACGATGTACATTATCAAACTATATGACCGATAGGGATGCCAATCGAGGTGGATGTGCTCATAGTTGTCGTTGGAAATATGACCTCTATGAGAAGGAACAACTCGTATCTGAAGATTTTGATTTCCAAATGTCCTCAAAAGACCTAGAGTCACTTGCCTTTATTCCTCGTCTTTGTGAAATTGGGGTGTCTTCGTTAAAAATTGAGGGTCGAATGAAGTCGATACACTACATCGCAACCGTAGTGAATACTTACCGAAGACTAATCGATGATTATTTTAATCATGAAATGTTACCAATTGAAGTCTATGAAAATGAAATCAAAAAAGCTGAGAACAGATTAACTTCTTATGGCTTTATGAAGGGAACCACGACGACTGAACAACAGCTATACAATATGCGAAGTGAAGTACCCACGAAAGAATTTGTTGGCATCGTCTTATCGTATGATGAAGTCAATCAAGAGGCTTGGATTGAACAAAGAAACTATTTCACAATTGGCGATAAGCTTGAACGCTTTTCTCCAGTAGATCAAAATGAAATATTTGAAGTTGTTTCAATGGAAAACGAAGAAGGACTGACCCTTGATGTTGCGAGACATCCATTACAAAAAATTAAAATCAAAGTAAGCATAAAACTTGAACCCTATGACTTATTAAGGAAGGTATTTTAATATGGAACGACCTATCATTATTGCTGTTGCTGGGGGATCTTCTTCTGGAAAAACAACTGTTGTTAATAATATCGTCAAAGATTTGAAAAATTATCCAGTGGTCGTAATTAAGCATGATGACTATTATAAAGATCAAAGTAATATGACAATGGAAGAGCGTCAAGAAGTAAATTATGATCATCCGCTTGCACTCGATAATGAGTTATTTTTTGAACATATTCAAAAGTTATTAAAATACGAAGAAATTCATAAACCTACCTATGATTTTGTTAATTTAACAAGGGCAAAAGAAACAGAAACAATTCAACCAGCTAAGATAATTATCTTAGAAGGTATTCTCGTTTTAGAGGATGTTAAAATTCGTTCCTTATGTGACATCAAAATCTTTGTTGAAGCGGATAATGACTTACGATTTATTCGCAGGTTAAAACGAGATTTAGTTGAAAGAGGAAGAACTTTAGAAAGTATCATTAATCAATACTTAACGACTGTAAAACCGATGCATTATGCATTTGTGAAGCCAACAAAAAGATATGCCGATATTATCATTCCGAATGATTATTCTCACGATGTTGCAGTAGATTTAATTCATTCTAAAATAATGTCAATCTTAGAGAAATAAAACCTTTTACAAATATAAATATTATGATATAATATTAAGCACTTAACATAAGGAGACAAAGCAATGGAAAATACTTTTAAATTAACTGAAGCTGGCTTTCAAAATTTGAAGGATGAACTTGAAACACTGAAAGAAGTCGACAGAAAAGAAAATTTAGAAGCTTTAAAAGAAGCGAGAGCTCAAGGTGATCTATCTGAAAACGCCGATTATGATGCAGCAAGGGACGAACAAGCAAGGATTGAAGCGAGAATTAAAGAGATTGAGAACATTTTAAAGCACTCAGAAATCATTCGTGATACTGCTTCACGTGTCGTCATGATTGGAAAAACAGTCAATGTTAAATTCGTTGGAAATAACATTGAAAAGGAATACACAATTGTAGGACACCTAGAAGCAAATCCTTTAAATGGTAAAATATCGAATGAAAGTCCTTTAGGAAGAGCCCTCATCGGACACAAAAAAGGACAATCTGTCACATATAAAGCAGAAACAGGCAAAGAAATTAGTGTGGAGATTATCGACATCAAATAATGAGAAAATGAGAATTTTTCTCTTTTTTCTTTTTTTCGGAGGTAACGTATGATAGGGATTATTGGAGCAATGGACAAAGAAATTGATTTATTATTAAGTCAAATGTCGATGCTAAGGAGAGATGAAATAGCAGATAAAATTTTTTATATTGGGAATGTGGCTGGAAAAGAAATCGTGATTGTAAAATCAGGTATTGGGAAAGTAAATGCAACCATCACCACAACATTGTTACTGAATAACTATGATATTGAGTACGTTTTAAATATTGGTATTGCTGGAGGAATTGATCCTGTCAAGACCGGTGAAATCGTACTTGCTAGTGAAGTCAGTTATTTTGATGTTTCACTTACAGCCATCGACGATGTACCTTATGGACAGATGATTGGTGACCCGCTGAGTATTTCGACGGACCCAACTTTACTTCAAAAAGCTAAATACATCTTTGAAGACAAAGGGATTAAAGCACATATAGGTGGCCTTGTTTCGGGCGATCAATTTGTGACAGATATCGAAATATTAAAACCGATTATGGCAGTGAAGGATAAAGTAATATCATGTGAAATGGAAGGTATGGCTATTGCAATTACTTGTTATAAATTCCATACGCCTTTCTTATCTATTCGTGGGATTAGTGATATCGTATCGAGCTCGAATCAACAACAAGTATATCAAGATATTAGTGAGAAAATTGCAAATCAGACATCTGAATTTGTGATTCATTTTCTAGAGGTTTCGTAATGGAAAAGATTTTACTTGCAGGAAGAGAGTTCCACGTTGTATTAACTAGAAAAGCGATGAAACATACCTATCTTCGAGTCAAAGGAAACACCATCTATGTTTCATCAAATCCTTATACTACTGAAACGCAAATTGTACAGATGATACAAAAAAACCAGTCACGTATTCTAGAAAGAAGCTTAGCAAAACCAAGTTTTTATGATACCGATGCAGTTCATGTCAGTTTCTTTGGACAAAGCTATTCCCTCATTAAAAAGGAAGCACCACATAGTGGATACTCATTTATTAAACAAGAACTTATCGTATCGTATAAAAAGGAATCTGATATCGTTCTTGTGCTGAAGCAAATTGCCACAGATAAGGTTGTTCATGAAGCTTTAGTTTACCTTGAAATGCATAAGCAAGAATTAAGCAAATATTTGAATATCTCAGGTTTGTTAATTAAGGCACAACCAATGAAATCACAATTTGGAAGTTGCCATACACTTAAAAAAGTCATTAAATTGAATAGTAGTCTAGCTTTTTTTGACCCAATATATTTACATGCAATTCTACTTCATGAATTGGTACATTTAAAAATAAAAGGTCATCAAGACAATTTTTATCAATTACTCGAAACCCTTTCACCAAATTATAAACAAATCAGAGCGGATTTAAAAGAACTATTTTTAAACTACGAGGTGTAAGATGCCCTATCTTCCAATATCAAAAGAAGAGATGCTAGCCTATGGCATTTCTGAACCAGATTTTATCTTTGTCTCAGGGGATGCCTATTGTGATCATCCTTCTTTTGGCACGGCCATCATCGCTAGACTTTTGGAACGACATGGATTCAGCGTCTGTATTCTTTCTCAACCAGATGTGTATAAAGAAGATTCTTTCCTTGAGTTTGGAAAACCACGCCTGGGTTGGCTAGTCAGTTCAGGCAATATTGACTCTATGGTGAATCACTATTCTGTTTCAAAACGTAGAAGAAAAGTCGATTACTATACTCCAGGTGGAATTATGGGTAAACGGCCAGATCGTGCAGTAATTAAATATAGCCAAGTGATTAGAAATATCGATCCGCACGCACCTATCATTCTTGGTGGGATAGAAGCTTCTTTACGTAGATTGTCTCATTACGATTACTGGGATGATCGCTATCGCAAAAGTGTTCTTCTTGATTCTAAAGCAGATTTGCTTGTCTATGGAATGGGTGAACTAGCGATTTTAGAAATCGCAGAAGCTCTAAAAGCTGGTATCCATATTAATGATATTATTTATGTGAATGGTACAGTTTTTAAGACCAAAAATGAAGACTATTTACCATACAATGCAATTAGACTTCCTTCTTTTCATGATGTGATTCATCATAAAGATCAAGCAGCGTCTTCGTTTATGACCCAATATACGAACACAGATGCCATCGTTGGAAAACCTCTTGTAGAAGAATACGAAGATTATTTCGTCGTTCAAAATAGCGCAATGAGAGTATTGACTTCTTTTGAAATGGATGAAATCTATTCTTTACCTTTTATGAGAGATGCTCACCCTGAACTCGAAAAGCTCGGGCATATCAAAGCGATGGATGAAATAAAGTTTTCATTAACGGCAAATAGAGGTTGCTTTGGAGGATGTTCATTCTGCGCATTAACGATGCATCAAGGAAGAATGATGACTTCTCGTTCAAAAGAATCATTAGTTGATGAAGCACGTCTTTTAATAAGTGACCCGGAATTTAAAGGCTATATCCATGATGTTGGTGGACCGACTGCGAATTTTTATCATAAAGCTTGTGATAAACAAGAGAATTATGGCGTATGTAAAACAAAACAATGTTTGCATCCGACACCATGTAAAAGTTTAAAAGTTGATCATCAAGATTATCTTGATATTTTAAGAAGTTTACGAGAACTTGATGGCGTGAAGAAAGTCTTTGTTCGAAGTGGTATTCGATATGATTATTTAATGTATGACAAAGATGATACATTCTTTCATGAACTACTTGAACATCACGTGTCTGGACAACTGAAAGTCGCTCCTGAACACGTATCTAGTAATGTTCTTGACAAGATGGGAAAACCATCTAGAAAACTCTACGATGAGTTTGTTCAAAAGTTTTATGATATTACGAAAAGCATTCATAAGGAACAATATCTCGTCCCTTATTTAATGAGCAGTCATCCTGGCTCATCTTTAGATGATGCGATCATTTTGGCTGAATATATTCGCGACATGGGCTATAATCCGGAACAAGTTCAAGATTTCTACCCAACACCGATGACCCTTTCGACAATGATGTATTATCTTGAAAAAGATCCACGCGATGGGTCTGTGCTTTATGTTGCAAAAACAGCTCATGACAAATCATTGCAAAGAGCACTGATTCAGTACCGTAATCCTAAAAACTATGATTTGGTATATGAAGCATTATCCAAAGCAAAAAGATTTGATTTAATTGGTTATGAAAAAAACTGCCTAATTCGTCCAAAAAAGGCAGGCTCAAGATAATGGAAGTATTCAAAAAATCCTTTCGGATAGAACAAAGTGAAGTTGGCCCTGAAGGATATATTCTTTTAGACTCCTTACAAAGAAGAATTCAAAATATTAGTGATGAGCATGGTTATTTACTAGGCTTCGGATTTGATGATATGAAAAAACGAGGATTCTTTTGGGTCGTATCTAGGTTGATGGTTGAAATCAAACAGATGCCTCGTTTGAATGATATGTTAACGATTGAAACATTTTTAACACCTCCAACTGGCGCCGGCATTAATCGATATTATCAACTCTTTAATTCCGAAGGACTTTGTTTGATTACCGGCGTAGCAAAGTGGTCCGTCGTTAGTAATGAAACACTAAAACTCGTCAAAACAAACCAACTTGACTTTGTGACAAATTTACAATTCTCAAAAGAAGCGATTGAGTTTTCAAATGAAGGTTTAAAAAGGATTGATTTTCCTTCAGATCAAGAAGTGATTCTTAAATCTCTCGTAGTGAAGCAAGAAGACTTAGATTTTAATAATCATGTTAATAACACGATTTATGTCAAGTACATACGTGATTTGTTTGGAATTCCATCTGACTTATATGCATACCAAATCAATTTTATTTCACCGTTATATCTTGGTGATAAGGTGCATATCAAGGCAGTCAGTATAGAAAATAAAATTGTTTTTGAAGCTACGCGAGAGCTTGAAGATATGAATGAAGAGATTTCATTTCAAGCTTGGTTTTTAAAAATCTCTTAAAGAAGTCCAATGGTATAACAATTGTCATTTGATGAAATGTAGATGTTACGCCGTTTTCCAAATAAAAAATTGGACTTTTTTTCGTTTTTTAGATATAATAATAGTTATGTTCGGAGGGGTAAAATGATTGATTTTTTATTAAAAGAAACCTATTATATTCCGGATGATTTTCAAAAGACTGTCTATGATATTGATTATCAAAAAATTTGGGACAAAGGAATTCGAGTGATTTTAATTGATCTTGATAACACCTTAATTCCTTATGATGAATCGATGCCAAATGATGAGATAAAAAAATTATTTCATTTATTTAAACAAATCGGATTTGAAGTTGTGATTGTA
Organism: Candidatus Izemoplasmatales bacterium; assembly: GCA_050177605.1. Lineage (GTDB taxonomy): Bacteria > Bacillota_I > Bacilli_A > Izemoplasmatales > Hujiaoplasmataceae > JAHIVB01. The sequence goes on along the minus strand of JBFXGX010000001.1, from coordinate 55,031 downwards.
TCCAATAATCATTTAGAACGTGTTGAACCTTTTGCAAAAGAGGTTGGTTCGATGTTTATCTGCAGTGCTAGAAAACCATTAAAAAAGGGATTTTTAAGAGCGATGTCTCTTGTAGGGAATTATAAAGCACATGAAGTATGTGTGATTGGGGATCAATTTATGACGGATTGCTTAGGCGGAAAGCGTCTTGGATTTGATGTCATCGTTGTCAATGCAATTAAACGAAAAGTTGAAAAATGGTACACAAAACTGAACCGAAAATTAGAGAAAAGAATGATCCACAGGATTAAAAAACATCAGCCTGAGATCTATAATAAATTACACTTAAGCGAAAAGAGGTAATTTCATGGAACAATATTGTAAAGGATGCGGTGCATTAATCCAACACGAAGATAAAACTTTACCTGGATATATGTCTGAAAAAGTAATGGCAACTTCAGAAACAAGAAGCGTTCTTTGTCAACGTTGTTTTAAGATGCGTCATTATAGTGACATCATTACCTATTCTCTTACCAATGATGACTACATTAATATCATTAACAAAATCGCTAAAGAAGACGCATTGATTGTTAAAATCGTCGATATTTTTGATTTTAGTGGTTCCTTCGTTCCAGCAATTAAAAGATTAACTGGGAATGAAGATGTAATCCTTGTTGGTAATAAAATGGATTTATTACCAAAAAATGTCAAGGAAGAGCGTATTATTCATTGGTTAAAGATGATGCTTGCGAATGAAGGTTTCTCTGTTCTTGATTCGATACTCATTTCCGCGAAATACGGAGATAACTTCGATGAACTTATGAATCTAATCATGAAACATAAAAAGAACCGAAATGTTTACATCGTTGGATCAACGAATGTAGGGAAGTCTCGTATTGTCAATCAAATATTAAAAAGATATTTAGGAATGCCAACCGATGTTGTTACAGTATCGTCAGAACCAGGGACTACGATTGGAATTATCGGATTTCCTCTGCTAGACGGAACGATGATTTATGATACGCCAGGTGTCATTAACAAACATCAATACACTTATTACTTAACCAGACCTAGTTATAAAATGACAGTACCAAAGAAAGAAATCAAACCTTTAGTTTTTCAACTGAATGAAGGACAAACTTTGTTCTTTGGTGGACTTGCACGATTAGATGTAATCAATGGTGAAACTGGAGACAAAGTGAATATCGTTACTTATTTCGCAAATACACTCAATATTCACCGCACGAAAACGCTTCGCGCAGATGAACTTTATGACACAAAGCTATACACACTTCTTACACCACCATTTAATGAGGAAGAAGCTGTTCCAAAATGGGTCTATCACGATTTTAGAATCCGCGATAACGCGAAATATGATATCGTCTTTTCTGGTCTAGGATTCTTAACAATTCGTGCACCATTCTATGTGAAAGCTTATGCCCCATTTGTCGTTGGTGTTTATGTAAGACCGGCGATTATCTAAGATGAATATTTCAGCGTTAAAAGAAATCGTCGACACCGCTTTTGTTCATCATCCCAGTCGTAGGATTCATACCTATAGCGTCGCAAAACTTGCTCAAGTTTTAGCTCATATCTATCATGTTGAGGAAGAAAAGGCAATTTATGCTAGTTATGCACACGATTTAACCAAATATTGGACAGAGGAAGAAGCTATCCTTTTGATTGAATCGATGAACCCGAGTGAAGATATTTCTTCATGGGGAAAATTTGCACTTCATGCTCTATCTGGTGCATATTACATAAAAAAACTAGGCGTGAATGATGATGATATCTTTAATGCAATTAAGTATCACACGACTGGAAGAAAAGAAATGTCTAAATTAGAACAAATCATTTATATTAGTGATTACTGTGAGGAAACACGTCCTTTTGATTCCTCATCTATCTTAAAAGAAGCACTTGTATCACTTGACAAAGCAATGTATATGATTATTCAAAGTGAAGTTTTACGACACCTTGAAAAACATCATCTTGTGATGGAATTAACGACTGAAGCGCTTCTATATTATCAAAAAATAGTGGAGGAAATGAAGTGACCCAACTTTTAAAAACCGTGGTAAAAGCTCTCGATGATGCACGTCTACAAGATATCGTCATTTATGATTTTAGAGAAGCTTCTCCATTTTATGACTATCAAATCGTGGCTAGTGCAAAAAATGAAAGACAAGTTCACTCGTCCATACATCATATTAAAGACGCCCTTCCTGCAGATGTTCCATGTCTTGTGGAAGGAAAACAAGAGGATCGTTGGTTGTTGTTTGACTTAGGAGATATTATTGTCCATGTGATGCATCAAGAAACAAGAAATTACTATCAGATTGAGAAACTCTTCATCGAAAGAGAAAAGATCTCTTTTGAAGGTGAACTTGAGTGAGTTATGACTTATTAGCGACTTTTTATGATTCATTTATCGATCCTGATGTTTATGAAGAATATTTACGGCTAATTGATAAATACTCATCCCTTGGAAGCTTACTTGATATTGGTTGTGGTACAGGTACTTTATCCATGGAACTTGCAAGAAGAGGATTTCATGTCACTGCGACTGATCTAAGCGATGAAATGTTACAAATTCTAAATTATCGCGCTGAACAAGAGGAACTGGATATTGAAATCGCTTTATATGATATGCTCGATCCAATTCCAGCTAGTTATGACCTCATTGTTGCATCGATGGATGTGATTAACCATCTATCTGATTTAGAAGACGTTAATTTTGGCTTTACGAATATCTATGAAGCATTAAATGATAATGGTGTATTTTTATTTGATGTCCTTAGTGCCGAATATATTGACGCCCTCGATGGATACATTGAAGATGATGAAGAGTTCCATTTTCACTGGGAATCTCATAAGGGAGAAAAAGAACATAGTATTGTCCATACGATTCTTTTAGATCTCGAAGGTGAAAAGGAAACAATTGAAATTTTCGAAGAAACGCATGATGTTTCTATGTATGAAGATTTGATTAAAAAAGTAGGATTTGTTGTTTTGGAAAGAGTTATTTTTCCTGAAAGAACGATTTTCGTAGTTCAAAAAATAGAAAAAGAATAATTTGAATAACCGCGTAATATTTTTTGAGGTGATAGAATGAAATCATTCATACAAAAATATGGCGGTTTTTTATTTGTAATAATTGGGATTATTGGCATTTTTTTAATAGAATCAACGACGACTTCTACAGCAGAAGAGGTAGTCGTTGTATCTAGTGCTTCAAATTATGAAGAAACAGTGGTCACCACAGCTGATAGCATGTATGTAGATATCAAAGGTGCTGTTGTCTATCCGGGGGTATATTACTGTTCCTCCAATATGAGAATTGCGGATGTCGTGATGCTCGCAGGGGGACTCTTGGAAGAAGCGAACACGAAAGACATTAATCTATCAAAAACACTGTATGATCAAATGGTCATTTATATTCCTTTCCAAACAGAAGTCACTGGCATTTCAACTTCACATTATTTTTTCGTTGAAATCAAAGGGGCTATTATGAACCCTGGGGTATTTGAAGTGGGTGAGGGAAGCAGAATTGTTGATGTAATTGAGCTTGCTGGTGGGTTGCTTGAAAGTGCAGATCTTTCAGGAATTAATCAAAGTCAAAAGATTGTCGATGAAATGGTTATTTATATTCCGATGGTTTCTGAAGGGACTTCCGAAAATTACATCACAGTAACCCTCGAAGGTGCTGTTCTATATCCAGGAAGTTATCAAGTAAAGTCGGGGTCTCTTTTATCATCCGTAGTGATGATGGCAGGCGGAATTCTTGATGATGCAGATATTACTGGATTACTATGGAATCAAGAAATGACATCATCAATCACTTTTACGATTCCATTTGTTTCTTCAAGTTTACAAGAGACTGAAGAGAGTTTATTGGTCAATCTTAACACAGCGTCGCTTGATGAACTAATGACACTGAATGGAATCGGGATTATCTTAGGACAAAGAATTATTGACTATCGTGCCGAAAATGGATTTTTTGATTCGATAGAAGATGTGATGAATGTTTCAGGGATAAAAGAAAGTATTTATGGACAAATTAAAGACGATATTACAGTCTGAGGCTAGCCATTTTATCTTTATCGGTATCGGTGTTACTTTGTTTCTATCAATGAAAGGAAGCATGGTTGTCATGCTTCTTTTTATTGTACTATGTATTTATTTATATAAAAATTCAAAAAATTTATTTTTTATACTCATCACTTTGATTGGTGTCCTCATTTTCATCGGACTATTTAGGAATGACGTTTTGACTGAAAGTGGAAGCATTGAAGTCGAAGCCTTGGTAATCAAGAATGATGGGAATGCTGCTTTGATTTGTTTTAATCAAGAAAATTATTTGCTCTATTCAGATACTTCGTTATTACCTGGAGACAAGATTCAAATTGAGGCAACATTTTTCTCTTTTGAAGCGCTAGATATTGAACATAACTTTGATTATGATACTTATTTATTGTCAGAAGGTATTCATGGACTTCTTTACGCAAAGACGGTAATCATCACCGGACATCAATTTTCCATTTATGAAATCAATCAACAGGCCTTAGAATGGATAGATTCCCGGTATGAGCATTCCAGTGCAGCGTATTTAAAGATGTTTTTACTAGGAAATAAAGATGATATGGATGAAGAAACAGTAATGAGTATGAATCATGTATCAATCACACACCTTTTTGTTCTCTCAGGAATGCATGTGGCCTTGTTATTGAGTGTGCTTAGGTTTTTGTTGTTCTATCTAAAAAGAAATGAGTCTACGACAAACTTCATTTTGTTTTCCGTACTACTTTTCTATGTGGTTTTAACTGGAATCACTTTATCACTAATTAGGGCCAGTCTTCAAGCGATATTACTGACTTCCAGAAAAACATTCAAAATCAATTTTTCAAAAGTGGATCTATTGACGTTTATCTACTTAGGATTTGTTCTTTATCAACCTTTACTGATTCATCAAATCGGTTTTCAACTAAGTTTTTTAATTAGTTTTGTTATCTTGATTTCATCTTCTTTACTAAAGAGCACCAACAGAATTGGGCAACTAATCAAAGTTCAGCTTCTTGCTACTCTATTTAGTTTACCGATTTTATTATCACTGAATCATCAATTGAACATTGCAATTTTATGGGCAGGTATCTTTTTTTATTTTTTAGTTGTATATTTCTTTCTTCCTTTATCCTTCATTGTGCTACTGAGTTCTCTATTTGAGCCATTCTACCTTAAGTTGATTCAATTTTTTGAAGGCGCAATCACCTTTTTTGAACATCCGTCCCTCTTTCTTCAATTTGAATTTCCAAGTTTGGACATGATTATGATTTATTATCTAATCATTCTAGCAATTATTGTTCAACAAATGAGAAAGAAAATTCGATTAAATTTCCTTGTCACTTTGCTACTTATGTTTTTTATTTTCCTCTCTTTACCTTCACAAATTAGAACTTCTAGGGTTGTTTTTTTTGATGTCGGTCAAGGGGACTCAACTTTTGTTGAATCGGGAGGATGTAAAGTATTGATTGATAGCGGTTCTGCTGATAATTACGACCATTTGAAAAACTACTTTTTAGGAGAAAATATCGATGCCTTTGATATGGTATTCATTACTCATTTCCATGAAGATCACTATGGAGAAATCGCTGATTTGCTTGAAACAATCCCTACAAAAGTTTTATTTATCCCTTATCAAAACGAACTCTTTCCAACTGCTGAAGTACTTTCGAAAGGAGAGAGTGTTATATGTCAAGAATCCCTGACATTTGAAGTACTAAGTGCATCTACATCTTCATCAAACGAAAACAATAATTCTATTGTGCTTTATTCTGTTATTGAAAATGACCATTATTTATTTGCAGGCGACATTGAAGAAATTGTTGAAAGAAGTATCGATTTATCAGATAAACCAGTCGATATTATCAAAGTACCGCATCACGGAAGCATTACGTCTTCCTCCTCTGATTTTGTGAGTCAAGTTCACCCCGAGATTGCGATTATTTCTGTTGGCGAAAATAAGTATGGTCATCCCAGTGATGAAGTAATTCATCGTTATCTTGAGATTTCTTCAAATGTATTCCAAACAGACAAAGTAGGAACGATAACGATCAACTATTATTTTCACTCGAAAATCAGACGTGTTGAGCACTACAATTTTCAAATCCCATTTTATGAGAGAAGATTACTTTAGTGGTTCAAGAACGTGTAATTAATGATATAATGGAAGAGGTGATTAATGTGGCAGGAAACATCTATTTGCTCTATGGTGCAGATGACTATTGCATCAAGGAGAAGATTAAGGACATTCTGAATAAACATCAAATTGAGTCAGAAGCTATCGAGGTTTATGACTATGAGGAATCGAGACTAGAAGAAGCACTTCAAAGTGCAATGACGATTCCCTTTCTAACAGATAACAAGGCGGTTATCTTAAATAATCTCGGTTTTTTAGGTAGCGGTAAAGTGGTCAGTGATACAGATATAGCAAAGCTCATATCTTATGTTGAACATCCGAATCCTACCACCGTTTTATTTCTGACTACTTCAGAAAATATTCTTGATAAACGAAAGGCAGTCGTCAAAGTATTAAATGACACTGCAGAACTCATTAACTGTCAAAAAGATGAAAATGAAGATCTCTATTCAAAAATAAAAAAAATCCTTTCTAATGAAGGATTATCGATTGATGCTAATGCACTACAACAGTTTCTTTCAAGAACAAGCTATGACCGTAATACGATGATGAATGAGCTTGATAAATTAATCTTGTTTTCAAAAGGAAAAGAACATATTGATATTGATATGGTGCGTGATGTCGTTACTCGTAATTTAGAAGAAAACATATTTAATTTAGTGAATGCAATCATCGCAAAAGATCAACAGGTCTTGATGAATACGTATCTTGATTTAACCTCTCAAAATATCGATCCTACTTGGATGATAGGTGTAATTGTTTCCAAATTTCAAGAAATATTATATACACAGGAATTGTTAAATCAAAAGAAGTCATTCGAAGATATCATGAAGTATTTTCAAGCATCGAAAGGTCGTGTATATTACATGACAAAGAATGCAAGAGAAACGGATAGCCAAGAATTGTTTGAATACATTTCTAAACTAGAAAAGCTAGATTATGAAATCAAAAGTGGGAAGATTGATAAGTTTATCGGTCTTGAAATGTTCCTATATAAGATATTTGGATAAGAAAAAAAAGCCTTTCGGCTTTTTTTCTTTATTATTCTAATGTGTTTACTAACTTTGTTAAACGAGATTTTTGTCTAGATGCAAAGTTTTTATGAAAAACACCTTTGGAGACAGCTTTATCTAATTTTTTGTATGCTAAATTTAATGCTTCTACTGCAACTGCTTTTTCTTGTTTAGCTACTGCAACTTCAACATCTTTCACTGCTGTTTTTAAAGATGATTTAAATGACGCATTTGCTGCACGACTTTTTTCATTGGTAATTACACGTTTGATTTGTGACTTAATGTTTGCCATATTCTCACCTCCATCGACATTAGCGTTATTATTGTATCAAATTTATCCGAAAAAAGCAATATTCATAATCAATTATTTTTTTTCATCGGATGGTTTCTGCAAGAGTTCATTTTTTAGGGTAGAGAATACACTGCTTTTATTAATAATAAAAAAAATAAAACATGCTTTTGTAAAAGGCGAGATTATATCGTTTTTCTATGATATAATAAACTATAGAAGTCGCTTGATAGGGGGCAAAGTATGAATCAACTAAGGCATACAGGATATATCAAAAAAGAACAAGAAAAAATGTCGAAAAGATACACCATTGCCAATGGATTTCTTTCTTATCTTGGATGTATGGATGAAGTATCATTATGTACTAAGGGGGAATTTATCGGTGAGAAAACGCCACATTTTTTCCCAGACCCGCTCTTTACGACATTAAGTATCTATGATAAAGTTATCACTCCTGAAAAATTTAATCCTTTCAAGCATGAACAAGATTTGGATTTGCAATCCGGTGTATTGCGTAGAAAAACTAGTTTTCAATTACCTACGACCATCATCGAGGTAGAATCCATTCGCTTTGTAGACCAAGAAGATCCTCATTTTATCTATAGTAGCTTTTCTTTTTCAAGTACAAATTCATGTACTCTTGATTTACACACCGGCATTGATACCTTACCTTTTGAACTAAGTGATAATGCTTCTGTATTTGGTGATGAATCGATTCTATCGTTTTATGATCCTCATCAATTTAATTATATAGAAAAAATGGTCGATACTAGTTTCAAAGATAAACCAGCAGCAGTAATCAATAATGGACTTAATTTTCACTATCATTTAAGTGTAGAAGCTGGGAAAGTCTATACGGTGAATCAGTATGTGTATGTTGGTCAAGAAAAGATCAATCATACAGGACTTAATACAAAAAGATCAGAAGGATTTAAATCTCTTTTACGCGCGAATAAAAAATGGTGGAAAATCAAACTTGATAAAGCCTC
>JBFXGX010000001.1:0-46465 GCA_050177605.1 Candidatus Izemoplasmatales bacterium | reverse complement strand
TATCGAAAGAATATAAAAAGGAAATTGCTAGTTTCAAAAAGACGCATGAGTCAGAACTGAAAAGAATCAAAGTATTAAAAAAAACCCTGGTAGTTCCTTCGCCAAATCGTCAATTATTAATTGAACTTTTCGATGGATACTTTAAACTTAAGGATCCAATCTCCAAAGTTCTTCGCCTAAAAATGACAAAAAAAGGAGAAATTTCAGAAAAACCTGTTATCCATCAAGAAGACCAATATATTACTTTCCCGAGTGTTTTGTTCTTGCTCATTTTCAAGAGTAGTTTTAATGATTTTGTTTTAAAAGCAAATTATGATTTTTATAAGGCTCGGACAAAATCTAATTCCTTTTTCGCGCAGTTTGCTATCTCGATGATTGGTGCGAAAGTGGGCGATACGACACCAGGTGAAAATTTCTTGAAGGATGTTACTTGTGTGGAAGAATTTGAAAGCTATCATCATTTACATGAAAACAATCTAACGATGAGTGGTGCCATCTATTTACTACTGGTTTATGGATTTGCTGATTTCAGAATCAATTATCCATTCGTCTATGCAGATTATAATTTACCTCGAGGTATGAATGGCGTATTATTTAATGCAAGAGTAAACGAAAGACTAGCGCACATTAAAGTAAAGAATGCTCAAGTAGAAGTGCAGTGGGAGGAATAGAATGAAATATCGAGGTGTGATTTTTGATTTAGATGGAGTCATCGTGAGTACGGATCTCTTTCACTATCAAGCTTGGTCAAAACTAGCCGAAAGAGAAGGAATCTTTTTCAATAGAGAAATTAATCATCGTTTACGTGGCGTATCACGTAAAGAATCTCTAGAAATCATTCTTGAACAAAGTAAAAAGACTTATTCAGAAGATGAAAAAGAAGAAATGATGACTTTTAAGAATGATATCTATAAAGAATCTCTCAGCGCACTTTCTGAAAAAGATATCTTACCTGGCATCCTAGATTTTCTTGATTATTTAGAAGAAAAAGGGATAAAGAAGGCAATTGGATCGAGTAGTAAAAATACTCGAGCGATTCTCAACTATATTGGATTAACTTTTCGATTTGATGCAATCGTCGATGGAACTATGATTACAAATTCGAAGCCTGATCCAGAAGTGTTTACAAAAGCTGGAATTGCATTGAATGTGATTCCTCGAGAATGTCTTGTCATCGAAGATGCTGTGGCGGGAATTGAGGCAGCGAAAAGAGCTCAAATGTCGGCTGTTGCTGTATCTGATGCACTGAAGTGTAAAATCGCAGATTATTATGTTACTGATCTAAATGAATTAAAACAACTCTTTTAAAAAAGAGTTTAATTGACTTTTAAGTGAGAATAGAGTAGAATATCGGAGGTTATATTTATGAATTCAAATAATCGCAAAGTTTTAGGTTATGTTTTATTGTTTTTTGGTGTTATTTTTCTATTAAGCAGGTTGAACTTATTTAGCCTTCATTTGTTTTTTAATGGATGGTGGACATTACTCATCATTATTCCTGCAATAGTATCAATGTCTAAACAAGGCGTTACTTTTGGTAATATTGCATTTTTAATTCTTGGTGTGTACTTGTTTTTAAATGAAAATGGCATCAATTTTGAAGGGTATCTCTTGCCTGCACTACTGGTCTTACTGGGTGGATATCTGTTAATTAAAAAATAATGAAGTGCTTATTTTGTGAAACGAGTCAACAAAAGCAAGACTTTATCTATGAAAATGAATATTTTTATGTGATTTATGATCATTTTCCTGTTTCTAAAGGACATACGCTGATTATCCCGAAGAGACATATAGAAGATTATTTTAGTTTATCTTTTGAGGAAGCAAAGATTCTTCATCAAACCATCCTATTGATGAAAGAGTTTCTTGACCGTGAGTTTCATCCTGATGGATACAATATTGGCGTCAATAACGGTGAGGCTGCAGGACAAAGTATTTTTCACTTACATATCCATTTGATTCCTCGCTACACGGGTGATGTGATTCACCCGAAAGGCGGCGTTCGTGGTGTGATTCCGGGAAAACAAAGTTATTAGTTTTCCCTTTTGTTTGGAGTATATGATGTGGTTTAAATTATCGAAATTACAATTAAATCAACCGATAACCGCGTCATCTTTTTTGACGAATTTTTCACTTGGAAAACACAAGCAAAAAGAAATATTCTCTAGTCAACATATGAAAATAAATAATCAAGTTGCTTCTTTTGATACAATCATTTCTTCTCAAGACAACATTGAAATTTATTTTGATGAACATAATGAGACAAAACCCGGGTTGCATGCTCCACAAATAATTTATTCAGATGATTTTGTTCTTGCGGTGAATAAGGATGCAAAGAAGATAATTTATGATTTAGATAATCCAAACAATGAGACAGTTGATATGCAAGTCAGTCGATATTTTATGAATCAAGATAGAGATGCTTTAGTTAGACATTTACATCGACTTGACACAGATACGACAGGTGTATTACTGTATGCAATGAACCCATTAGCCCATTCCTATTTTAGTGCTATATGGCAAGATCAAGTTCAAAAAGAATACATCGCGATTGTTGAAGGAAGTTTAAAAAACAAGCAAGGGAAAATCTCTTTAAATATTGGTGCAAATAGACATCGAAACAATCATTATGTGACGACAAAATCCGGGAAGCCAGCGATAACTCACTACCAGGTATTGAAAGAAGGTAATGGTGTTTCTTTAGTGAAAATTAAGTTAGAAACAGGACGAACTCATCAGATTCGAGTCCATTTCTTAGCGATTGGACATCCACTTGTTGGCGATCAACTCTATGAATCAAATATTCAAGAAAAGAGAGTATTATTACATTCATCAACGATCACATACCCAGACCCTATTACAGGAAAACAAATAGAAATTCATTCGGATATTCCCGAAGATATGAAAGCTTTTTTAAGGAAACGAGGACTTATATGAAAATTAGAAATATAGCAATTATTGCCCATGTTGACCATGGTAAAACAACATTAGTGGATGGATTATTAAAGCAATCTATGACACTCAAAAAACATCAAGTTCTCGAAGAAAGAGCGATGGATACCAATGACATTGAGCGCGAAAGAGGGATTACTATCTTAGCGAAAAATACATCTATTATCTATAACGATTACCGAATCAACATTCTTGATACACCTGGACACGCCGACTTCGGTGGTGAAGTGGAACGCATTATGAATATGGTGGATGGTGTTCTTTTGGTTGTGGATGCCTATGAAGGGTGCATGCCACAAACAAGATTTGTGTTGAAAAAAGCTTTAGAAGCAAAAGTGAAACCAATTGTTGTTATCAATAAAGTTGACAGAGAAGCTGCAAGACCTGTCGAAGTTGTTGATGAAGTACTTGAACTATTTATCGAACTTGGGGCAGATGACGATCAACTTGAGTTTCCATTTTTATTTGCCTCAGGCATTAAGGGGCAAGCTAGTTTCGAGTCAATTTTAAAAGAAAATGATAATTTAATTCCATTGCTGGATTTAATTGTAAAAGAGATTCCCGCTCCAAATGTAGAAATTAATCAAAGCCTACAATTTCAACCTTCACTTCTTGACTACAATGATTATGTTGGTCGAATGGGAATTGGTCGTATTCAGTCAGGATCGATTCACGTGAATGATATGGTAGATTGTATTCGTCTAGATGGAAGTGTAACGCCTTTTAGAGTACAAAAATTATATGGATATTTAGGACTTGAAAAGCAAGAAATCGAAGAAGCATTTGCTGGGGATATCGTTGCTATTTCTGGGTTACCAGATATTTATGTTGGAGAAACAGTCACAAATCCTGGCGTTTACCAACGTTTGCCACTGATTACGATAGGTGAACCTACCGTTGAGATGACATTCGGTACCAATACATCTCCTTTTTCAGGACAAGAAGGTAAGCATGTGACTAGTTCAAAAATTGATGATCGATTATATCGTGAAACACAAAAGGATTTAGCGCTTAAAGTAGCGCGTATTGGAACAAGCGAATCATGGGTAGTTTCTGGACGTGGAGAACTACACTTAGGAATACTCATCGAAAACATGAGAAGAGAAGGGTTTGAATTCCAAGTATCCAAGGCAAAAGTTATTATGAAAGAAGTAGATGGCGTTTTAGAAGAACCATTTGAAGCAGTTCAAATTGACACGCCAACAGAAACGCTTGGAAAAGTGATGGAACTTGTTGGTGAAAGACATGGTATCTTGGAATCTATGGATACCCATGAAAATCAAACCAGATTAAATTACACGATGCCTTCTAGAGGATTAATCGGATTTATGACTGAATTTCTTACCGCAACTAAAGGTTATGGTATCTTGAATCATTCATACTTAGAATATCGTCCGGTAGAAAATATGCATGTTGGAAACAGAAAATTAGGCGTTTTAGTTTCGGTGGATGAAGGCATGTCCACTTCCTATTCAATCGGTGGACTTGAAGAAAGAGGTACGATGTTTATCTCACCACGTACAAGAGTTTATGAAGGTATGGTCATCGGTGAAAGTAATCGTGAACAAGATTTAGCTGTCAATGTAACGAAAGAGAAACAACAAACCAATACACGAAGCTCCACGAAGGATACGACAGTTGTATTAAAACGTCCAAGAAAAATGTCACTGGAAGCTTGTCTTGATTATATCAATGATGATGAACTAGTAGAAATTACACCGCATTCTATCCGTATTCGAAAAATGATTTTAAATACAAATGAACGGAAAAAATTTGATAGTCGACGCCTTCGTCAAAATGAAGATTTATTATCTTCTTGATGTAATAAAATATGATTTTGTTGTATAATGTAAATAGTGATTTAAGGAGGTTTTTTTAGTGAAAAGAAAAACAAAAATAATATGTACTGTAGGACCTGCGATTGATTCACGTGAAATGATTGCGAAAATGATTGATGCTGGAATGAATGTTTGTCGACTTAATTTTTCTCACGGAACGGAAGAAGAACATTTTAACCGGATTCAAATGATTCGAGAAATAGCGAATGAAAAAAATCGTTATATTGGCATTATGGCGGACACAAAAGGCCCAGAAATTCGTACTGGAATGTTCGAAAATAACGTTGTTGCTTTTACAAAAGGCGATAAAGTTGATATTTTAAGGGAAGAAGTTCTTGGAACACATGAACATTTTCATATCTCTTGTCCTGAATTATTCGACGATATCTCAAGCGGAGATTATATTTTAATCGATGATGGAAAAATTCGTGTTGACGTTTTATCAGTAGAAGATGGAATCATTCATGGCCAAATTAGAAATTCTGGAAATTTAAAATCAAGAAAAGGATGTAATGTTCCAAATGTGAAACTTTCCATGCCTTTCTTGTCAGAAAAAGATGATAAGGATATCCGTTTTGCTTGTCGTAACAAGGTAGATATGATTGCATTATCATTTGTGAGAAGAAAAGAAGATGTTCTCGCTGTGCGTGAGATCCTAAAACAAGAAAATATGGAGAACATTGACTTAATCGCGAAAATCGAAAATCAAGAAGGTGTAGACAATCTTGAAACCATCTTAGAAGTTGTGGATGGGATTATGGTTGCTAGAGGAGATTTAGGTGTTGAAGTATCAACAGCTTTAGTTCCAATCTACCAAAAGAAAATTATTCAAAAAGCCAATGAGTTTGGTAAACCAGTCATTACGGCAACACATATGCTTGAATCGATGATGGCTTCTCCTCGTCCAACGAGAGCTGAAGCGAGTGACGTAGCAAATGCCATTTTAGATGGAAGCGACGCAATCATGTTAAGTGGTGAGTCTGCAGCTGGTGAATACCCTGTGGAAAGTGTTCAAACGATGGACACAATCGCCAAAGCGATTGAAGATATTTTACCTTATGATGAAAGACTTCAACGTTCGATTAAATCTTCACAAAAAACGATTAATGATGCTATAGGAATTGCTGTTAGCCAAACGGCAATGTCTATGCCAAATGCGAAAGTAATTATTGCTTTTACGGAAACCGGCGGTACTGCAAAACGTATGTGTAAGTTTAGACCAAGTGTTCCTATTATTGCGATTACAGATAGCATTGTAACTGCTCAAAAATTATCGTATTATTGGGGCGTTTTTGCATCCATTAAAGATGTCGTTAATGATTATGGCAAATATGACCAAACAGCGATTGAGGTTGCGAAAGATTTCGGTTTTGAATCTGGAGATACACTAATCATCACCTCTGGTTATGGTCAAAAACATGGTTCAACTAATACCATGAGAATCATTGACATCCCATAAAAAAAACAACAAAAAAGAGAAACGAAATCGTTTCTCTTTTCTTTACTCTAAATGTAATTTTTGATTTATTCTTGTAAAGAATGATTCAACTTTATCGACAATTTTGGATCCCTTCAATAAATGGAAGAACACTTCTACAAGAAGCAATCCAGTAATTAAGTCGATGATATAATGCTGTTTGAGGGTTTGAGTCGAAATACAAATGCTCACACCTAATACCCAGATAATGATTTTTGAAATTTTAGGCATTTCTTTGTCCATGCGAGCACCCAGAATCGCTAACCAGCTCATGATTACATGCATCGATGGATTTGCGTTTCTTGGACCAGCAGCATTGTAAATCCAAAAGACCAATGACTCAGTGAAATTGAGATCAGTTCTTTCAAATAGACCACTCGTTTCTCTCCATGCTTGAACATCGCTTTGAAAGAAAAAATAAGTCAATCCTGCAATCGTAAAAGTAAATAAGATAATTGATAGAATCGTATACATATTCTTTTTGTTACGATAGCCGATATAGAAGAAACTTAAGCCCCAAAATGGATAAGCGATAACATATGGATAAATTGTGGCTGGAATAAATGGAACAGCATTATTAATTCCTTGGAAAACATAGCTGTAGTCAGTTCCTACAATACCGGTTTCTTCAAAGTACCACTGGGTAACCCAATAAGATAATAATAGCATTATGACAACTACCAAAAATGGTAATAATTGGTAGGTTATTTTTTTAGTATACATGAAGCACCCCTTATGTTTTGTTTTCAACTTATTATACATTAAAAACGAGCCATATTCAATTATTTTTGATATCATTCTTCTTTTACAAGATGTCCGCTTGTAAATGACGTTATTTTGTGATAAAATTTTTACAATGTTACATTTGGGAGGAACCTCTATGTTTGGACTACGAAGTGATGGAAGAAAGATTAAAACCATCGATCCAATTATGAAATTAACGCCACATATTATGCCAGATCGAAACGATGCTATGGTGATGAGTATGTACGAGATCAATTGTGGGTATTTGGATGAATATATCTTCAAAAAAAGAAAAGAAAGTAATATCCGTTTCAACTACATGAATATCTTAATTGCATCGTTTGTAAGAACGATGGCTGTAAGACCAAAAATTAATCGTTTTATTATGAATGGAAGAGTATTTGCTAGAAAAGATATTTCTGTATCTTTTATCGTTAAAAAACAACTTGTTGATACCGCTGAAGAAGAAACAATTAAACTGACCTTTAAAGGTACTGAAAACATTTATGAAATCAAGGAAATGATGGATGCTGAAATTGCGAAGAACACGACAAAAACTTCGCATAATGATACTGATTCTCTAGCTAAAGCATTGACTTTAGTACCGAACTTCTTAATCAAATTTATGGTTGGCTTTTTAAAGATGCTTGACAAACATGGTTTATTACCAAAATCAATCATTAATCTTAGCCCTTTCCATACATCCATTTTCTTAACGAATTTAAGGTCTATCAAGATGAATTATGCTTATCATCATATCTATAATTTTGGGTCCACATCCATTTTCGTAGCGATGGGTAAAGAACAATATGAACCACGTGTAAAAGATGCTGAGGAAAATACTTTTGGATCTGAAAAAGTGATGAAGGCTGGTATTGTCATTGATGAACGCATCTGTGATGGTTTATATTACGGAAATAGTGTTCGTGAATTGATGAAATATTTAGTTGATCCATCCTTGTTAGAAAATAATTTAGAAGCTAAAGTAGAAGACATTAAGTAGTCGTTTTTGACTACTTTTTCTTTCTTTAAAAGAAAATATTGTAAAATAAATCCAAAATAAAATAAAAAATGGTATGATGTATTTAAGAAAGGCTGTGATATTTTGGCGAAACTAGTCTATGTGCTAGATGATGACGATAATATTCGTAATATCATTGAAAAATTCCTAATCTACGAGGGATTCCAAGTAGAGAAATATAAAACAGGTACAGACCTATTAAAAGCATTCGAATTAAATTCACCAGATTGTTTTGTTATTGATGTGATGTTACCTGATATGAGTGGATTTAAAGTGTGTCAAAAAATTCGCGAGGATTCAAATATTCCAATCCTTTTTGTATCTGCAAAAGGTGAAGAAATGGACCGTATTTTAGGCCTTGAAATTGGTGGCGATGATTATATTACAAAGCCTTTTTCTGGTCGAGAACTCGCTGTGAGAGTTAAAGCCTTATTACGAAGAAGCGTCAATACTTCATTGATGGAGGATTTAGGCACTTTTACTATTGGAAATCTATCGTTTAAGCTTGATCAAAGAGAAATACTTTATTTGGACGAGCCATTAGTGTTTACAGCGAAAGAATACGATTTATTCGTATTACTCGCTAAAAATAGTCCTAAAGCATTTTCACGTGACGAACTATTCCGGCTAGTATGGAAATGGGAAGTTATTGATGGAACTAGATCTGTAGACGATTTAATCAAACGGATTCGCAAGAAAATTTCAACAATCAACAGTATGGTAGAAATCAAGACTGTTTTTGGTTTTGGATATAAAGTACAAGTAGAAAACGGAAGTGAAATTCTTGACAATTAGACGCAAACTACTCATTTATTATGGCGTTTTTTTAGCCATTGCTTATGGCATCGCTGCAATCTTAACCGGTGTCTTTATTTCCAGTGGTTTAAATCATTTGTTATATAGTAATATTTCTGAATTGAATGATAATATTGTTCATTCGCTTGAAACTGCCGAGGGACAAGACTTCTTACTTACGCTCTCTCAAGCTAGACAATACACAGGGGTTGATTTGGTTGTGTACCGTGAAGGAACAGTCTACTATTCATCTTTCACTTCATCTTCCCTCAATTTAGAGAATGCTATCAAGGTAAGTAGCACCTATAATGTCTATCGTATTATCGATGATTTTCAGTATTACTATTTTACGAAATCGACAGTCGATGATGGACTTTATACGATTTATGTTTTTCGAGCAGAAGGATCCATTATGGGTGAAAATCAGACGATTTTCTTGATGAGTTTTATTGGGATTGTTTTCTTAGCTATTTCGATTAGTTTAATATCAATTTTCTCTGCTAAAACCTTTGCATTGCCAGCAAGAGTGCTTTCGAGTTATGTTAATAATTTAAACTATCAAGAAAAGCCATCAAGAAGACCGACTTTTGATATTCTTGAATACGAAGAATTATCTATTGCACTTGAAAAGGCACATAATCGTGTTTATGAATTTTCTCTTGCGGAACAAGAGTTCCTTCATAATTTTTCGCATGAAATGAAAACACCACTTACGAACATTTATAGTTATGCTGAAGCGCTCTATTATGGAGTTTTGTCTGAAAAAGAGATCAAGAATACATCTTCAATTATTATGAATGAAAGCGAAAAGTTAAGAGACTTCATCAATCAGGTATTATATCTTGGCAGACTAGACTCAATTGGTGAAACCTTGAATGTATCGAAAATTAATTTAGTCGATCTCATCGGTGATTCTCTCAATGCGATTGACATTCAAGCCAAAGATAAAAATATTCAACTTGAGTTCCATCATGAACTAGAAAATGTTTATTTTTTTGGTGACACAGATAAACTGGAAGTAGCGCTTGTCAATTTGGTATCGAATGCTTTACGTTATGCAAAAACAGAGATTACAATCACTCTATCTGTTACGGATGATATGATTATCATTACTGTGGATGATGATGGAATTGGAATTGATGAAACAATCAAAGATCAAATTTGGGAACGATATTATATAGGCAAAGAAGGCCATACGGGTCTTGGACTTACGATAACAAAATCGATTATTGAAAAGCATCGTGGTACAATTGAAGCTGGAAATAATGACCTTCAAGGCGCTAGATTTACCATTACTTTTTATACGAATAAAAAAGTTGTGGTCAGTTTGTAAAAATCACCAAAGCGTTCATTGTGTGAGATATAATTAAAGCATCATTATTAAAAACATCATCTATTTACTTTTTCATTAACAATTTTTCTCTCCTGTTTATATTTTGTTATGAAAGCTTGCCGAAAAAAGATGATGTTTTTTTTGTTTCTTTGGTATAATGTTCATGTGAGGTGAGTATGAATGGATATCTTTATGAAAGTTGTTTTAGCACTCTTTGGATTGTTTTTCGCATATGTGGGATATCGTATGTTTATCCATCCAAAAGCAGTCATCAATGGAATTCAAAAATATAAGTATAAAACAACGCAAGAACCAAGAAAAAACGAAATCATTTTTTCCAAAATATTAGGGTTGTTATTAATCCTCTTTGGACTCTATTTTTTCCTCCTTGGATTCGTGTCGATTTTCAATTAGAAAACTTTCAATAAATATCGCTAAATCTAGCGATATTTTTTATTTTGGAAAATTAAGAAAACGCCTTCAAAAAAACGATGAAAAAAATGATTAAAAAAAATAATAAAAAGTAGTTTACATAATGTTAATTTAGATATATAATATTGCTTGATTTTTTTAAATAAAAAGCAAAGGAGAACCCCATGGCAAAAAAGTTGATTGAGCTAAAAAATGTAACAAAGAAATACGATGATGTCGCAGTCGTTAATAATCTCAATTTATATATTAATGAGAATGAGTTCATCACATTGCTGGGGCCTTCAGGATGTGGTAAAACGACGACCCTAAGAATGATTGGTGGATTTGAAATGCCTGACGAAGGTGAAATTATCCTTAATGGCGAAGTTGTGACGAAGTTACCACCTTATGAAAGACCAATTAATACTGTTTTTCAACGATATGCTTTATTTCCTCATTTAAACGTATTTGATAACGTTGCGTTCGGCTTACGAAATCAAAAAATGGATAAAGAAAAAATCAAAGAACTTGTTGAACAAGCTTTGAAATTAGTTAAATTACCACAAATGGCTACAAGAAAAATCCAAAATTTATCTGGTGGTCAACAACAACGTATTGCGATTGCTCGTGCAATTGTCAATAAACCTAAAATTTTATTACTTGACGAACCTTTAGCTGCACTTGATTTGAAGTTGCGCCAAAATATGCAATATGAACTCAAGGAAATGCAACGCACACTTGGGATTACATTTATCTATGTAACTCATGATCAAGAAGAAGCTTTAACTATGTCCGATACAATCGTCGTTATGAATGATGGTGTTGTTCAACAAATAGGTACGCCAACAGGGATTTACAATGAACCTAAAAATCGCTTTGTAGCGAATTTTATTGGCGAATCAAATATCTTTGAAGGAACTTATTTAAAAGAGCACCTTGTGAGTTTTATGGGCTCTGAGTTTGAATGTGTAGACTTAGGGTTTGAAGAAAAAGAGATTGTTGATGTTGTGATTCGTCCTGAAGACTTTGATATCATCCCATCTCGAGGCGCAAAAATTAAAGGCGAAGTATCAAGTTCTGTATTCAAAGGAGTTCACTTTGAACTTTGTGTTATGGTTGACGGAAAAGAAATTGTCGTTCATACTTACGAAAACAAAAAAGTAGGCGATAAAATTGGACTTAAAGTCGATCCTTACGAGATCCATCTGATGAAGGTTACTGACAGTGAACATTAAGAAGTTGGGACTGTATTCTCGTCCTTACATGATTTGGCTTCTTGTTCTTGTAATATTACCTTTATTAATGATGTTATTCCTTACGTTTTTTCAAACAGAAGCTTTAACATTTAATAACTGGGAGTTAACGCTTGTAAATTGGCGAATGCTCTTTACTGATTTTGCTGTTCGTGTCGCACTGAAGAATTCATTCATTTACGCGTCGCTTGCGACTTTGATTGCATTCTTAATTGGCTATCCAATGGCATATATCTTAACCAGATCAAATTTTTCAAATAAACTTGTTATTTTAGTTTTGACAATTATACCAATGTGGTCTAATTCTCTGTTAAGAAGTTATGCTCTCGCTAATCTACTTGGCCCTGATTCAATTCTTAATGATCTTTTAAGTAATTATGGGATGTCCTTCGTTTGGGATATCAAAGGAACTGGACTTTCAATTACGATTGCGTTGGTGCTTACTTATTTACCATTTATGATTTTACCGATCTATACGGTTCTTGAAAAAATAGAACCATCGCTTTTAGAAGCATCGATGGATTTAGGTGCAAATCCTAGTAAGACATTTATGAAGGTAACATTCCCAATGTCTTTAAAAGGAGTTGCGACTGGTGTCATTATGGTCTTCCTCCCAAGCTTTTCTGGATTTGCGATTCCAAAAATCTTAGGAAATGGACAGGTTGTGTTTATCGGTACCTTGATAGATTCGAGTTTTATAAACCGAAGTTATAATTTCGGTAGTGTATTGTCTCTTGTCATTATCTTGATTATCTTTGGATCGATGTTTGTCGTTCAAAAGGTAGATAAGGAAGGTGAGACATTACTATGATAAAAATTAGCAAAGGTTTATTAAGAGATATTACTTTATTCTTTAGAAAACCAATTCCAAGAAAAGTGATTAACATCTCTGTTTCGGTATTAAAATATACTTTCTTTGGACTAGTCATTTTCTTACTCTATTTACCAATTATTATCATTGCCATTCAATCAGTCAATGAGAGTGATAGTTTCTATAATTTCACAACATTTTCTTGGAAATGGTATGTGGAATTATACTATGAACTTGACTTACTCAATCCAGGGATCTTAGGTGCAGCGATTCAACGTACGTTAATTGTTGCATTCTTATCAACAATATTATCGACAATTCTTGGCACGATCTTCGCAATAGGAATTCATTCCTTAACGAAGAAAGCTAGACAAACGATGGTATTTTTAAATCAAGTTCCAATTTTAAATGCAGATATCGTTACCGGTATCTCCCTCATGTTAATCTTTAAATTACTTACATTTATTGTGCCAAACATCTTTGGCTTACCTACGTTATTACTAGCGCATATATTCTTTAGTTTACCTTATGTTGTTTTAAGCATTATGCCAAAACTTGCTGAACTAGATGAAAATTTATATGACGCAGCACTTGATTTAGGTTGTCGTCCTTTCCAAGGAATGGTGAAAGTCATTATTCCTGCCATTGCATCTGGAATCTTTACTGGGATGTTAATCGCATTTACGATGAGTATAGATGATTTTGTCATCTCGTACTTTACAACAGGAAATGGTTTCGACAATGTTTCAATTTGGGTATATGCAAGCGTTGGAAGAAGAATGTCTCCTTCAGTATACGCCTATAATACCTTACTCTCTACGATTGTTGTGGGTGGAATCATTCTCGCAAATATAGCGAAAATGATGAAAAAGAAAGTCTCAACAGTGATCCATCATGGTTTTAAATCAAATAAAAATATAAAAATAAAAGGAGCTGTATAAATTTAAAATGAAAAAGATGATTTCTGTTTTGTTTGTGGTTCTTGCTGGTCTAACATTGTTCGCTTGTTCGAGCAAGCCTACGCTTTATGTTTTAAACTGGGGTGAGTACATCAACGAAGACTTACTTAGTAAGTTCGAAGATGAATACGGAGTTAACGTGAGTATGTCACTAGCTGATTCTAATGAGTTAATGGAAGAAAAGATTAAGAATCAGACAACCGCATATGATATCGTCATTCCTTCAGACTATATGATTGAAAAATTATATAATGAAGGTTATTTACAAAAGATTGACTTATCAAAATTAACAAATTTCTCTCAAGATGCGTTCCTAGATGGTGTGAACACAGTCATGAGTAATATGTTCCAAGACAATGAAGACGTATCGAGCGCATACGAAGTATCGATTCCTTACTTCTGGGGTGTTTTCGGAATTATGTATAATAACAATGTAGATGGTTTAGCTGATTACATTTCAGCCAATGATTGGGCAGTAATGTTTGAAGACCAACCTACAACATTTACTGAAGATTTAACTGTAGGTATGTATGATGTTCCACGTTTTGCCTATTCATTATCGATGTTATATGCTTATCAAGTTGGAGATATCACGGATCCTAATGCATTAAATGTTGCTTCAGCATCGAATTTAACGTTATCTGAACAATTACTTTCAATGAAAAGTTATACAGAATGGTCTACAGATATGTTAAAGAAAAATATCGCAGAAGGAATTTTAGACTATGCTTTCACTTATGTTGGAGATTTCTTCGATACTTATTTGATTTTATCTGAAAATGCTACAACTGCCGAAGAAGCTCGTGCTGCTACAGCAGGAATTGGTATTTATGTTCCAGAAAATACGATTGCTTTCTATGATGGTATGGTTATACCTACCAACGCTAGAAGTGTTGATTTAGCACATCAATTTATCGATTTCTTCTTAGATCCAATGAATGCATATGAAAATTCTAGTATTGTTGGTTACACAACTACTTTACAAGAAACATATGATATGATTTTTAACGCTACTGAAGGTGATGTTGTCAGAAGTGCTATGGTACAAGATTATCCTTACAATCCTGCTACAAGTAATACTTTCGCAGGAAGACCACTTGTTGCATTTGATACAGATTTTACAACTCAAATTGCCAATATGGTTAATCGCGTAAAAGCAAAATAATTGAAGGTCAATCCCACGGGGTTGACTTTTTTTGTTTTATTTTTTAATAGTCTATTGAAAAGGAGATTACTTCTTGATAAAATCTTGTTACGATTAAGGAGGCGTTAGTTTGGACCAACAATCAAAGAAAATAACAAAACTTTTTCTTATTTTCTTCTTCATCATTGCGCCTATATTTACATACCTTACTTATGTCGTCACGGGTTCGACTATTTCGCCTGATACATCAATATTCTATTCTGTGAATGACTTAAAAGACATCGTGAGTATTTATGGAAGTAATGGCGCAATCTTTTATTTGTTTTCGAGACTTACGTTTGATCTGATGTTTCCGTTTGTTTATTTTGCTTTTCTTTGGATGCTAACAAGAAAACTTGCGACAAAGACATATCAACCTTTGATTAAGAAAATTTTGATTTTGGGTGTCGTATTTGATTTTTTAGAGAATATTAGTGTCTCCATCGTATTATTGTCTCATCCACTAGCAAGCGATACTTTATACATTGTCGCAATGATTGCATCGATGACAAAATGGATTTTATTAATTGTGTCTTTAGGAATAATACTGTTAACCTATTTGATAAGGAGAATGAGGTATGGAAAATAAAATTGAATCAAAAAGGCTCTATTTTCTTCCTTTTTCAAGTTCTGATTTAGACGATTTAGTCACACTATACGAGAATCCAAAGGTGTGTGAGTTTTTGCCAGGAGAAGCTCCTTTTACGATGGAACGGATTACCAAAACGCTAGACTACTTCATCCGCACACATTCTCTTCAAAACAAACAAGCAATCTACCGTGTAATCACGAAAGATACCATTGAGTTTATCGGATTATGTGGCCTACAAAATGTAAAAGAGTTTAATCAAACAGAAGTATTTTATTCCTTTTTACCTAAGTATTGGGGTGAGGGATATGCGACAGAATGTTCGATGAAGATGATTGAACTTGCGGAGGAGTTAGCCATACCACTACTCATCGCTTTGGCTGATACAAGAAACATAGCTTCAAATAAAGTATTACAAAAATGTGGATTTCAAGAAAATGGCCAAGTTGACCTATGGGGTCTTCATTTAAACTTTTATCAGTTATCACTTGAAAGAACCTTGTAGGTTCTTTTTTTTTTGATGAAAAAAAAGGTTGAAATGAATATTAACTTTTGGTAAAATGAAATCGCAAGGACATCAAGATATTGTCTATTGTCTTTAAAGGGGTGAAATTCATGAATTTACTTAAAATTAATAACCTACAAAAGACATTTGGCGGTAATTTACTATTTGATAAGGTATCACTTGAAATGAATCATGATGATAAAGTGGCGCTCATTGGCAGAAATGGCACTGGGAAGTCTACACTTATAAAATGTATATTAGGAGATATTACCCCAGATTCTGGGGATATTTTTATTTTTGGGGACACAAAGATTGGCTATTTAAGTCAAGATGTGTTATCGAAAGAGAATCATACATTGATTGATGAAATGCATTTGGTTTTCAAAGATGTTTTGGTATTAGAGGAAAAACTACATCAAATTTCGAATCTTTTAATCACTGAACCCACGGAAGATAATATTAAAAGATACGCTGATTTAGAGGAAAGATATCGTCATTTAGGTGGGTATGACTATCCGACATTTATCGATATGATTCTCACTAAATTTGGTTTCACGAAGGAAGAGTATACACGTTACATTTCAACCTTCTCTGGTGGAGAAAAGACGAGAGTTGCTTTTGCGAAATTATTAATTATGAAACCAGATATTTTATTGCTTGATGAGCCAACGAATCATATGGATATCGATATTATTGAATGGTTAGAGGATTATCTTAGACATTATCCTGGAGCGGTGTTAGTAGTCACACATGATAAATATTTCATTAATAAAATCGTCAATAAAATCTTCGAGATGGATCAAGATACATTACATACTTACTATGGAAAATTTGATGATTATGAAGTTGAAAAAGTAAAAAGGTATGAATTATTAATGAAGCAATACCTTCGCCAAAATAAAGAAATTGAGCATTTACAGTCATTTGTCGATCGTTTTAGATACAAGGCAACCAAGGCGAAAAGCGCTCAGGATCGAATTAAAAAAATCAATCGTATTGAAAGACTGGATAAGCCGACAAATAGTGAAAGCCATGTGAAGATGACTTTCCACAGTAAAAGGCCAACTGACGCTGTGATTATCAAAGCGACAGATTTATCAATTGGATATGATATGCCTTTGTTTGACCATATTGATTTTGAAATGAGAGGTTATGAAAAACTCGCTATCATCGGTCCCAATGGTGTGGGAAAAACTACACTTGTAAAAACGATTATTGATGAGATACCTTCTTTAAATGGTGAACTAGAATTTCTTAAAAATATAAAAGTTGGGTATTTCGACCAAAATCAAGCATTTACGAATGAGACATTAACTCTCTTTGATTACGTTCATAACATCTATCCAATGAAAACCAGTGGAGAAGTTCGAGGTTTGCTCGCAAAAGTATTATTTACAGCAGAGGATGTATTTAAGACAATCAATGTGTTAAGCGGTGGCGAGAAAGTAAGGCTACGACTGTTGTTATTAATGCTAGAGGAACCTGAATTACTTATTCTCGATGAACCGACCAATCACTTGGATATTGATACAAAAACAATTGTCGAGGATATATTTTCTGAGTATATCGGTCCAATTATCTTCATTAGCCATGATCGTTACTTCATCAATAAGGTTGCGACAAAAATAATTCGTTTAGAACCAGGTGAATTCACCTTGTTTGATGGCAATTATGATGAGTATATTGCTTCTTTGGATAAACAAGAGAAAATCGTTGTAAAAAAAGAGAAAAAAGAAAGAAAGCCAAGTATTCAAAAAGAGTTATTATTGGTTGAGAAGGAAATAGAAAAACTTGAAAAAGAAATGGATGAATATCATCAACTTCTCTTCTCAAGTGATGTTTATTCCTCTAAAGAGGAGTATTCAAAAATTGAAAATTTAATAAACGAAACAAGAGAAAAATTGGAATTGCTTCTCGAAAAGTATATGAAGTTGTCGACGGATGAAACTTCATAGGCTCAAAAGCTAAAAAATGTGCTACAATGATATTGTACTATTTTTGAAAAAAGGAGTTGTTTGTGATGCCACTAATGGTTGTGACGGATACACTTGTTGATATCCCTCCAAAAATTCAAACTCGCGAAGCAGTTCGTGCCATAATTATCCATGATGGAAAGATCTTGCTGATGTTCTCACGTCAAGATCAAATGGTTGGTACTCCTGGGGGTGGAATGATCCTCAATGAGTCCAAATTAGATACATTATATCGTGAACTACTAGAAGAAGTTGGTGCTAGAGAAGTTCGTATTTTAGAGCATATTGGTGACACTGAAGAAATTCGTGAATCACGAAGTCTTTCAAAACCATTACGCATTTTAACGGACTACTACCTAGTAGAAGTACTTGAGTTTGTCAATGCTTCTTTAGAAGAACACGAAGAGGAAATGGGTTTAGAACCAAAATGGATGGATATCAATGAAGCAATTCAGATGAATGAATTGAAGCTAGCAGAGCTAGCACAAGATAAAATTACATTTTACTACACCCAAACAGAAATTTTAAAAATGATGAAAAGTAGATTTGGGCTATAATACCCAAATTTATTTTTGTGAAGGGGAGATAACGATGATAGAAAAAGTGAAAAGTGAGTTAAAAAAAGAATTAGATTTAAAATTACATGAAAAATATGGAACTGATATTCAAGTGATTGTCGAGGAACCAAAAAAAGTTTCTTTAGGTGACATTTCAGTACCTGTTTTTCAAATCGTCAAAGTTGTCCGAAAACCTCTGCCAGATGTTGTTAATGAAGTGATTAGTTTGATTCAAAATTCTACTTACCATAACCACTTTGAGGCTGTAGAAGCGATGGGTGGTTTCATCAATATCAAATTGAACAAAGTATCCATTTCGAAAGAAATCATTCAAATGTTTGATGAATCTAGCACTAAACCAGCAAGTTTAATAGGAGAAGGAAAGACAATTTGTATGGACTAT
The DNA here is from genome assembly GCA_050177605.1 of Candidatus Izemoplasmatales bacterium. Lineage (GTDB taxonomy): Bacteria > Bacillota_I > Bacilli_A > Izemoplasmatales > Hujiaoplasmataceae > JAHIVB01. The sequence goes on along the minus strand of JBFXGX010000001.1, from coordinate 27,661 downwards.
TCTTCCCCTAATATTGCGAAACCTTTCTCAATTGGACATTTACGTTCGACAATCATTGGGCATGCCATTGGGAATTTACTTGAAAAATGTTCTTATAAAGTAGTTAGAATTAATCACTTAGGTGATTTTGGTACACAATTTGGAAAAATAATTTATGCTTATCTCAACTATGGAGATCCTGAAGTAGTCAAGAAAAATCCAGTGGAAGAGCTTGTTAAACTCTATGTGGAATTTCATGAACTTGCGAAAGAAAATCCTGCTTTAGAAGATGAAGCTAGAAAAATATTTAAAGAATTAGAACAAAAAAATCCAACATATCAAGCTCTATGGACGTGGATGAGAGAAGAATCTCTAAAAGACTATATGAAAATTTATGACCTTTTAGGAGTCTCTTTTGATTCGTATAATGGTGAGGCATTTTATAATGATTTGATGCAACCAGTTATTGATGAACTCATTAGCAAAGGATTACTAAAAGAAGATGAAGGCGCAATGATTGTCGATTTAGGTGAGACGATGCCACCGGCATTAATTCAAAAAACCGATGGATCGACGCTCTATATGACACGTGATCTCGCCGCATTGTTTTACCGAAAAGATAATTATTCTTTCGATAAGATGTTATATGTTGTCGGAAATGAACAAAAACTTCATTTCGAACAAATAAAAAAAGTTATCGATAAAATGGGTTATGACTTTAGTGAAAACGTAATCCATGTCAATTTTGGGCTTGTTTTACAAGATGGCAAGAAAATGTCTACTCGTAAGGGCAAAATTGTAAAGCTTGAAGATGTCTTAAATGAAGCAATTGAGTTAAGTTACGATCATATTTTGGAAAAAAATCCAAATTTAGAAAACAAAGAAGAAATCGCTAAAAAAATCGGCGTTAGCGCGATTATCTTTAACGATTTAAAAAACTATCGTAGTAATGACTTTGAGTTTAACCTGGATGAAATGACAAATTTCTCTGGTCAAACAGGTCCTTATTTACAATATACATCGGTCAGAATCACATCAATTTTGAATTCAGTTGATGGAACAAATAATCGTGATCTTGATTATAATGTATATCTCGAAGAAACTGCTTTTGAAATGTTAAAACAAATCAGTATTTTTGATGAAATAATTGAAAAGAGCGCATTAGAATATGCGCCAAGTATTCTTGCAAAATATCTACTTAACCTTGCAAGTTTATTTAATAGCTACTATGGCAAAGAGAAAATCAATGTAGAAGACACGAAAGAAAGAAATGCGAAACTCAAAGTACTGCAAATGGTACGTGAAGTGTTGAATACAGGGATGAGTCTTCTTGGCATGAGTTTGCTAGAAAAAATGTAAAAGACAAAATCCATATCTTATTAGAAATGGGGTGAACGATATGGAAACCCAGGCAAAATCAACTGGACCAAAAAGAAGTGTTGGACATAGCCTATTACTCATCTTTAAATGGATGGGTGCCTATTGGCCGTTATTAATTTTATCCTTCATTTTCTTATATTTTATATCATATATTCGCTCAATTACACCGTTATTTGGGCAACATATTATTGACGTTATTTTAGGTTATAGCAACGAAGGTTCAAAATTACCGCTATTTTTACAAAACCTAATCGCTGCACCTACAATTAAAGAACAATTATTACTCACTGCATTACTCATTGTCGGAATCGATTTTATCCGTGCAATCTCAATTTTTATTCGAAGAAGCTTTACTGCTGTGTTTGCAGAACGTGTAGGATACAATTTAAGAAACAACTTATTTATACAATTACAAAATTTAGGATATGATTTCCATTCACACAGCGAAACAGGAGATATGATTCAACGTTGTACCACCGATGTGGACACGTATAAACGATTTATAAGTGATCAAATTATTGAAGTAGTACGACTCGTATTACTTGTAATCTTATCGATTTATCAAATGATGAAACTCAATGTTAATTTAACATGGATATCATTACTGATTACACCTGTCATTTTAACGATTGCGATTATCTACTTTAAGAAAGTAGAAAATCTCTTTCAAACAATTGAACAAAACGAATCAAAAATGACAACCCATGTACAAGAAAACGTTAGTGGGGCGCGTGTCGTAAAGGCATTCGCAAATGAAAAGTTTGAAGTCGAGAAATTTACAAACCTTAACCGAACCTTTACCAACTCGGATTACCGATTAGTTAAATGGATGGCAGTGTTTTGGAGTGGTACAGATTTTATCTGTTTTGCACAGTTTTTCTTAATCGCTGTGACCGGTCTTATCTATGCGACTCAAGGCATTATTTCTGTAGGTGTCTATACAGCGTTTTTAGCTTATTCAGGAAACATTATTTGGCCAATGAGACAACTTGGACGTTTGGTTGGAGACTTCTCTAAAGCTACTGTTGCGGTATCTCGTCTTGATAAGATCATTGCTACAAGAAATGAATATATTGATGAGGTCAATCAAATTGAACCAGCAATTGCTGGAAGTGTTACTTTCGATCACGTTAGTTTCCAATTCCCTGATTCAACTTATTATCAATTAGAAGATATCAGTTTTAAAGTGAATAAAGGAGAAACAATTGCAATTGTTGGGAAGACGGGTTCAGGAAAAACAACCTTAATGAACATCTTAGTTCGTTTACTTGATTATGAGAATGGTCATATTTATATTGATGAACATGAATTGAATACAATTGAAAAACATCATTTACGAAATAATGTTGGCATTATCTTGCAAGAACCGTTCTTATTCTCAAAAACTGTCGAAGAAAATATTGCGATTTCAAATCGCAAATCAGAACTTTCTCGAGTTGAAGAAGTGGCGAAGATTGCCCATGTTCATGAAGACATTATTGGCTTTGAACAAGGATATCAAACGCTCGTTGGTGAACGCGGAGTCACTTTATCTGGTGGACAAAAACAACGTGTCGCAATTGCGAGAATGCTTTTAAAACCGAAACCAATTTTAATTTTTGACGATTCACTGAGTGCTGTGGATACAGAAACAGATTTACAAATTAGAAATGCACTGAAAAAAGAATGGAAAGACTCAACAGTCTTTATCATTACCCACCGAATTACGACAGCGAAAGAAGCAGACAGAATTTTTGTCATTGATGGCGGAAAGATTAAAGAAAGTGGAACCCATCAAGAATTGCTAGAAGTCGGTGGCTTATACAAAAAAATATGGGATATTCAATCTACAATTGATTTCCAAGTAGAGGATGGTGAAATTCATGGATGATCATCTATTAGATGAGGAGAGTTTTGCATCCCAGAAAATTGATTGGAATGTATGGAAAAAGATTTTTAGTTTTATGAAACCACTTAAGAAGCAAGTTATTTTTAGTGTGCTTGCGATGATGGTTTTAGCTTCTACGGATGTTATCTATCCGTATATCTCAAAATTTGCGATTGATGGAATCATTAATCCAAACGTTGAAGCAGGAACACAAGATTTAAGTTTACTGAAATATTTCATTTTGTTCTATGCGGTATTCATGGTAATTCAAGCGACGATGGTCTATATTTTCATTGTGCTTGCTGGACGTGTGCAAACAGAACTTGCTTATACAATCAGAAATAAAGCTTTTACACATTTACAAGAACTACCATTTTCCTATTATGACCGTACTCGTACTGGTTGGATTATGGCGAGAATGACTAGTGATTCACGGAACTTGAGTGAAATTTTGTCTTGGGGAGTCATTGATTTCTCCTGGGGATTATTCTTAATGGTGATTTTAATCGTGGTGATGCTCATAATCAACTTTAAGTTAGCTTTAATCACATTAGCTATCGTGCCTATATTAATGTTGATATCAACTTATTTTCGTAGGTATATTCTTAAAAGTTACCGTTCAATTCGTAAAGTAAACTCAAAAATTACTGGCGCGTATAATGAAGGTATTACAGGCGCAATTACGACGAAAACACTCGTACTTGAAGAGTCTAATTTTGAAGACTTCGATACGTTAACATCCGATATGCGCAAACAATCGATTCGTGCTGCGATGTTTCAAGGACTCTATTTCCCTTCTGTTATTTTCTTAATTTCAATAGGGACGGCGTTGATTTACTATACTGGTGGTAATATGGTTATTAATCTATCCATCAGTGTAGGTACACTATATATCTTCACGAATTATGTATGGCAATTTTTTGAGCCAGTGAATAATATAGCTTCAATCTATGCTAATTTCCAACAAGCTCAAGCTTCTGCAGAACGTATCGTTTCGCTAATTGAAACAAAACCAGATATCACAGATACTGATGAAGTCATCCAAAAATATGGAACTTTATTCAATTATAAGTTAGAAAACTTTGAACCACTCAAAGGAGATATTGAATTTAGAAATGTTTCTTTCAAGTATCAAGTAGGAGAAAAAGTTTTAAGCAACTTTAATTTAAAAGTATCTGAAGGAGAATCTATCGCGTTAGTGGGACATACAGGAGCAGGAAAATCAACGATTGTGAACTTAATCTGTAGGTTCTATGAACCAACTGAAGGACACATCTTCATTGACGGAAAAGATTACAAAGAACGTAGTTTAGGTTGGTTGCACTCCAATTTAGGATATGTACTTCAATCTCCTCATCTATTTAGCGGAAGTGTTATGGAAAACATACGTTATGGTAAATTAGACGCGACAGATGAAGAAGTCATTGAGGCAGCCAAAGCCGTTGAAGCACATGAGTTTATTACCCGTTTTGAACGTGGATATGAAACTGAATGTGGAGAAGGCGGTTCAAGACTTAGTGTGGGTCAAAAACAACTTATTTCTTTCGCTAGAGCAATCTTAGCGGATCCACGAATTTTAGTTCTTGATGAAGCGACTTCGAGCGTTGATACTGAAACTGAGAAATTGATTCAAACAGCGATTGAGAAGCTTCTCAAAGGTAGAACGAGTTTTATTGTAGCTCACCGATTATCAACGATTGTTCATAGTGACCGTATTTTGGTTCTAGAGAACGGACAGGTAATTGAAAGTGGTACGCATAAAGAATTAATTAAGCAAAAAGGACATTATTACGAACTCTATACAAACCAATATTCTGAAGAGATGTTAGAACTCTCTATTAAACAATAAAGGCCGCTTCTTGCGGCCTTTCTTTTTAGTAAAAAATACTTTTCTTTTTATCATAAATTAGGTATAATAATACATGCTACGCCGGTGTGGTGAAATAGGTAGACACGATGGACTCAAAATCCATTGCCCTTAAAAGCGTGTCGGTTCGAGTCCGACCACCGGTACCAAAGTTAACTTTAAAGACTCCAATGTGAGTCTTTTTTACTTACCCAAGAAAAACACAGGTAAAAAAACAAAAAAAATACTCACATTATATTGACGTAGGTAATAATTTCCTATATAATTATGTCCAAGGAGGGATAAAATGTTTAAACTTTCGATGTTACCACCAAAAGAAAATTTTGATTCTATTGCTATCCTGAAGCAATTGTTAAATACACACAAAGCATTAGCTGAACTTAAGGGATTTTCCGATGTTATACCCAACAAAAATATTTTAATCAATGCTGCAATGATTAATGAAGCGAAAAACTCATCTGAAATAGAAAACATTATTACAACACACGATGAATTATATAAAGCGATGAGTGGTGCTAAAGAAACTGGACCTTCAAAGGAAGTCATCAACTATAGAAGAGCTCTCTGGAATGGGTATGAACTCGTCAAACAAAATGGATTCATTTCAACGAATATGATTATCACTATTCAAAGTATCATCGAAAATAGTGACGCTGGCGTTAGACGAGTCCCTGGTACAGTTCTAATGAATGATAGAACAAAAGAAGTAGTCTACACACCACCTACAAGTTATGATGAAATCATGCAATTTATGACTAATTTAGAAAACTATATCAATCAAGATGATGAAATAGATGATCTAGTTAAGCTCGCAATTATCCATTATCAATTTGAATCCATCCATCCATTTTATGATGGTAATGGTAGAACTGGCAGAGTTATTAACATTCTTTATTTAGTACTAAAAGGATTACTAGATTCACCTATTCTCTATTTGAGCAAATACATCAATAAAAATAAGCAACAATACTATACATTTTTACAATCTGTAAGAAACGATAATGATTGGGAATCTCTAATTGTATATTTGTTAAAAGGTATTGAAGAAACAGCCATTAATACACTAGTTGTTATGAAAAAAATCATAAATTTAATTAACGATGTTAAACTGGGCATAAAAGAAAAACTGCCCAAAATTTACTCAAAAGAACTTGTTGATGTGATATTTCATGAGTTTTATACAAAAATTAGCTATGTTGAAGATGGGCTTGGAGTTAGTAGAAAAACAGCTTCCACTTATTTAATCGAACTCGAAAAAGCTGGTATTTTAGTATCTGAAATGGTTGGTAGAGATAAGATTTATATCAATCATAGACTGTTAGAACTTGTTAAAATGGCAGACTTTTAGGATTCGAAAAGATTTAAACGGATGTGACAATCATGTTTTACGAATCAATAAATAAGCTATTAATAAATTGATTCGCCATACTGGAGGTGCGTTGTGAAAAAATCAGTACTAATATTTCCAAAGTATACTGTAAAATCGATCATCAGTTAATGGAAAAGATGGATAAAAAAGAACTACTAAGTGCAAAATTAAGAAATAAATACCACTTTAGCGATGATCAACTTAATTTCGTTCTATCATTTTCACCTAAAACACTAAAATCTGAAGAATTCCATGGATTTAGTCCGTTTTATCATTTCAAAAATGTACTAAAAATTCTTGAGTCTAATCAAGATGATAGAACCGCTGTACTAGTTGACAAAGAATATGGGCGATTATACGTTTATGATAGAGCTGTTACTGAAACTAAACCAGGCGATAGTTATTTTAAATATATCGAACAAGTATGGAGAGAAGATGTACTCCGATTTCTTTCATTGTCCTACACTTTTCCACAGTGTCCTATAAAAGGTATGTTAAAGGACTTTGGGACACTTATAAGTTTTTTCGCGTAAATTGTGCGTATTTATTTGTTCTCATAGGGCACCATTGAAATCTAATAAGCTGAGGCTTATTTTTTTATATCCTTGTTTTTTTACAAGGCTCTTTGATGTATAATTTTGATATATGTCATAAGTTATAGGGAAAAGCATTCTATGAACAAGCAATTTAGGCAAGGTTCTTTCAAAGAACAGATTCGATATGAAAAACAAAATATGAGACCTTACCGTTTTCGATTTAATTATACGATCCTATTAATTATTTTTCCTCTCATCTTGTTAGCACTTCCTGCAGCGATTGATGAAGATAGATTTCCTTTTGTTGAAACATATGCAATCCTCTGGATAACCGTGTGGGCTGTTTTTTTGGTTTGGATGGTTATTTGGGGTGTATTAGTCTACAAAAGAGAACTAAGGGACGAATTCGAAATAATGCTCGACATCCTCAGTGTTGACATTCAAGAGAAGGAGAATATGTATAGATTTCTAATTGAATCTTCTTTGGTGCAGGTTACATTTACAAAAGAAGGATTTGAGTATAAAGATAACTTCTACCTATATGAGCAATTTGAAATCGTCGTCAATACAACACAACAATATCGTGTTCTGTCACACCATCTTCATTTTCTATCAAAAAGCAATGACATCGATTTTCAAATTGAGTTTGGTAGAAAAACATATCAAATGGTGAAGTCATTTGGTATTCCAGTTATCGAAACAAATGCATATTATATTATGAAGTCAGATCCATTAAAATACGTTAAGGATAATTTATCAAAAGGAATGCTTCACGAGGATTTTCAAGAAATGACCCGAAGAAAGAAGGAGAAGTTAAGATGAGCGCAAAAACAAATTGGACAACTTTACAAAAAATCTTTTTAATCTTATGCATCAATTTATTATTGCTTTTCGGATTACTGACTTTTTATTTGGTACAAGACCACTGGGCTTGGACCAATGCAACGAATACGATATTAATTTATAGTATCCCTTTTGCAGTATCAGTTATTTATCTTGGCTTCCTGGGATTCGTTGAACGAGTAAAAATCAGTCAAAATCAAATCGTATTATATCGGTGGTTCTTTATAAAACATCGTTACGAGATGAAAACGACCTTGATCAAGAAAAGTGCAAATGGATATTTACTTTTTAATAATGAAGGAAGATTTTTGTGTTCAATATGGAATCAAACAAGTAAAACGAATCTTCTCGACTTATCAACATCTGTTGATTTTCCACTGCATCAACTCGTCCCTAGTGTGACTGTAAAAATAAGAAGTAGGATTGTATTGCTTTTCGTGTTGATTCTATCTTTCGTTTCTATTTTTTTAGCAAAAATCAGTGTTTTTTGGGTTCTTTATTATTTGGTTGATATGGCATTGTTAATCTATGCAGGTTATGAATTTCTTTTTGCGAAAAGATTTCGCCTCATTCTCATAGACCAAGAAGTAAAGTATCACTCACTGTTTAAAAAAGAGAAAAGATTTCTTAAAAAGAATGTTAAATACAAGAAAAGTATTCATAAACTCGACTTATTTTCAGGAGGGGTTAAGCTGTTCTGCATTCCGTCCTCTCATTATGAAGAAATAGGCATGGTATTATCGAAACTCAAAGTTAATTCTTAAAAACCAATTTACAAAATGTGGTATTATTGTCAAATTGTATTGTTTTTGTCAACTTGTGCTATAATACGATAGATTACTATAGAGATGAGATGAAATATATGGAAGAAAAAACCAAGAAGTTTATACTTACAGAACACCAGATTCATATGATCAAATTTTTCTTATTCTCAGTTTCGGCTGGGGTAATTCAATTTGTATCATTTACTTTATTGACAGAGATTGGCAAGCTTGTCTATGATCCAGCTTATTTTATTGCTTTAGTACTTTCGGTACTTTGGAATTTTACTTTAAATCGTAAGTTCACATTTAAGTCCGCAGCGAACGTACCGATTGCAATGACAATCGTCGCAATCTATTATGCGATATTTACACCACTATCACTTTGGTGGGGTCATTATTTTACTGTCGACTTACAATGGAATTATTACCTCGTATTGATTCCGACAATGATTATCAATATGGTTACTGAATTTATTGTCCAAAAATACATCGTATATCATAATCAAATTAATACTGCTTTAAAACAAACAAAAATCGAGGAATAAGAGAAGATGAAACTTCTCTTTTTTATTGTTTTATGATTTTAGTGTTATAATAGAAATATATTATTTTGAGGAGCGATCAAGATGAATTTAAATATCAAAAGGAACTTGCCGCCTGGGAGCGCAGTCTATACTGGACAACATCAAGTAGAAACGAAAATTCAGCACGTTATTTATAACAAAGACATTTTAGAAACGACAGATTCACTTGAATTAAAACCAGAAGTGAATGATTGGATTATGTTCAAAGGCTTGTCGGATGCCTCAAAAATTAAGTCTGTTTGTGAGAATTTTGGAGTCGATCCTTTAGTCATCGAAGATATTTTAAATGTGAATCAAAGAAATAAAATTGAATTCTTTGAAACGTATGTGTTTGCGGTATTAAGTTATTCCTATTTGTCAAACAAGGAAATAAAACATGATTATTTTAGTGTCTTATTATTCAAAGACAAACTAATATCATTTCATGAACATAATACATTTATCTTTGATGAAATTTATAAACGTCTTGAAAATAATAAGGGAATGATTCGCAAAGGAAAACTCGATTATTTGTTCTACGTAATTTTAGATACAATTCTTGACAATGATATTTTTGTTGAAAAAGAAATATCAATGCAAACTCTTAAACTTGAAGAAGATATCATTCAATTGGAATCCGCGAATCAGTCACAATTCTATGGGCTTAGAAAAGAGTTGCTTTATCTTAAAAAAACGATTGATCCAATCTATGATAGTTTTGTAAAAGCAGACTATAAAAAAAGCTTACTTATTTCTCGTGAAATTGATAAATATTTTGATGATATCTTTGACCATATGAAACGAATTTATGATGATATCAACACAGGAAGAGAATTATTACGCAATTTATTAGATGTACATATGAACAACGTATCCAATAGAATGAACAGCATTATGAAAACATTAACGATTTTTAGTGCTATTTTTATTCCACTCTCATTTTTGACTGGTTTTTTCGGAATGAATTTTCACTATTTCGATATCCTTCAAAATCCATATGGATTACTTATTTTTGGAGGAATTACACTAGGCATTACGATAGGAATGATTTTGTTTTTTAAGAGTCGAAAGTGGTTTTAGGAGGATAAAATGAAACAGCGTTTGTTTGACCATTACTATGCACTGCTTTTACTATCAGCTCTTACGCTGTTTTTTTGGTATTTTGATTTAGCTTGGATTGGACTACCACTTTACGGATTAGGAATCTTGCTTACATTTCTTTTCAGTAAAGATGCAATTGACACCGTTCCTTTTGTCCTGAATTCTCTTTTTATGATTAAAACACCAATCGAAACATCCACCTTACCGCTCTATGTATTCGCGATACCACTATCGATGATTCTTGGGTTCGTTGTATTTATGATGAAGAACAAAACTAAACCAGTGATAGGGAAGTTATTTTATCCGATACTGGGTCTTGTTATTATCTCGTTCATTTCGACGATTAACAGCGACTTTATCAGTCCAATCTATTTTCTTTATTTAGGTTCTGGTGTGTTTATGTTTATCATCTATTTTATGTACCGCTCATTCGTTAAGGGGAACTATTCGCAGCATCTTGTAAAAATATTGTTTGTCCTAGGAATGCTAGTTTCCATACAAATTGGTTTGTTTTACATAAATGTAGAAACATTGTCTTCTATCTTTGAAGCTAGAAGTATTGAATTGGGCTGGGGTGGATCGAGTGAAGCTGCGACTTACTTATTGATGTTTATTCCAGCAACGTTCTTTTATGCAAAGATTTCCAAACGAAACTTAGTAGTGATACTGATAGGAACTTTTGAAATTTTAACCTTGTTTCTAACATTATCAAGAGGAGGAATTCTCACTTTCTTGTTTGTCTTTATTTTATTGATGATATTTTTATTTAGGTCATCAACTTGGACAAAAACATTATTTCATTTTGGCATAGCTTTATTGATAATGGGTTTGGTTATATATTTGAATTATCCATCCTTCCTAAAAATATTCAACTATTTTAAAGATTTGGTATTTATCGATAATGGACATATTGAACTATATGAAATTGGGATATCCCGTTTTCTTACTCACCCTTTACTTGGTGTTGGCATTATTGCTAGAATCAATTTTGTAGGTGGCGTAGGATTTTATTATAATTTTATTTTACAAACACTCATATCATTTGGTATCCTCGGCTTCTTAATGCTTCTTTGGCAATATCTCAAAATCTATCAGGTGATGATGTTTCAAATTAAAACAAAAACAACTGTGCTAGGCATCGCCATTCTTGGAGCAACCATCCAAGGGCTCGTTGATAATGTATACTATATGCCACAGTTTATGTTAGTGTTTATGTTGATCTTTGCCATTGTCGAAGTATCAAATCAACATTATGATGTTTTCCTGAAGGAAATTATTAATTCTTAGGTGGTGCAATGATGAAAGAGAAAAATCACTTAATATTACCTTTTATCTTGAATCTAACTTTTACGATTTTTGAGTTTATAGGTGGAATATTAACCAATAGTATTGCCTTAATTAGCGATAGCATTCATGATATTGGTGATAGCATATCAATCGGCGTTTCTTTGATATTACACAGACATTCAAAAAAACCATCAAATGATGATTATACGTATGGATACAAACGGTTTTCACTGCTTGGGGGACTCATCTCAAGTATCGTCTTGGTGATTGGTTCTGGGATTGTTATTTACGAAGCCATCCCTAGACTGTTTGCGACAGAGGATGTAAAGAGTTTACCGCTCTTATTCTTTGCGATTATCGGTGTATCGGTGAATTTATTTGCGGCACTAAAAGCTAAAAAGGGAACATCCATCAATGAAAAGGTCATCAGTCTTCATTTGTTTGAAGATGCATTCGGATGGATTGCATTACTAATTGGGGCTTTATTAATGGAATTATTTGGATGGTACTTTATTGATCCGATCTTATCCATTTTATTTACGCTTTATATTTTGACACATGTTTATTCTAACTTAAAACAAATCATTAAGATATTTATGGAAGTAGCTCCAGATAAGCCGAGTGTGAAAGAGGTTCAAACTCAATTGATGAAACTGGACATTTTGGACGTTCATCATATCCATCTTTGGACGATGAATGGCGAACAAGTACTTGCCACATTACATGTGACAATTCACAGTGATATTTCTAAAGAACGATATATTGCTTTACAAAATGAGGTTCATGAGACGTTAGAGCATTTAGGGATTGTTCATCCTACAGTTGAATATGAGTTTGAAGACGCTCCTTGTGAAAGAGAAGATTGTATGGAGATGCTTCAATCGAATGATACTAATCATCACCACCATCATTAACGAAAAAGGTCAAGCAATCGCTTGACCTTTTCCTTTGGGTGTGGAGTTTTTATGTATGCTATTGAAGCATCACTCATGTAAAGAAGTCTAGACGCTTCCTCACAAGTCTTATTCGTATGAACGGCACTTCATACATTATATATACGAATGACATCCTTTTTTTATTGGAAATATTTTTATATAAAAAGAAAACGACTTCGAAAAGTCGTTTTGATTAAGCTGTTTCTGAATCTTGTTCGTTCTTCGTATGATTTTGATGATGGTAAGTATAACCATATCCATGTGCGAATCCATCTGGTAATACTTGATAATCATAGATTGTTTCACCTGTTAAATCATCGATTGTTGCGGTAATTTTGATGTGTCCACTTTCTAAGACAACATCACTATCAGATATTTCATATCTAATCTTGATTTTTGTGATTGAGTCTTCAACCTCAACGACTGCATTAAATTTTGTGTAGACAGTTCCACTTAATAATTCAAGTTTTACATGAAGATTTCCATCTTCTGTTTCAACGAATATCTTGCTTTCTGATACGGTAATTCCTTCACTTACGATAACGTAATTGAATTTTTTAACATTGTCAGTAGTGTCTGTTTTCACAACTAATTTGACATAGTTTTGATGATCTGTGTATGCATACAAACGAAGTACTTGTTCGGTTCCGTTATCTACAAAAGCACCATCAAGAAGAATCTCATTCTCGCCATCAATTAATAATGCATCAATATAGGCAGTCACTTCTTCAGATTCATCATCAATTACAGGGAAAGAATCATCTTTTTGGTTGAACGAAAGTGTTGTTGTTTCTTGTGTATCAGTCGTAGTTGGTTCATCTTCTGTGGTATCGACAACAGGAATGGTTTCGTTATAGTAAAGCGTAAATGTTTGAATGCCATCATATAAAGTAGTAATAGCGTAGGTAGTCATATAGGTGTAATCTTCTCTATCACTTTCAAGAAGCGTTACTGTAAGACCATTGTCTTCCTCAAGAAATTGACCAATTAACTCTAGGTATTTGTCGAGTTCACTGACATCGTTTAAGACAGGATCTGTTTCTTCGGTATTTCCTAAAGTTGTGAAGCTTAGGGCTTCAGAGGTAGTACTATTTAAAAACGGGCCGATGAGAGAAGCGAGACTCGCAGCAGGTAAAGCGAGAGAAGTAGCTGTAGATTCACTATCTACAACGTTGTAATCGGATGTTGTGGTATTCGTGACATTCCATTGGTCACATCCAACTAATAAGAATAACATTACTAAAAATAATCCAAGTGTAATACTTTTTTTCATATTTAAACCCCCTTTAAATATTTTATATATTGCTTATCAAATCATCGTACGAATTGATTTGTAATTCTGTTGTTGTAGTTGTAGTTGTAGTTGTGGAAAAATTACCATGACCATTCCCGTTCATACCGTTGTTGTCATTCATCATTCCATTTCCGTGACCGGTAATTGGCGTTGTAGAAGAACCTGTGACAGTGAAATCATCATCGGTCGCTTTTTGATTTCCTTTATATCCTCTACCACAAGAAAATTGTGCTTGTGATCCACTGATTGTCATATAATACATATATTGATACATTCCGGATGTTTGATTAAATTCAACACCGACTTCGAATTCACCGTCACTTGTGATTCCACTATGTGTCATTTGGTAACGAACTTGAAGGCGTGCAGCTTCAGCAACCCTAACTCTGGAAACACTCATGTTTAAACTTGCTGAATCACCAGTTGTTTCAATGGATGCTTTCATGATGGCGTTTGATAGTTGAAGTGATACTATTCCTTGATTTTTAATTTCATTAGAAACGTATTGATAATAAGCAAACTGTTGTGTCTCATCATTCGAAATATCGGATACCATCACATAATTATTATCATCTAAATAAGTTGAAAATGAAGTTAATACACCATTTTCCATATCGACAAATCCGCCGATAGTATAGGTTTTATCATCATGATACATGACACCGGATAGGACGGTACTATCTGCATTTTCAGTGATATTGTAATAAATCTTGAATTCAATCAAGTTTCCAATTAAATCTACGTTACGATATAAAATATAATGTTCATATAATGGATCATCAGATTCAACCGATACACTAACCATCGTATCTGTATCACCTAGAACAACTTCCATCATATTTAGATACTCATTTACTGTTGTAAGTTCTGATGCAATTGAAGAAGAACTATCATCGCCCAATAAATCATAAGATAAAGGAATGACTTCGATTTCATCGAGAAGTGTAGCTGAAGATATTGCTTGGAAAGAAATTAATGATTCCTCAGTTTGTAGTGGGAGGACTGTTGTATTATCTTGATTGAAAAGAGTATAGGCTGTTAATGAAATTACACCCAAAAATAAGAAGGTAAATGAATAAGTCATGATTCTTCGCAAATTCCAAACTGAAGTTTTATTTGTTTCTTCTAGAGGAATAATGTCAATCGAATCAAGATTAATTTTATTTAATATATCTGGCATTTCATTGATTGCGGACTCTTTTAATTTCTTCTTTAAATCACTCGTTTTCATTTTTCTTTCCTCCTTCCATATGTTGTTTCATTTTTTTAATGGCTTTATTATATATCCAAAGAACGGTGCCAAGTGGTTTATTTACACTTTCTGCAATTTCTTTAAATTTTAAGTCAGATACGATATGAAGTAACACAATTTCACGTTCAGATTGATCTAAAGGTGCAATCATTTCTTCCATTTCATAAGATACTTGTTTTGGTTCTTCATCTTGTGTTTCATCAAAGACATAACTTTGTTCTATCGGATCATATATACTTACTTGATGATTTTTACGATAAAAATCAATGGCAATATTTTTGGCTATTTGTAAAAGCCATGCATTGAAGTTTCTGCCTTTTTGATAAGAATTAATGTTTTTTAACATCTTGATATAAGTGTCTTGCATTAAATCTTCAGTTTGTGATTTATCATGAACAATCGCAACAATAATTGAAAATACGCCACGTCTAGTTTGTTCGTAAATTAAACTAAAGGCTTCATTATCCTTCACTTTTAGTAAGTCAATATAATCGTCGAAGTTGATGTTCTCCACACTATCACCGCCTCGAGGATTATTATATCATATTCAATTGGTTTTGAAACGCTCTTACTCATTTCACTATATATACGGAATGGCTAGCCTAATTATTGGTACCTTTTACAAAAATACCTCCTTGGCTTTATTTACAAAAAATCAATATTATAATATAATCTAGTTTAACGAGATGGGTAGGCGAAGGTATATGAATGCAAAAAGGGTATGGGAATTAGATTTTCTCAGAGGATTATCAATTATTTTAATGGTGATGGACCATTTCATGTATGATTTAAAGAGTCTTCCTTATTGGTTTGTCAATTATAATCAACTGACAGAAGATGGATCTTTGATGGACATTTTATATAAAATCGGTTCTTGGTATTGGACGAGTGATTTAAGGAATAATTTCCATTTTGTCTTTGTTGCAATATTTCTTCTTGTCTCAGGAATTAGTTTTACTTTTAGTCACTCAAATTTAAAGCGTGGATTCAAATTTACGATCGTAGCCTTATTAATTACTGTGGTTACGATGTCAGTTGAATACTTTACTGGGTTAAATATTGGTATTGTATTCGGCATTATTCATATGTTTGCGCTTGGCACGATTATTACTTTTCTAATTCGAAAACTATGGAATAACAATTATTTTGTATTCTTCGTCGGTCTAGCATTTATTCTTTACGGATTATCATTTGACTTTATTAATGTCGATTATGTATCCACAGTCACTTGGGATAACATCTTCCAAATCATTATCGGTATAAAAGGATATGGAGCAGATCATTTTGGTATCTTCCCTTATACAGGTGTGATTATGATTGGAACCGTGATTGGCGATTTATTTTATAAGTCAAAACAAAGTTTATTACCAACGTGGGATAAGCCATGGAATAAACCTTTTATTTCCGCAGGAAAGCATACGTTAACTATATTTGTTTTACATCAACCTGTTTTATTTCTTATTGTCTATTTACTCGGAACCTTACTTGGTTACCAATTCTAGGAGGAAAATATGCAAGTCAAATCATCTTTATATGAGGTTTTATTAGATACAAAGACGCAGTTTCCAAAAAATAATGCTCTTTTATTTATGAAAAAATATGTCACCTACGAGGAATTGATTGAGAAAATTGATTTGGTAAGTGCTGGTCTTTATGCACTAGGAATTCGTACTGGTGATAAAGTAACAATGGCAATGCCAAATGTTTTTGAAGCCATTTATTCTTTCTATGCAGTGAACCGACTTGGAGCGATTGCACATTTTGTTCATCCGCTTACTCCGGTCAAACAAATCGCAAGATTTATGGATAAACTTGAGTCCAAAACACTCATGATTTTAGATACCTTTTATGATCACTATAAAGAAGTGTTAGAACTTGAGGGAACGCGAATGATATTAGCGAATCCAACGGATTCTTTTTCTGTAGTAAAAAAAGTCGGGTACGCAGTTATTAACAGAAAGAAAAGAAAAGGTATTGTTTATTCTGAACGTGTATTGAGATTTAAAGAATTATTAAAAAATAATGATATACCAGATGCCTCCCCTTCAGTATTGAAAGCGGATAGCGTTTATTTACATAGTGGTGGAACTTCTGGAGAACCTAAAACCATTTGTCTTTCTGATTTTGCGATTAACTCACTTGCCAGCAAGACATCGTATATTTTGGGTGAGACAGAATTTAAAGATCGTCATATGTTAGCTGTATTACCATTATTTCATGGATTTGGGTTATGTATGGGAATCCATGCGATGTTAGCATTCGGTGGCGTAGATACATTAATGCCGAAATATGATTCTAAAGAAACCATTGAATTACTCAAAAACAACCAAGTGAATTATGTTATTGGTGTACCGTCCTTATTCGAAAATTTAATATCTCATCCAGAAGTTCGTGGAGCTCATCTAAAAAATTTGCATCAAGCCTTTGTTGGAGGAGATTATGTAGCACTCGATCTAAAGTATCGTTTCGATCGACTTATGAAAGAATATGGATCAAAAGCAAGACTTTTAGAAGGATATGGGCTCACTGAAGTCGTAACTGTTTGTGCAGTAAATACTCTTCAAGATCATTTACAAACATCTGTCGGGAAAGTTCTTCCTGGACTTGAAATTAACATTGTGGATCTAGAAACACGGGAATTTCTTCCAAAGGATAGTTTGGGTGAAATTGTAGTTCGTGGTGATACAATGATGAATGGGTATTTAGAAAGTGAAAATACGACAGATGTATTTTTACATGTAGGAAAGAAAACATGGGTTTTAACCGGCGATTACGGATTTATTGACCAAGAAGGTTATTTACATTTTAAACAAAGACTCAAAAGAATCATTAAGGTATCTGGGATGCCAGTATTGCCATCAGAGATTGAGAATCTGATTATGAACATGAGTGACGTGAAAGAAGTTAGTGCTGTTGGTGTGCCGGATGAGCAAAGAGGATATATGATCAAGTTGTTTGTTGTGGCGAGTGCGGTGAAAGAAGAAATCTTATCGGCCTGTATCAAACAAACAATTAAAGATGAATTAGGGATTTATGCTGTACCAAAAGAAATTGTCTATTTAGAATCTCTCCCTAAAACAATCATTGGTAAGGTAGATACAAGACAACTCGAAAAAATGTAAAAAAAAGGCGTTCCCTAGGACGCCTTTTCTTTATGCAATAAATTAAAATAAACGATTATTGACATCGCGGAAGTAGAATACAATTAATTCTACAACCATTTCTTGAATCTTGTCGACATCATTTACATTGTCTTTAAATACAACGAATAACGCTTGAATAAAGCTAGAAGCCACGACTCTTAAGAAATATTCTTCAAATTTTCCTGGATAGTACTCTCTAATTTTGTTTACAACTAATAATTCTAGTTGGTTTTTAACTTGATGGTAATGGGTACCGTTTGAGTTGAAAATCATAATGAAGATTTCTTTTGTAAACGGACGTAATACATTCATTACATAAGTAACGATTTGATCAGCTTCACGTTTTGTTTCAATGTGTGTGATGTGTAATTTTCTGTCGAAAGATTCTAAATCATTGATTGCTGCTTGTGCTGGAAATAAAACGGCATTAAATAAAGCTTCTTTGTTTTCAAAGTAACGATAAATGTTTCCTACAGTAATATTTGCGCTGTCAGCAATTCTGCGCATGTTTGCGTTTTGATATCCTCTTTCAAAAAATTCTGCGATTGCTCCCTCAACAATGGCATTTTTTACAGAGTCTTTTAAGACTTGCATAAGATTCCTCCTTTTCTAATATTTTCCCCGAAATTAAAGCTATAAATACCTGTTAAGATTCTCCCCAGAATGTAACAGATAATTTATAGATTCATTATATACTTTTTGCGTTTTTATTGCAATAATTTTACTTAAATTATCATTATTTTCACATATTATAACAATTTATAGGTATTTTAATGAACGAAAATGAAAGATATATAGTAATTGTGTTTTTTATATGATGGCAATTTTTAACTGTTTACTTATCAAAAACGGAGATAATCCTTTTGTTTAGCCAAGAATTCTTGCTAGTCTGTTGACAATCAATTCTATTGATTATATAATCTAAAGTAATAGAAGAAGAGGTGGTTGAGTTGAAAAAAGTTTTTTCAAATTTCATCGTGTTTTTATCTTTAATCCTAGTCATTGCAGTTGCAATTCCTTGGAATAATCTCGGTCAATGGGGCATTAATTATCCGATTTTAGCTGATAATGAACTCTACATAAAAGGTGGTATCGCTGGCGTTCTACTCTTGTTTGGAATTATCTTCTTAATTGTGAGCAACATTGAATACTCAAACAACGGTACTCTTTCTAGAACAACAGCTGGAGCAGCATTCTATCCTTTATGGATGTATAGTGTTGCAGCAACTATTCTGGCACTCGTTTTAGCATTATTTGTCTATTTATATTTGGCTCCAGCAAATCCTACTTCTTTGTATACGCTCGGTGGTATTGGGCTTTATTTATTAAACTTACTTGGATTTGGACATGTTCTTTCTTCTGGCTTCAGAATTCGAAAGAATTTCACAAGAGTCATGATTTTTGTTTTCTTGTTTGAACTTGCGATTGTTAGTGCAGGTCTTGCTTATTATATGATTACTTTAATCGGTACAGCATATGCAGGATTAAATACTTATAATTATGTTTTAGTTGCGGCTGTATTTATTGTATTTTACATTGCACATTTAATTCTTTTAGCCGTAAAGAAAAATCGCGTTAGTGAAGAAGAATTACTCGAAACAGAAGTTTATGAAATCGAAAAAGGAGCACCAAAAGTAGAACCTACGCCTGAAGCGAAACCTCGTAAAGCTGCGAAGAGAGACGCTGACGCTCCAAAAGTAATTGATCCTAGAAAGAGCATTATTGTTGGAAAGGATCAAGCAATTATCTCTAAACAAACGGCTTTAGACCCTACAGAAATGTTGTATGAAGATGTTAATATTGATCCTGAGTTTACAAAAACTGCAGGAACTGATCGTCAAGTAAGTTCGATTGATTATTATATTGAAAAACCTAAAATGTTTAAGCCGCTAGATCCTACATTTGATATGTTAGTAGAATATGTACGTGAATTTCCTGGTGTGGTTACTAAAATCGCTGATGAAAAGATTACGTTCTATGTGGATAGAAATCCTTTCCTTGTGCTTATGAATTATGGCAATTACTATCGTATTGGATTTAAATATGATCTTGAAAAAGGGATTCGTTTGATTATAAAGTATCCTACAATCTCTAAAAACAAATCTACAAAAGATGATTTGTGGTTTAAAGCAAATAATTATGGAGATTTACCAAAAGAAGTTGTTTATCAAATCGTAAAAGCTTCTTTTGAAAATGCATCAAAATAAAGCAATCTTTTTGATTGCTTTTTTTCAAACTATTTTTTAGTAAATCAATTGAAAGTAAACGCTTTCTATGATAAAATTTTGGTATGAGGTGAATAATATGAAATTTCAAGAGGTAGAAGAACTTTTACAGGCGTTAAACGACAAGAGAAATTCATTAAGTAAAGAAAAACTTCAAGAAATCTGTGCAGAATTCGATAAACTTTATATTTACGAATCTACAACATTTGATAATGGCGATTTTTCTTACGAAGATGTATGTTTCTTGTTGGAAGATCATTCAAGAATTTTTCCTGATAAGAGTGAACACATTCGCAAAGCAATTATTAACAACTATCACGCGATTCAATCTGTTCATCGTTTGGTTCGTGAACACAAAGAAATCAATGAGAATGTCGTAAAGGATTTACACACAATGCTTGTTGATGGCATGATTCCTGGAGGCGTATATCGTACCCGAGACCTATTCATTCTTGGTGCGAAGCATGTACCACCTAGTTACTTGAAAATCTTTAAAAAGATGGATGCATACTTCCAAGATTTACAAAATCCTGAATTAAAAGGAATTGAAAAAGCCGCATTTGCTCACTTACAAATTTTAAAAATTTATCCATTTATGGACGCAAACGGACGACTAGCAAGACTATTACTCAATTATCAACTAGAACTCGAAGGTTTCTTACCAGTTTCAATTACGAAGGGATTAAGAGATGAATACTTTGGTACTATCGATGAATACAAGATCAATAAAGACATCGTGCCATTTACCGAGTTCCTCGCAAGACTTGAAGAAAAGAGAATTAAAGAGTTTTTAGAAAGAGAGTAAAATTTTTACTCTCTTTTTTCCATTTTATACTTTTTGAGGTGACGAATGAAATACGTTAATTTTCCTACAGATGAAACCCGTCGATTATCTTTTTATTTGTCTACAGAAGAATATTTAGCTACTCATTTTCCTGAAGATGAGTATTTCTTTATGTGGCAAACGAAACCGACAGTCATCTTTGGTAGAAATCAATTAATTGAAAATGAAGTGAATTTAGATTATGTTAAAGCGAATCATATTGAATATTATCGTCGTAAGTCAGGTGGCGGTTGTGTCTATTCAGATAACAAAAATATCATGTTTTCGTTTATTACAACGACCTTTAATAAAGACTTTGTCTTTGACAAATATTTAGGTAGAGTGGTTGAAGGATTAAAAAGACTTGGGATAGATGCCTATTTTTCTGGGAGAAATGATATTATGCTTGATGGCAGAAAAATTTCAGGAAATGCGTTTTATCGCGTGGGAAATCGAAGTGTAGTCCATGGTACGATGATGTATGATGTCGATGTTGAAGCGATGGTTAAATCAATCACCCCAAATAATGAAAAATTGATTTCAAAGGGCGTTGATTCAGTAAGGCAACGTGTGACGAACTTAAAGGATCACTTTGAACTAGATCTTGATACTTTTAAGAGCGAAATGAAACGATTTTTAAGCGATGAACAAATCATTTTAACAGAAGAAGATATGAAGAAAATAGCAAAGATTGAGAAAGAATACTTAAAAGATGATTTCATCTATGGAAAAAATCCAAACTATACACTACTTCGTAAAGGAAGAACGAATGCAGGTGGACTTGAAATCTCTTTAGAGTTAAAAAATAATATCATTAAGAAGATGAATATTTTAGGTGATTTTTTCTTACTATCAGACTTGGATGGGTTCTTGATGAAATTTAAAAACATCCCATTTGAAGTGGGAAAAATTGATGCGATTATCAGCGAGGAAGATGTTCAAAATACGATTTATGGATTGTCAAAAAAGGATTTTTTAGATTTGTTATTCGAACTAGATTAATTATGATATAATTATTTTTGAGGTGCAAAAATGTCTGAAATCAAAAAAACATGTCTTTATGACATGCATGTAGAGTTACATGCAAAAATGGAAGAATTTGCTGGGTTTGAAATGCCGATAGTATATACTTCCATCCAAGCTGAACATCTCGCAGTTAGAGAAAGAGTCGGCATGTTTGATGTATCTCATATGGGGGAAATCATTGTTAAGGGAAAAGATGCTTTGGCTTATACCAATTATCTGTTTTCAAATGAAATTGATTCAAAACCATTTGGGAAAGTAGTCTATGGTTTTATGCTTTATGAAAACGGAACTGTCGTCGATGATTTACTCGTCTACAAAGTAAGTACCGAAGAGGTTTTACTCATCGTCAATGCTAGTAATATCGCAAAAGATTATGAGTGGATTGTTTCCAACACAGAAACTTATGATGTCACGATTAAAAACGTTAGTGATGATTACAGTGAAATAGCCTTACAAGGACCGCTCGCGGAGTCATTTATGCGTGATGAGTATGGGCTTGATTTATCTGGTCTTGAATTCTTTACATTTGGTAACTTCTCACTATTAGACGAAGAAGTTTTAATCTCTAGAACAGGGTATACTGGAGAAGATGGTTTTGAGATTTATGGAAGTGATGAAACAATCCAAAAATTATGGGTTGATTTCATTCAAAAGAAGGTGGTGCCATGTGGACTTGGAGCGAGGGATACGCTTCGTTTCGAAGCTGCACTTCCACTATATGGACATGAATTAAGCGATGAAATCACACCTATTACCGCTGGATTTAAATTATTTGCCAAAGTAGATAAGGGTGAGTTTATCGGACGAGACGCTTTACTTAAAGAAATCAAAGATGGCAGTAAATATAAACTTGTTGGCATCGAGCTTATCGATAGAGCGATTCCAAGAGCACATTATCCTATTTTCATTGGAGACGAAGAAATTGGGCATGTAACAACTGGTTACCTTTCAATCTCGCTCAATAAGCCAATAGCCTTTGGTTTAGTCAAAACAGAGTATAGTTCTCTAGGCACATCGATACAAGTACAAATTCGTAATAAATTCGTGAACGGTTTCGTTCGCGATCGTAAATTCTTAAAGAAAAATTATAAAACTAAATAGGAGGACAAAATGTCAAAATTAGTTGAAGGACTTTATTATTCAGAAAGTCATGAATGGGTTAAAGTATTAGAAGGCAAAACAGTATTAGTAGGTATTACTGATTTCGCACAAGCTGAACTTGGAAGTGTTGTTTTTGTGGATCTTCCAGAAGCTGGCACAACACTTGAAAAAGAAGAAGTTTTTGGTGCAGTTGAATCCGTAAAAGCTGCTTCAGATTTAATCTCTCCTATTAGTGGTGAAATTGTCGAAGTAAATGAAGATTTAATTGGGGAACCTGAACTTGTGAATCAAGATGCCTATAGTGCATGGATGCTCAAGGTTGAATTATCTGACCTTTCTGAACTTGATGGATTATTAACACTAGAAGCATATCAAGAATTGGTGAAATAGTAGGAACGACTATGTTTAAGTACTTTCCACACACTGATGTGGATCTTGAAGAGATGAAAAGTTTCTTGAACATTCAAGAAACGAAAGAATTATTTAAGAACATTCCTTCGAGTGTGTTATTCGAAGGTGAATATAATTTAGACGAAAGTATGTCGGAAGAAGAGATTCGTCGTTATTTTAGTGCGCTAGCGAAACAAAATACTGAATACACCGTATTTGCTGGTGGTGGGTTTTATGATCACTATCAACCTTCGGTAATCAATTCAATTGTTTCTAGACAAGAATTTTTAACTGCATATACACCTTATCAACCTGAAATTGCGCAAGGGACGCTAACTTATATTTTTGAATACCAATCGATGATTCAAACATTAACAGGGTTAGACGTTTCTAATGCTTCAATGTATGACGGAACCACAGCCACAGCTGAGGCGATGTTTATGGCGTGTTCAATCACAAAAAGGAATAAAGTTTTAATTCCAAATAATGTGAATCCTGTCCTCATTGAAGTAGTGAAGACTTATGCTCATTTTAAAGGTATCGATGTTGAAGTTGTTCCTTCAAAAAATGGGTGTATTGATATCCAAACGCTAAGTAACAGTATTGATTCAAGCGTTGCAGGTGTCATTGTCCAAAAGCCTAATTATTTTGGAATAGTAGAAGATTTTGAGCCAGTTGGGAACCTTGCACATCTTGCAGGAGCGTTACTGATTGAAAACGCAGATATTTCTACACTTGGCGTTTTAAAAACGCCTGGTGAAGATGGGGCTGATATTGCTGTAGGTGATTGTCAAGCCCTTGGAATGCCACTCTCCTTTGGTGGTCCAACCTTAGGTTATATGGCCACAACTAAAAAACATGTTCGTAAAATGCCTGGTCGTATTTGTGGACTCAGTTATGATGCTTTAGGAAAAAGAGCTTTTGTGTTAACTTTACAAGCGAGAGAACAACACATTCGCAGAGAAAAAGCAAATAGTAATATTTGTTCAAACCAAAGTTTAATGGCTTTATATACCACTGTATATTTAAGTTTATTAGGACCAAAAGGATTAAAAGAAGTGAATGAACGCTCCTATGAGGGGGCACATTACTTATATCATCAATTGCTTCAAACAGGAAAATTCTATCCTGCTTTTGACGCTCCATTTTTAAAGGAATTTGTGATTAATACACATATTCCACATGAACTAATTGATGAGGTATTAAAACAAAATGGAATTTTAGGTGGGTTGTCTTTATCTCATTTAGGCGAGGAATTTGAAAATATGATTACCTTCGCCGTAACAGAAAAAAGAACAAAGGCTGAAATTGATCATTTAGTTCAAATATTAGGAGGCTTATCATGGTAAAAGACGATCTCTTATTATTTGAAATGTCTGTTAGTGGTAGAGTTGGCTATCAACTACCAAAATCATTCAACAGTGATTATTCAATGAGTGAATTAGATGGTTTACTTCGCAAAGAAGCCCCATCACTTCCTGAAGTATCTGAATTAGATACACTTCGTCATTTCACGAATATTTCGAAGAAAAATTTTGGGGTTGAAAATGGATTTTACCCGCTTGGATCTTGTACAATGAAATACAATCCGAAAATCAATGAAGAAATTGCTTCATTTTCTGGTTTTAATCACATCCATCCGTTACAAAGTGCATCATCAGTACAAGGAGCACTCAAAATGGCAGAAGAATTATCTGCTTCATTATCTGAATTGTCAGGAATGGATGAATTCAGTTTAAATCCTTATGCTGGTGCTCACGGCGAGCTAACTGGATTAATGATTATGAAAAAGTATCATGAAGATCGTAAAGATTTTAAACGGACGAAGGTGATTGTTCCGGATTCTGCTCATGGAACCAATCCAGCTTCGACAGCGGTATGTGGTATGGAAGTGATTGAGATTCCTTCTACAGAACAAGGTACTGTCGACATTGAAGCTTTAAAAGCTGTATTAAATGACGAAGTAGCTGGGATCATGCTTACGAATCCGAATACTGTTGGTATTTTTGAACGTGATATTCTTACGATTGCTTCTTTAGTACATGATGCAGGTGGATTACTTTATTATGATGGCGCGAATCTAAATGCACTTCTTGGCGTTGCTCGTCCAGGAGACATGGGATTTGATATCATTCACATCAATCTTCATAAAACCTTCTCTACACCTCATGGTGGTGGTGGACCAGGAAGCGGTCCTGTCGGGGTTGTTTCTCATTTAGCACATTTACTACCGAATCCTCGTGTAAAAAAGCTAGACGATTCTTATTATTTAGAATATAGCAAAGATGCGATTGGCTCTGTATCTTCATTCCTTGGAAATTTCAAGGTATGGGTACGTGCGTTAACTTATATCAAAACTTTGGGTAGAGAAAATTTGAAATTAGTTGGGCCTTATGCTGTACTGAATGCGAATTATATTCAAAAAGCTTTAGAGAATGATTATTTCTTACCAATCAAAGGTTTTTCAATGCATGAATGTGTTTTTGATGGATTGATTGATCAATCTACTGGTGTGAAAACCTTAGATGTAGCGAAACGTCTTCTTGATTATGGAATGCACGCTCCGACGATTTACTTTCCACTCCTTTTCCATCAAGCAATCATGATTGAACCAACGGAAACAGAGTCTAAACAAACAATCGATGAGTTTATTCGTGTGATGAAAGACATTGCACAAGAAGCAATATCGAATCCTGAGATTTTAAAAAGTGCTCCGCATCATACACCAATCACGAGAATTGATGAAGTGTATGCTGCTAAAAAAATGATACTGACTTATAAAGATTACTTAGAAGAACAGAAAAATCAATAACTTTCTTAGGGGGGGAAATAAGATGAACATACTCAATATGTTTGGAATTATCGATGTTGCAATTGTCGTTGTTGTTATCATCTTCTTAGTCATTGGATGGAAAAGTGGTTTTTTATTAAAAGTAGTTGAAATGACTAGTGGTATATTTGGCTTACTAGGATCGATCATTCTTGCGAGACCATTCGCAAATATATTAGATGGCTGGATTGGCGAAACAATCAGTGGCAAAGTAAGTGAATATTTACTGAGCCGAACAGATTTGTTTGGGGAGACATTGAATCCTGAAAATGTTCGCGCTGCCTTTGATGGGATGAGCCTGCCAACCTTTATGGTGGATTGGATTGTTGAAAGTATTGATTTTAATCAAGTAACAATGAGTATTATTCAAGCAGTAGAACCTTTAATCACATCTCTAGCTTTGTTAGTGATTGCTTTCATTACGTTATTCTTTGGTTCGATGATTGTCTTTTTCTTCCTCAAAATACTTGCAAAATTAATCACTTCGATACCAATCATTAAACAAATCGACAAGATTTTTGGACTATTATTCGGATTTGTCAAAGTTGCCGCCATAATCTATATCTTGTTGTTTATTCTTGCATTACTCATTACCATTCCAGGAATTAATGATGCCATCGGACCATTCCTAGCGGAGGATATGCAACTTGGAACCGATCAGTTTAGATTATCTAAATGGTTATATGATAACAATATTTTAAAACAATTGATTGATTTCTTTATTTAAGAATAAAAGATGTTTAGTTTTTCGTTTACCGAATTCTAAACATCTTTTTATTTTTATATTGACTAATTCTTACGAAAAAGATATAATTAATTTGTAAATAGCAAAACTAGGGAAACTTAGTGACGCAAAGCTATAGGGCCTTCGCAAGATGGTAGCCAGTTGCCGTTATCTCACAGTAGGGATGAGGGCATTTTTTATTTTCTAGGGGGAAATAAAGGATGTTCGCATGAGATAAGGGCATTTTTTATTGCAAAAAAGCAATAAGAGATGTCTTTTGTGTAGATGGTGGCATTTTTTATTTTCTTTTTTGAGTAAAAAATGCAAACATCTAATTCTGTGATTGATCGGCTTTTTTTTAA